>CACXGN010000010.1 GCA_902767225.1 uncultured Eubacteriales bacterium | reverse complement strand
CCGCGGATATAAAAGCTTACTTCGTCGATAGCGCGACTTCCGTCGTCTTTATCGATAACCAAATCTCTTATTTCAAGCAACGGTCTGTCGAAATCGGTTTTTGCCCTTTCGATCTTTAAATCGACCTTTTTGCCTACCATCATTTCGGTAAGCGCCTTTTCACTTGTTTCGGAAGTATTTACCGTTCCGATATATTCACCCTTTCTTAAAACGGAAACTCTATCCGAAATTTCCATAACTTCGTTAAGTTTATGGGTGATTATAATAACCGCTCTACCGTTTTCTCTCATTTTACGAAGAACGTCAAAAAGTTTTTCTGTTTCTTGCGGAGTTAAAACCGCAGTCGGTTCGTCCAAAATAAGTATATCCGCCCCGCGGTATAAAACTTTAATAATTTCCACAGTCTGTTTTTCGGAAACAGACATATCGTATACTTTCTTTTTTAAATCTATTTCGAACCCGTAGCGTTCGGCAAGCGTTTTAACCCTTTCTACCGCCGCCTTTCTCGCTTTCGGGTAAGTTTTCAAATTTATATCTTCGTTAAATTGCGCCATAATTTCTTTCGCGCACTTTTTAACCTGCCTTAAAGACATTTCTTTAACGGGCTTTTTGACGGAAGGAACGTATCCGCGATTTAAAATATAATCGTTTATTCTTCCTTTAACCTTTTCTTCGTTGTATCCGCCGTCTTTAATTCCCAAAATAACGTTTTCGACCGCGGTGAAGGTGTCCACAAGCTTAAAATGCTGGTGGATCATACCGATACGGTATTTAAATGCGTCTTTGGGGGACTTAATAACGACTTCTTTTCCGCCTATAAAAATCTGTCCTTCGTCTGGGAAATAAATACCAGAAATCATATTCATAAGCGTAGTTTTACCGCTTCCGTTTTCGCCGAGTATTGCTAAAATCTCGTTTTTATAAACAGTAAGATTTACGTTTTTATTTGCAACTACTCCGCCCGGGAAGTATTTACATATGTTTTTTAATTCTATCGCTATGGTTTTTTCCATTAAGCAACTCCTAAAGACCGTAAAATTTTCCTTAAAAATAGAAATATGCGGGACTTTGCTCGCATTTTTTGAGTTTAAAATTTGAATTAAGATAACCGTTTAGGGCGGAATAAATCCCGCCCTAAACTTTTTAACTTTTTAGTATCTAACGTCAAGTCTAGTGATTCCGTCAATTTCGAGATCGAAATAAGGAGCAGACTGAGTTACGCTTTCGGCAAAGTAAGTAATACCGGTTGCAGCGTCTAAGACAACATTAGGATCGCTGACGGTTAATTGAACTCCTGCTACGGTGAAATTGCTGCAATCAAATACCTTTCTGGTTCCGTTTTTAAGTTCGTTTTCAATAGCAACGAGTTTTTCCTGAGAACCTGCAGCAGCACCGGGTCCTAAAGCCCATTGAACGGAATTAGTGGAAATTGTTCCGGTCCAGTCGGTAGCAACGTCAGCGCCGCCGAGTGCTTTTTCAATCATCATTTCGAAATAGGGAACCCAGTTGATTTTGGAGTAAGCAACTAAGGTGTTTTTGCCGGTCAATCCGTTATACGCAACGTTAGGAACGTTAGCGGTATCACAAGCGGTAGGAGCACCCATAGAGTCAGCGTGTTGAGAAACGAGAACGGCACCGCTTGCAATCAAGGTTTCAGCAGCAGCTTTTTCACCGGCTTCATCATACCAAGAACCGGTAAAGGTTACATCCATAGTGCAAGTGTAAGCAGTTCCGTTTTCAGCATTGAATTCGTCAAGAGCGGATTTAACACCGAGATACCAAGAAGAATATCCGGAGATAACTTCAGCATAGGTAAATGCACCGATATAACCGAGTTTGAAATTGTTGTCAACAGCCTTGTCTGTCATAGTGAGAAGTTTAAGACCTGCAGCGTATCCGGCAATATATCTTCCTTCGTAGATGGAAGCGAACGCGTTGTGATAGTTGGCAAGGTTTTCTATCTGAGATTTATATCCGGTCGCATGATAGAACTGAACGTTCGTAAATTCTTTTGCGGCTTTGATCATAAAATCTTCGTGACCGAAAGAGTCGGCGAATAT
>CACXGN010000009.1 GCA_902767225.1 uncultured Eubacteriales bacterium | reverse complement strand
TCGTGATAATTATCGCTCCGAACGAAAAGCAAAACGACAGACGGACTTCTATCCGATATATCTATCGCAAACTTTGCCCCGAAGTCGTCGGGAAGGGGCGTATTTATAATTATGAGATCATACGAGCGTTCGGCTATGATTCTTTGCGCTTCGCTTACGCTTTTTGCGGTCTTTACGGGGCGATAGGTCGCTTCAGGTAAAAACGGCATCACGTTTTCCGTAAAACTTTCGGAAGCCGAAACAACAAGAACGCTGTAAACGTGTTCTTTAAGAGACATAAAATCCTTTTTTATATTATTTAGTGTAAGCCGAAATTATCGCGTTCGGAAGGTGTGTTGTGATAAAATTGCTTGTTGCCGCTTTTTGCTTTGCATTTATCAGCGTTTCGGGAAGTCTTTTATAATTTTTAAGCATTTCCTCGTTTGCCTTATACATATTGAAATCTGCGGGGGCGGGAAGTTTTTCATTGCCGTTAATTCCTTCGATGGCGGAATATATAATTAAAGCGAAAGCGATATAAGGATTTGCAAGCGGATCGGGTGAGCGAAGTTCCGCGCGCTCATAATCACCTTTTGCCGCGGGTATCCTTATAAGTTCCGAACGGTTTTCCTTTGACCACGCTATAAACTTCGGAGCTTTGTTTACGCCGAAACGTTTATAAGAGTTTTCCGAATTATTCATAAAAACCGTGCAATCTTCAATTCTGTTTAAAACACCCGCTATAACGTTTGACATAACGTCCAAGCCGCTTTTTGATTTAACTGAAAAGTTGATATGAAAACCGTTGCCGGGGGCAGTCGCCACAGGCTTTGGCGAAAAATCGGCGAAAAGTCCGTTTCTATATGCTACGGAACTTACTACCTGGCGGAAAGTTATCGCATTATCGGCGGCAGTTAAAGGATCGCTATACTTAAAGTCTATTTCGTTTTGTCCCGCACCTTCTTCATGGTGAGAACTTTCGGGGTATATACCCATTTGTTCGAGCGTTAAGCAGATTTCACGCCGTATGTTTTCGCCTTTGTCTTCGGGGGCAACGTCCATGTATCCCGCATTGTCATAGAGTTCTTCCGTTTTATGCCCTTTTTCGTCTAACTTAAATAGATAAAATTCAAGTTCGGAGCCGAAAGAAAAATACAAGCCTATTTCTTCTGCGGCTTTCACGGCATTTTTAAGAATAAGTCTTGAATCGCACTCAAAAGGCGTGCCGTCAGGGTAGGTTATATCGCAAAACATACGGACAACCCTTCCGTGTTCCGGTCGCCACGGCAAAATGGAAAGAGTAGAAGGGTCGGGATGTAAAAACAAATCGGACTTTGCTTCGTCACCGAAACCTTTTATCGCCGAAGCGTCTATTGCAACGCCAGTTTTAAACGCGCGTTCAAGTTCATTATCTGTAATCGACACGTTTTTTTGCTTGCCGAAAACGTCGCAAAACGCAAGTTTAATAAACTTTACGTCTTCTTCTTTTACGAATTCTATGACTTCGCCTTTAGAATACATTTTTTACCTTCCTTTATTTAATTTCCGACGTACATTTGCTTATAAGGATTGTTGCTGTCGGGAGTAATCACCGTAAATTCCGCATTCAGAATTTCGTTCGCATCAAAACCGAAATGATCGCAAAACTCTTTTATGTATGAGAATATCTCTTCTAAATCTTCTTTTTCAGCAGGGGAAACGCGCACGTTTTGGGGGAAAATAACGCCTTTACAGTTGGAGCGTAGTATCATTTTACCGCCGTGCATACCCGTGCATGGAAAATTACCGACAATATTTTTATCTGAGTTAAGCCCTAAAACTATTATAACGCCGCCCGCTTGGTATTCACCTAAAAAACTTCCCGCCGAGCCGCCTATAACGAGTGCGGGTATTTTGTCCTTATAGGCTTTCATATGAATACCGGCACGGTAACCGGCGTTGCCTTTTACAAAAATTCTTCCGCCGCGCATAGCGTAGCCGGCACAGTCTCCAATATTGCCGTTGACAATGATTTTACCGTCGTTCATAGTATCACCAACGGCGTCTTGCGCATTTCCGAAAACGCTTATAGTGGAACCGTTAAGATATGCGCCCAAAGCGTTCCCGGGAGTTCCTTTAATAGTAAGGTTTTTATCCGAAAGCCCCGCCCCGATAAAGCGTTGACCTAAACAGTCCGAAATTTCAATATCTTCTTTTGCTTTGCGCACGGTTTCGTTTAATGTGTCGAAATTTAAATTCGATGCGTTTAACTTGATCATTATACCACACCTCCGAGTTTTTGTGAACGGGTTAGAGAGCCTAAAATAGCCAAGCTGGGCGATTTTTCAAGCGATTTTTTCATATTTTCCGTTAAAAAAGTTTTATTTTTAATTAGCGACGTATAAATTCCCGCACCTTTTACGTCGCCGATAAGAATAAATCCGACGAGTTTATTATCGTTAAAGAACAGCCTTTTTATATTTTTGTCGGATTTTTCTTCATACATTTCGCCGGTATATGCGCCCGCAGTTAAAGCGTGAAGTCCGAAAAAACCGATGGCGTTTAACGGGAACTCGTCGTTAAGCGATTTATTGCCACCCGCCATATTGATGCCCGCCGTAAAACCTTGAGCGTATGCGGAAGGAAGAATCGCAAGCACTCTTCTTGCGTTTATTGAATTATCGTATCCTTCTGCACAGTCGCCCGCGGCGTAAATATGTTGGAGAGAAGTTTGCATCTTGTCGTTTACTATTATTCCACGGTTAGTTTCTCCGCCCGCGTCTTTAACGAGCGATATATTCGCCCTAACGCCGACGGCAAGAATAAGTAAATCGAAATCAACGACCTTTCCGCTATTAAAAGTTGCCGTGTTTTTATCGAAAGAAGAAACGCTGTCGCCGAGAATAAAGGAAACGCCTTGTTCTTCTAAAACTTTTTGCATATAGCTAGCGCACTTGTCGTCCAAAATACTTGAAAGAACTCTCGTCGCTAAATCCGAAACAGTAATAGAACCGACCTTGGAGACAAGTCCTTCCGCACATTTTAATCCGATAAGTCCCGCACCGATAATTAAAACTTTCGTATCGGGCGAGATGTTTTTTTCAATATAAAGCGCGTCGTCCTCGGTCATAAAAGCGGTTTTGTTTTTGACCGTATCGAGACCGTTAAAAGGCGGAATAAAAGGGGAAGAGCCTGTCGCCACGCAAAGCCTGTCGTATTTAATAGTTTTATCGCCGACTTTAACCGTTTTGTTTACGGCGTCGATTTTTTCCGCTTTTCCGAAAATCATTTCGCAATTATTATCGGTATAAAATTCGTCGGGGCGGTATTTCATCTTTTTAAAATCGGTTATCCCTTGAAGATAATAAGAGATAAGCGGACGGCAGTAAGTAGGCTTTCCTTCGCCCGATATAAGATATATTTTGCCGCTTTTGTCGATTTGTCTTATTCCTTCAATACAGCTGGCGGAAGCAACTCCGCCGCCTATTATAACGTAATTTTTCATACTATCTTTCCTCGTAAACGATGGCTTTGTTCGGGCAACCCTTAACGCAGGCGGGATAGCCGCAAGCGTTTTTTAAACATAGTTCACATTTAATCGCAGCGTGTTTATCGGTAGGGATAACCGCACCGTAAGGGCAAACCAAAACACACGTAAAACAACCAACGCATTTGTTTTTATCTATCGTTACCACGCCGTCTTTTTTAGAAAGAGCGCCCGAAATACAACTTTTAACGCAAACGGGATCTTCACAATGGCGGCAAGAAACTGCGTAAGTTATTTTTCCGTCTTCTTCTACGTGAATCCGTGGGCTTATTTCTTTATCTTTTAAGGCTTTTACCATATCCGTTTCACCGGAATTGGCAAAGGCGCAGTTATATTCGCAAAGATGACAGCCTAAACACCATTTTTCATTGACGTAAATTTTTTTCATTGTCCTGCGTGAGAGATACCTAATATCTCTAACTCCTTTTCATTAAGTCCTATTCCGCGGAGCATAAGTCTGTTGCCTCGCAGAGTTTCTATGGAATTTATACCCATACCGCCCATCATTTCCTTTATTTCGTGTTTCCAAGCCGTCATAAGGTTAATAAGCCTTTGGCTTCCTATTTCAGGGTTAAGGCGTTTTACGAGTTCGGGGTTTTGCGTCGCTATTCCCCAGTTGCATTTACCCGTTTGACAAGTGCGGCAAAGGTGACAGCCGAGTGCGAGAAGTGCCGCCGTCGCTATATAACAAGCGTCAGCACCCAAAGCGATTGATTTAACTACGTCTGCCGCAGATCTAATACTTCCGCCTACCACCAAAGAAACGTTGTTTCTTATACCTTCATCACGGAGACGTTTGTCCACCGCCGCAAGTGCAAGTTCTATAGGAATACCAACGTTGTCTCGGACTCTCGTAGGTGCTGCGCCAGTTCCGCCACGGAAACCGTCTATCGCTATAACGTCCGCACCGCTTCTTGCTATTCCGCTCGCTATCGCCGCAATGTTATGAACGGCCGCGACCTTGACGATTACCGGTTTTTTATACGCCGTCGCTTCCTTTAATGAATATACGAGTTGCCTTAAATCTTCTATCGAATAAATGTCGTGATGCGGAGCAGGGGAAATAGCGTCGGAACCTTCGGGTATCATACGTGTTTTAGAAACGTCCCCGACGATTTTAGTTCCGGGAAGGTGTCCGCCTATCCCCGGTTTTGCGCCTTGACCCATTTTTATTTCAATAGCCTTGCCCGCTTGAAGGTAATTTTCGTGAACGCCGAAACGCCCCGACGCCACCTGAACTATCGTATTGTCGCCGTAAACGTAAAAATCTTCGTGCAGTCCCCCCTCGCCCGTGTTGTATAAAATGCCGAGTTTCTGTGCGGCAAGCGCTAAACTTTTATGCGCGTTATAACTGATAGAACCGTAACTCATAGCGGAAAACATTACGGGCATAGACAGTTCTATCTGCGGTGGAAGATTGTTTATAAAGTTTCCGTCTTTATCCCGTTCGATTTTATTCGGTTTTTTACCTAAGAACACCTTTGTTTCCATAGGTTCGCGTAATGGATCTATCGAAGGATTCGTGACCTGCGACGCGTTTATTAAAATCTTATCGAAGTATACGGGCAGTGGGTTGGGATTTCCCATAGACGACAGCAATACACCGCCGCTTTCCGCTTGCTTATATATTTCTTTAATCGTCTGATTTTGCCAATTTGCGTTTTCACGGAGTACGCAGTCGCTTTTAATTATTTTTAAAGCGCGGGTAGGGCAAAGCGACACGCAACGCTGGCAGTTTACGCACTTACTTTCATCTGACAGCATAACTTTGCCGTCAGCGTCAAAACGGTGAACTTCATTGGCGCACTGTCTTTCGCAAACCCTACAACAAATACAGCGGTTTGGATTTCTTACCACTTCGAATTCGGGATATATATAATTGATACTCATTAAAATTTACCTTCTTTTACTTTTACTATTATCGGTTCTCCGCCTTGTGGAGCGTAAATGTTTTTTGCATTTATTTCCATTTTACGTATTGCCGCTTCTTCGCTTGCGATAAACACCTTGTCATTATATTCGCCAACTACCATTGAGCGGAGTTTTAAGCGGTCGTTAAGTGCCATAAGCCCGCCGTCGAACCCTAAAATGATAGAAAAAGGACCTGTTATAAGTAGGCTTGAAAACATAGTGCGCAAGTATTTAAGTTTTTCTCTTTCTTTCTCGGGCTTGTTTTCTATCGTCGTCCAAAAGGGGGCGGCGATGACCGACGCGGTTTCGGTAAGAGATAAACCTTGACGGCGTATAAGATAATCGGCTATATACGTTATGACTTCGGTATCCGTCTGCAAAGTGCATTTATAACCGAACATTTCTATAAACCTGCGGTTAGCGTCGTAAGATGATATTTCGCCGTTATGGACTATTGTATAATCAAGTAGTCCGAACGGATGGGCGCCGCCCCACCAACCCGGGGTGTTCGTCGGATACCTTCCGTGCGCCGTCCATGAATAGCCTTCGTATTCATCTAGTTTATAAAATCTTCCGACGTCTTCGGGAAACCCAACAGCTTTAAACGCCCCCATATTTTTTCCGCTTGAAAAAACGTAAGCCCCATCTACTTCGGTGTTGATTTTCATTACAATTCTTACCACGAATTCTTTTTCGTCGAGTTGGAGAGAACGAAGCAGGGAGAATAGCGGAGAGACGAAATAACGCATTATAATGGGTTCGTCGGTAATTTCGGGAATTTTCCTTGTAGGGATAATCTCTTTTTTTACTATCTCAAAGCTATCTTTAATTATTCTTTCACAATCTTCTATGCGGTATTTATCGTTAAAGAAAATATGCAGGGCATATTCGTTTTTGTGGTCGGGATAGATCCCGTATCCCGCAAAACCGCCGCCGAGACCGTTGGAGCGGTCGTGCATAGGTATCATACTTTCAATGATCTTTTCGCCCGTCATTTTATTCCCGTCTTTTGATATTACAGCTGATATTGCGCAGCCGGACGGTATTCTGATTTCGCCTTCTTTTTTCATTTATTAACTCCGTTAAAATGAATTTAAAAAACAAAAGGGCGTTCACCGTAGGAAATCCTACAATGAACGCCTTTGCTCATTGATACACACATTTTACTCTCATAAATAATGTTTGTCAATTTCAATTGCAAAAATATTCGTTAAAAATTATTTATGGAAGGTATTAAAATTTTTTGTAAGCAAAGCATTGAAAAATTATTGACAGAAAAAAAACAAAGGAATATAATTACGGTATAAAAATTGAAAAAGGCAAAGGCGTCTTTTAAGTTGATACTTAAAGGGCGCTTTTTCTTTTTAAATTCTTTTCAAGGAGAAAGATTATGGAAAAAATCACGGAAATTTTCGGTAGTAAAGTTTTTGACGACAGGGTTATGAAGGCAAGGCTTTCAAGTAAGGTATATCAGTCATTAAAAAAGACGATAGACGAAGGCACGGAACTCGACTTGTCGGTAGCAAACGCAGTTGCCGACGCCATGAAAGAGTGGGCGATAGAAAACGGTGCGACGCATTTTACCCACTGGTTTCAGCCGCTTACCGGCATAACCGCCGAAAAACACGACAGTTTTATTTCTCCCGCCCCCGACGGCAGAGTGATTATGGAGTTTTCGGGCAGGGAACTTATTAAGGGTGAGCCTGACGCGTCGAGTTTTCCGTCGGGCGGTATCCGTGCTACGTTTGAAGCGCGCGGCTATACCATGTGGGACCCGACTTCTTACGCATTCATAAAGGATAAAAGTCTTTGTATTCCTACGGCTTTTTGTTCGTACGGCGGGGAAGCGCTTGACAAAAAGACGCCGCTTCTTCGTTCTATGGACGCACTAAGTAGACAGGCACTCCGAATACTTAAACTTTTCGGAAATACCGACGTTAAAAGGGTTAGTACTTCGGTCGGACCCGAACAGGAATACTTTTTGGTTGATAAAGAGATGTTCGATAAGCGTAAAGACCTTGTTTATACGGGAAGAACGCTTTTCGGTGCAAAACCGCCAAAAGGTCAGGAAATGGAAGACCATTACTTCGGGGTTATTAAACCGAGAGTCGCGGCGTATATGGCTGATCTCAATGAAGAACTTTGGAAACTCGGAATTCTCGCTAAAACCGAACATAACGAAGTCGCACCCGCACAACATGAACTTGCGCCAATCTATACGACGACAAACGTTGCGACTGACCATAACCAACTCACTATGGAAATAATGCAGAAGGTCGCCTTAAAACACGGACTTTGCTGCCTTTTGCACGAAAAGCCCTTTGCTGGGGTAAACGGTAGCGGTAAGCATAACAACTGGTCTATGGCGACCGACACTGGTGTAAACCTATTATCTCCGGGTGAAACACCGAGTGAAAACGCACAGTTTTTACTGTTCCTTTGTGCCGTAATTAAAGCGGTGGACGATTATCAAGACTTATTAAGAATATCGGTTGCAACCGCCGGTAACGATCACAGGCTCGGTGCTAATGAAGCGCCGCCAGCAGTAGTTTCTATATTCCTTGGTGACGAGCTTACGGCAATACTTGATGCGATAGAGAAAGATGAGCCTTATAAGGGAACGGAAAAGAAGACCATAAAACTCGGTGTGGATATACTGCCTAAATTTGCGCGCGACACGACGGACAGGAACAGGACTTCGCCCTTTGCGTTTACAGGCAATAAGTTCGAGTTTCGTATGCTCGGTTCTTCAAACAGTATTTCGTGCGCTAACATTATGCTTAACAGCGCGGTAGCGGAAAGTCTTAAAATTTACGCCGACCGCTTAGAAAAGGCGGAAGATTTTGAAACTTCGCTTCACGATATGATAAAGAAGACGATCAAAGACCATAAACGCATTTTATTTAACGGTAATGGTTATGACGACGCTTGGATAAAAGAAGCGGAAAATAGGGAACTGTTAAACTATAAAACTACGCCCGATTGTATGCCACACTTACTTGACGAAAAGAACGTTAAAATGTTGACCTCTCACAACGTCTTTACCGAAACCGAACTAAAATCTCGCTGTGAAATTATGCTTGACAACTACTGCAAGACGGTAGTTATCGAAGCGAACACAATGGTGGATATGGCGAGAAAACAGATTTTACCTGCGATAGAAGGTTATGTCGGCGAATTATCCGAAACGGCTAAGAACAAAGTCAAAGTATTTTCAGGCGCGTCGGTGGAATACGAAAAAACGACGGTAGAAAAACTTTCGGTGCTTTGTTACGAGATAATGGAAAAAACCGACGAGTTGGAAAAAGAACTTATCGCTTTGAAATCCGCGGGCGGAGTAATAGCGGAAGGGTATGAAATAAGAGACAAATTATTGCCGCATATGGCGGAACTCCGTGCGGCGGCGGACGTAGCCGAAACGCTTACGGCGGAAAAATACTGGCCGTTCCCGACTTACGGAGATTTACTATTCGGCGTGAAATAAAACTAAAGGAGAAAATTTATGACTATAGAATTTTGGTATTTAATAGGCGCGGCACTTGTGTTTTTTATGCAAGCGGGGTTCGCTATGGTGGAAACGGGTTTCACGAGGGCGAAAAACGCAGGCAACATAATAATGAAAAACTTGATGGACTTCTG
>CACXGN010000008.1 GCA_902767225.1 uncultured Eubacteriales bacterium | reverse complement strand
GGTCAGCGGCACATTTACCCCGACGAAGTGATTTTTCTTAAAACCATTTTCGGCGTTTCTTATGACGAAATATTTAAAATTTAGAAGTCCCGATACAATATCGGGACTTTTTCTATTCAAAAGGTTTAATATTTTTTAGTTTTATAATATTTTCAAATACTTGTTTAGCATACGGGGCGGCAACGGTAGAGCCGTAATACTGACCTTCGGGTTCGTCTACTATAACGAGTGCTAAATATTCGGGATCGTTTGCAGGGAAAAACCCTACGAAAGACGAGATATATTTACCGTGCGCAATAACTCCGTTTTCGTATTTTTGCGCCGTTCCCGTTTTTCCGCCTACCCTATATCCTTCGATATAAGCCTGTTTACCCGACCCGTCTTTAACGACGCTTTCTAACATTTCGGCAAGCATTTTAGACGCTTTTTCGCTTATAGTTCTATTTTTAAGTTTAGGGGTTATCTTTTCGGCGATTATACCGTTTTCGGCATAAATTTCGCTAACGAGATACGGCGTATACAAATATCCGCCGTTTACTGCCGCTGCCGTTGCCGCGGCAAGTTGGAGCCCCGTTACCGCGATAGTCTGCCCGAAAGATATTCTTGCAAGGTCAACGTTTTGAATTACGGATACGGGCAGCACCATGCCTTGCGCTTCGCCCATAAAATCTATCCCCGTTACGCTTCCGTAACCGAAAAGATCTACGTATTTATACATGGTTTCTTTACCGAGCGAAGTCGCAATATCAACGAATATGGGGTTGCAACTGTTATTAAGTGCGCCCGCCAAGTTTAGGTTTGCGTGTTTTCCGTTCTCGTGATTGCTCCAACATTTTATTTTTTGCCCGTCGATATATCTATACCGCGAAGAATTGAAGATATGCTCCGTGGAAAAGGCTTTCGGGTTGCCGTTTATATATTCTTCAATATTTGCCGCGGCGGTCAAGACCTTAAACGTAGAGCCCGGCTCGTAAATATCGCAAACAAGTCCGTTTCGGCTTAATGCGTTAAGCGAAGGCAGATCGTCTCTCGGTATTTCGTTAAGGTTAAACGACGGCTTATTGCAGATCGCGAGAATTTCCCCCGTCTTTGGGGAAAGGACTATCATTTGGGCGGACTTTGCGTTATGGATCTCTATGGCTTCTCTCATCGCCGTTTCAACGAGTTGCTGGATCTCGTAATCCACGGTAAGTTTTAAGTTTAGCCCGTCGGTAGCCGGAATATAACTTGCCTTTCCGCCGTCTATTTCAACGCCAACAATGTCCGTTTCATATAAAATTTCGCCGTTTATCCCCGAAAGATACTTATCGTAATAAAGTTCTATGCCAGACTGCCCTTTTCCGTCGGTAGAAGTAAAACCCAAAACGGACGTCAAAAAATCGCCGTATGGATAGATTCTAGAATTATCTCTCGAATAATACACGCCCGAAAATGAACCTTCGATTATTTTATTTATCGAACTTTTAGGAACTTGTTTTTTTAAGGTAACTTCGCTTGACTTCGTTTTTGTAAGTTTATCATAGACGAATTCGTATTTAAGGTCTAAAATTTCGGCTAATTTGCGGCAAGTTTTTTCGGTATCTACCACCGCCTTTTTCCGAACGAAAACCGTATACGTATCGTCGTTCGATACGATTTTTACGCCGTTTCTATCGATAATATCGCCGCGTTTTGCAACGATGGGAATTTCCCTCGTCCATTGATCGATTGCCTTTCTTTGCAGATCTTCGCCCCAGATCACTTGAACGTATAAAAGTCTTCCCAAAACGAACAAAATTAAAAAGGCTACCGCGATCAGTATCGCGAATAACCTCTTTCGTAAAACAGAAAATGAAAATTCGTTTTTGATTTTTCCCACCCCCAACCGTAACTATTAATATTTATTCTGTCGGGTGCGGCATTAGACTATTTTATTTTATCATTCCCAGTTCGTTTTCGGCAACGCCCGAAATATAGTCGTCTCCGGAAATGGAGCGGATATCTTCAACCACCCTATTATATTCGCCCGAAAGCGCGTTGAGTTCCGCCGCGCTGTTTGCATTGCTCTGCCTAAGCGCCATTAAAACGCCGCTATTTACAATAATAAGCGCCAAAATAACGGTTACCGCAACGGCGTAAAGCGCAAGCATTATCTTTCCTTTAAGATTTAACTTAAAACTATCCTTAGACTGTTCTTTTTCACGCATCATATCGTTATAAACGCTTTCTGCGTCGCTATCGCCGAACTGCCTTGTGGTTGATGACGGCATCAAATCTTCGTCGGAAACAGCCTTCGGCGCAACTTCTTCTACGGGTTTTGCCTTAACTTCTTCTATCGGCGCTATTTCTTCGGTAATTTGAGAATATCTGTCGAAATTCAAAAGTTTATCGAGATTTTTATGCATCCTTTCTTTTGCTTCTTCATCAGTTTCTTCCACGTTAAAATCGGCGTTTAAGGATTTTTCCCTTTCTAAAACGCCTACCGCATCTCTTCCGCCGTAGTTTCCGTAACCGCTATCAGAACGTCTGGGTGTAAACATATAAATCTCCTTTTATATTCTTTCGGCAATTCTGAGTTTCGCACTCTTTGCCCTGCCGTTAATTTCAAGTTCCTTTTCCGTTGCCGTTATAGGATGCTTGGTTATTATTTCTATTTCTTTTTTCTTTCCGCACACGCAAACCGGTAAACTTTTATCGCATATGCAGTCTGTTTCAAGTTCGCGGAACGCTCTTTTAACAATTCTGTCTTCAAGCGAGTGGAAGGTGATTATCGCTATTCTTCCGCCCTTTTTCAGCCCGCGGCACATGGAAATCACCGTGTCGTAAAGCCCGTCAAGTTCGCCGTTGACTTCAATTCTTATCGCCTGAAAAGTTCTTTTAGACGGGTGTCCGCCCTGCTGGAATTTTTTAGGTATTGCCGAAGAAATTATATCGTTTAATTCCTTCACGGTAGAAATCGGCTTGCTTTTCCGCGTTTCTACTATCTTTTTTGCGATAGATGCGGCAAATTTTTCTTCACCGTATTCGCTTATTATCTCTTTTAATCTTTTTTCGTCGTAATTATTGACGACGGTTTTTGCGGACAGCGGATTTTGCTTGTCCATTCGCATATCGAGTTCTTCGTTTTCCGCCATATACGAAAACCCGCGTGTCTTATCGTCAAGTTGAAAACTCGAAACGCCCAAATCCAACAATATTCCGTCAAATCCGTCGATATTTAACTCTTTTTTTATCTCCGGAAAGTTTTTATAGTCGCTATGAACTATCTTAAATCTTCCGTCAAATTCGGAAAGCCTGTCCTTTGCCCGCTCGATCGCGTATTCGTCAAGGTCGGTTGCGACAAGTTTTCCGTCGGGCGAACTGTTTTTTAATATTTCATAAGAGTGCCCCGCCCCGCCGAGAGTTCCGTCAAAGTATATCCCGCCGCTTTTGATTTTAAGTCCCGCTATGCACTCGTCTTTCATTACGGGGATATGCTTTAACTCAGCCATTATTCTTTATCTTGTCCACCGCGTCGGCAAGAACGTCGAAGTTAATGTCGTTAAAGTATTCGTTAAATACTTCTTCGCTCCAAATTTCTATGCAGTTAGGTCCTTGCATGACGATTATGTTCTTTTCAAGTTTTGCGTATTTTCTTAAATTCTCTGGGATAAGTATTCTGCCCTGATTATCTTCTTCCGCTTCCCAAGTGTTATACAAAATAAATCTTGCGACTTTCAGTTCGTCTCCGCGGTATGCATTGACGTTTTCCAAAAGGGCTCTGACGTCTTTCATCTGTTCTTCGGTATAAACGTAAAGACAGCCGCCGGTTCCGATAGTTATCGTATACTTATCGCCGAGTTCGGCGCGAAGTTTTGCAGGAATTCTCATTCTGTTTTTAGCATCTAACTGGTGAGAATAATTTTTTCCCGGCATAACGCAGACTAACCCCCTTTTTGAATTTGAAAAAATTATAGCATACATTTTGACCACCGTCAACCCTATTTTTTATATTTTTTGCAATTTTTTCAAATTTTTTGGCGTTAATTTTTAGTTTATGACTACTTTTTTCCATACTTCAAAATTATATTTTGAATTTTCTCCGATAAAAATCACTTGGTTTTTACTTATGTTTTTACTGTTTATTGAAATTTTACGGTCTTTTTTTATCGCCGCAATCAACGCCTTCGTTCCGTTTAGGGTTTTCGGTGGTTTTAAGTGGATAGAAATATCATTTTCTACAAAACCGTAATGTGTGCATCCCAAAATAACATTTTTATATTTTTTGGGAATTTTTTTTATATGAGAAGTTATGTCTATATGGTCTAAACAAAAAATATTCCTTTCTATATCCCCCGCAAGATATTTAAGCGGAAAAGGTCTTATATATTTATAATGTTTATAGTGGTCGCATGTTGATAAAGTAGCCAAAAGCGCCGTATACTCTTTTTTTGTTTCCAAAAGTTCGGCAGGCGGATAAACGCAGAAAGTTTTATACACCCCGCGAACAAGATCCGCCGCGCATAAACTTATCGTGTTGCACGCAATTACTACGAACTTTATATCGTAGCAAAAAAGTTCGGTTAAGATTTTAAGCGTCAATCTTCTGACTGTAAAGGCAGAATAGTTGCCGTAAGGCGCGTTTTTATTATCACCGTAATAAATAAAATTTTCGTTCGGGAACTCTTTAACTAAACTTTTCAAAACGGTCAACCCGCCTATTCCGCTGTCTATAACCGCTATATATCCGTTTGCCATATTAAAGTTTATGAATTTACGGCAAAAAAAGATAAAGTTAATTAAAAAAGAATAAATAATATTTAAAATGTAGTTGCTTTTATAAATTTTTTATGTTAAAATTGTTAAAGTATTAAACCAAACGATTGTAAGGAGAAACGTGCTTTATGCCCAACATCAAATCCGCAAAGAAAAGAGTTTTAGTTAACGATAAAAAAACCCAACAGAACAAAAACATCCGTTCTGAAGTTAAAACCGAAATCAAGAAAGTTGAACTTTTGATTAAAGAAGGTAAACTTGACGAAGCAAAAATCGCTTTGAACAATACTTTTGCTGTTATCGATTCGGCATGCTCCAAGAATATTATTCATGCGAACAACGCCGCAAACAAAAAGGCTAAGCTTTCCAAAAAACTCGATAAAGCGTCAAAAGCCGAATAATTTTGAAATCAACAACAAAAAAGACTTTGCAATTGCAAAGTCTTTTTTCTTTTCTATTTTTTTACGTTTATTTAGCGTCCGTTTCGGGAGTGCTTTTTTCCTTTACTACCTGCTCCCTTTTCCTTATTTCGACCTTAAAAGGTATTTTTTTGACGAAAAAGATTATAAGTATCGCGATTGCTCCGGCAATAAACACAAATGATTGCCATTGCGAAGGCGCAAGCCCCAAAAAGGTAAATCCGCGAGCGTCCGTTCTGAAAAATTCAATAACGAAACGCCAAATTCCGTATCCCGCAAGGTAAACCACGTGAGTTATATTGCTACGCTTAAAATACATTATGGATAAAACTGCAAACAAAACGAAAAGGAACAATGCTTCGTATAGTTGCGTGGGAACGTAAAATCCCCATCCGTTCGAGTCGCAATGCATCCATATTCCGCCGACTACGTATTCCGTGCCGAGATACGCTCCGTGGCAGCAACCCGCCATAAGACAGCCGAGCCTTCCGAACGCGTGCGCTATCGTGATACAAATAGGCGCAACCCTTAAAATTGTGTTGAAATCATCTTTATGGTAATTCTTCTTTTCGCCCTTAAAAACAAGTGCGCCGATCCCGAAGTAAAACGCAACGAAAAAAACCGCGCCGCCGATAAAGCCGCCCATAGCGGTTATCGCCGTGCTGCCCCAGTTCAATACCCCCGTTTCGATCCAGTTATACATAACTTGGAAGAACCACGCTGCGGCAAATCCGCCGATAATGGCTAAAATAGCAATATAAAAGGCAAAATCTTGAACTTCCCTTCTCATATTAGCCTTTGCGGTATATAAGAAAAATACGACCATGCAAACGATTATACCAACGGCAATAAAAATACCGTATAGATAAACGGGTCTTCCGAATAATTCAAATACAGGTGTGGGAACCATATACTCTCCTATTTTAATTATTTTTATATTTTTATTATAATCGACGTAAAAAATAATGTCAACGATATTTTATTTCAATTAAAATAAGTATTTTTTTACTAATATTTGATTGCAAAAAACAAAGTGTTTGTGTATAATAGAATTCACGGAGAAGTATCGAAGTGGTCGTAACGAGCTGCACTCGAAATGCAGTTGCCGGTTTCCCCGGCACATGGGTTCGAATCCCATCTTCTCCGCCACGGAAATCCGCTATCCTTTTGGATGGCGGATTTTTGTTTGTGTGCTTAAACGGGATTCGAACAGGTAGGC
>CACXGN010000007.1 GCA_902767225.1 uncultured Eubacteriales bacterium | reverse complement strand
TCCGGCGGCGTTACAACTTTTATTATATCGAACCCTTTAAGATGGCAATCGTTTTTATCCGTAATAACGCAAAAAGGTAAAGAATTTTTGCCGAATTTATAAGAGATAAGGAGGTTTTTGGCTAGTTTTCTGTATCTTTTTCCAAAAGCCAGCGTAATAAACCCTTTTGGTAATTTTTTATTATTAAACATGACTAAATTTTAACACTATATTTAGTGTATGTCAAGAATAGAACACTAAGTTTAGCGTAAAATTATAATATGAAAAAGTTTGGTGAAAATCTTAAAAATATTCGTCAGATGAATAAAATGAGTCAAAAAGTATTTGCTGAAAAAATGGGGACTACGCAGCAACGCGTAAGCGAGTGGGAAAGGGGCTTGGTTGAACCGACGCTATATAACATAATAAAAATGATAAAAGTTTTAGACACTTGTTTTGAAGATTTAACCGACGGAATAGAATTATAAAACCAGCCTTATAAATAGACTGGTTTTTTATTTGGCAAAAAAAATAATCAAACTTAAAACTTTATAAAGAACAAAAATACAAATGAAAGGATAGAAAGAATAACGGAGATAGCGGTAGTTTTTGTTAAGCCTTCTTTAAAAACGAGATAGGAAACGGCGGTTAAAAACACGGTGGACACGGCTTGCGACGCGAACTGATTTAAAGATAGATCCATCGTTTCTAAGACGGTGTAAGACAGGGTAAAAGACACGGCGCTTGCCACTATCGAAAGAAGGGCAAAGATTATGTTTTTACCGAAAAATCTGTGCATATATCCTTTTAAGCCCGACTTGTTTTTTAAGGCGGCGGGGATAAATGCAATAAGGGTAAAACCCATCACGAAGATGTTGGTATAAGTAAAGAAAGAAAACTTATTCGTTACCCGCTCGTCCGACGCGACGAGTTTAGAAATGATAGAAGTTGCGGCGACGATAAATACGAAAAGAATAAGCGAGATAATTATAAGGACGGTTTTTCCCTTGGAAGTATTACCGCTATTTTCGCCGTCTTTGTTTTTTGAAATTTCTTTTTTAAGATCCTTTATCGGCAAAAGCACGGAAATTAAAATAAGTGCTGCTGCAACGGCGAAGTTGCCGGAAAAACTTTCGCCAAGGAAGATAAATGCATAAACCGACGGAAGAACGAGCGAGGCAAAATTCACCAAAAGCCCGAACATTATAAGGTTGACCTTTTTATAAATAATCAGTTGGATAAACATATTTCCTGCGGCAAGCGCGGCGTAAATTAAAGCATATATAGCCGTTGCTGTGTTTATCGGCAGATTAAAAGCACCGAAAGCGGCGTAAAGAAAAATAGAAAATACCGAAACCAAAAAGATATATAAAAGTTTCGGTATCGCTCCTTCGTCTGCCTTAACGGCATAAAGTTTTGCAAAAGTGGTGTCGGCAACGCCGACTGCGCACTTTAAGATAAGCGTTAACATAATTTACCCAAATAATATTATCACCGAAAGATTAAAAACGCAAGTGAAAAAAAGCAAACTTTTCTAACTTGAAAAAAATACGGATATATGGTATAATGATACCGTAAAAAGAAAAGGTAATTTAACATATGAAAAAAATAAAAATAGCAACCGTATTTAACGCCGCAATCTTTATTATGGCGGTTTTGGGAACCGTTTTTACGCTTTTTGAAGTGAAAATGACGGGCGCGGATAACACTACTTTCGGCATTTCCGCGTTCAAGTTTTTCACCGTTCAGTCTAACGTTATAATGGGCGTGATGTCTGGTGTTTTCACGGTATACGGGATACTTTTATTAACTAAAAAAATATCCGAAATCCCAAAGGTATTATACGAACTTAAACTCATTTTCACGGTCGGCGTCGTGTTGACGTTTTTAACCGTCGTATGCTATCTTGCACCCATTGTAGACACGGGATTTTTTTCACTCTTTACAAATGCAAATCTTTTTTTCCACTTTTTGATCCCCGTATGCTCTGCTGTCGTGTTTTTATTTTTTGAAAATAGAAACGATATTCCGTTTTACGTTACGTTTATAGGGCTTTCGCATATGTTTTTATATTCGGTATTTTACCTTACCGTGGTGTTTACGCATATGGAAGGCGGCGTAGTTCCGATAGAATACGACTGGTATGCCTTTTTTGCAAAAGGAATATGGACAGGAGTTATAGTATGCATACTTATACTTGCCGTTACCTATCTTATTTCGTTTTTGCTGTGGCTTATAAACAGAAAATTATTTAAATAAAAAATAAAAACTTATATGGCGGCTAAGGCTTATATCTTAGCCGCTTTTAACTTTTAAACTCCTTTCCGAATAGTATGTAAGAAGAGATAAAACGATATTGAAGTATCGGAGGGGAACGAAAGAGATGAGCAACGTTTTTTTGACGGTTATAGGCTTTTCGATTATATTTTTGGCAACAAGTTTGGGCTCTGCGCTTGTATTCTTTTTTAGGTCTTCCGTTTCGGGAAAAACCGACTCGGCGCTTTTGGGTCTTGCCGGCGGGATCATGGTCGCGGCGTCCGTTTGGTCGCTGCTTATTCCCGCAATAGAATCGTCCGTTAGTTTCGGAAATTTTGCCTTTATTCCCGCCGCCGTGGGTTTTTTGTTGGGCGGCGGATTTTTAGTGCTTTTAGATAAAGTTATTCCGCAAAAGGGGTTTAACATGCCGCTTAAAGGTGATAACGAGCGCTCTAAAAAGACGTTTAAACTTTTTCTTGCGATAACGATACATAATATTCCGGAAGGGCTTGCGGTAGGTTTTGCGTTCGGCGGCGCGGCGGCATTAAAAGACCCCGCGTATTCCGCATTAGGGCTTGCAATCGGAATCGCCGTGCAAAATTTCCCCGAAGGGGCTGCAGTTTCGCTTCCGCTTAAAAGCGGCGGGGTATCGAAGGGTAAAGCATTTTTGTTCGGTGCGCTTAGCGGCGCGGTAGAACCTATCGCCGCGGTCATAGGCTATTTTTTGGCTACCTTTTTAACCGTATGCCAGCCGTGGCTTTTATCGTTTGCCGCGGGGGCTATGGTCTTTGTCGTGATAGAAGACCTTGTTCCCGATTCGCATAATAGCGAATCTACTAAAATAGCGACTTGGGGGTTTATGATAGGCTTTACCGTTATGATGATTTTAGACGTCGCGTTAGGATAATAGGTATTACTTATTTAAACTTGCCGATATATGATATATATATATAAATATATTTATTTTTCTATTGCAATTTGCTTTTACCTTTGGTATAATGATTAAGTTATAATGCTATTATTTAAAAGGAGACGCGTTTTTGCTCGTTATTAGACTTTAACTTATAAAAACGCGCTTAAAACATATCAAAAGATGTATAAAAACTTTTTCAAAAGATTGATAGATATTTTTCTTTCGTTTATCGGAATAGTAGTCCTTATCCCACTTTTTTTAGCGCTTTTTATCGCGATCAAGATCGATTCCAAAGGTCCGGTATTTTTTAAGCAAAAACGAATCGGCAAGAAAAAGAAGACTTTTAATATTATAAAATACAGAACGATGCGTATCGACACCCCGCACGACGTTCCGACGCACTTACTTGAAAATCCCGAACAGTATATCACCAAAGTCGGTGCTTGGCTAAGGAAAACTTCGCTTGACGAACTTCCGCAGATATTTAATATCTTCTCGGGAAAAATGAGTATAATAGGGCCCCGTCCCGCACTTTGGAATCAGGACGATCTGGTTGCCGAGCGGGATAAATACGGCGCAAACGACGTTAAGCCCGGGCTTACCGGTTGGGCGCAGATAAACGGCAGGGACGAGCTCGAAATAGCGGACAAGGCAGCTCTCGACGGAGAATACGTTAAAAGGCTGAGTTTCGGTTTTGATTGCAAGTGCTTTTTTATGACGGTCAAGTCCGTGCTTAAAAGCGACGGCGTGGTCGAAGGCGGAACGGGCGAGTTAAATAAAGAAAAAGAAAATAAAAAAGACGATACGGACAAACAGTCGAAATGAAAATTTTACTAATCAGCCAAAACTATTATCCCGAGCAGTTCAGAATAACCGACACGGCGGAAGAACTTGTTTTTCGTGGGCACGAAGTTACCGTTTTAACAGGGCTTCCGAACTACCCGATAGGTAAAATATTTAAAGGGTATAAGGGAAAGGAACACCGAAACGAAGTTATAAACGGCGTCAGAGTTATAAGGTGCAGCACCGTAGGAAGAAGAAAAGGGATCTTATTTCGGTTCTTAAATTATTACAGTTTTGCCTTTTCTTCTAAAAGATTTGTAAAAAAACTCGGCGGGGATTTTGACGTAGTGCTTATCAATCAGCTCTCTCCCGTAATGATGGCAGAAGCCGGAATAAAGTATAAAAAACTTTTCGGCAAAAAACTTGTGCTATACTGCCTTGATCTTTGGCCCGAAAGTCTGGTCGCCGGCGGGATAAAAAGAAATTCTTTTATATATAAGCATTACCGTAAAGTTTCCGAAAAGATATATAAATCGTCGGATAAAATACTCGTAACGTCAGAAAGCTTTAAAAAATACTTTGCGGACGAGTTCGGAATAAAGGATACCGTTTATCTTCCGCAATACGCCGAAAGCATATTTAACCCGAAAGATTGCGAAAAAATTCCCGACGGAAAAATCGACCTTACCTTTGCGGGCAATATAGGAAAGGCGCAAAAAGTAGATACGATCATTTCCGCCGCTAAAATACTTAGAGACGAAAAAGATCTTTATTTTCACATCGTTGGAGACGGCTCGGAACTTGAAAACGTGAAAAAGAGCGCGGAAGGGCTTACTAACGTTTTCTTTTACGGAAAAAGACCGCTATCTGAAATGCCGTCCTTTTATAAAAATGCAGACGCAATGCTGTTGACTATGGAGTCTGATCCCGTGCTTTCATACACGCTTCCCGGGAAATATCAGTCTTATATCGCCGCAGGGAAGCCCGTTATAGGTGCAATCGACGGCGAGGCTAAAAGGGTTATAGAAAAGTCCGGTGCGGGATACTGCGCGAACGCGGAAGACGAAAAAGGGCTTGCGGTAGCCGTAAAAAAATTCATTGCCGAAAAGAATAAAAAAGCGCTTTCAGAAAACGCCGTTAAGTTTTTTGAAGAAAATTTTGCAAAAGAAAAATTCTTTACCCTTCTTGAAAGTATACTTGAAGAATATAAGACAGCAAATAACAAGGTGGAATAATGAGCGTTTCCGTATCTATTGCAATCCCGATTTATAAAGTTGAAGATTATATTATCCCCACGTTAAAATCGGTAATTGCGCAGACATATAAAAATATAGAACTTATTTTGGTGGACGACGGCACTCCGGATAATTCCGCCATACTTGCCGAAAAGTTTTTATCGGATAGTGGTTTTCCGTATCGCATAGTCCATCAAAACAATATGGGGCTTGGTGAGGCGAGAAACACGGGGCTTAAAGCGGCAACCGGCGAATACGTTTACTTTTTGGATGCGGACGACGTTATTCTGCCGTTCACGATAGAAAGGCTTGTGGGCGCGCTTAACTTTGACGAAGATTTTATATTTTGCGATTTTCACTACGTTAAAAGCGAAGTAGATTGCTTAAAAGATTGCGAAAAAAAATCGCCCGTTTACTATACAAAAGATCAGATAACCAAAGAGTTCTTGTTAAGGGACAAAGTGATTTTGGCACCCGGCACGCTTTATAAAAGGGAATTCCTTTTATCGAACGACCTGTTTTTCGCAAAGATGGCGTGGTCGGAAGATCAGCACTTTATGTGGCGGGTTTTAGGTAAGGTTAATAAGGTTGGGTATATAGAAGAGCCGCTTTACCAGTATTTCGTTCGCGGTACTTCTATAATGAACTCCACGAAAGCCGAAAAAATCGCCGATAGTTACGAATATATGAAACCCTTGCCTTCGCTATATGATAAAGGTTCGATAGAGAACGAATTTTTGCTTCCACGCTGGGTTTTGGGCTCGATTTCAGCCTCGGCAAGGATCGGGGATTTTAAAACGTGGAAAGAACTATTTTCAATGCTTGACGGAAAAACTCACCTTAAAAAACTTAAAAAGTTCCCGAAGCGCTCGGTTCGTATCGTTTCAAGAATAGGACTTTTATCTAAAAAACTGTTTTACATAATAATGAAGAAAAGAAGCGTATGCTGAAAAAGATATATTCGATAAGACAAAAAAACAAAGAATATTTTAACCGCAAAAGAAACGGCGTTAAAGTATTTATGTTTCATCAGATAAACGATAACCAAAAGGAGTGGTCGGATAAAAGTATCTGCATAACCGAAAAAGGGTTTAAAAGGTTTATTTCAACTCTTATTAGTCGCGGATATAGTTTTATTTCGGTAGATCAAGTCGAAGAAAAAGCACAACAAGAAGACGCTTTTAAATATGCGGTTATAACGCTTGACGACGGGTTTTCGGACGCATTTCATAACGGCGTGCCGTATTTAACCGAAAAAAATATTCCTTTCACCGTGTTTATAACGGAAGAGTATTTAAATAAGCCGAATTATATCTCCGAAGAAGAACTGAAAGAATTAATTAAAAATCCTTTATGCACGGTGGGCTATCACACAAAGCATCATAAACTTTCGAGAAGGCTCGGTGAAAAAAGGTTGCTGTCAGAGGCGGACGCTACGGAGTTTAGAAAAAAATACGGGTGCAAGGCAGAGTATTTCGCCTTCCCATACGGATCGGCATACGCATGCTCTCCGCGTTCAATCGGCGTTTTAAAAAGCACCGACTATAAATTATTATTTTCTACCTTTAAATACTGTATCGATAAAACCGTTATTGATAGGGATCAGGGCTTTTTGCCGAGAATTAACGTCGCAGAATACAATTACCGCAAAGTTATAGGTAAATATCTGCCGAGAATAAAAGGTTCTTTTAGCGAAGAAAAGTTAAAAATAATCGTTTCCACTTCGCTTTTAGCGCCTTATAGAGTAGACTGGCTCGACGAACTTTCAAAATACGCGGAAGTTACCGTTTACTATTTATACGAAACCAACGCCGAAAGAAATGCAGAGTGGCTTTCAAAACGGTCGAAAAACTGTCGGTTCGTGTTTATGAACGGCAGAACGTATCCGATTATCGGCAAAGTATCCAAAGACTTTATCAAAGAAGTAAAAAAGGGTTTTTACGATATAGTCATTTTGGACGGATACGGGTTTTTCACGCAAGTGATGAACGCCAAAAAACTGAATAAGTTAGGTATCGACTATTTCGTCAATATGGACGGAACGGTTAATAATAGCACAAAAAAATCGATCAAAAATATATTCAAAAGAAAACTTATCCGTTCCATGCCGTATTTCCTTTGCGGTTCGTATTCCGCGGTGGACTTTTTGAAAAGTTACGGCATAGGGGAAGAAAGGATAATAAAGCATACCTTTTCTTCGCTGTATAAAGAAGACGTTTTTAAAGCCGCTCCTTTAGTAGAAGAAAAGGCAAGATTAAGAAAAGAACTTGGCATAAATGAAAAAAGAGTTATTCTTTCCGTCGGCAGATTTTCATACTTAAACGGCTACGGCAAAGGATATGACGTGCTTTTAAGATCGGCGGCGGCGCTTGATAAGGATATCGGCTTTTATATCGTCGGCGGGCAGCCCACCGAAGAATTTGCCGCTATGACGAAAGAAGCGGGGCTAAATAACGTGCATTACGTAGACTTTATGGGAAAAGAAGATCTCAAAAAGTATTATAGGGCTTCGGATATTTTCGTTTTAATGACGGTAGGCGACGTTTGGGGGCTTGTTATAAACGAGGCTATGGCTTGCGGGCTTCCGATAATCACTACCGATAAGTGTATGGCGGGACTTGACCTTGTCAGCGAAGGCGAAAACGGGTTTATCGTAAAAGTCGGCGACGATAAGTCTTTATCCGAAAAAATTCAATCGGTTATATACGACGACGAAAAACTTTTGAAAATGGGCGAAAAGTCTTTATCGGTAATTAGAGACTGCACGATAGAAAACATTGCCAAAACGCATATAGACGCTTTTAGAAAGTATTTGAAAAATGACAAATAAAATAATTATAAACGCGGACGATTTCGGGCTAACGGAGAGTTGCACCAAGGCGATAGCCGCCGCTTTTAGCGAAAACTTAATATCTTCCACCACGGCTTGCGCCAACGGAGAATATATCAAAGAGGCGTATTTAATCGCCAAAGATAACGGCTTTTCGGATAAGGTGGGCGTTCATTTAAACGTTACCGAAGGAACTCCGCTTACAGAAAATATCAAATCCGATCCGTTTTTTTGCAAGGATGGAAAGTTTCACGGCAGAATAAACAGGCTTGCTAAACCGGATAAATCTTCGCTTGATAATCTACGCGAAGAACTTTTTGCTCAAATCTCACGATTAAAAGAGATAGGCTTTCCCATATCGCACGCAGATTCGCACCACCATATTCATACGGATATGTTCTTTATCGATACGATTGCGGCTTTACTTAAAGAGTTCGGAATAAAAAAGATCAGGCTTCACCGCAATATGGGTAAAATAAAGTTTTATAAGGTTTTGGGTAAAAAACTTTATAACCGCAAACTTAAAAAACTCGGGTTTATCACTACGGACAAGATGGGGTCTATAGAAGATATTAAATATAATCCTTCCATAATAAAAAATTCGTTATGCGAAATTATGGTTCACCCCGACTATAACAGGGCGGGAGATCTTATCGATAGGATAGATTTTGATGAAAATTTCGGCGTCGGAGAAAAACTTTCGGATATAAATTCGCTGACCGGCGGGCTTGAAAAAATTTCTTATAACGAGATTTAGTATGAATATTTTATACGGTTTTTCAAATTGCAGCGACCGAAAATACGGCGAAATTTTTTCGGGAAAGAAAGTCGCGGTTTTGCAACCCGATCAAAAATATCACGGGCTGCTCATTAAAGGGCTATCAAAGTGCGGGGAAAAGGTAACCTGTTTATCGGGGCTTCCCATAAACAGAAACGTAACCAAAAAACTCTTTATCCGCGAAAAGGACGAAACGGAAGACGGCGTTTTTTACCATTACTATAACACGATAAATTTCCCCGTGTTAAGACAACTCGGGATTTACCTTAAAGCAAGGCGCAGCTTAAAGAAGTTTTACGCTCATGGCGAAAAGACGGTTATATTATGCGACTGTTTAAATATAGCCAACTCTTACGGGTTAGTTAGCGCCGCAAAGAAAAGAAAGATCCCCGTCGTTATGATAGTTACCGATCTTCCGGAGTTTATGTCCGGCGGAACGACCAGAAAAATAAACGAAAAACTTTTTGCGCTTGCGGACGGGTTTATATTCTTGACCGAACAGATGAACGCAAAAGTAAATAAGCTAAACAAGCCCTATATCGTGCTCGAAGGGCATTCGGATTCTTCCATAGTGCCGATTGAGCGAAAGAATAGGGAAGAATATAAGACCGGCAAAAAAACTGTTATTTACGCAGGCAGCATTGTTAAACTTTACGGGATAAAAAATTTAGTCGAAGGATTTATAAAGGCAAACATAATAGACGCGGAACTTAAAATTTTCGGCGACGGCGACTATCGTGAAGAACTTACAGAGACGGCAAAAAATCATAAAAACGTCCTTTATATGGGTATTAAATCCAACGGAGAGATAGTTGACGAAGAAAAAAAAGCGGCGCTTTTAGTTAACCCGAGACCTTCCGATCCCGAATATACGAAATATTCTTTTCCGTCAAAGAATATGGAATACATGGCTTCGGCAACCCCCGTTTTAACCACGGTTTTACCCGGTATGCCGAAAGAGTATTTAGACTACGTTTTCACTATAAAAAACGAGACTGCTGAAGGGATAGCGGAAGCACTAAAAGAAGTTTTGTCGCTTTCAAAAGAGATAAGATACGATCTCGGCGATAAAGCCGCAAAATTCGTTAAAGAAAACAAATCGAACGTTATTCAAGCGAAAAAAATAAAAAAATTTTTAGAAGAAGAAATTTGCTAAGATGATTCAAAGAAGAAGAGAACCACCGTTTTTGGAATTTTTATTCACGATAGTCATTTTATACAGCACTATGCCTATCATTGCGCGTATATTCAGTTCCTACCTTACCACGTATTCTTATATGTTGGTTCTTCTTCTCGCGTTCATCGCGACGTTAAGTGCCAAGCGTCAGTCGTCGCTATCCGAAATGCTGAATATTTTGTTGCCGTTTATCGTATACGAAGTATTTATTTACGTCGTGGGCAGTTGGGAAACTCTCCTTTGGCTGTATCAGGTTCTTTTGGATCTGTCTCCCGTTGCGTTCGGATATTTCGTTATAAGAAAAATGAAATATGGCGCGGCAAAATATTTTTCATACGTTATATTTATCGCGCTCGTAGTAACTTCGATAACTACGCTTATCGGACTTGCCGTATATCCCGACGCTTCGAGATATATCGCCACCGTAAGCGATTCAAACGAGGCAAAAGCCGTTACTTACGACTTAATGAATATCGGCGGATACGATTTCGTTTATACCTGTATTCTGGTTTATCCGATCGCGATATACGCGTTTAAGAAAAAAAGACTGCACTGGGCGATAATGACCGCGATAGTTGTATTAAACTTCTTCTTATGTTTGACTTCGGGATATACGATAGCGTTTATATTCGTAGTTTTATCTACGATATTCTTGATCTTCCCGAAGAATTTATCGGTAACGCAAGTTATCATTATTCTCGCAATATCGCTGTTTTTAATAATCGTTCTATCGGATTACGTCTCTATGGGGCTTAACTCTTTGGCGGACGTTATAAAAAACAAAGATATTTCCGAAAGACTTCGCGCGCTTGCAAACGGGCGTGAAGGTTTGCAGGATATTGACGACGATAGGGTAGGGTTATATTTAACCTCGCTACAATCGTTTATCGACAGCCCGATACTCGGCGGTATGATAAACGGCACGCGTATGGGCGGGCACTCGTTTATATTCGATACTATGGCTCAATACGGTATGTTCGGTATAATCTTCTTGATCGCAATGTATCGAATAATCTATAAGTATTTATTCAGACCGTATAAAAATTGCGAAGGTTTCGGCTTCGTGTTCTGGACGTTCTTGCAAATACTTATGTTCTCTGCGGTAAACACGGGTATGTGGTTGCCGGTTTTAGGATTCTTCGCACCGGTATTATTTGCATTTATCAATAAAAAGGGGGCAGACAATGAAGGTTTTATGGATAAGTAATATCCCCGTGGGGGCGTTAAGTCAGCGCCTTACAGGTAAAAGAACCAACGGACTTTGGCTTGAAGCCCTTCTTTCGGAATTTAAGAAAAGCTCCGATCACAACGTGGTTTTTGCAACCGCATATAAGGTAAAAAAGACGGTAAAGGTTATTGACGATAACGTTACCTATTACGCGCTTCCCGATAACTATCCGCCGCTTTATAATGCGAATAAAAAGAAAAATCTTGCCGCGTGGAAGGAAGTTATTGATAGCGAAAAGCCCGATATAATTCACGTTTTCGGAACGGAATTTCCGCACGGGCTTTGCGCGCTTAAAGTAAAGGGGGATATTCCCGCCGTTATTCATATGCAGGGGGTTATGAGTTCGATCGCACGCTTTTACCTTGCGGGAATACCTTATAAAGAAATCAAAAAGACAATAACGTTTAGGGATATAATAAAAAAAGACGGAATACTTTCCCAGCAGAAAAAGTTTTATAGAGCGGCAAAGCATGGAAGGGAAATGATATCCATCGCCAAAAACGTTATTACCGAAAACGACTGGTGCGATTCTTACGTTAAAGCTGCATACCCCGAAGTTAAAATATATAAACGGGCGGAAAGCCTTAACGAAATATTCAAATCCGCAAAGTGGGATATTGAAAAGGCGGAAAAGCACTCTATAATGTGCACGGCGTCCGGATACACAATTAAAGGGCTACACATTATGCTAAGGGCTCTTGCCATGTTAAAGGCAAGTTACCCTGACGTTAAATTATATGTTCCCGGCACTCCGCAGGTAAGCGGTAAAAGTTTAAAATCCAAAATAAAAAGATCCGGATATACTAAATATATCGAAAAACTTATAAAAGAACTTAACGTTAAAGACAACGTTGTTTGGACGGGCGAGATAAAGCAGAGCGAATTATTAAACTACTATCTTAAAGTTCGGGCATTCGTTTTATGTTCCGCGATAGAAAACCACTCTAACTCTTTAAAAGAGGCGATGACGGTGGGAGTGCCCAGCGTGGCGTCGGCTGTCGGCGGGGTTACCTATTACGCAAAAGACGGCGAAAACGCGCTTTTATATAGGTTTGAAGAATACGAAGTTTTAGCGGATAAACTTAATAAACTTTTTACCGACGATAGTCTTTGCGAAAAGCTATCCGTTTCGGGAAGAGAAAAAATGATCTCGATGCACGACGGAAAAGAAATTTTTTCTAAAACGGTCGAAATTTATAACGATATTATAAATAGTTATAAAAAACAGGTTAATTAAAGGCGAAAAAAAATGAAAGTCGTATTCATTTCTAACTTTTTAAATCATCATCAAACGCCCTTTTGCAATGAAATGGTAAATAGACTCGGGGAAGACTTTAAGTTTATATCCACAATGGCGTTACCTACCGAGCGCAAAAACTTCGGATACGACGATTTTTCTAATGCGGAATATTCGGTAAACGCGTATTTAAGCGAAGAAGAAAAAGCTCGCGCAAAATCCCTTTGCGATAGTGCGGACGTGGTTATATTCGGAGACGCGCCCGAAGAATACATAGAAAATAGAATTGCCGAAAATAAACTTACTTTTCGCTACTCTGAAAGATATTTTAAAAAGGGCAGATGGCACGTTTTAGATCCGCGCGTGCTTTTATCTCTTTATAAAAAGGACTATAAAAGAAGAAATAAAAACCTTTTCGTGCTTTGCGCGGGGGCATACGTCTCTTCGGATATGCGCTTTATCCGTTCATATCCGAATAAAACCTTTAAGTGGGGATACTTTCCCGAAGTTAAAAAATATAAAGACGTAAATACAGTTATAGAAAATAAGATTCCGTTTTCTATTCTTTGGGCGGGGCGGCTTATTTCTTGGAAGCACCCCGAAGACGCAATATACGTTGCCGAAAGATTAAAATCGGAAGGATATAACTTCGAACTGACTATCGTAGGTTCGGGTGAACTCGAACAAAAACTTGAAAAGCGCATTATGAAAAAAAGATTGCAGGATCAGATAAGGCTTTTCGGCAGCGTTTCTCAGGCAAAAGTCAGAAGTATAATGGAAAAGTCCGAGATTTTTATCTTCACTTCCGATAGACAGGAAGGTTGGGGCGCGGTCTTAAGCGAGGCTATGAACAGCGCTTGCACGGTCGTTGCGAATAAAAAAATAGGCTCTGTTCCGTATTTAATAAAGGATGGAGAAAACGGACTTATATATAAAACCAAGAAAGAACTTTACGAAAAAGTTAAATCGATACTAATCGATAAAGAGTTAAAAAAGGTCCTCGGCACAAACGCGTATGAAACTATGAATAGCACTTGGAACGCGGAAGTGGCGGCGGAAAGGCTTATTACTTTAATAGAAAAGATCGAAAACGGCGAAGACACGCCTTATTTAGAAGGACCTTGCAGCAGGGATTAAAATGAGTATTCCGAAAATTTTACATTATTGCTGGTTCGGCGGTGAAAATAAATCCAAACTTTCGGCAAAGTGCTTTAAGTCTTGGAAAAAATATTTATCCGCTTTCGAGTTCAAACTCTGGAACGAGCAAAACTTCGATATAAACTGTAACGAATACGTAAAAGAAGCGTATAAAGCGAAAAAGTTCGCATACGTTTCGGACTATGCAAGGCTTTTGGCACTATACGAATACGGCGGGCTGTATCTTGACGTCGATTGCAAGGTGAAAAAGGATTTTTCGCCGCTGTTAGATCGTAACGACGCTTTTACCGGCTATGGCGGAGATAACGTTGAGCTTGCCGCGTGCACCATGGCGTTTTCCCCTAAAAACCCCTTTGTTAAGGAGTGTTTGGATAGTTATAGTAAGGATAAGTTTATTAATCCCGACGGCTCGTATAAACTTGTTTCAATTAACGTCCGTATGACTGAAATACTTATTAAACACGGGTTTATACCGAACGGCAAAGAACAGGTAATAGACGGAATAAGAATATATCCCATGACGTATTTTTGTCCGCTTTCTATGCTGCCCGATACCGTGCCCGATTGCAAGAGCAAAAACACTTACAGCATGACTATATGGTCGAGCAAAGAACTTAAAAGAGAGCGCAGTTTTTTGGTGCGGTTTGCGCACAAAACGGGGCTCAATAAAATCAAAAGGAAGATAGTTTCCGTCTTAAAAAAAGGAAAGTAAAATGAAACGTCCGTTTTTTTCGCTGATAACTCCGGTATACAATATCGAAAGGCTTATCGCTAAAACAATTGAATCCGCGCTATCGCAAACGTTTTCCGACTGGGAAATGGTTTTAGTAGACGACGGCAGCCCCGATAACGCAGGAAAGATCTGCGACGAATACGCAAATAAAGATCAAAGAATAAAGGTCGTTCATAAGAAAAACGAAGGGCTTGCGGAAGCAAGAAACGTAGGGATAAAAAACGCTACGGGCAAGTATTTTCTGATTTTGGAAGGGAGCGATCTTTTCCCGAACGAAAATACTCTTAGTAGCATATATTCGGTTTTAAGCGAAAACGAAGTGGATATATTTTTCGGAAAACTTCAAGACGTTAACGAAACCGACGGCAAAGTATTCGGGGTGCAAAACGATTACAGTGTGAACGGATTTATCGGCGGCGGGAAAGAACTGTTTATAACTCTTTTCGATAATGAAGACGTTTTGGCACTTTCTTCCCCAGTAAACAAGGTTTTTAAAACCGACTTCGTTAAAGAAAACGAACTTTGGTTTTGCAAAGGGATATATCACGACGACGACGAGTGGATACCAAGAACGATTTCACTCTCTGATAAAACTTATTTCACAAACGATATTATCTATAACGCAATGACGTGGGACGGGTGTTTCGGGCAGGTTTCGAGCGAAAAAAGTTTGACCAAAAAAGCGCACGACAAGATGTTTTTAGCGGAAAAGTGCTTAAAGGATATAGACGATAGATTTCCCGAAAAGAATACCGCTTTTAAGAAAAAGTATTACGAGTATTACGTAAGAATTTTTATCGACGGCGTGGCGACCTTAAATTCCGTTAAGGAAGAAAATTACCGCAAAACAATAATAGATAGCGCAAAAAAATATTCCGCGTGCTTTAAATATGCGGGAAAGTGCGTATCAAATAACTTAAAAATTTTATCGCTCATCAAAAAATGCTTGGGCACAAACTTTGCTATAAAAATGATACTTAAAAGATATTCTGCGGAGTAGGTTATGTTTTCAAAATTAAAAAGAAAACTTAAAAAGAAACTTATATTAAACAACTCGCGCCATATAAAAAGATTCGGGCTTATCGGCACTAAAATAGAAAGCGACGGCAGCGATGTATTTGAAAACTGCACTTTTGAGTGCAATGGGGAAAATAACGTTATAAAACTTTGCGGCGGAGTAAATCTTACCAACAGCAATATATTCATTTCGGGTTCGGGGAACGTTATTTCGATAGGAAAGGGATCGTATATTTCGGGCGCTACCTTTTGGATAGAGCAAGACGGCAACAGTATTATTATTGGCGATCATTTAAGCGCTAATTCCGACGATAATTTTACTTGTATCGGAGGGCATAAACTTACTATCGGCAAAGATTGTCTTTTTTCTACCCAGATAAATTTCCAAGTAGGCGACGGACATACGATTTTCGATGCCGAAGGCAAAATAATAAACGAAACTGAAGATATAAGTATCGGCGATCACGTTTGGATCGGTAAAAGGGCAACCATACTTAAAGGCGTGCGCATTATGAACGACTGTATTGTGGGTGCCGGGGCTATTTTAACCAAACAATTTGACGAAACGAATTGTATTATCGCGGGCGTTCCCGCAAAGATAGTGAAAAAAGGTGTTGGTTGGAAAAAATAGTATGACTGAAAAAATCAGCGTAATTATTCCCGTGTTTAACCGTGCGGATAAGATTAAAAGATGCCTTAACTCGGTATTTGCACAGGAATATAAGAATATCGAGATAATTGTTATTGACGATAAATCTACAGATAATTCCGTTGAAGTTATAAATTCGGTGAAAGGCGATAGGATAAAACTTATTGCGCTTAATAAAAACGGCGGAGTATCAAACGCAAGAAATGTAGGAATAGAAAATGCCACGGGTGATTATATTGCGTTTATTGATAGCGACGATTATATAGAGCCGGATATGTTTAAAATCATGCTTACGCTTGCCGTTAAATATGATTTGGACGTTGTTTTATCCGATCTCGATATGAGAGAAGGGGATAAAAGCGTAGGATTAAAAATATCACTTACGCCTAATAAAGTTTATTCTACCGAAGAGATAAAAAGGGATATACTACCCAAATTTTCATATCCCGGTAAAGATAACTTAGGGCTGTATTCTTTTTCAACTAAATTATATAAAAGGGAAATTTTAATTAAAAACAATATACGTTTCGATAAAAATATTTCGTATTCGGAAGATAAACTTTTCGTGATAGAAGTTTTCGCAAACTGTAAAAGTCTTTTATATACGGACAATTCTTTTTATAGATATGAAACTTCGTCAAGCGGGCTTTATTCGGCGTTTAACGTAAACTCGTGGAAATGGTATGTGGCGCTTTATGAAAAGTTTTACTGTCTTATAGATAAATATGGTATCGAAAATATAGACGACGCGCATTTAGGCGAAGAAGTTTTTTATAACGTTACAAGATTTTTATACAGGACAAAGCGTATAGAAAACAAGAAGGAAAAGAAGAAACTTCAAAAAGAAGTAATTTTTAATAACGGCGTCAAACATGCGTTAAAAAAGGCATACGGACATTTAGGTAGGTTTGATAAATTTGTGGCAAAAGCCATAATAAACGGGAACAGATTTTTTGCCGTTTTATTGATAGATTTTATATATTCCGGTAAAAAAATAAACTATTGAAATTTTTTGGGAAAAAAGTATGAAAACGGTTTTCTTTGCATCAAGCCCGAGTATCGTTAGATGGGCATATACGGACGTTATAAACGACAAGCAAACGGAATATTGCGAGTTCGATTTAAATAACGGGGTTAAAAAGCGCTTATACACGCGAAAAATAGCAAAAATAACGCCGTTTTTCTTAAAAAAACTTATTTATAGGTTTTTGCTTGGCTATGACTTTTTAAAAACGATCCGTAAAAACGAAGAAGTTCTTTTTATATTTACTTGTCAATATAATATGCTTTCAAGGGGTATTTTTTATGACTTTGTAAAGTTTTTGAAAAGAAGATATAAAAAAAGCAAACTTGTTTTTTATTACAACGACATTGTGGAAACTTGTTCTCCCGAAAAATTGGATTTTATAAAACAAGAGTTCGACGTTGTGTTATCTTTCGATAAAACAGAGGCTTATAAATACGGAATCGAAGCGTATGAAGAAGTTTATTCTGTTCAGGATATAAATAAAATCGAAGAAGAATTTAAAACCAATTCCGAGCCTTCTGACGTTTTTTTTGTCGGCGGCGATCGGGGAAGATTCGATTTGATTATCGATATATTTAAAAAACTTGCCGATGAAAATAAAAAGGTTATCTTCTTCCTGTTCGGAGTTTTAGAAGAAAACGTAATAAAACTGAAAGATCTTTTCGGGTATCAAGAAGGGCAGCGACTTATTACGTATAAAAATTCGGAGTTACATATCAACGAATACTGCCCGTATCCGCGAACGCTTTCTTATATCTCTAAAACAAAATGTATGGTCGAGATAACGCTTTCTGCGCAAACGGCGCCAACGTTGCGCCTTCCGGAAGCCACCGTATACCACAAAAAAATAATCACAAATTGTGCCACCGCAACAATAAAATCGTATTATAAAAAAGAAAATATCCTATTTATTGAAAACTTAAAAAAAGCCAGCGGAAAGGAAATGGTGGAGTTTATAAACTCGCCCATGGTAGAAGTAGATTACGATTTTTCACCGCTAAAAATGGTTAAAATGCTACAAAATAGATTGTTTAAGAGGTAAAAGGGGATGACACACGCAGCGCTGATCATCGCCCATAAAAATAAAGAGCAGTTAATTAGGCTTATAAAAGCCGTTTCTTCGGATAGCGTTCACGTTTTTATCCATCTTGATAAAAACTGGAAACTTTCAAAAGAAGAAATTTGCGAAATTGCGGCTTGTGCAAAAAACGTGTTCGTTATAAATAAACGTATTCATGGTGAACTGGATAATTGGAGCTTGGTGCAAATTGCGTTAAACCTTATCGACGCTGCCGCTTATAACGAAAATAAAACGGGCGAAAAGTATTCGTATTTTATGCTGCTATCGGGGCAAGACTATCCCATAAAGAGCAAGCGTTATATTACAGATTTTTTAGAGCGCGAATATCCGAAACCCATTATTGACGTTGAAACTAACGGCGTTCCCGAAATGCTTGGCAGAAAATTTGGGTTTGCTTACTACACGAATAAAATAGATAATATCCAACGCGATTATAAAAAAGGGCTAATAAGAAAGTTTCTCGTTTTAAATACCGTTATCGCCGAAAAATTTGCAGTTAAATTTTTAGGAATGCCTTTAAATAGACTTGAAAAACTCGGTTTGAAATTAGGGTTCGGCTCGGCGTGGTGGATACTTCCGCATAAAGTGATAGATTTTATAAGCAATTATATTAATGAAAACAAGAAAGCAATAAAGATTTATAAAAAGACGGCAACACCGGAAGAGACTTTCTTTCAAACGATGGTAAATATGTCCCCGCTATATAAAGACGTTTTTGATCCGAAAGGGTTTTATGAAAAGAATGAACAGCATTCACTTACTTATGCGAATTTCAGAGCACCAGGAAAAGAAAACGTGGGACACCCGCACGTGATAACGGTAGAAGACTTTGACAGGATTATGGCAAAAAAGGCATTGTTTGCAAGAAAGTTCGATACGACCGTTGACGGGAAAGTTTTAGACATGATCGACAGGGAGATAGCCGATGAATAAGTTTGCGGTGATTTTACCGTATTTCGGAAAATTCAAGCCTTCTTTCGCGCTTTTTTACGAAAGCGCAAGAAGAAATCCCGACGTGGACTTTTTTATCTTTACCGACGATAACGAGCCTATTTATCTCGCCGAAAATATTAAGTGGATAAAGACCACATTAGCGAAATTTAACGATATGGCTGTTCAAAAACTCGGAATAGATTTTAAGATACCAAAGCCATATAAACTTTGCGACTTTAAGCCCATGTATGGATTAATCTGCGAAGACTACCTTAAAGGCTATAAATATTGGGCGTATGGCGACGTTGACGTTATTTACGGAAAAATATCCGAATTTATGGATAAAATCGATTACCGTAAATTCGATAAGATAAACCATGCAGGGCATCTTTGCTTTATGAAAAACGTGCCGGAGATAAACGAACTTTTTAAGGTACAAGCAGAAGGCTCAAAAGATTATAAAGAAGTTTTATTTTCGGGAAACGTCGCTTTTGACGAACTGGATATGAATAAAAAGGCGAAAGCCGCAAGCATTAAATTATACGACGGGATCTTTGCCGCGGATATAATGAACGAAAAGGGGATGCAGGTCGTCGATAAAGAGCATATTGAAAAAGGCTTTAAAATAAAGACCGCATATCCGTCCCCGAAAAATTATCACTATCAGATTTTCGTATCCGAAAACGGCAGAATAATAAGGTATTACAGAAGATTTTTTAAGGTCAAAAAGGACGAGTTCTGCTATATGCATTATAGACTGGAACTTCCCGTTTTACTATCAGATAAAAAATCGGATACGTTTATCGTTTCATTTAAGCAAAACGGATTTTTCGATTTCGATATAAAATCCGTTCAAAATCTTAAATCCTTTATGAAAACGGTTAAAACTTATAACACAAGAAAGCCTATAATAGTAGAAAAATTCAACGCTTTAATAAACAAAATAAATGGCATATTAAAAAAAGGAGAAAACTGATGAAGACGGTGGTTTTCGGACCGAACGATAAGCTATATGATAAAGGGACCGGAATTTTTTACGACGTGATAAATTCGGATATTGAATACCATTGCTTTTTTCCGGAGTCGAGAGAGTTCCAAAGAAATCTTGCTCGCATATTCTCAAATAAGGCGACGAAGTTTTTACCGTGCTTTTTGATAAAAAAGTTGGCGTATAAAGTTTTAAAATACGAGTTTTTAAGAACTTGCAAAAAAGACGACGAGATTCTGTTCGTGTTTTCAATGTTTAAAATGGAAGACGAGCCGTATTTTTATAACTTTATGAGATTGTTAAAGGGATATTACAAAAACGCCAAATATGTATACTATTCGTTCGATATCGCCTCGACATGGCATCAGTTAACGCCCGAATACGTTAAAGCGAATTTCGATTTGGTTTTAACTTTCGATAGGTCTGACGCCGAAAAATACGGGTTTACTTTTTACGAAGGTATTTACGCCGGCGTGAATATGGATGATAAAAGGATACCGAAAGATAAAACATTCTCTGACGTTATGTTCGTAGGTGCGGATAAGGGAAAATTCCCGATACTGTTTGAAATATTTAAGTATTTATCCGATAAAGGTAAGGTTTGCGATTTCAGGCTTGTTTCCGTCGAAAAGCAAACGGAAGAAGATCTATTAAAAAATTACGAAACCGAAGCCTACGGCAAAGGCTTTCGCGTAAAATACAAAAATTCGTATTTTACGGTAAACGATTACTGCCCGTATTATAATAAAACGCTTCCGATAATTTGGGGCGCTAAATGTATGTTAGACGTGCCTTTGGGCAGCCAAAACGGCAGCACTATAAGACTGCAAGAGGCGGTAACATATCATAAAAAACTTATAACGAATTTAAAAGAGATTGCGGATAAGCCTTACTACGTTCCCGATAACTTTTTGATTTTCGATAAGGTAGAAGATATCGACGTAAATTTTATCGATAAGCCATACGCTAAAAACGATTACGACTTTTCGCCGCTTAAAATGATAGAGTATGCGAAAAATAAAGTATTTAATATAGAAAAATAATTTTTAGGTGTATTATGAAAAACATTTTGATAACCGGTGCGGACGGTTTTTTGGGAAAAAACCTGATAGAAAAACTCGTTAAACTCGACGACGTGAATATCATGCATCACTCGCTCGGAACAAGCAATCTTTTGCTTGAAAAAAACCTTAAAGAGTGCGACTTTTTATTCCACTTTGCCGCAGTTCACCGCCCGAAAGACAACGAAGATTTTTATAAGGTAAACGACGACTTTTTCGGCTATATATTAAAAACGCTTGAAAATTCGGGTAATAAGTGTCCTGTCGTTTTGACTTCTTCTATTCAGGCGACGGACAACAACGATTACGGAAGAAGCAAAATAATCGCGGAGAACATGCTCAAAGAGTTTTCCGATAAGAACGGGAATAAGGCAATAATTTATAGGCTACTTAACGTTTTCGGGAAGTGGGCTACGCCTAACCATCACTCGGTAGTCGCGACATTTTGTCATAACATCAATAGAGATCTTCCGATTATTATTTCAAACCGAAATATTTTAATGAATTTTTATTACGTAGACGACGTGATAGAAAGTTTCCTTTCGCAAATAAAGGGCGTCGCAGTTCCGGATGCCGACGGGATATATAGGCTTGATGAAAGCAAGATATATCACATAACGCTTGGCGAACTTGCGGACAAGTTCTTTTACTTTAGGGATTGTCAGAAAAAAGGCGTTAAGCCGGATATAACGTCCGATATAGATAATAAACTTTACGTCACTTATTTAAGTTATGAAGAAAATTAAGTTAAGCATAATAGTTCCCGTATATAATGCGGAAAAATACCTTGATAAGTGCATGCAGTCGATATATGCGCAGACGTTTACAAGTTACGAAATAATACTTGTCAACGACGGCTCGAAAGATAATAGCCTTGCGCTTTGCAAAAAGTTTGCGCAAAATGATAAACGCGTTAGCGTTATCGATAAAGAAAACGGGGGCGCGGGCTCTGCCAGAAACGCGGGTATAGAAATAGCAAAAGGAGAATATCTTGCCTTTCCGGACGCTGACGACTGGTTTGAAAACGACTTTTACGAAACGCTTATCTCTGCGGCTGAAAAGGGCGATTACGATATAGTTTTTTCGGGTGTTAATTACTATTCGCAAAAACTCGAAAAAACGGGTGAAGCGCTCTGTCCGAAGGTCGATTTTATTTCGCAAGAAGAGTGCCGCAAAAACGTTATGACGCTTTTTCCGACGACCACGATTTTCGACGTGCCTTGGAATAAAATCTATAAAAGAGAAACGGTAATAAAAAACAACGTCCGTTTCACGAATTTAAGGCGCTGCCAAGACGCCGTGTTCAATATAGACGTTTATTCGGTGGCAAAAAAGGTAACTTCGGTCGAAAAGGGGTTTTATAACTATATAGTTAACGACCAAGAAAAAACTGATATAAAGTTCCCGAAAAACTACATAGATATAAACGTTTATTATTACACTCATCTAAAAGAAGTTTTAACTTCTTTCGGGGTATACTGCGGGGAAGTTAAAACGCATTACGATTCGTCTTTTGTAATTTCGGTTTTCGGAACGCTCAATATGTTTGACAATCCGCGCTGGAATTTATCTAAAAGCGAAAAGAAAAAATACGTTGAAAATATATTAAACCGCGAAGACGTGCAAAGTTTTGTTTTAAGTGCAACCGTTCGATCGGACGCGGAAACATATTATAACGTAATAAAAAACAAAGACGTTAAAAAAGTATTCTCGATTCATAGAAAAGAGAAGTTCAAGTCGAAAATAAGGAACAATAAATTCATTATTAAAATTTACAGAAAGGTCAAGGGGATCAAATGAAAATCGCAATAGCCGGAACGGGATACGTTGGATTATCGCTGGCAACTCTTTTATCTACTAAATACGAAGTTAAAGCAGTCGACGTTATAAAAAGTAAAGTCGATTTGATAAATGACAGAAAATCGCCCATTAAAGACGAGTATATCGAAAAGTTTTTTGCAGAAAAAAAGCTTAATCTAAAAGCGTTTCTTTCGTCAGACGAAGTATATAAGGGTGCGGACGTGGTAATTATCGCAACGCCCACCGATTACGACGTTAAAAAGAATTTTTTCGATACTTCGGCGGTAGACAGCGTTATAGATACCGTTTGCAATGTAAATAAAAACGCAACTATTGTGGTTAAGTCCACCGTTCCCGTAGGGTTTACCGAAAAAACGATCAAAAGGACGGGCAACAAAAACATTATGTTCAGTCCGGAATTTTTGCGTGAAGGAAAAGCGCTTTACGATAATTTAAATCCGTCAAGAATAGTCGTCGGCACGCTCATATCGGATATAAATAGCGTTAAAAAGGCAAATGAATTTGCGGATATGCTAATTGATTGTGCTGACAAAAAAGACGTTAAAAAACTCGTTATGGGGTATTCCGAGGCGGAAGCGGTCAAGCTTTTCGCAAACACTTATCTTGCGCTCAGGGTTTCGTATTTTAACGAACTCGATACCTACGCCGAACTTAAAAATCTTAAAACAAAAGATATTATAGACGGAGTATGCCTTGACCCCAGAATAGGCGATCATTATAATAACCCTTCTTTCGGATACGGCGGATATTGCCTTCCCAAAGACACCAAGCAACTTTTGGCAAATTATCAGGACGTGCCGCAAAATCTTATCAACGCAATAGTAAAAAGCAACGCCACCAGAAAAGATTTTATCGCGGACAGGGTTTTAAAAAAGGCTGGATATTACGATTACGATTCGGAAAATTCTTTCGACGAAAGTTTTGAAAAACAATGCACGGTCGGCGTATATAGACTTACGATGAAAAGCAATTCGGATAACTTCCGCCAAAGTTCTGTGCAAGGCGTTATTAAGCGCATAAAGGCAAAGGGGGCTACGGTAATAATATACGAGCCTACGCTAAAAGACGGAGAAAGTTTTTTCGGTAGCAAAATCGTAAACGACCTTGATAAGTTTAAAAAGGATAGCCAGGTTATAATAGTCAACAGATTCGATCCTATCCTTAGTGACGTTAAAGAAAAAGTTTATACGAGAGATCTATATTTTAGAGATTAAAATGGGAAAGAAGATTTTATTCGTTCTGCCCTGGCTTAAAGTCGGTGGGCTTGAACGCGTTCAAGTTAATATCGCAAATGCGTTATCTTCCCGCGGGCACGACGTTACTATTTTAGCGTTAAATCCGGAAAACGACCTTTTTGGCGAACTCGATAAGCGCGTAAAATACGTTTATAAGCCGTATAAACCGCACAAGATAATGAAACGTTTGCCGTATATCCGCCATAAATTTTACGACGACGGTATGTGGGAAACGCGAGCAAGCGCAAATGCTCTTTATAAGTATTACGTAGGAAACGAAAAATACGACGTGGAAATAGGCTTTTTCCGCGGACTATCAATAAAAATCATAAGCGGATCTACTAATAAAAACTCGGTAAAGCTTGCCTAGGTGCATAACGATTTTACGAAGTGCTCGGGGATAGACAACAATTTTAAAAACCGAAACGAAACGATTTTTGCATATGGAAAGTTCGATAAAATAGTCTGCGTTTCTAATCAGGCGAAAGACGGGTTTATTAAGACGATAGGATATAACGATAAAACTTTAACTATATATAATCTACTGCCGATTGAAAGAATAAAGGCTTTAAGTCAAGAACCCTGCAATTTAGAATTTAATAAGTTTACCGTTTTGTCGGTAGGAAGGCTAACTCGGCAAAAAGGATACGAAAGATTAATAAGCGCAGTAAAATCTTTGGCTGAAGAAGGATATTCGCTCGATTTATGTCTAATCGGAGACGGTGAAGAGAGAGATGATTTATTAAAACATATTGAAGACGAAAAAATCAGTAACGTTAAACTTCTCGGAAAGAAGTTAAATCCCTATCCGTATATGAAAAATGCAGACCTTTACGTTTGCTCTTCGCTATACGAAGGCTATAACCTTACCGTTGCCGAAGCCTTGATTTTGGGGACGCCCGTTTTAAGCACAGATTGCACGGGTCCGAAAGAGATTTTGGATAACGGGAAATACGGTTTAGTAGTAGACAATAGCGAGTTTGGGTTGTATAATGGAATAAAGAAAATACTCGATAATCGCGAAATTTTGATTAAACTTAAAAAACGCGCCGAAGAGAGAAAATCCTTTTTTAACGAAGAAAAAATAATTTCAGAAATAGAAGAACTGTTTATTAAATAAAATGCCTAAAATCAGCGTAATAGTTCCCGTTTATAACAGGGAAGAAAAACTTAATAGATGCTTAAAGTCGCTAATAGGTCAATCGTTTAAGGATTTTGAAGCGATCTTAATTGACGACGGATCTACCGATCTATCAGCAAAGATATGCGATGAGTATGAAAAAAAAGACGCCCGCATAAAGGTTTATCATATAAAAAACGGCGGAGTATCTAAGGCAAGGAACTTCGGTATAGATAAAGCCGAAGGGGAATTTATCGCATTTATCGATAGTGACGATTATGTTGCCGAAAATTTTCTTAAAGTTTTATATAATGCCGCATATGATAAAAAAGCGGATTTATGCGTTTCAAACTTTCACGTCGTTACTAAAACTAATGATATACTAAGAAAACATGCGTATTTGGACGGGGAAGTTTTATCTGGAAATAATTTAAAGGAAACGCTATATACAAATATTGTAAATTGCAACGACATAGGTTTATTTTCGGTATGTAATAAACTATTCAGGCTGGATATTATTCGTGCGAATAAAATTCGCTTTAATGAGAAAATGTCTTTCGGTGAAGATATGATTTTTATTTTGGATTATATCAAGTCGATAAATTCGACTGTTTTCATATCGGAAGCGCCTTACTTTTACGTTAAAAGCGAAAACGGACTATATTCATCGTATAAGCGATCTACTATTTTCGATCAATTATATTGCTATGATAGGATACTTGAAGACGCAAAAGGCTACGGTAACGAAATTAATCTCGATTTAAAGTATTACTGCTTTATCGAAGAACAACTTAAAAAGATAGTGCTTTTTGAGAAAGACACTATAAAAAAAATAGAAGAGTTATTAAAAACTCCCGAGTTCATTAAACTTGCAGACAGTCTTTCAAAGATATCGAAAAAAGATTGTGAAGAGCGGAATATGTCCGAAAAAGAACTGCTTATAGCGAAGTATGTTTTAAAAGGTAAAATAAAAAAAGCCGTTCGACGAGCGATATATCTTTATGACGACAGTAATCGGTTAAGGCGGCTAAGGGCGTTTATAACTGACTTTTTAATAATATTAAAGACAAAATATCTAAAAAAATTCAGTTCCTTAAAATATTCGAAAAAGAGCGGCGGGCTGATACTCGTAAACAAAAAAACAAAGATGCAAGTCCATAAACGGGCGAAATTAAGTGCGAGAGAAGCTTGCTTTAACGTTAACCTTTGTTGGGACGGAAAACAGAATTTTCCGGGAGTGCTTGTTTTAAGCGAAAATTCGGAACTTAAAGTCACGGGAACTTTCAGAACGTATTCCGGCACTTACGTATCCGTTGCAAACGGAGCAAAACTTACTCTCGGCTCGGGGTATCTGAATAATTTTTCACAGATAAACTGTTTTAACGAAATCACAATAGGTAACGGGGTAAGCATTGCCGAACACGTTATGATCCGCGATTCGGACAACCATAAACTTTTATACGACGGATATTCCGAGAGCGCCCCGATACACATCGGTGATCACGTATGGATAGGTATGGGGGCGAAGATCCTTAAAGGCGTTACGATAGGCGACGGCGCGATTATAGCAGCGGGCGCGGTCGTGAATAAAGACGTTCCGCCAAATGCTTTGGTCGGCGGAGTTCCCGCAAAAATAATAAAAACAAACGTTAAATGGAGATAACATGGAGAAAAAATGGACAGCGGTGATAAGACCGAAAAGAAAACTGCTGGATTTAAATCTTAAAGAAGTATGGAAATACAAAGATTTGATTTGGCTTTTTGCAAGAAGAGATATAGCAACGCGGTATAAACAAACGGTTTTAGGACCATTATGGTTTATTATTCAGCCTCTAATGTCTTCGGTAATCTACACGATAGCGTTCGGAACGATCGCGGGGACTGCGCCCGGAAACGTGCCGAGTTACCTATTTTATTTAATAGGCACGGTAAGTTGGGGATTATTCTCCGGATGCTTATCGGCAACGTCAAACACCTTCGTCGGAAACGCCGGCATATTCGGGAAGGTTTACTTTCCGAGACTGGTTACCCCTATATCAACACTTTTAACGCAGACGTTTAACTTTTTGATACAGTTCGGTATTTACTTAATTATGTCGCTTATTCTGTATCTGACAGGCGGAACTTTCCATATAACCTGGATTGCCGCAATGACGCCTATATTAATGTTGGAACTTGCACTTTTAGGGCTTGGGTGCGGTATAATTATTTCTTCGCTTACCACAAAGTATAGGGACTTACAGATACTTGTAGGCTTTGGCGTTTCGCTGGTTATGTATCTGTCGCCTGTCGTATACTTTGTCGCAGAAGTCGAAAACCCCGTGCTTCATACGCTTTTAATGATAAACCCCGTTACGCCGATAATTGAAATGTTCCGTTACGGCTGGCTTGGCGCAGGCACCGGCGTAGTCGAATGGGGCTACTGGGGGATAAGCTGGGGCATAACCATTATATTGCTCTTTATAGGCATAATTATATTCAATAAAATCGAAAAGAACTTTATGGACACGGTTTAATCGGAGAAGGATATGGAAGAAAAAATCTTGGAAAACAACGAGCAAGATATTGCTATAAAAATAACCGGCTTAAAAAAGAGATACCGCTTAGGGACTATCGGCGGTGGAACGCTTGTAGGAGATATTCAAAGTTGGTGGGCGAGAGTTCGCCATAAAGAAGATCCTAACTCTAAGATCGGTTCAAAACAGTATTCTAAACATGAAACCTTTATGGCACTTGACGGAATAGATTTGACCGTAAAAAAAGGTGAAAAACTTGGGATAATAGGTCATAACGGCGCGGGAAAATCAACACTTCTCAAACTTCTTTCAAGGGTTACAGGACCTACCGAAGGTGAAATTTGTCTCGACGGCAGAATTTCCAGCATGTTAGAAGTCGGCACCGGTTTTAACGGAGAACTTACAGGAAGGGAGAATATATATTTAAACGGCGCTATTCTCGGTATGAGTAAGGCCGAAGTAGACAGAAAAATGGATAGCATTATAGAATTCTCCGAAGTAAGGCAATTTATCGATACGCCGGTTAAGAGATATTCTTCGGGTATGTATGTTAAACTTGCGTTCTCGGTAGCGGCGCATCTCGATTCGGAAATACTTATAATGGACGAAGTTTTGGCGGTAGGTGATATGAACTTCCAAAAGAAGTGTCTTGACAAAATGAGTCAGGTATCCGAAGACGAAGTTAGAACTATTTTATACGTCAGCCATAATATGAACACAATCCGTCAACTTTGCGACCGTTGTATAGTTTTAGATCACGGAAAAATCATCTTTAACGGAGACGTTGAAGAGGCGATAGCAATTTATCTTAAAGCCGATCCGCATCACGTGGACGCTCCGAAGATAGATTATAACCAGATACCGAGAGTTAAATGGCTAAAAGATCCGCCTATAAGAACGGTATCCGCGGAATTTGTCGGAAAAGAAGATATCAAGTTTACCCGTGAAGAGAAAATGAGAATCTTGCTTAAATGGGAGACCGATCGCGACGTGGAAAACGTTCACTTACGCGTAGAAATGTTAAAACATGATAAGACTCCCATAGGCTCATATATAATGGAAAATATATTTTCGGGCAAAAAAGGAGACAAGGGGCACATAGAATTTATAATTGATAATAGCAATTTCGTCGGCGGAAAATATCGAATGATTTATTCTTTCTTCGTAAACGACGAATTTGGTAATAGTATGGAAGTTGATAGTGTTTTCGGATTAAATTTTGAAATCACGTCTTATGATTCGAATCTTGTTTGGGTTCCTAGATATTGGGGTAATCTTAAATTCGATAATTTTGAAATTATAGATAAATAGGCTTTATGAGAATAGAGATAAAGGACAAGGCAAGGTGCAGCGGCTGTGCCGTTTGTAAAAACGTATGTCCTAAAAACTGTATAACGATGACTTTTGATAGCGAAGGGTTTTTTTATCCCAAAGTTGACAAAAAAAGATGCATAGATTGCGGTCGTTGTTATAAAAGTTGTCCTGTTATAAACTCAGAAGGTGAAAATAGAAGAGGCATTATTCATGCGTTTGCCGCGGAGAACAACGATCATGATATCAAAAAGGAAAGTTCTTCCGGCGGAATTTTTTCACTCATTGCAAAGCGCTTTATTAAGGTCGGCGGCGCGGTTTACGGAGCGGCGTTCGACGAAAAATTAAAGGTCGTTCATCAAAGAGCGACGTCTATAGAAGAGATTGCTAAATTTCGCGGCAGTAAATACGTTCAAAGTGATATCGAAAATATTTATCGCGTAATAGAAAAGGACTTAAAAGACGGTGTGCCCGTTCTCTTTTCCGGAACGCCTTGTCAAGTTTCAGGCGTTAAAAGATATTTAAGCAAAGATTACGCAAATTTATTTACGGTAGATATTGCTTGTATGGGTGTGCCGTCCGTAAAAGTTTGGACTAAATACTTAGAATATCAAAAAGCTGCAAATAAATCGGAAATAAAAAGCTTTTCGTTCAGAGATAAAACCGAGGGCTGGCGAAATTATTCAATAAAGATAAATTTTGTTTCCGAAAAAAATAAGACTATCCCCGCAGGCAAAGATCTATATATGGCGATGTTTTTATCAAACACTTCGCTAAGACCGTCTTGCTACGATTGCGCTTTTAAGGGATTAGAGCGCGTTTCAGACGTGACGCTTGCGGATTTTTGGGACGCGGAAAAAGTTTTAGGGATAGACGACGATACGGGAATTTCGCTTGTTTTAACTCACACGGATAAGGGCGAAAAGATGCTAAATGATCTATATCTAGATAATCTTTTATCGCTTAAAGAAGTCGATATAGATAAAGCATGCGCATATAATACCGCTATATTGCAGTCTGTAAAGCCAAACGTAAAGCGCGGCGCGTTTATGAAAGGAATATCAAAGTTAAACTTTTTGGGCGCTGTCGATTATGCAGGAGCAAATAAAGGGATAGCACGCTTGAAAATTTCAGTCAGATATAAACTTTCTAAATTAAAAAACAGGCTTAAAAAGGAAAAATAAAGACCGTATGAAACGAATTATAAATAAAGTTAAAGCCATGTTGCGTTCGTTTAAGAAAAAGACGGTCTTTTTTTTCAAAAAGAAAAAAGCCGAATATATGTGCATACATTATAAGCCTTATGGCGGCGGAATAAATCCTACCGAGTCCGCGGAAGAAAATCTCAACAAGATATACCCCGACAATGGTAAACTTGCCGATAAAAGCGGGTTTAATATAAAAGAGCCTACCTTAGATCTTTCTATAATAATCGCAATGTATAACGCCGAAAAATATATCGGCGAGTGTATTAACTCGGTGCTAAATCAAAACCCCAAGTGCGATTTTGAAATTCTTATCGTAAACGACGGCTCGACAGACGGTTCGAAAGAGGCGGTCAAACCCTATCTTGAAGATAAAAGAATTAAACTTTTCGATCAAGATAATAAAGGACAATCCGTTGCGAGAAATTTTGCGATAGAAAACTCTTCCGGAAAGTATCTTATGATGCTCGACGCAGATGACGTTTTAACTATGGGGTCCATTGATCATCTTATGGATCTTGCGAAAAAAACGGGCGCTGAAATTACGGAAGGGGTAGTAGAAAGGTTTTATAATAAATTCGACTATAAAACTAAAAAGAAAGATAAAGTTAAAGTTTATTCGGGAAAGAAAAAAGAAAAATACATTTTAACCAGCACGGGTTTTTCGGTTGCTAAAGTATATCGCCGTGAATTATGGGAAAATTGCAGATACCCCGAAGGGTATATATTTGAAGATATTATAACGAAGTTCGTCTTGCGCCCGCTGGCAAATAGAATAGCCGTTTCAAGCCGCGTGGTTTACGGATATAGGTTTACTCCGAATTCGTCTACGCACGGCACTAAAACGCTTAAATGGTTGGACTCTGTTTACGTTCTGCCGAAGATTTTTGAAATTTGCGAAAATAACCGAACTAAATCAGGCAGAGTTTTTTATTATCTATCTTTATGCCATATAGGGCTTTTAAATAACACAACGCTATCCCGCCACGATGAAGAAGTGAAAAAAGCTGCCTTTGCGGTTATGCAAAAACAGGTTTTAAGTATAGATAAGTTTCGCCCGAAGCATATGCCGAAAATACTGCGTGCGCTTAAAGACGTTATTAGATGCGGCGACCTTAAAGGTTGGGAATTTATTTCCGAAAATATAATAAAATACGGGCTTGCTAAAAAATACCGAGAGAATAATTAGGAGAGATAAATGAAATACGTAATGTTCGGACACGCCGGAAGCGGTAATCACGGGTGCGAAGCGATAGTCAGATCCACAGAAAAAATTCTCGAAGGCGGCAAGTATTATTTGGAAACCCCGAATTTAGCGGAAGACGAAGAATTTAAACTTACGGATATTTGTAAGCCGATAGTAAAAAACGATCAAAAAATAAATCAAAGATCGGTTATCGGGCTTTATCTTAAAGCAAAGGCAAAGTTAGATAAAAATTACGACTTTGACGACTACGTTAATATATATAAAAACCGTGATCTTTATATAAAAAATTCCGTGGCTCTCTCTGTCGGCGGGGATAACTATTGCTATATAAGCATAATCCACGACTTGCGCGCAAAACTTAAAGGGTTTAAAAAGCATAATATTCCCACGATACTATGGGGGTGCTCTGTCGGCACGGAATATTTAAATAAGCAAACCTGCGAAGATTTAAAAAGTTACGATTTAATAACGGCAAGGGAAAGCCAGACGATAGAAAACTTATATAATAAAGGAATAAAGGATAACGTTATAAGTTGTTCCGATCCCGCTTTTTTACTTGACGCCGAAAAGACGGATTATCTTAGCGATTTTTTTGCGGAAGCCGAAGTTATAGGGCTTAACGTCAGCGACTTTATGAAGTTTTATAATTCATATAATAACGCGACTTTTAATAATTTCAGAAAATTAGTGGAATATATCTTAAAAAATACCGATTATAAGATCTTGCTTATTCCGCACGTTACACAATATGGGAACGACGACTTAGTTCCGATAAACGCTCTTAAAAAAGAGTTTTCATCAAATAGAGTTGCAGTCGCCGAAAAAAGGCTTAACTGTATGCAACTTAAATATCTTATTTCGAAATGCAAAATGTTCGTCGGGTGCAGAACGCACTCTACCATTGCCGCATATTCAACGACGGTGCCTACTTTGGTCGTAGGATATTCTGTTAAGGCGCAAGGAATAGCCAAGGATATTTTCGGCGATACGAAAGATTTGATAGTAGACGTTAACGGATTTAATAGCGATGACGACTTAACGAGAACTTTTATAAACTTTTCCGAAAAGAAAGACTATTTAAAAGATCATTTAAGTAAAGTTATGCCGGACTATATCGCTCGTGCGTATAACGCAAAAGACGCGCTTATAAATAGAGTGATTGAAAAATAAATGAACAAAACCGCGATACTTTATATCTGCACGGGTAAATACGAAGTTTTATGGAAAGAGTTTTATGAGAGTTCGGAAAAATTTTTTATTCCGGACGCGCATAAAGAGTATTTCGTATTTACAGACGCAAAAAAAATCGAATATGAAGAAAATAACACGCGTATTCACCGCTTGCCGCAAGAAAGCCTTGCGTGGCCTTATGCAACGCTTTTGCGTTTTAAAATGTTTTGTTCTATAAAAGAAGAAATATTAAAGTTCGATTACGTTTTCTTTTTCAATGCAAACGCAAAGATAATTAAGCCTATAAGCGGAAAAATGATTTTGCCGACGGGTAAAAAAGACGGCGGACTTACGGTCGTAACTCACCCAGCTTATTTTAAGTGCGAAAGATACGATTTCCCATACGATAGGAATTTTAATTCCCTTGCATGCGTAAAACACGGGCATGGGAAAGTTTACGTTCAAGGCTGTTTAATCGGCGGAAATACGAAAGCGTTTTATAAAATGAGCGAAAAATTAAACCGCGATATAGATAAAGATTTAAAAAACGGCGTTATAGCTCTTTGGCACGACGAATCTTACTTAAATAGGTATATAATAGGTAAAAAGTATAAACTTTTGCCACCTACGTTTGCCTGCAATATTTTTTCACCGAACGACGAAGATATCATACATATGCGACCTAAACAACTTTATTTTGACGTAAATAATTTAAAAGCAAACGAACGAAAAGCCATACTTTCAAAAAGGAACGAAAGAATAAACTTAAATAAATACCGAAAAGAAAAGAGACGCAAAACGTTTTTTAATGATATAAAATACGTAAAAGAAGAAAAGGGTTTTATTTATTCCGTTTTTTGGGCGATAAAAAATTTTTATAAAGTGTTTTAATAATTCAAACCGAACCGTAAGGGGGAAGGCGATTTTAATATGACAACCGAAAAGGCGTTATTTAAAATTATAAAAAGCGAAATCGGCGGCGAAGACTTTTTGCCAAACGGCGAAAAGTTCGATTATGCCGCGCTCTTTTTGCTTGCTAAACGCCACGATTTGGTGCATTTGGTTTCAGACGCTTTATATAAACTTTCGCCCGAAGATCTAAGCGAGAAGGCAAGGCGCGTTTATAAGCGCGAGCATATGACTGCAGTTTTTAGAGAGATTCGCTTTAACGAAGCGACGCAGTATATACGCAAAATTTTCGTGCTGAATAACGTGGACTTTATTCTATTAAAGGGTGCGGTTATCAAAAATCTATATCCGGAGCCTTGGATGCGCACGAGTTGCGACGTTGACGTGCTTATAAAAAAGGAAGACTTAAAGCGTGCGGTGGAAGTATTAAAAGACGCGGGCTTTAATACTGACGAGAAAGTGCATATGCACGACGTTATTTTATATTTCAACGATCTAAGGATAGAACTGCACTTTTCACTATACGAAAACTTAAAGCAAACTGACGACATTTTAAATAGGACTTGGGATTATGCTGAGCCCGTATCAGATTCTGAATATGCGTTAGACCACGAGTTCTTCGTGCTGTATCACTTGGCGCACATGACCTATCACACGCTTACGGGCGGTTGTGGGGTAAGACCGTTTATAGATCTTTACCTTATGACCGAGAAAAACTTTTACGATAAAGAAAAACTTTCGCCGTTACTTAAAGAAAGTAGGCTTGAAAGTTTTTACGAGTTGGCGATAGGCGTTGCCAACGCCTGGTTTGGCGGAAAAGAACTTTCAGAGTCCGGGAAAAGGCTTGAAAGGTATATTCTCTCAGGTGGAGCTTACGGCACGGAAGAAAACCTTTTGGCGGTAGAGGGAACAAAGCATAAAAGTAGGATAGGGTATCTTTTCCGTTTAGCGTTCCCGCCGTTATCGGATATGAAAGAGGCTTATCCGAAGTTAAAGAAACGCCCTGTATTGTTGCCGTGGTATTACGTTAAAAGATTTTTCTTAAAACTGTTCGGTAAAAATAAAGATAAGACGAACGCAAGGATAAAGGTAGTAACCGACGCAAAGTTTGCAAAAGAACTAAGCCTTTTAATAGCGGATATGGGAATAGATAAAAAGGATATAGATAACATCTCTTCCGCAAATATAAACGAATAAAAATAAAAAAACCCGCCGTTGCTAAAATAAGCAACGGCGGGTTTTAAATTTGATTTATAGAGTAAGTATCAATTGATAAGCAAGTTCTATAAGCGAAGCGCCTAGCGCCCCGATATATATAAACGGGATCAAAACGTCTATAACGGGATTACTACGCGTTTTATTGTAAGAAAACAGCAAAACGAGCGGGATAATTATAAACATATAAAAGGAATTTCCGAACCCGAAGAGGTAAGACGACGGCAACACCTCTAAAATAACCAAGTCAATTAAAAATACCGCTATAAGCAAGCCCGAAATGAATAGAGAATATTGCAGAGAACTTACGTTTGAAACGCAAAAGATATCGTATTCTTCTTCCGTTCCGCCTTTTTTCATAAAGCGGTTTTTTCTGTATTTTACGAATAAAACGATAGCAAAGAAAATTAAATAGACGGAGATCGCTCTGCACGGCAGCGCCGCAAGAACAAGAAAACTCGGGTTGATTTTTTGCAAATTTATAAGTCCGAATAATACCGCAGATCCGAAAGCGATAAATACAGGGAAAAGCGAGCAAAGCCTAAACGCAAGCAACGAGCCCTTCCTTTTGATATTCTTTGGCGTATATAAAACGAAGAACGAAAAAAGCGTTAAAATAAACATATCGATAAATACGTTAACGTTTGTAAGCGAACCGAATATTGCTTTACCCAAAGCGTCGGCAACTTCGTTGAGATCTTCGCCCGTCATTCCGGTCAATGCCGCCAAAGTGCCTTTTAAGTATCTTCCGAATAAAATGGTCATGCCGAGATAAATCGCAAACGCCATAGAAAAATAAAAGATCAAAGTTTTGATAATCTTCTTTTCGTCGGATAAAATTATCGCGAAAGACGCCATTAAAAATAGCGGAAGGGAAAATAGCCCGATAAGATCAACTAAATCACGGAATCTTTCGATAGAATCGGGAAGAACGTGCAAAGATTTGTTTGCTGTAAGAATCAGCGTTGCGAGCTGAGAAATAATCATCATCAAAAAAGCAATAATTCTCATTTCGCGGTAAGAAAAAGGACCCCTGTATTTAATATCGTTGATAAGGGGAAGCCCGCCTCTGTAAAGAATCGGTTTGTTGGGATCGATAAATTTTATTTTTTTCATAAGCGCTTAATTCCTTTAACTATTACATTATACTATAAAATGTGCGCAAGTCAAACATACATTTTTAAAAAGTGCCGAAAAAATAAAAAAGCGCGGAATTACTCCGCGCTTTTAAATATTTATAGGCTTAATACATGCCGCCCATGCCGCCGCCTGGCATCTGCGGGGGTTCGGGTTCTTTAATATCCGCAACAACCGCTTCGGTGGTTAAGAACACACCTGCTACCGACGCCGCGTTCTCTAACGCCGAACGGGTAACTTTCGTAGGATCGATAATTCCGCATTTTACCATATCTACGTATTCGTTGGTAAGTGCGTTAAATCCGAAGTTGGGTGTATTTGCTTTTAGAACTTCGTTTAATATAACGGAACCGTCAAGACCTGCGTTTAAAGCAATCTGTTTAAGCGGGGCTTTTATTGCTTTAAGCACGATTTCCGCACCTGTCTTTTCGTCGCCTGTTAGGGTAGAAACAAAGTTTTCAACCGCTTTAATCGTAGAGATAAGCGCAATTCCGCCGCCGGGAACAATACCTTCGGCAACAGCCGCCTTAGTTGCGTTAAGCGCGTCTTCGATGCGGAGTTTTTTCTCTTTCATTTCTATTTCGGTCGCCGCGCCGACGTTGATTACCGCAACGCCGCCCGCAAGTTTGGCAAGACGTTCTTGCAATTTTTCTCTGTCGTAATCCGAAGTGGTTTCTGCTATCTGCGCCTTTATCGCTTGCTTTCTCGCTTCGATAAGCGCGGGATCGCCCGCACCGCCGATTATCGTAGTATTGTCTTTATCTACTTTAACGCTTGCCGCTCTTCCTAACATATCGAGAGTAACGTCTTTAAATTCGTATCCTAAATCGGAAGAGATAACCGTTCCGCCCGTTAATATAGCGATGTCTTCAAGCATAGCCTTTCTTCTATCGCCAAATCCCGGCGCTTTAACCGCAACGCAGTTGAACACGCCTTTAAGTTTGTTTACAACAAGTGCCGCAAGTGCGTCGCCTTCAACGTCTTCCGCGATAATAAGAAGTCTCATGCCTTGCTGAGCGATAGGTTCAACGATAGGAAGAATTTCTTGGATAGAAGATATTTTTTTGTCGGTAATTAATATAACGGGGGATTCTAAAATCGCCTCCATTTTGTCCGTGTTGGTTACCATGTATGCGGAAGCGTATCCACGGTCGAACTGCAAGCCTTCAACGGTGGTAAGTTCGGTCTTCATGGTCTTGCTTTCTTCGATAGTGATAACGCCGTCTTTGCCGACCTTTTCCATGGCGTCGGAAATTAATTCGCCGATAGCGTCGTCACCTGCGGAGATAGCGGCTACCTGAGTTATAGCCTTTTTATCTTCAACGGGTTTACTTATCTTTTTAAGTTGTTCAACGGCTGCGTCTACCGCACCTTTTATACCTTTTTTAAGTATAACGGGGTTTGCGCCGGCGGCAACGTTTTTAAGCCCTTCGTCTATCATCGCTTGCGCTAAAATAACTGCGGTGGTCGTGCCGTCGCCCGCTACGTCGTTGGTTTTGGTGGAAACTTCTTTAACGAGTTCCGCACCCATGTTTTCAAACGCGTCTTCAAGTTCTATTTCTTTTGCTATCGTAACGCCGTCGTTAGTGATTAAGGGCGCGCCGTATTTTTTATCGAGAACTACGTTTCTGCCTTTCGGCCCTAACGTGATTTTAACGGTGTCGGCAAGTGTGTCGACGCCTTTTTGTAAAGCCTTTCTCGCTTCTTCTCCGTGTTTTAACTGTTTAGCCATAAAATTATCCTCCTATTAGTCTTCAACGATCGCTAAAATATCGCTTTGACGAATAATCGTCAATTCTTTTCCGTCAACTTTGAATTCGCTGCCTGAATATTTTGAATAAAGAACGGTATCTCCGACCTTAACTTGCATAACTACTTCTTTTCCGTCGATAACTCCGCCGGGACCCACCGCAACGATCTTTGCCATTTGCTGTTTTTCCTGCGATGCGGAAGGAAGTATAAATCCGCTCTTGGTTTTTTCTTCTTTTTCAAGACTTTCGACAACCACTTTGTCGAATAAAGGTTTTACTTTCATTTGATAGCCTCCTAAATTTAGCACTCTCTACTTTCAAGTGCTAAATTTAATTATATACCATAAAAAGGAAATGTCAACTCCTTATGGCTAAAAATTAAAATTTTTTTTGAAATAATTGACGAAAAACCGTTAAACAATATAAATTTAAATGTAAAAAATATAAATAGGAAGATTTATAGAGTTTTTTTGCCGTTAAAGTCTTGATTTACCCGTCGACCGAAAATATAATGATAAAAAAAGGAGATGCAAAATGGATTACGAAAAAATAGGAAACTTTATAGCGGAAGAAAGAAAAGCGAAAAAACTGACGCAGGCAAAACTTGCCGAAAAACTTTCCGTCAGCGAAAAGACCGTTTCAAAGTGGGAAAACGGCAGGGGAATACCCGATACGGAAAACTTGCCCAAACTTTGCGAAATTTTTGATATAAGTATAAACGAGATATTAAACGGAGAAAGGTTTTCTTCCGAAGACTATAAGATTAAAGCCGAAGAAAAACTTTTGGAACTACAAAGGCAAAAGACGGAAGGTGATAAGCGGCTTTTGAATATGGAAATAGTTATAGGCGTTATATGTTTGACCTTCTATTTACCGATACTGCTTCTCGCCGCATATTTGGACATGCCCGTATGGCTAAAAATAACGCTGATCGTCGGCGGATTTATAGTGTTTATAGTCGCCAAGCTTTTTGCCATAAGGATAGAGCAAAAGGCGGGGTATTATCTATGCGAAAAATGTAACCATAAATACGTGCCTAAATTTAATCAGGTGCTTTGGTCGATGCACGTAAACAGAACGAGATATATGAAGTGCCCAAACTGCAAAAAAAGATCGTGGCAGAAAAAAGTTGTCAAATAAATTCAAAAGCCTGCGAAGTTTCGCAGGCTTTTAACTTGTCTTTTTAATTATTATTAAGTTTTACGGGGTAACCCTGTTTATATCTCTCGGGAACATAGTCGCCTCTCTGACGTTTTTAAAGCCCAAAAGGTGCATGGTCAGTCTTTCTAAACCTATTCCCAAGCCGCCGTGCGGGGGAGCGCCGTATTTATGAAGCATAAGATACGTTTCGAACTGTTCGGGGTCCATGCCGCATTTGATCATCTTTTCAACTTGTTCGTGGTAATCGTTGATACGCTGACCGCCCGAAGTGATTTCTAACCCGCGGAACAATAGGTCGAAAGATAACGTGTATTCGGGATCGGTAGGATCGTCTTTCGTATAGAAGGGGCGCTTTTTAGACGGATAGTGGGTTACGAACAAGAAGTCGCTATTAAGTTCCTTTTTGGCGTATTTTCCCAAAAGTTCTTCTTCCGCGGGGTCGAAGTCTTTCATATCCGACGGTTTATATTTAAACTTGGTCATTAAAAGTTCTTTCGCGTCCATAAACTTTATGCAAGGTATTTCGGTGATTTCGGGAATATCCGCGTGAAGAAGTTCTATTTCTTCGGCGTAATCTTTTTTAAGAAGTTGCATAATATATTTTAAAACGCCCGTTTCCATATGCATTATATCGGTAAAGTCGTTGATAAAGCCCATCTCGAAGTCCATCGAAGTGTATTCGTTAAGGTGGCGGGAAGTATCGTGATGTTCGGCACGGAATACGGGTGCGACTTCGAAAACTCTTTGATATACGCCGACTAGCGCTTGTTTATAGAGTTGGGGAGACTGAGCAAGATAAACTTCTTTTCCAAAATAGTCGAGTTTAAATACGTTCGTGCCGCCCTCGGCGCCCGCGAAGTTGATCTTCGGCGAGCGGATCTCGGTAAATCCGTTTTGAGCAAGGTATTCTCTGAAACCCCTTGCGATACCTTCCTGAATTTTGAATATCGCACGTTCTTTGGGGTTACGCATAGAAACTGGGCGAAGATCCAAAATGGTATTAAGTTGAATACCGTCTAATTGTTTTTTATTTATAACTATGGGCAGGGGTTCTGCCGGAAGAGACAAAATCTCTATATCGTGGATTTGGAGTTCAAATCTGTCGTTCCCCTTGGCGTCCGTACTCTTGACTATTTTTCCGGTAACTTTAACGCAAGCCTCTTCTGTAAGTTTTGCGTCCCAACGGTAGTCGGAAAATTCGGGTGCGTATACGCATTGAATAAGATCTCTCGCCGTTCTTATGATGACGAAAGAAAAACCCGTCATTTCGCGGATCCTGTGGATATAGCCTTTGATCGATACGACTTCGTTTTCGTGAAGATTAAAATCTTTAAATGCCACGGTGTCGTTATTTAATATGCCGTCAATTTTTTCCATAACACTCTCCTTTAAAAGCATAAATATAATAACACCTAAGCAAATTTTAATCAAGCGAATTACAAAAATTTCGATAAAGCGAAATATTTTTATATATTTAATATATAAATTAGTAATTTTTGTTGAATTTTATCAGTTTTTATGTTAAACTGAGTTTGAATTAAGGTTCGAAGGAGCAACTCTTATGAAAATTGCGGTAACTGCCGAATCCACTATCGATTTATCAAAAGACCTTCTTGAAAAGTTCGATATTAAAGTTATCCCGTATGAAGTTATTTTAGACGGCGATGCAAAATTTGACGGCGACATAACACCCGAAGAAATTTTTGCTTTCGTAAACGAAAAGGGTATTTTGCCAAAAACTACCGCGATAAACGAATTTCAGTATACCGAATTTTTCGAAGGACTTAAAAAGGAATACGACGCAGTTATCCACTTCGCGCTATCTTCCGGAATAACTTCTTCTTGCTCGCACGCGCAAGCGGCTGCGGAAAAGATACCGAACGTTTATATCGTGGATACTCAAAGCCTTTCAACAGGTATCGCGCTTCTTGCTATCTACGCAAGGGAACTTGCAAACGGCGGGGAAGACGCTGAAACAGTTTACGAAAAGGTATTAAAAAGAGTTTCCTCCGTTCAGGCAAGTTTCGTTATCGAACGGCTTGACTTTTTATATAAAGGCGGCAGATGTAACAGTTTGCAGCTTTTGGGCGCGAACCTATTAAAACTTCGTCCGAGAATAGTTTTAAAAGACGGCAAAATGCAATCTGATAAAAAATATCGCGGAAGTATGGCGGGCGTAGTCGCTAAATATTGTCAAGAAACGCTTGCAGAGTTCAATACCCCGGATTTAAAAAGAGTATTTATAACTTACTCTTCGGCTACTCCCGAAATGATTGCGGCGGCAAAGTTGGCGCTAAGCAACGCGGGCTTTAAAGATATTTACGAAACGAGCACCGGTGCTACGGTTGCGAGCCATTGCGGAGCAAACACGCTCGGAATTTTATATCTTAACGACGGAAATAAAAAATAAAAAATATAAACACTATTTGGAGGAACATTTATGGATTTTTTAAATGCTATTAGAGATTTTTTTAATAGTATCGCTATCTGGTTTATGGGTCTTTTCGGTCAGTCGATCGCGGATCCCGACTGGGTATCTGCCGGCATAACTATCGGCGTTTTGGTAGTTTTGCTCGCTTTGGTAATTTTGGTGATCGTTTTGATCATTAAGGCTATCGTAAAGAGCAAGAAGAAAAAAGCCGCAAAAGCAAAAGCGAAAGAAGAAGCTATCGCGAAGCAGAATGCGGTAGAGCCCGCTGCCGCTACCGTAGACAAGAAAGAAATGGAAAAGATGATTTCCGATCTTGCCGCTAAAAAGGTAAACGAAGAAGCGGATAAGCGTGCGGAAGAAGACGCGAAGAAAAAGGCAGCAGAAGAAGCAAAAGTAAAAGCCGAAGAAGAAAAGAAAGCGGCAGAAGAAGCTAAACTTAAAGCCGAAGAAGAAAGAAAGGCTGCGGAAGAAGCCAAAGCCAAGGCTGCGGCTGAAAAGAAAGCCGCGGCAAAAAAACCCGCGGAGAAAAAGGTAGCGGTCGCTCCCGTTCCCGCGGCTAAAAAAGAAACCAAGAAAGCGGCGGATAAAGCCGCGGCGGGTAAATGGTCTGTTGCCAAAAAGGCGGACGACGAATATCTTGCTATATTAGTTGCTTCTAACGGCGAAGTAATGCTTACCAGTGAAATTTATTCGAGCGAATCCGGTGCAAGAAACGGTATCGCAACGATCGTTAAAAACGTTGAAAGCGGAAACTTTGTTATCTATCAAGATAAGAGAAACAATTCTTACTTCAAATTAAAGACAGCAACGAACAGACTTCTTTGTGCGGGTGAGATCTATTCGACGAAAGACGCTTGCGAAAGCGCTATCGAATCGGTTAAACGTATCGCAAAAGAATCTCCCATAAGTCAGGAAATAGTAGAAGGCAAATATATCGAATACACTTGCGCACCCTTAAATAAAGACGAAATAAGCGGAGCGAAGGGTAAATGGAAGATCGAAGAAAAAGACGGTAAATTTTCCGCAAAACTTTATGCGTCAAACGGTCAACTTATGCTTTCGACCGAACAGGTTGCAAGCCGTGCTACCGCAGAAAGCGCGATAGAGTCCGTTAAGAAGAACTCCGCCGACGGAAACTTTATAATCGATAAAGATAAGTCCGGTAGATTCTACTATAAACTTCGCAATAACGCTAAATCGATCATCTGCATAGGCGAATCTTATAATTCGCTTGACGGATGCACCAGCGCACTCGAATCCGTTCGCCGCTTTGCGAATAACTCGATAATCGTAGCGGAAGAAAAGGTTACAGCCGAAGCGATTACGGCAGCACCCGAAAAGCCCGCCGCTAAAAAAGCGCCCGCTAAAAAGAAATAATATATAAACGATATATAAACGATTTCTTTTCCCGCCGAAAGATACGCTTTCGGCGGGATTTTTTTTCGGGACTTTAAATTTCACTTTTTTGTATAAAAAAAGTTGACAAGCGAAAAAAAATATTGTAAGATAATAAGGCTTAAAGAAGAAGTTACCCTTCTCGCCGACGGAAATCGTTCGTTCGGCTCAATAATTCGGAAAGATTTTATTTCGTATTATTTCGGGTTGCTTTTTCGCAGCCCGTTTTTTTACGGAAATTTTTTTCGAGGTATAGAACCATTAAAAAAGAACATCAGCTCAACGAAGAGATAAGGGATAAGGAAGTTCGTTTGATCGGCGAAACGGGAGAACAACTCGGCATAGTTTCGTCAAGAGAAGCGCTTTCGATCGCCGAAGAAAAGGGCTTAGATCTTGTTAAGATCTCTCCCACGGCAAACCCGCCCGTATGCAAGATAATGAATTACGGGAAATACGTTTTCGAACTCGCAAAAAAAGCGAAGGAACAGAAAAAGAATCAGAAGACCGTCGAAATAAAGGAAATCTGGCTGTCGATGACTATCGATATAGGCGACCTTAACGTCAAGGCGAAACAAACCCAAAAGTTTTTGTCCGCAGGCAACAAGGTAAAGGTTTCCATCAGGATGCGAGGCAGACAGATGGCGCACGCAAATCTCGGCGTCGAAGTAATGCGCAAATTCTTCGATATGGTCAAAGATTTCGGAACAATGGAAAAGCAGCCGCTTACAGAGGGCAGAAGTATCTGGATGATGCTTGCACCACTTAAAGCGTAACTTTTATATCAACACTACAAACGGAGGTAATTATTATGCCCAAAATGAAGACCAAAAGCGCGGCTAAAAAACGTTTCAGAGTAACCGCGAACGGCAAAATCAAGAGATCTTGCTCTGGTAAGAATCATATTCTCACCAAGAAAGACAGAAAAAGAAAGAACAACCTTGCAGCAGGCGCTTACGTAGACTGCACGCAAGAAAAAACCATGAAAACGCTTATTTATAACAAGTAAGGCAAGGAGGAATTATTATGCGTATTAAAAGAGGTGTTAACGCTGTTAAAAAGCGTAGAAAAATTTTAAAACTTGCCAAAGGTTATTTCGGCGGCAGAAGTAAAAGATACAGAGTAGCGCGCGAAGCGGTTATGAAATCGCTTAACTACGCTTATATCGGAAGAAAAGCGAAAAAACGTGATTTCAGGTCTTTATGGATCGCAAGAATCAACGCCGCAGCGAGAATGAACGATATTTCTTACAGCAAATTGATGTTCGGCTTAAAGAAAGCGAATATCGATCTTAACCGTAAGGTTTTGGCTGAAATCGCCGTTACCGACGCTGCTGGATTTACCGCACTTTGCGAAAAAGCCAAAGCGGCTATAAAATAATTAACAAGTAAAGCCTACCGCAAGTAGGCTTTATTCAAGTTATGATTACTTCTAAGTCAAACGCTCTTATCAAGCGTATCCGTTCGCTGTCGGACAAAAAGTTCAGAGACGAGTTCGGTCTTTTCGTTGTAGAAGGCGTAAAATCGGTAAACGAGGCGATAAATTCTTCGCTTGAAGTTTCGGTTATCGTCGGAACGGAAAAAGGGCTTTCGGCAATTTCTTCCGGTGGCGAAAAGATAGAACAGGTTTCGGAAGAAGTCTTTTTATCGATAAGCGGTGAAAAGTCTCCGCAAGGCGTTCTTGCGGTAGTTAATAAGCCTAAGGCGATTTCTCCGTTTTCGGGAAACAGGGCAATACTACTTGACGGTGTGTCCGATCCCGCGAATGTCGGCGCGATAATAAGAACGGCGGCGGCTGTCGGAATTACGGGGGTTTTTGCCGTGGGCTCTTGCGCAGATCCCTTTTCGCCGAAATCCGTTCGTGCGAGTATGGGCGGGATATTTAAGATAAATTACCGCGAAACCGAGTATTCGAAAATATCGGAAGAAATAGGTCTTCCGCTTATAGTGGCGGATATGGGCGGTGAAAATATCTTTAACTTTTCCGTTCCCGAAAAGTTTTGCCTTGTAATCGGAAACGAGGGCAAGGGAGTAAGTCAAACATTAAAAAGCAACGCAGACTATACCGTAAGTATCCCGATGGAAAACGGAGTTGAAAGTCTTAACGCCGCGGTATCCGCCGGAATACTTATGTATCTATTGAAAAACTCTTAAAAGGAGAAAATTATGTCAGGTCACAGTCATGCCGCGAATATCGCGGTCAAAAAAGCAAAAACCGACGCTATAAAGGGCAGAATATTCACCAAGGTCGGCAGAGAGATTGCCGTTGCCGCAAAGAATAACCCGGACCCCACCACCAACAGCAAACTTGCCGACGCTATCGCTAAGGCAAAGTCCGTTAATATGCCGAACGATAACATTAAAAGATGTATCGCAAAAGCGTCCGGTGAACTTTCGGGCAATAACTACGAAGAATTAACGTATGAAGGATACGGACCTTCGGGTAGCGCCGTTATTATTAAGACCTTAACCGATAATAAAAATAGAACGGTGGATTACGTCAGAACGGTCATGAGAAAACACGGCGGTTCGCTCGGAAACGCAGGTTGCGTATCTTTCACTTTCAACACGGTAGGGCTTATCGTTGTGGAACGCACGCCCGATTTAACCGAAGATACCGTTATGGAATACGCGTTAGACGCAGGTGCGGACGACGTTATCTCGCTTGACGACGCGTTCGAAATCCATACCGCCCCCTCCGAATTTTCGGCAGTCAGAAAGTATCTCGAAGATAAAGGTCTTAACTTCTTCGAGGCGGAAGTAACTATGCTCCCGCAAAATAAAATCACCCTTTCGGGCGAAGAACTTAAAAAGTTCGAACGCTTAATAGACGGATTAGAAGAACTTGACGACGTGCAAGACGTTTACCATAACGTAGACCTTCCCGAAGAAGAGGAAGAATAATTTTTAACATTTTTTAAAATCAAAGCATAAAAATACCTTATATGCGGATACTTGTATTATCGGCGGTAAGGTATTTTCTATTTAATGAAAGTTATCCGAGAAATTCCGTTAACTATCGCCGTTTCAATATTCTCCGTGAAACGGCGAGTGGAATTTTCCGCCTTCCGTCTTTGCGGAAATTAAAGGACCGATCTTTTCGGTCCTTTTTTAACGGCGAAAGTTAAAAAATTTGACAATTTTTGTATATTGATGTATAATCCAAAATATAATTATAAAAGCGAAATAGAGAATACTATTTATAAGTTTGTATAATAATATAAAAGGAAAATTATGAAAGGTTTACTTAAAAGCACGTTTTTGCTTATCATATCGGCAATATTTATTTTCACCTTTTCGGCGTGCAGTTTTATTGACGACGGATCTTCGGATATTACGCCGTCTGAAACGACTAATCTGTTTTACACCGAACACTCGCTTATAGATTCAAACTATCTTGCGGAGCAAGAAAACGTTACGGTATCTTACGGCGAACATACCGAAAAGTTTTCCACCTTAAAAGAGGCTGCGGAAACGGTAAAGCGTTCTTCGGTGGCGATAACGGTGGATAACTATGCCGGCTCCGGCGTAATAGTAGATATATCGGACGACACTTTGGCAGAAAATGAATATTATATAATCACCTGCAATCATATGGTTGAAAACACGGGTTCTATAATAACCGTTTATCTTCCGGACGCGAATTACCGTTACGGTGAAGACGAAAACTATATATTCACGGGCAGAATAGGGTTTTCAATGTATAACGATAATGCCGTAACGCTTGTCGGCGGGGATCACGATTCTGACGTTGCCGTGCTTAAAATCAAGATTACGGATGCGGCTGTCAGGAGCAATATTTATAAAGCGAAAGTAATGAGCCCCGAATACGTTTTGGAATACGCAGAACCGATATTTGCGATAGGCAATCCTTCGGGCGGGCTTCCGGGAAGTTATTCGGAAGGCGCGGTAGGGTATCTTGACAGGGTAACTTCGGTAGGCGGAATAGGGAAAATGACGCTTATTCAGATAAGTTTATTCTCTAACCCCGGCAGCAGCGGCGGCGGGCTTTATAACGCTTACGGCGAACTTGTGGGAATAACGAGCTCCGGTAACACCGAATACGAAGGGCTTAACTTTGCGATACCCCACCACATTGAAAGCGCCGCCGAAATAGACAACGGATTTGTGAACATCGCGTTAAATCTTATCGGCAGTTATGCGGCTACGGGGGGCAGAAATCACGGCTATATTTCGGGCAGAAGATTTAAAATAGGGTATTCGTTCTCCGAAACTACGAACGGAAAGGTCGCTATCGTTGCGGTAAATTCCGGAAGTCTTGCGGAAAGCGCGGGCTTAAAAACGGGCGACGTTTTATCGGCGATAAAGATCAACGGAACGGGGGCAAACAACAAAGTTACCGGATATGAAATGCTATCCGAATTGCTTAACGGGCTTGAAATGGGCGAAACCTATCAATATACTATAATCAGAGATTCCAAACAATATACAGTAACGTTCGGAGTTTATCAGTATTATCTTTACGACACGGGCTTTTATCTAGAAGCGTAATAAATAAAGATTTAAGCGGCGGAAATACCGCCGCTTTTTTAGTGCTTAAATACGCGTAATTATTGACTTTCGGCGTAAATTAAAGTAAAATATTATTATGGTTATTTTGGGCTTCGATCCGGGGCTTGCAACTCTCGGTTACGGCGTTATATCGGTAGATAAAAAGGGAAGGGCGGAAATGATAGATTACGGCATCGTTTCAACGCCGAAAGATTTAAATCTTCCCGCAAGGCTTACTATGATAGAAAAAGGCGTCGAACAGATTATAGACACCTTTCATCCGGACGAGATCGCAATAGAAGAACTCTTTTTTGCAAAGAACGTTAAAACGGGTATCGCCGTTGCGCACGCAAGGGGGGTTACGCTTCTTACCGCCGTTAAAAAGTGCGGCAAAATTTTCGAATATACTCCGCTCCAAATAAAGCAGGCGCTTACCGGTTACGGTAGGGCGGAAAAAAACCAGATCCAACAGATGGTCAAAACGTTTCTAAAGCTTAAAGCCATACCTAAGCCGGACGACGCTGCGGACGCTTTGGCAGTCGCGCTTACGCATGCGCAGACGAATAAACTCGGCGGGCTATTCAGTATATAGGTGATTTATGATAGGTTATCTTAACGGAAAATTGATTTCTTATAAAGACGGCACGGTTATTTTAGAAACGGGCGGGGTAGGCTTTGAAGTCGCCTGTTCTTCCGCCGTGTATGACGCTCTTATTAAAAACGGCGGCGGCGAAGTATTTATTTATACCGCCGTGCGTGAAGACGCTATTTCGCTTTACGGATTTATAAGCCCAGACGAAAAGGATATATTTTTGCAACTTATTTCCGTTTCGGGAGTCGGCCCTAAAATGGGAATTACCATCCTTTCGCAAACGGATACCGAATCGCTTAAATTCGCCATAGCAACGTCTGATATTAAGGCGCTTTCCGCCGTTAAAGGGCTTGGAAAGAAAACTGCCGAAAGAATAATTGTGGAGCTTCGCGAAAAGATAGGCGAAGTCGGTGTTCCATCCGCTAAGCCCAAACTTTCGACAGACGACTTTGAAAGGGAAAACGAAGACGCTATCGCCGCGCTTATGAGCCTTGGGTTTAGTAAGACCGAGAGCGTTAACGCGGTCAAAAAGGCAATTGAGCAGGGCGCGACGACCGTTCAGTCGGTAATTTCCGCCGCGCTAAAGATTATCAAATAGGGTATTTATGGAAGAAGAAAGACTGGTTACCAGCACAAGGGACGATACCGAAACGGACGTTGAAAACGTGCTCCGTCCCAAATCAATGGAAGGATACGTCGGGCAAGACAAGGTCAAAGATAACCTTGCCGTATTTATCGCCGCGGCAAAAAAACGCGGAGAAGCGCTCGATCACGTGCTTTTATACGGCCCTGCGGGGCTCGGAAAAACTACGCTTGCGCATATAATAGCGGCGGAACTCGGCACGCAGATAAAAATCACCAGCGGCCCCGCTATCGAAAGGGCGGGCGATCTTGCGGCGATACTTACCAACCTTAACGAAAACGACGTTTTATTCATAGACGAAATACATAGGTTAAATCATAACGTAGAAGAAATTTTATATCCCGCGATGGAAGACTATACGCTCGATTTTATTATCGGCAAAGGACCTTCCGCCAAAAACGTTCAACTCCCGCTCCCTAAGTTTACGTTGGTCGGGGCGACAACGCGCGCGGGTATGCTTTCATCACCACTTCGCGATAGGTTCGGCGTTATTTGCCGGCTTGAAACTTATTCGGATAAAGAACTTGCGGAGATAGTCCGCCGTTCTGCGGAAAAACTTAACGCGCCGATAGAAGAAAGCGCCGCGGAAGAGATAGCAAAGCGTAGCCGCGGCACGCCGAGAATAGCAAATAGACTTTTGCGTAGGGTAAGAGACTATGCGGCGGTAAAAAATCACGAATACATAGAACTTTCCGACGCAAAAGCGTCCCTTAAAATGCTCGATATCGACGAATTAGGGCTTGACGCAATAGATATCAAACTTTTGACCGCCATGGCGGAAAAGTTCGGCGGAAACCCAGTCGGGCTCGATACTCTTGCGGCGACCATTAACGAAGACGCAAACACGATAGAAGACGTTTACGAGCCGTATCTACTGCAACTCGGGTTTATAGCAAGATCGCCGCGCGGCAGAGTTTTGCTTAAAAAGGGATACGAACATATCGGTCTTAAAATGCCCGAAAATCTTATGGACAAATTCGTTATCTATGGGGCTGACAATGAAAACGAGTGATTTCGATTATTTTCTTCCCGAAAGTCTTATCGCGCAAACGCCGGCAGAACCCAGAGATTCTTCAAGGCTGCTAGTTTACGATAGGGAAAAAGACTGTATCTATCATAAGCACTTTTCGGATATAACCGATTATTTAAAACCCGGCGACGTGTTGGTTCGAAACGTTACCAAGGTTTTACCGGCAAGAATTTTCGCAACTACACTTAGCGGCGGCAAGATAGAAATTCTGCTACTTAAAAGGCTTAACTATACGGACTGGGAAACTCTTGTTAAGCCCGGCAAAAAAGCAAAGATAGGCACGCATTTTACGGTAAACGACGAACTGTCGCTCGAAGTTACGGGGATAGTCGAAGAAACGGGCGGAAGAACCGTCAGATTTATATTTGACGGGGTTTTCGAAGACATACTCTATAAGGTAGGCGAAATGCCCCTTCCGCCGTATATTACCGAAAAACTTAAAGACAGCAAAAGGTATCAAACGGTTTACGCCAAGGTGAACGGCTCTGCCGCAGCGCCTACCGCGGGGCTTCATTTTACGCCCGAACTTATCGATAGAATAAAGGATATGGGCGTAAAAATAGTGGACGTGCTTTTACACGTGGGGCTAGGAACTTTCAGACCGGTTAAGGCGGAAGAAATTACCGACCACCATATGCACTCCGAATACTACGAAATAAGCGAAAATGCGGCGGAAGAAATAAACGCCGCAAAGAGCGAAGGAAGGCGGATTATCGCCGTCGGCACGACGAGTGTGCGCACGTTAGAGAGTGCCGCAAACGACTTTGGGCTTGTTAAAGCGGTTAAAGGGGAGACTTCGATATTTATCTATCCGCCATATAAAATGAAGTGCGTAGACGCGCTTATAACCAACTTCCATTTGCCTAAGTCTACGCTGTTGATGCTCGTTTCCACAATGTGCTCTAAAGAGAAAATTTTAGAAATTTACAATTTAGCCGTTCGGGAAAAATACAGATTTTTCTCTTTCGGCGACGCAATGTTTATTGAATAGTATGGAAAAATTTTATTACGAAGTTATAAAGCAAGACGAAAAAACGGGCGCAAGGGCGGGGATACTTCACACTCCGCACGGAGATATCGAAACTCCGACGTATATGCCCGTCGGAACGCAGGCGTCGGTTAAAGGCGTTATGCCGAGAGATCTTAAAGACGCAAAAACGCAGATCCTTCTTGCAAACACCTATCACCTTTATATGCGCCCCGGCGACGAACTCGTTAAAGCGGCGGGCGGGCTGCATAAGTTTATGGCGTGGGACAAACCTATCCTAACAGACAGCGGCGGATTTCAGGTCTTTTCGCTCGCTAAACTAAACAAGATCAAAGACGACGGCGTATATTTCAATTCGCACGTTGACGGAAGTTTGCATTTTATAACCCCCGAAAAGGCGATACAAATAGAAAACAATCTCGGTGCGGACATTATAATGGCATTTGACCAGTGTTCGGCATACGGTGCGGATTACGGCGCTTCGAAAGTCGCTATGGAACGTACTCTACGCTGGCTTGATAGGTGCGCCTCCGCTCACAATAATCCGAATCAAGCGCTTTTCCCGATCGTTCAGGGGAACGTGTTTAAGGATTTAAGAAAAATCAGTTTAAAAGAAACCATACCGTATGCTAAATACGGGATAGGTATCGGCGGGTTATCGGTAGGCGAGCCTAAAAAATTGATGTATGAAATTATGGACGATATGCTCCCTAACTACCCGACTAATATCCCGCGCTACCTTATGGGAGTAGGCAGTCCCGATTGCCTTATAGAAGGCGTAAGGCGGGGCATAGACATGTTTGACTGCGTGCTGGCAACAAGAATCGCGAGAAACGGCACGGCGCTGACTTCCGCGGGAAAAGTCGTCGTCAGAAACGGTGCTTATAAAGAAGACTTTACTCCGCTAGATAGTGAGTGCGACTGCTATGCGTGCAAAAACTACACAAAAGCCTATCTTCGCCACATGATAAATGTGGGCGAAATGATGGGCGGCATGATGATAAGTTTGCATAATATCACTTATTTAAATAAACTTATGCGTGAGATAAGAAACGCTATACTTGATAATTCTTTTTCCGAATACGCGGAAGAATTTTACGCGAAGACCAAAGGAACTTACAAATAAAAATTTAGCGAAAAACGTCGATAATAAAAAATATATCGATTTTACTTGCAAATCTTTATAAAATGTTTTACAATAATAAAAAAGCTAATTAAGGAGAAAATAACGATGTTTAATTTATTGGCTGGAGAAGCCGCTAAAACAAATTCCTGGACTACGTGGGTGATCTTCGGCGTTTTAGGCGTTGCACTTATCGGGCTTTTCGTTTGGCAATCGATAAGCGGCAAAAAGAAGAAAAAGGAAGAAGAAGCGAGAATCAACAATCTTAAAATAGGCGATAGAGTTAAAACTATCGGCGGCGTTTGCGGATTTTTGATTGAAATCAATCCGGAAGAAAACACTATTGTTTTAGAAACCGGAACGAAAGACAAGAAAAGTTACGTTAAGTTTGACCGTGGTGCGATCTATCAGACCGGCCCTGCTAATCCCAACGCTCCCGTAAAGGAAGAAAAACCCGCGGAAGTTAAAGAAGAGGCGGCAAAGGAAGAACCCGCTGCTATCGAAAATAAAGAAGTTATCGCGGAAAAACCCGCAGAAGAAGTTAAACCCGCTAAAAAAACCAAGAAAAAGGCTGAAAAACAGCCTGAAGAAAAAGCGGAATAATTAAGAATAAAAATAAAATACCTCGCATATTTATTAACAGTAAGTAAGCGAGGTTTTTTTATGCGTGAAAAGGGCGAATTAGCAAAAAATACTTTGGCAACGTTAAAGGGCGCGTTTTTCGGACTTATCATAACCCTTATCGGAATTTTGATTTTTGCGGGGATAATAAAGGTTTGCGGAATAAGTGAAAAAACAGTTAAGCCCGTTAATCAGTTCATAAAGATAATATCACTTTTCTTCGGATGTTTTTTCTCCGTTAAAGGAAAAATGGGATATTTAAAGGGCGGAATAATCGGAATAGTTTACATGATGTTAACGTATCTCGTTTTCGCGCTGTTTTTCGGTGGAAAGTTAGGGTATGCTATTTTTATAGACCTTGCTTTCGGGTGTGCGATAGGCGCGCTTTCCGGTATCTTTACGGTAAACGTAAAAAAAGACGGCTGATAAAACTTAATAAAAAAACGGCGGTCGGGTTAAATAACCCAATCGCCGTTTTCAAATATTCTGATTTTTTCACCTTTTTTTGTTATTCCCGTTACCGTTAGATCGGGCGTTCCTATCATAAAGTCAACGTGCTCCACGGAATCGTTCGCGCCGAGTTTTTTAAGTTCTTCTTTATCTAAGTTGTTCCCGCCTTTAATCGTGGTAGGGTAAGCCTTTCCTATTGCCAAGTGGCAACTTGCGTTTTCGTCGAAAAGCGTGTTGTAAAAAAGAATTTTCGATTTCGCTATCGGCGAGTTTTTGCCGATAAGCGCCACTTCGCCGATATGAAAAGTGCCTTTATCCGTTTCGATAAGTTTTTTAAGCGTTTCTTCTCCGACCCTTGCGTTAATCTTAACTATTTTTCCTTTTTTGAAAGTCAACGTAAAGCCGTCTATTATCTTTCCGTTATAAGATAGCGGGAGTGCAGATTTTACCACTCCGTCAACCCGTTCGCGATGTGGCGAAGTGAAAACTTCTTCCGTCGGCATATTCGCCACGAAAGGCACGCCGTCTTTCGCGTATTCTTTTGCGGACAGCCAAACGTGATTATCCGCAAGCCCTACCGTTAAATCAGTTCCCAAAGAGTTTTTAAAATGCAAAGCGTAAAAGTCGTGACTGTTCAAGTATTCCGCTCTTTTATCCAGCGTTTTTATATGTTGCTCCCAGCAAGCCGTCGGGTTTTCGTAATTTAAGCGCATAGTGTTTTCAATGGCGACGGATAAATCTTCTTCGGGATTATCTGATTCGGGGAAGACTTGTTTTGCCCACTCTTTGGTGGGAACGCTGACCACGCACCAACGTATTCCGTTGCACATGACCGCGTCCGAAAACTTTTTAAGCGCGCGGCTTCTTGCCTCACTTGCCTTGGATAACCGCTCGGGCGAAACGTTTTTAAATGCCGAAGGATCTTCCGCGGCGATAGCGACGTAGCAAAAATTATTTTCCACTAAATAGTTTTTGGACTTAACGAACCATTTCGGCACTTCCAAAAGTCTATCTATATCCGCATTTTCAAACTTTAATCTGTCGATAACGTCGTCTTGCCAACGGATATTTACGATAGACGCACCGAGATCGTAAGCAATTTTTGCAAACGCTTCTGCTATATCTTTTTTTTCTACGGGGCAAGCGATTTCAAGCCCCTGACCTTTTTGCAGGTTAACGCCTATTTTAAGCACCAACTCCGCATAACTTTCCAACTTTTTTCCTGTAAGCATAAAAATTTCCTTTAAATAAATTTTATATCTTTTTATTTTTTCCGTCAAGGATTTACCGAAAATATGACCGTTTTGTTTCGGCTTAAAAATTACTTTGCGATACAAACTTTTATTGACTTTTGATTTTTATTATTCTATAATGAATAAGTATATATTTTTATAGTAGAAAATTATTGACCGTATTTGGCGATAATTATATAAAAAGGACTAAATGGCGATTTTAGACGGAATTAAAAATTCTTCGGATATAAAAAAATTAAATATAGACGAACTCAAAACTCTTTCCGAAGAACTGCGGAAGAAAATAATCGCCACCACGAAAAACAACGGCGGGCATCTTTCTTCTAATTTAGGGGTGATCGAAACCACGCTCGCTATTCACTACGTTTTCGATCTTCCGAAAGATAAACTTATTTTCGACGTGGGGCATCAATGTTATGCGCATAAACTTTTATCCGGCAGAAAAGACGGGTTCGATAAAATAAGAACCGACGAAGGTATTTCGGGCTTCCCGTCGAGAGAAGAAAGCGAATTCGATATTTTCACCACGGGGCACGCAGGCGCTTCTATTTCGTCTTCTCTCGGGCTTTTAGAAGCAAGGAACAGGCAAAACGAAGATTATTGCGTTATTGACGTCGTGGGGGACGGCTCGATAGTAAACGGTCTTAATTTAGAGGCGATAACCGCGTCCGAAGAAAAACCGAAAAACTTTATCGTGATACTAAACGATAACGAGATGTCTATCTCTAAAAACGTGAACGGTTTTTATAAAATCATTTCAAAAGGCACGGCAAAGCAGTCTTATTTAAAGAAAAAAGACGTTTTTAAAAAGATTTTCGGCGAATCGTTTATAACCAGATTTTTAAGAAAAATAAGAAACGGAATAAAGCGTGCGCTCAACAAGAACGGATTTTTATTCGAAAAATTCGGATTTAAATACGTGGGCGTTATCGACGGCAACGATATAGAAGAACTTGTTAAAGTTTTAACAAGGATAAAAGACTTTTCAAAGAACAAAGCCGTGCTGCTTCACGTTAAAACAAAAAAGGGTAAGGGCATGGAAAGCGCCGAAGAGCATTCGGACTATTATCACGGCGTAGGTAAAGATTTTAAGACGAGCGAAGGCGTTTTCGGAAAAACGCTCGGGAATACGCTTGCGGATAAAATAGAAAAAGATAAAAAGATCGTGGCGATCGCCGCCGCAATGAAAGACGGAACGGGGCTTAAAACCGTTGAAGAAAAGTTCCCGAATAATTTTATCGACGTTGGTATTGCCGAAGAATTTGCCGTAACAGAGGCGGCAGGTATGGCGGCGGGCGGATTAAAGCCTTTCGTGTGCATATATTCCACCTTTTTGCAGCGCTCTTTCGATCAGATATTGCACGACGTTTGTCTTTCTTCTTTGCCCGTAACCTTTTGTATAGATAGGGCGGGGCTTGTCGGCGCGGACGGAAAAACGCATCAGGGCGTTTTCGACCTTAGTTATCTTCTGCCTTTGCCGAATATGAAGATCTTTGCGCCCGCCACGTCTTCCGATTTAAAACTTATGATAGAATACGCGCTTTCGGCAAATTCTCCGATCGCAATAAGGTATCCGAATATTTCGGAAGAAGTTACGGATATTAAAAGCGTGGGTGACGTTACCAAATGGCAAGAGATCGTTGCCGGCGATATGGCGGTCATATTAGCCGTAGGACCCAGAATGCTTAAAATTGCGCTCGGCGTCAGCGAAAAGATAAAGGGCGTTGGCGTGGTGAACGCAAGAACGGTTAAGCCGCTCGACGCCGATATTTTGAATAGTATATCCGATAAGGTCGTTATAACGCTCGAAGAAAACGCTTTGATAGGCGGGTTCGGCGAATACGTTAAATCCTTTTATTCGGACCAATCTACGGGGACGAAGGTTTTATCTTACGGCGTTAAAGACGAGTTTATAAAGCACGGCTCTATAAAAAATCAACTAATCAAAAACGGATTGTGCGAAGAAGAAATTATATTGGGTATTCTTTCCGTGTGCGCGCAAAAGGAAATATTATGAGTAAAAAATTAAAAGTGTTCGCGCTTATTTGCTTTGACGTTTTGGCTGTATCGCTATCTTTCGTGCTATCGGTATTTATTCTTCAAGAATCGCTGACGGAATATTTTGTCGAACACTGGTATCTTTACGTTTCAAACGTGGTTATAGCGGTAGGGCTTTCGTTTGCGTTCGGGCTTTATACCAGCATAATGCGTTATGCCGGTTTTTCCGAAATGTTCAAAATTTTATGCGCGATGGTCTGCTTTGCGGTCTTTAACCTGATTATCGTCACATTTTCAATGAGCCTTAACTTTAACTGGACGCTTCTTATAACCTTTATTTACTCGGCTTTGATTTTCGGTTCGAGATTCAGTTATAGGTTTTACCTGTATTTTTCCAGTCTTAAACGTTCTAGTTTTAATAAGAAAAAAGGTAAGCGGGTTTTGGTAGTCGGCGGCGGTGCTGCGGGTGCTTTATTTATCAACGAATTGATTAATTCTGATAAAACAAACCTTTATCCCGTATGTATTTTAGACGACGACAAGAAAAAATTAGGGCTTATAATCAACGGCGTTAAGGTAGTCGGCGAAATCAAAGACGTTAAAACTTTTGCAGATAAATACGACGTTGACGAAATAGTTATTGCGATGCCGTCCGTTTCAAAGGCGGTAAGAAGTAAAATAATTTCCGTTTGCCAAGAATCGGGGCGCAAGATAATGACAGTTCCGGGGCTTTACGAAATCGCCGAAGGCAAGGTTTCGGTATCTTCCATAAAGGAAGTAAGTATCGCCGACCTTCTGGGAAGGGAACAGGTAAAAGTCAATATAGACGAGATAATAGGGTATATCGAAAACAAAACCGTTTTAGTGACGGGCGGCGGCGGATCGATAGGCAGCGAACTTTGCCGTCAGATAGCGGCGCATAACCCAAAACAGTTGATAATTTTCGATATTTACGAAAACAACGCTTACGATATCCAACAAGAACTTATTAAAAAATATCCCGAACTTAACCTTTTGGTTTTGATAGGCAGCGTTAGAGACAGCAAAAAAGTCAACAACGTATTTAAAGAGTATAAACCGGATATCGTGTTCCACGCAGCGGCGCATAAACACGTTCCGCTCATGGAGACCAGCCCGAACGAGGCGGTAAAAAACAACGTCAGCGGCACATATAAGGTTGCCGACGCGGCTGGAAGATTCGGTGCGGAAAAGTTTATTTTGATCAGCACGGATAAGGCGGTCAATCCCACGAACATTATGGGCGCAACCAAGCGTATTTGCGAAATGATCGTTCAAACGATGGATAAAAAGTATGAAACGGAATACGTGGCCGTGCGTTTTGGCAACGTTTTGGGCTCTAACGGTTCGGTTATTCCGCTATTTAAAAAGCAAATTCAAGAAGGCGGCCCCGTTACCGTTACGGATAAAGATATCGTTAGATACTTTATGACTATTCCGGAGGCGGTAAGTCTTGTTCTGCAAGCGGGCGCATATGCAAAGGGCGGAGAAATTTTCGTTTTGGATATGGGCGAACCTGTGCGCATATATGACTTGGCGGTAAATTTAATCAAGTTAAGCGGGTTAGAACCTTATAAGGATATAGATATAAAGATAACCGGACTTCGCCCCGGCGAAAAACTTTACGAAGAAAGACTTATGGAAGAAGAAGGGCTATCTAAAACCGCAAACGATATGATCTCTATCGGAAAGCCCTTGCAAATTGACGAGAAAAATCTATTTGAAAAAATCCAGCAGCTATACGTAGAAGCATATAACGAAACGGACAAAATGAAAGAGTTGGTGCACGAACTTGTGCCGACTTATAAAATAGATAAAAGATCTTAATATTAACATAAAGTAAAAGGGTTCGCCTAAATTCGGGCGAGCCTTTTTTAAAGCCTGATTATTGACTTTATCGGCGGAATAAAATAATTCGCAAAAAAACAAAAAACTCTTGACTTATAAAATTCAATTTGATACAATTAAATTGTAAATAATCTAATTCGGAGGTAGATTTATGAATATTTATGATTTTAAGGTAAAAGACAATAAGGGCAACGAAGTGGATCTTGGCGAATATAAGGGGAAAGTGCTCCTTATCGTAAACACCGCAACCGGCTGTGGTTTTACTCCACAATACGACGGGCTTCAAGACCTTTACGAAAAATATAATAAAGACGGATTTGAAATTTTAGACTTTCCGTGCAATCAATTTTTGAATCAAGCGCCGGGCAGCGCGGAAGAGATAGCGTCTTTCTGCACCGGAAGATTCGGTATAACTTTCCGTCAATTTGCAAAAATAGAAGTAAACGGCAAGAACGAAGAACCGCTTTATAAGTTCCTTAAATCCAAAAAGGGTGGAGTTTTCGGCAAGAAGATCAAATGGAACTTTACCAAATTTTTGGTAAACAGAGACGGCGAAGTAGTAAACCGTTTCGCGCCTACCACCACGCCCGAAAAAATTGATGCGAAAGTTAAGGAGATTTTATAATGGAATATAAATTTAAACCCAAAGACGTTTGTCCGTCCGAAATCTCGTTTAATATTGAGAACGGGATCGTTACCGATATAAAGTTTAACGGCGGTTGCAACGGAAACCTAAAAATGTTATCTAAATTGCTGAACGGAAAACCTGCGGAAGAAATAGTTAACGCTTGTTCCGGAAACACTTGCGGAAGAAGACCTACTTCCTGTGCGGATCAGCTTGCGATTGCGGTGGCAAAAGCGGCAAAGAAAGAAAAGTAAAATGAAATACGAACAGTTAAAACTCGATAACCAACTCTGCTTTCCGCTATACGCGGCGTCGCGCGCGGTGGTAAATAAGTATTCGCCGTATTTAAACGAACTTGGACTTACTTATACACAGTATATAACTATGATGGTTATATGGGAAGAAAACGAAGTTACCGTTAAGCACTTGGGGGAAAGGCTTTATTTAGACTCCGGAACTCTTTCTCCGCTTATTAACGCACTTATTAAAAAGGGATATATCGAAAAAAACAGATCGGTTAAAGATGAAAGAACGGTTATAATTTCCGTTACCGAAAAAGGTAAAAAGTTAGAAGACCTTGCGGCGGAAATCCCCTTTAAAATCGCTTCTTGCATAAAATTAAGCCAAAAAGACGCAAAAGATCTTTACAGGATACTTCATCAAATAATTTAAATAAACTTCTTTCAGACGGGTAAAATCGCCCGTCTGAAAATTTTTTAAATTTTTTTAAAAAAATTGCAAAAAACTATTGACAAAGGAATTTTTCCGACTATAATAAGAGTTAGCAATCGAAAGAAGAGAGTGCTAACAATCAAATCAATCGACTGCCAAAAAAAATAAAAAGGAGATATGTATTATGAAAAATTATTTAATGGGAAGTAACAGAAGGAACAACGATATTTTCGGCGATATGTTTGACGACTTTTTCAAACCGTTCTATCTTGCCGATAGCAAGAGAGAAATGAAAACCGACGTTAAAGAGACCGAAAACGGATACGAAGTAAGTATCGATATGCCGGGCTATGACAAAAAAGATATAAATTTAAGCCTTAAAGACGGATATTTGACCGTTAAAGCCGAAAAGACCGAAAAAGAAGAAGACAACAAGAAATACGTTTTAAGAGAAAGAAGCGTATCTTGCGCAAGAAGTTACTATTTGGGCGAAGAAGTATCCGAAGAAGATATCAAGGCAAAATATCAGGACGGAACGCTTTATATCGATATTAAAAAGAAAGAAGAAAAACCGGCTTTACCCAAGAATATTCAGATCGATTAAAGTTAAAACGCCGTCGCCAAAAAGCGACGGCGTTTTAACTGACAAAAAACAAAGTCTTTCGCGCTGTAAATCGGTTGACCTTTCAGCGCGAAAAGTTTATAATTATTTTTAGCAATAAGGCAAACGGAGTGCCAAAGAATTAAGGAGACAAAATGAAACAGTTCAAAACGGAATCTAAAAGAATTTTAGACTTAATGATAAATTCAATATATACTAATAAAGACATTTTTTTGAGAGAACTTATCTCTAACGCGTCAGACGCAATAGATAAATTAAAATTCAAATCCTTGACCGACGGAAACGTCAAAAGCGATTTTACCATAAGAATAACCCCCGATAAGGCTAATAAAACTCTTACCGTTTCCGACAACGGAATAGGTATGACGGATATTGAACTTGAAAAAAATCTCGGAACGATTGCGCAGTCGGGAACGCTTTCTTTTAAGTCCGAAAACAAAGAAGATCTAAGCGAAAACCTTATAGGTCAGTTCGGCGTGGGTTTTTATTCGGCGTTTATGGTTGCGGATAAAATCACGGTTATCTCAAAGGCTTTCGGCGCGGACTCCGCTTTTAAGTGGGAAAGCAAGGGCGCTGCCGGTTATGAAATTTCCCCGTGCGAAAAAGACGGCGTGGGAACGGATATCATTTTAACGCTAAAAGAAGATACCGAAGACGTTAAATATTCGGAATATTTAGACGAATATAAATTAAGAAGTTTAATAAAAGAATATTCCGATTATATAAGATATCCTATCACGATGGAAGTCACGAAGACCAAGATTAAAGAAGGAAGTCCCGAAGACAAGCCCGAATACGAGACCAAAAGGGAAATAGAGACCTTAAACAGCATGGTGCCTATATGGAAAAAACCAAAAGCGGAAGTAACGGAAGAAAATCTCGAAGATTTTTATAGGAGCGAATTTCACGATTTTAACAAGCCGCTAAAATCCATTTACTCTAAAATCGAAGGCATGGTCAATTACGACACGCTTTTATATATCCCCGCAAAAGCGCCATACGATTATTATTCCAAAAACTATAAAAAGGGCGTTAAACTTTACTGCAACGGCGTTATGATAATGGAAAAATGCGAAGACCTTATTCCGGATTACTTTGCGTTTATGCGCGGTATCGTGGATTCTTCGGACTTAAACTTAAACATTTCGCGTGAGATATTGCAACAGGACAGGCAGGTTAAAGCGATTGCCACGAGCCTTGAAAAGAAGATAATAGCGGAACTTAAAAAGACGTTAGAGTCCGATAGGGAAACGTATGAAAAGATATTCACCGAGTTCGGGCTTTCGATAAAGTTCGGGGTGTATGATAACTTCGGGCTTAAAAAAGACGCGCTTAAAGACCTTTTGATGTTTTATTCGTCGAAAAAGCAAAAACTCGTTACGCTGTCGGAATACGTTAAAGAAATGCCCGAAGGACAGACCGAAATTTATTACGCTTGCGGCGAAGACTACGATAAGATCGATAAGATGCCGCAGATCGAAAAGGCGAAAGACGGCGGATACGAAATACTATACTTTAAAGATAACGTAGACGAATTCGTAACCAAAATTTTGGGCGAGTTCGAAGGAAAGAAGTTTAAGGCTGTAACCGACGCGGACTTTTCCACCGCCACCGAAGAAGAGAAAAAGGAATTAGAGAACAAGAACGCCGAAAATAAAGGACTTTTAGACTTTATTAAAGAAACGCTCGGCGAAAAGGTAAAAGAAGTTCGTTTTTCTTCTAAACTTAAAACTTATCCCGTATGCTTAACAGCCGGCGGAGAAATTTCCATCGAGATGGAAAAGGTATTAAATTCCATGCCTAATTCGGAAAATAAGATCTCGGCTGAAAAGATCCTTGAACTTAATTCCGAGCATAAGGTAACCGAAAAACTTATAAAGTTATATAATGACGACAGAGAAACTTTGAAAAAATATGCCGTAGTTTTATACGAACAGGCAAGACTATTAGAAGGTTTGCCGATAGAAGACGTTTCGGCGTTCGTTATGGGCTTATCCGAAATAATCTGATAAAATCGGCGATAGTATTAGGAGGTGAACGTGGATACCGTAAGCATAATATTGATATGTCTTTTTTCGGCACTGCTTATTTGCGGAGTTTTCGCATTGATATTTTCTTCAAGAAAAACTCCGTCCGAGAAAGCAAAAACAAATCGAGAGATTTCGGAAAGTGCCGAAAACTCTTTTCCCGCACGCAAAGATAACGATAACGAGTGCGCGCTGAAATTAAAAGATATCGTAAAGGTTTACGGCACGGGCGATTTTAAGGTTTCGGCACTTAAAGGCATAAACCTTAATTTCAGAAAAAACGAGTTCGTTTCTATATTAGGACCTTCCGGCTGCGGGAAAACCACTCTTTTAAATATTATAGGCGGGCTGGATAGGTATACTTCGGGCGACCTTATTATAAACGGTGTTTCGACAAAAAGTTATAAAGACGGCGACTGGGATACATATCGTAATAACAGTATCGGGTTTGTGTTTCAAAGTTATAACCTTATCCCGCACCAAACGGTTTTATCTAACGTTGAACTTGCGTTAACTCTTTCGGGCGTAAGCAAAAAAGAACGCAGAAAAAGAGCCGAGTTGGCGCTTGAAAAAGTAGGGCTTAAAGGGCTTTCGCATAAACTTCCGAATCAAATGTCAGGCGGTCAGATGCAAAGGGTGGCGATAGCAAGGGCGCTCGTTAACGATCCGGAGATCATTTTGGCGGACGAACCGACCGGCGCGCTTGATACTTCCACTTCTATTCAGGTTATGGAACTATTAAAAGAAGTTGCGAAAGACCGCTTGGTTATAATGGTAACCCATAACCCCGAACTTGCCGCAAAGTATTCCACCCGCACCATCTCGCTTTTAGACGGGGAAAAAACGGGCGATACCGATCCGTTCGACGGAAACTCCGTTCCCGTAAAAAAGGAAAAGAAAGGCAAAGCCGCTATGAAATTAAAAACGGCTTTCGGGCTTTCGCTCAGTAACCTTAGAACCAAAAAGGGCAGAACGATTTTAACTTCCGTTGCGGGAAGTATCGGCATTATAGGTATAGCGCTCGTTCTTGCGGTATCGAACGGCTTTTCAAACTATATATATAAACTTCAAACGGATACGCTTTCCGTGTATCCTTTAACCGTTTCGGAAGCGACCATCGATCTAACTGACTTTAACAAACTGGTAAACCAAACGGTGTCGGACGAAGTTAAAGCGCAGAAGTTCAAAAAATACGTATATACCCGCCAAATGTTCGGCGATCTTACCAACATGCTTAAAAGCAATAAACTGACGGACGAATATATCGGATACGTTCAGACCTTTGTCGATAAGAAAAACGACGAAGCGAAAAACACCGATAAAAAGTGGGCGTATACCTTAAAGAAGAGTTACGGATTCGACGTTAATAACTATATCTATTCCGACATAGGATTTTTGACCGACGCCTTTGGCGACGCAAGGTTTACTATTCCCATAGATCAGTTGGTAAAGTATCTTGAAAAGATGTTCAACGCTGGTATTCAGAACTCTAATATGAATATCTCTGCGGAATTTGTCAGAAGTTATATTCCTACGCTTTCCGAAATCCCCGATAGTCAAACGCTTATCGAATCTCAATACGATTTATTGTCCGGCGACTGGGCGACAGAAGAAGACGAGATGCTTATAGTGGTGGATAGGTATAACAGAATTTCGGATATAACCCTTGCGCTTTTGGGATACCGCACGATAAAAAATCTTGACGTAACTTCTTATAAAGTGGAATTCGGCGGCAGCGAAGAAATATCTTTTGAAGACGCTATGGGTAAAGAGTTTTATTACCTTAAAAACGATAACCGCTTCGTGCAGAATGCCGACGGAACTTTCTACGATAAAACTTTCCTTAAAGACGCGCCGTTTGCGCTTTCTTCTCCCGACCTAACGCTTAAAATAAAGGGCGTGGTTCGCTTAAAAGACGAAGTATCCGAAGGCGTGCTCGATACGGGGCTTGCATATACGCATAAGTTTGTGGAAAGGATCTTAAACGATAATAAAAATTCTTCCGCAATTGGTTCGGCTATCGAGGCGAAAACCGAAAAGAAAGTTACTTGCTATTCTTGGTATGAAAAAGATCCGACAATGGCAACGTTTATCGCCGCCGCACCCGCGCCTGCCAAAATAATGTTAAAGGCGCTGTCTACAAGTTATTCGGTGGGATTAAGAACGGTAGCCCACGATCCGACTATAAATAAACTTTCTATATATTCGGTTGACTACGACGCGAAAGAAAGCATCAAAAAATATCTCGACGAATGGAACGATAAATATTCCAAAGAAGAAGATAAAGAAAAACAGGTACACTATTCCGATTCTACTGCTATGCTCTTTTCCGCAATGAACTCTATTGTGGACGCGGTCGAAATTGTCCTTATCTGCTTTACGGCTATATCGCTCGTGGTGTCAAGTATCATGATAGGTATAATCACTTACGTTTCGGTCGTAGAACGCACGAAGGAAATAGGCGTTTTAAGATCTTTGGGCGCAAGAAAGAAAGATATTTCAAGAATATTCAACGCCGAAACGTTTATGATAGGGCTTTTCGCAGGGCTTTTGGGCGTGGTTGTTACCTACCTTTTGACTATTCCCATTAACCTTATCGTCGGTAACTTTATCGCAAACGCAGGGGCGATTGCCGCACTTCCGGTATTGTCCGCAGGCGTTTTGGTAGTAATAAGTTTCGCGCTTACGCTTATTGCCGGAATTATTCCGTCAAGAATAGCGGCGAAAAAAGACCCCGTCGTGGCGCTTAGAACTGAGTAAATTCGGGGTAAATATAAATAAAATAAAAAGCCGCCCGCAACCTTATGGTTGCGGGCGGCTGTGTTTTAAATTGATTAATTAAAACTTGATCTTGTTTTCGATATAGTCTTTAAGTTCGGAAATCGGTAAGCGGATCTGTTCCATGCTGTCTCTGTCACGAAGGGTAACGGTTTCGTTTTCCAAAGTGTCAAAGTCGATAGTTACGCAGTAAGGCGTTCCGATCTCGTCTTGGCGGCGATAGCGCTTTCCGATAGAACCGGCTTCGTCGTATGCGCACATAAAGTTTTTGCGGAGCGAGTTATAAACTTCTTTCGCCTTATCGGAAAGATTTTTCTGCAAGGGAAGAACCGCGCATTTATACGCCGCAACCGACGGGTGGAAGTGCATAACAACTCTCGTTTCACCGTTTTCGAGTTTTTCTTCGTCGTATGCTTCGGATAATACGGCAAGCATAAGTCTGTCCGCGCCGATAGAGTATTCTACTACGAACGGGGTATACCTTTCGTTCGTTACGGGGTCGGTATATTGCATGCTCTTTCCCGAATACTGTTCGTGGCGGGATAGATCGTAATTCGTGCGGTTATGTATTCCGTTAAGTTCAGACCAGCCGATGGGGAAAAGGTATTGAATATCACACGCGCACTTTGCGTAGTGAGCGAGTTTATCGTGATCTTTAAAGCGAAGATGAGTTTCGTCAAAGCCGAGATCTTTCAAAAACTCCCAAGCCTTTTTCTTGAAATCTTCGTAATACTCTACGTCAGTTCCTTCTTTGCAGAACCATTGATGTTCCATCTGTTCAAACTCGATAGTCCTAAATATAAAGTTGCCGGGGGTTATTTCGTTACGGAAGGCTTTACCTATCTGCGCGATACCGAACGGAACTTTTGCCCTTGTGGTCCTTTGAACGTTCAAAAAGTTTACGAATTCGCCTTGCGCCGTTTCGGGGCGAAGGTAAATGGTGTTCGTCGAATCGTCCGTAACTCCGCGGGAAGTTTGGAACATTAAGTTAAAGTTCCTTATCGGCGTCCAGTTGAATTTGCCGCAAATGGGGCAATGAACTTCGTGTTCGGTTATATACGCTTGCATTTCTTCTTGCGTCATACTGTCGGGGTTCACTTTGCCTTTGCTGTGCGCTTCGATAAGGTTATCCGCACGATGCCTTGATTTGCACTCTTTGCAGTCCATTTTAGGATCTGAAAAAGACGCCGTGTGTCCGCTTGCTTCCCAAACTTTGGGGTTCATTAAAATTGCCGCGTCAACCCCGAAAGAATTGTCGCTTTCTTGCACGAAGCGTTTCCACCAAGCGCGCTTTATGTTGTTTTTGATTTCAACACCAACGGGGCCGTAGTCCCAAGTGTTGCCCATGCCGCCGTAAATTTCGCTGCCGGGGAAGATGATGCCCCTTGATTTACAGAGATTTACGAGTTTTTCCATCGTTACGACGTTTTTGTCTTCCATAATACTTTCCTTTTTTATTTTTTTCCGTTTAATTTTACTCTATCGTATAAATTTAGTCAAGCAAAGTTTTGATTAAACTATTTAAAAGTTAATTTTCTTAAATATTTTAAATAAAGACTTTATTTTTCGGATATTTATGTTATAATGGTATTCGTGGAAATATGGGCGGTGAACTTATGATAGAACCAACGAATTTTATTGAACAATTTATTAACGAAGACATAGAATCGGGCAAAGTTTCGTCTGACAGTATTCAGACGAGATTTCCGCCCGAACCTAACGGATACCTTCATATCGGGCATGCAAAATCTTTATGCCTTAACTTCGGCGTTAAAGAAAAGTATAACGGCAAGTGCAATCTGTTTTTAGACGACACGAACCCCAGCAAAGAAAAAGCCGAATATGAAGACGCGATAAAAAAGGATATAGAGTGGCTCGGTTTTTCTTACGACGCAGTAACGCACGCTTCGGACTATTACGAAAAGATTTACGAATTTGCTGAAAAAGAGATAGAACTCGGCAACGCCTTCGTATGCGATATGACGCCCGAAGAGATCTCTAAAAACCGCGGCACGCTGACTGAGCCCGGAAAGGAAAGCCCTTTTAGGAACCGTTCGGTTGAAGAGAACTTAAAACTCTTCCGCGAAATGAGAGCGGGGAAATATCCGGACGGATCTAAGTGCCTTCGTGCAAAAATAGATATGGCGTCTCCAAATATAAATATGAGAGACCCGGTTATATACAGAATTTTAAGGGAAACGCATTACAGAACTGGGGACAAGTGGTGCATATATCCTATGTATGACTTTGCGCACCCCATATGCGACTATATGCAAGGGGTAACGCACTCGCTATGCACTTTGGAGTTCGAAGATCACCGTCCGCTATACGACTGGGTGGGTATAACTCTCGGCTTTAAACCCAAGCCCAGACAAATAGAGTTTGCAAGGCTTAACGTAACTAACCTTGTAATGAGCAAGCGCTATCTTAAAAAACTTGTGGAAGACGGATCAGTCGACGGGTGGGACGATCCGCGTATGCCGACCTTAACGGGGCTTCGTGCGCGCGGCGTTCCTGCGGAAGCGCTTAAAGACTTCTGCGGAAGGATAGGAATATCAAAAGCCAACTCAGAAGTTCAGATTTCTTACTTTGAAGCGTGCGTAAGGGAATACTTAAATATTCACGCAGAGCGCGCTATGGCGGTATTAAAGCCGCTTAAAGTTAGGATAACGAATTATCCGGAAGACAAAACCGAAGAAGTCGATTTCGACGTTAACCCCAACGAAGAAGAAAAGAGAACGAGAAAAATTCTGTTCTCAAAGACGATATATATCGACGCGGACGACTTTTCGCTAGCGCCCCCGCCCAAATATTTCAGACTTAAAAAAGACGGATACGTTCGCTTAAAGTCCGCATATATAATCAAGTGCGACGATATTGTTTTTGACGACGACGGAAACGTAAAAGAACTTTTGTGCTCATACGTTCCGGAAAGCAGGAGCGGAAACGATACTTCGGGCATTAAGGTAAAAGGCGTTATCCAATGGGTATCCGATAAAACCGCCGTTGACGTGGAAATAAGAAAATACGGATATTTATTAAACGACGAAGAATACGCGGGGCAAGACTTTTCCGAACGTATGAATAAAAACAGCGTTACGGTATTTTCGGGAAAGGTCGAACCATACGTTATGGAAAATAAAGACGAACGCCCTTATCAGTTTATAAGGACGGGGTATTTTAAGAGACTTAAAGTAAAAGGCAAAGAAATACTGAGCGAAATAGTTTCGCTGAAAGACAATTTTAACAAGTGAGAAACTTATGAATAATTACGACGTTATAATAATAGGTGCGGGCCCCGGCGGAATATTTGCCGCGTATGAACTCATCGAAAAGGGCGAAAATCTTAAAATCGCGGTATTCGAAGCGGGCAATCCGCTCGAAAAGCGCAAATGTCCGATTGACGGCAAAAAGATAAAATCGTGTATCAACTGTCCCACTTGCGCAATCATGAACGGTTTCGGCGGCGCAGGTGCTTTTTCGGACGGGAAATATAATATTACGAACCAGTTCGGCGGCACGCTGCACGAATATATCGGTAAAGACAGGGCGCTAGAGCTTATGAACTACGTTGACGGAATAAACGTGAAAAACGGCGGAGAAGGTTCGAAACTTTATTCCACCGCGAACACCAAGATAAAAAAACTTTGTTTGCAAAATAAACTTATTTTACTTGATGCGTCCGTCCGTCATCTCGGCACGGATAAAAACTTCGTCGTTATGCAAAATATTTACGACAAGCTTAAAGATAAAGTCGAATTTTATTTCAACACGCCGGTAGAGACTGTCGACGTGGTTGACGGCGGCTATAAAATAACGACCAAAAAGGGCGAATTTTTTAGTCGCGACTGTATAATATCCGTCGGAAGAAGCGGCAGCAAGTGGATGGAAGGAGTATGTAAGCACCTTAAAATCGCAACCCACTCTAACCGCGTGGATATAGGCGTTAGGGTAGAACTTCCCGCCGAAATTTTCTCGCATTTAACCGACGAGCTGTATGAGAGCAAGATAGTATACAGAACGGAAAAATACGAAGACTTAGTCAGAACTTTCTGCATGAATCCTTACGGCGCGGTTGTTACCGAAAATACCAACGGTATCGTAACCGTAAACGGGCACAGCTACGAAGATCCTTCTAAGCACACCAAAAACACCAACTTCGCGCTTTTGGTAAGCAAACATTTTTCAGAGCCTTTTAACGACAGCACGGCGTATGCCGAAAACATCGTAAAACTTTCGAATATGCTCGGCGGCGGCGTTATGATACAGCGTTTCGGCGATCTTATCAGAGGTCAGCGCAGCACGGTAAAACGTATTGAAGAAAGTTTCGTTACCCCGACGCTATCCGCAACCCCCGGCGATCTTTCACTCGTTATCCCTAAGCGTATTTTAGATGGAATAATCGAAATGATCTATGCCTTAGATCATATTGCACCCGGAACGGCAAATGACGACACGCTTTTATACGGCGTTGAAGTCAAGTTCTATAATATGACGGTGCATATCGATAAAAATCTTATGACTTGCCATAATGGGCTTTACGTTATCGGCGATTGCAGCGGCGTTACGCACTCGCTTTCGCATGCGTCGGCAAGCGGAATTTTCGTTGCCCGCAGAATTTTAGGGATAGACTGATAAAAAATAATATAATAAAAAATATTATAATAAAAAGGACTGTGTCGCAGTCCTTTTTTGTTTACTTAAAACACTTCTCTAATCGCCAGCACTTCGCCGGTTATTCCGTCGATAAGCAGGGCTTTAAGGTTATCGTTTCCCGTGGCGATACCAAAATACCAGTATGGCTTATCGTCTTTAACGATTATTCTTGCATAAAGTTCGGCGGTGAAGTTGCCGTCTTTATCGAAATAGTTATCGATTAAATCTTTTTGTTCTTTATATAGGTGTGATAGAGCCGTTTCATAGTTCATAGCGGTATCGGGCACGATAGATAAAAGGGTTACCTTTTCTGCGTCCGCACCGCAAAAGAGAGTAACGTCAAACGATTTTAAGTTAAAGCCGTCAAGTTCAATATATGCGCATAAGTTATTGCTTACGGGGTTTAACTTGAACACCGCCTTATAAATCTTTTCGTTAAAGGTTAAGGATAGAACGTAGGTTGCGTTTTCGGTCTCTTTATTAGGTAGTTTAAAAGATAGTGTGTAAGCGCGGTTTCCCACCTTGCCGTCGTTCTCTTTCGGGACTTCGTAAAAGCCGTAAGTCGCCTTAATTTTATAGTTTTCGGACTCGCCCGTAAATTCGTCCGATTTCAATTCGGAAACATATGAAAACAGCGAAGGCTTTTTTTCGCACGCGCAAAACATAGTAAGAGTTATCAAAACGGTAAACAAAATACATAAAAATTTTTTCATATAAATACCCGCTAATAGGATATGACAAAAAAACTTATATAATGACTTATCGGTAAATTTAATTATATATGTTGATTTTTTGTTTTTATTTTGTTAAAATATTTAAGATATGAAAAAGACGATAATAAAAACTGCCGTTATCACTTTATTGACGGTAATAATATTGCTTTCGGCGTTATTCGGGCTTTTTTGGGGAGTGTTCCCCGGAACTTTGGCGAAGATTGCGGACAAAATGGGAAATTATTCTTTTGCCGTATCTATGTTCGAAAGGCAGTATCTAATAGATAAAAAATACGACAGTTTAAAAGATATTTTAATTAAGATAAACGAAGAAAAAGACGCGGAAAAAACGGATAAATATTCCACTATCTTTATAGGCGACGAAAAGTATATAAGTTACGTTAAAGAAAACGCCGCGCACCTTTTTTTAACCGAAGAAAAAACACACGAATTTTTTTACGGTAAGTGCGTTATCTCGAAGGTGAACGATAAAAGTTTTTCTTCCGCGATAGAGTATGCCAGAGAATTTATCGAAAGTTTTTCTTATACCGAATACAATCCCGCAAGAATAGTTATTGCGGAAAAACTGAGCGTTTTATCTTCTTCGGAAAAGGCGACGCTTAAAGGTATGATAGAAAATTATAGAAACTCTTCTTCGCCAACCGAAAAAGAACTTGCAAGGATAAATTCCGATTTAAATTCATTATAAATAAAAAGCCGAGACCAAAAATCTCGGCTTTAAGTTTTAAAATTTTTAATAAATAGAATTTCCTTTCGAGTCTATGGCGACGATAACGGGGAAGTCTTTAACGGTAAGTTTATATATCGCTTCGGATAATAGTTCGGGGTAAGCGATAAGTTCGCAAGACACGGCTTTGCTTGCGTAAAGCGCGCCTGCGCCGCCTATTGCGGCAAAGTATACCGCGCCGTTTTTTATTATGGATTTAACTACCTTTTCGCCGCGCATACCTTTCCCGATTATCCCTTTAAGTCCGTTATCTAAAAGCGCAGGGGTATATGGGTCCATACGGTAAGAAGAAGTGGGACCCACGCTGCCTATCGGAAAGCCTTCTTTTTTAGGACAAGGGCCGGCATAATACACGGTGGCGTTTTTTATATCGAAGGGCAAAGGCTTATTTTCATTTATAAGATCGAAAAGCCTTTTATGTGCGGCGTCTCTTGCGATAAAGATTTCGCCATCTATATAAACTTCGTCGCCCGCCTTTAAGTCTTTAAATTTTGCGGTATCAAAAGGCAAATTAAGTTTTATCATTATATCACCGCCTTTTTCGCGCGGACGCAATGGCATTGAATATTCACGGCAACCGGCAGCCCCGCGATATGCGTGGGCATAACTTCGACGGATACGCCCAGCGCCGTCGTTTTGCCGCCGAACCCTTGCGCGCCTATATTCAATTCGTTAATTCTTTTTAGCGCTTCTTCTTCTATTTTAGAAACGTCTTCTCTCGGGTTTTTAGAACCTATCGGGCGGGTGAGCGCCTTTTTTGCAAGATATGCGCATTTATCGAAAGTTCCGCCGATCCCTACGCCAACGTATACCGGCGGGCAGGGTTTACTTCCCGAATTTTTGACCGTTTCAACTATTTTATCTATAACGCCGTCAACTCCGTCGGCAGGGGTTAGCATATATATCTTGCTCATATTTTCGCTGCCGAACCCTTTGGGCAGAAATTCCACCGTAACTTTATCGCCCGAAACGATTTCGGTATAAATCATTGCGGGGGTATTGTCGCCTGTATTTTCTCTGGTGATAGGATCTAAAACGCTTTTTCTGAACGCCCCGTCAGAATACGCTCTTTTAACCCCGTCGTATATAGCGTCAGATAGCAGTTTGCCGGTAAAATAAACATCTTGCCCTATTGATAGCATAACGCATGCTATACCCGTGTCTTGGCAGACGGGAAGCCCCGTTTTATTTGCCACATTAAAATTCTCGTTCATATTTTTTAAGGCGAAAAGCGAAAGGGGGTTATTTTCAACGCTTTCTGCCGTGCGCATTTTTTCTTCGCACTCGGGCGTTACGGAAACGCAGGCCGATAGGGCTAAATCATAAACTGTTTCTTCGATTTTACTTGTGTCGATTATTCTCATAAAAATATTATAGCATAAAAATGCGGCAAGGCGATATTTTCTTTACTATTTTTTCAATTTAAGGTAAAATATAGATATGAAAAATATTAAAAAGATAAAATTAAACGGCGCTTTTGGCGGAATATCTTTCAGCGCGCTTATGCTTTTATACGTCTTAATATCCTTGATGGGTCAACTGATTTTGGGGGCGGCGGGGATCAAAGGCGGATTTTTATTTATCGCCGTAAGTTCGGTTTTTTCTATTTCTGCGTTGCTTATTATAATAGTTTTTTGGGGCGTTAAAGGGGAAGGCGGATTATATCGCACTTTATCTGTTAAAAAATTCAACCCATTATATATATTCCTCGCTATCCTTTTATCCGCCGCCATGCTTTTCGGGTTCGGTTTTATAAACGAAGGTATTTCCGCCCTGCTTGAAAGGTGGGGCGCGAACGTAACCGCGCTTTCTCCGCCGCTTGAAAACGCGGGGCAGTATATTACCTTTTTTATCACCATTTGCGTTTTGCCCGCGATAACCGAAGAGATTTTTTTCCGCGGCGTCATATTTAATTCGCTCGGAAACTTTAATAAAATCCTTCGCTACGTTTTGGTGGGGCTTACCTTTGCGCTATACCATTGCTCGATCGTTCAACTTATATATCAGTTTATATACGGCGTATGCCTTGCCGCGCTTACGGATATTGCGGGCAGCGTGATACCTTCAATTATTGCGCATTTTATAAACAATTTCGTTATAATCACTCTCGCATACTTTAAGGCGGAAATAAACCTTTTTAACGGATATATTATAGCCGGCGGACTTTTAGCGTTTATTCTTTTTGCCGTTATATATTTTATTGTTATTAAAAAGCGTTCTACGGTAAAAGAAGACGTGGCTAAAAGAGCCGTGCGCGATAAATATTTTTACCTTTATTTTTCGGTAGGGGCGGCGATTTCTATCGCGCTTGCTATAACGGCGTTGGTGCAACATGGTTAAAGTTAATTTAATAGCGGTAGGCTCGGTAAAAGAAAAATACTTTTCGGAAGGAATTGAAGAGTATAAAAAACGGCTAAAAAAATATTGTTCGTTTAATATTATCGAAGTTTCGGAAGAAAGTTATTATAAAGAGAACGAAGGGAACGTTGATAAAATAAAAGAGAAAGAAGGCGAAAGGATAATTTCGCAACTTAGCGGATACGTTATTTTATGTTCGATAGACGGAAAGAAAGTTTCAAGCACGTCTTTTGCTGATAAAATAAAAAAGATCACGGACGAAAAGGGCGGAGTTATAACCTTCGTTATCGGCGGTTCGCACGGGGTATCGAAAGAAGTTGAAGATCGCGCAAACGAAAAGATCTCTTTTTCCGATCTAACTTTTCCTCACACTCTGTTTAGGCTGATGCTTACAGAACAGATATACAGGGCATTTTCGATCTTGGCGGGTAGCGCGTATCACAAATGATTCATACAATATCGTATGAACGTTTTGCAGGAACTTAAAAGGTTTTATTTAAGATTTAAAGGCGAAAAAGGTATAATCGGGTTTACCGAAAAGGGCGCGCCCATACCGTATTTTGCGGTAAAAAAGAGCGCTTATCCCGTGATAATCGTGCAATACGCTATTCACGCAAGGGAATATATAACCACCTATCTTGCGCTTAAACAGATAAAAGAGTTTGATAAAAACGGAAAGCATGGAAGTGTTTTGTTTATCCCCGCGGTCAATATAGACGGGATTGCGATTGCGTTAAATTGCAATCCGCTTTATAAGGCGAACGCAAACGGCGTGGATCTTAACGTGAACTTTCCAGCGCGCTGGGGAACCGGAAAAAGCAACGTGAAAGTCCGCGGCGATATGAACTATATAGGAAAGCGGCCTTTTTCGGAGAGCGAAACGAACGCACTAAGGCACTTTACCATAAAAAAAAGACCTACCGCTACCATAAGTTATCACAGCAAGGGCGAAGAAGTTTACTGGGAGTTTTTTCAAAGGGGAAACATAAGGGAAAGAGACTATCTTTTAGGTAAAAAGATTTCGGAAGTTACGGGGTATAAACTTAAAAGCACGCCGGATAGCGCCGGCGGATATAAAGACTGGTGCGTGGAAAGTTTAAGAATCCCCGCATACACGATAGAAGTCGGAAACGACGACCTTTCACACCCGATAGGAAAAGAGCATTTAAAAAGTATTTTCCTTAAAAACAGGAAAGTTATTTTTGAAGTTACGGAGTATCTATGGAAGAAAAATTCATGACCGAAGCGATAAAAGAAGCGCTTACCGCCGAATCAAAAGACGAAGTTCCGGTGGGCGCCGTTTTGGTCTACCACGGCAAAATTTTGGCAAGAGCGCATAACAGGGTGGAAAAAAAACAGTCGGCAATAGCGCACGCCGAAGTTTTAGCGATACAAAAAGGTTGCCGTAAGAAAAAAAGTTGGCGGCTCGACGATTGCGAATTATACGTAACGTTAGAGCCTTGCCCGATGTGTGCGGGCGCAATAGTTAACGCGCGCATAAAAAAAGTTTATTTCGGAGCGTATGAAAAAAAGAGCGGATCTGCCGAAAGCAAATTTAAGATTTTATCGGAAAGCGGGCTTAATCACGTTACCGAATTTTTGGGCGGAATACGCGAAAACGAGTGCTCGGAAATTTTAAAAAATTATTTTAGGAAAAAGAGAACCTTAAAGCCTTGACTTAAATATAAAATAAGAATAAAATAAGAAAGTAAATTTAAAAATTAAAAGTTACGATAGGAGAAAAATCAATGATTACACACGGCAACTCTATAGAACTTCTTGCGGGCAACTCCAACAAACCTTTGGCAGAGGCTATCGCAAAAGAATTGGGACTCGGTCTTTCGGACGCAGAAGTCGGCAAATTTTCCGACGGTGAAATAAGCATCACCTTACCTAAAACCGTCAGAGGTAAAGACGTATTTATTATTCAATCCACTTCCGCACCCGTCAACGATAACCTTATGGAACTTTTAATTATGATCGACGCTTGCAAAAGAGCGTCTGCGGGAAGAATTACCGCCGTCGTTCCTTACTTCGGATACGCAAGGCAAGACAGAAAAGCCCGCCCGAGAGATCCGATCACGGCAAAACTCGTCGCGGATATTTTAACTACCGCCGGTGCAAACAGAGTTTTAACGATGGATCTTCACGCGGCGCAAATTCAGGGCTTTTTCGAAATCCCCGTAGATCACCTTTACGGCGCGCCTTTACTTGCAAGATACTATAAAAACACAATGGACGAAGACTGGGTTGTCGTTTCTCCGGACGTAGGAAGCGTGGGCAGAGCAAGAAACTTTGCCGCGAGAGTAAACGCTCCGATAGCCATCGTGGACAAGCGCCGCCCCAAGGCAAACGCGATCGAAGTTATGAATTTAATAGGCGACGTTGCCGGAAAATCTTGCTTGCTTGTAGACGATATGATCGATACCGCGGGCACGATAGTCAAAGGCGCGGAAGCGCTCGTTAAAAACGGTGCGAAAGAAGTTTACGCTTGCTGCACGCACGGTGTTTTCTCCGGTCCCGCTATGGAAAGGATAACCGAATCTCCCATAAAAGAACTTGCCGTTTTAGATACGATCGATATGCCTGAAAGCGTTAAGAACAACCCGAAGATAAAAATTCTTTCCGTTGCCAAACTTATTGCAAGAGCGATAACCACGGTTTACTCGGATTCTTCGCTCTCCGCAATTTACGAAGACTAATTCACGAAAGAAAAAGCCGTTCATACGGCTTTTTCATATGGAAAATAATATGAAGATCATAGTCGGGCTGGGTAACCCCGAAAAAAAATACGAAAACACGTATCATAATCTCGGATTTATCACTATCGATAAAGTTGCCGAGAAACTTTCCGTTGCCTTTAATAAGCAAAAGTGCAAGGCGGCTATCGCCGAAACTAAAATAGGCGGCGAAAAGGTCGTGCTTGCAAAGCCCTTAACGTATATGAATTTAAGTGGCGAAAGCGTATTTGAGCTCGTTTCGTTTTTTAAAGCCGACTTAAAAGATCTTATAGTTATTTTCGACGACTACGATTTGAATATGGGGCAGGTCCGCATAAGGGAAAAGGGTTCTGCGGGAACTCATAACGGGATGAGAAGTATTATAAAGTGCTTAAATTCCGAGAACTTCGCAAGGATAAGAGTAGGCTTTAAGCCTATCGTGGAAAGTCCTGTTCCGCTTATAGACTACGTTTTATCAAAGATAGGAAAGGCAGAGAGTGAAAAACTCGGTCCCGCAACCGAAAGGGCAGCCCTTGCCGCCGCCGATTTTGCCGGCGGAAAAACGGTAGAGTATATCATGCAAAGGTATAACGGCAATATCGACTGATTTTTGCCCAAAACCCGTTTATGCTCAATAAATTTTTAGAACAAAATAGACCGAAATCGTTAGAACTTTTCTGCGAATATATCCGCCAAGGTATTCCTTCGGCGGTTTTTGGCGTTAACGATTCTTATAAATCTTACCTTATATCAAGCGTTAACCGTCCGATACTTTTAGTCTGTAACGATTATATCACCGCTAATAAATTCAAAGAACTTATAAAAGAATTTTCGGACAAAAAGTGCGTGGTGATCCCGCCTAAAGACGAACTTTTAATTCCCAGTCGCGGCTTTTCAAAGGACTTGACTTATTCGAGAATAGCCGCGCTTTTCGAGGCTGAAACGGCGGACGTTATAATCGCCACGGTTGAAACGCTTATGCAGACCTTCCCCGCAAAAACTTTAAGTGTGGATATAGATAAGGGCGGGGAATATAAGATAGAAGAAGTCGTTTCAACGCTCGTTCAGCTTGGATATAAGCGCACCGACCAAACGGAAAGTAAGGGCGCTTTTTCCGTGCGCGGGGATATTATAGACGTTTTCCCGATAAATTCCGAATCGCCTTATAGGATAGACTTTTTCGGAGACACGGTTGAAAGCATTAAAACCTTCGACGCGGAAACGCGAAAAAACACCGAATATTTTAATACCGTAAAGATTTTGCAGGCGGTGGAGAACGTGCTTTCAGAACCCGAAACGGAAAGAATACTTTCGCTTGCAAGAAATTGCGTAAAAACTTCGACCGTAAAAAGCAAGGCGAAACTTCAAACCCTTTTATCCGATTTAGAGATTGCCGCGGAGAACTCTGACTTCGATTTTACTTCTATATTCGCGGGAAAAAATAACGGCGCGATATTTTTCGACGAGTATATAAGCCCCGAAACGGTAGTTATTATAGACGAAGGCAAAAAGACCAACGAGACGGCAAAACTTTTATACGAAGAATTCGACGGAAGATTTTTGTCTTTAGAGCAAGAAGGCGGGGTTTTCGACTTTCAGCGCGAGAACTTTTTAAGTGTGGATGCTCTTAAAGAAAAGTTCAAAAAGTATCCCGTCGCGGCGCTATCTTCTTTAACTTCTTCCGTGGACTTTTTCTCTCCTTTAAAAATTATCAATCCGCAGGTTTCGGGGGTTATCGACTATAAACTTGACTTTAAGCAACTATTTACCGACGTTAAAAACTGGATAAACGGCGGATACCGCGTCGTGGTCTCTACCGGTGAAATGCGTAGAGCGGAAAACATTACCGCAGACTTTTTGAAGTCAAATATAAACGCAAAAGTAGGCTTAAATGAAGGCGGCGTTTCGGTAACTGCGGATAGGCTGGAAACGGGCTTTATTTCGCACGAAAATAAAACGGCGGTCATCGGCAGCGGAAACTTATACGCTAAAAAGGTTGCAGAAAGAAAAATAAAAAATAAAAAGCAAGCCTTTTTCAACGCTCCCGAAAAAGGGGACTATTGCGTTCACGAAACGCACGGAATAGGAAAGGTTTTAGGCAATAAAAAAATCACCACGCTTGAGGGCACGAAAGACTATATCGCCGTGGAATATCACGGCGGAGACGTTTTATACGTTCCTGTCGAAGAGTTAGACGTTTTATCAAAATATATAGGGGCGGAAAAAACCCCGAAACTTTCCAAAATCGGCGGAAAAGATTTCGAGCGGATAAAGGGAAGGGTTATCGATAGCATAAAGAAAATGTCTTTCGACCTTAAAAAGCTTTACGCGGAAAGAAACGCCGAAAAGGGGTTTAAGTTTTCACTCGATCAGGAGATGATGAATATTTTTATTTCCGAATTCGAGTATGAAGACACCCCCGATCAGCACGCGGCTTTTACGGACGTGGTTTTAGATATGACGAGCGGAAAAGTTATGGACAGGCTGGTTTGCGGAGACGTGGGATTCGGTAAAACCGAAGTCGCTCTACGCGCGGTATTTCTTGCCGTCATGAACGGAAAACAGGCGGCTATGCTCGCGCCGACGACTATTCTTACCGAACAGCATTATAGCACGGCGGTAAAAAGATTTAATAAGTTCGGCGTAAAAGTTGCCGTCCTTAACCGCTTTAAGTCGGACGCGGAACAAGCGAAAATCCTAAACGACCTTAAAGAAGGAAAGATAGATTTTATTATCGGCACGCACAGGCTTTTAGGTAAAGACGTCGACTTTAAGGATTTGGGGCTGCTTATTTTAGACGAAGAACAGCGGTTCGGCGTGGAACATAAAGAAAAGATAAAACTAATGAAAAAGAACGTAGACACGCTTACGCTTACCGCCACGCCTATTCCCAGAACGCTCAATATGTCGCTTACGGGAATACGTGAGATCAGCACTATAAACACTCCGCCCAAAAAGCGGTTACCCGTGCAAACATACGTAACCGAAGAGTCGGATATGCTGATTAAAGACGCCGTTTTAAGAGAGATCGGCAGGGGCGGGCAAGCGTTTATACTGTATAACCGCGTGGAAACGATTTATTCTTTTGCCGAAAGGATGAAAAACGTTTTGCCGAACGTTAAAATAACCGTTATCCACGGCAGAATGGAAGAAAAAACTCTCGAAAACAACGTGCTTTCCTTTTACCGCGGAGAGAGCGACGTTTTGATATCCACAACCATAATAGAAAACGGAGTAGACCTTCCGAAGGCGAATACGCTTATCGTTATAGACGCGGATAAACTCGGGCTTTCAACTCTTTATCAGTTAAAGGGCAGGGTAGGAAGATCGGATAGACTGGCTTACGCATATTTTACCTATAAGCGCGAAAAGGTGCTTTTGGGCGCGGCTTTCGACAGGCTTTCCGCGATAGTCGAATTTGCCGAAATGGGCAGCGGAATAAAGATCGCAATGCGCGATTTGGAAATAAGGGGCGCGGGCAACGTTCTCGGTGCGGAACAACACGGGCATATGGATAAAATAGGTTACGAACTGTATTCAAAACTTTTGCGCGAAGAATTATCCGGAAAGGAAGAATTGCCCATCGATCTTGACGTAAGAGTTACGGCTTTTATTCCGGACGAGTATATAATGAGTTCTTCAGCCCGGATGGAAGCGTATAAGGCGATCGCCGAAATATCTTCATTAAAGGAAGAAAAGGAACTTAAAGAAACTTATCGCGAAGTTTACGGCAAGATCCCACCGGAAATAGAAAATCTTTTCGCCGTGGTGTGCGTAAAGTATCTTGCAAAATCCATTGGTGTTTCCAAAATAACGGTTAGTAAAGAAGAAACGTCGATAAAATTTTATAAGTTCGAGGCGTTTTCAAATAAAGGGCTTAGCCGCGCGATAGACGAATTTAACGGCAGCGTTAAGATAGTTATGACGGGCGCGCCCGAAATCAGATTTGTAAACAGGGGCGAAACAAACGACCAAATGTTATCCCTTGTAAAAGAATTTTTGCGTGCAGCGACAAACTGATTTTAAGATTATACAAAATTTTGATTTTTTATCTTATTAAACTTGATTAAAAAACTTAAAAAAGGTTGCAATTTTGCCGCTTATAGTTTATACTTTATAATAAAGTAAAGTAGTATACTGTGTATTGTGCTTTTTGGAGAATTTATATGAGAAAAAAACTTATTGCGCTAATAACTCTCGTTCTTGCGTTGGTGCTTTCGGTATCCGCGCTTTCGGGTTGTAATCTTGTCACTACCGACACCGATGCAGACGTTGAACAAGTCGTCGCGACCGTTCAACTCGATCCTTCCGCCAAAAAGGAAGAAATCAAAAAGAGAGAAATGGTCATGGCTTATTTAAGTTACGGCTATTCTTACGTCGCGTCCGGTAACTACACCGCCGGTCAAGTTTTCGAAATGATTTTAGAAAACCTTATCAATTCGAGAATTATGGTTCAAAGCGTCATAATGGAACTTGACGCGGACGAAACTTATATTAAGCGCGATGGGAAAGATAAATGGGACGCTGAAAGATATTTGACCGACGAAGATATGCTCGACGCGAAATATCAGACCATTAAATCCATGAACGATTTTATCGACGGATACGACGAAGATAAAACCGACAAAAGAAAGGGCGATACCTACTCTGAAGAAGTAAGGACCAAACCTTCGGATGCCGAAAACAAAACCGCCGAAAAAACCGACGCGGAAAAACAGGCATATATCGACGAATTCGGCGCGGATGGCGCAGATATCGGCACGGTAGGATCGAACAGAAGAAAGGCTTACAACAAGTTCTTAAAACTTTTGGAAAACAACGGATTTTTGGGTTCAGAATACAAAAACAACTTAACCGAAACAAGTTTTTATAAACAAACCTATTCTTCCGAAAAAGAAAATCTTTTAATCAAAGAATACGAAAAACATTTTAAAAATAAACTCAGAAAGGAAATAGAGTTCGACGGCAAAACCGGATTTGAAGCGCTAGAAGCGATCTATGCCAAAATGTATGAAGACGCTACGAATAAATCTTCTTCTACGGTGGATTTCGAATCTGCGCTCTCTTCCGCAACCGCAACCGCTCCGATAGTTTATAACCCCACTAAGGGAACGTATAGTTACGTTTATAACCTATTGCTCGGCGCAAGCGATAAACAAAGCGAACTAATAAGCGCGCTTTCAAATAAACTTTACGAAGCCGAAAGAGCGCAAAAGTTAAACGATATTTTAAGCGCGACGGTAGTAAAAGACCTTCGTTCGAGTTGGATACTTTCGGGATACGACTTCGATTATGAGACCAAAAAGTTTACCGGCGACTATATATTTGCGTCAGAAGACAAAACTATTCCCTTCCAGGGCGAAGTTACTCAGTTCCCAAAAGTCAATGAAGACGACAGTTTCTCGTATAGAATAGACAGCATAAAAGAATTCGGAATAGACGAATTTTTAGACGCTATGGATATCTGGGTTTACGGTGAAAGCAAAATTTCCGAAACGGTCAACGAAATCGCCGTTAAAAAACTCGTCAACGCGGAAAAGAACGAAGAATACGACGCGATAATAAACGATCTTTTATTCGCCTTTTCTACCGACCCCGGTTCGCTTAATACCTATAAGGGGTACACGATAACCCCGTCGCTTGATATCGGTGGTACGGATACTTACGTAAAAGCGTTCGCAAAAGCCGGAAGAATTTTGATGGATATGATCAATTACGAAAACTACGGCAGCGGCAGTTACATCGTAGTTGCAACCGATTACGGTTACCACGTTATGTTTATGTCAGAACTCTTAAAAGCGGAAACGGGTTTTGCAACCCTTACCGAATATCTCGACGAACAGGCGGGTACTACCGGAACGGACTGGGAAGAAGTTTATAATTCGATTTTGAATAACTTTGAAGAAGACGACGTTGATACGAATTCTTTCATTTACAAATTGATTGAAATATATTCGGACGCTACCAACGCGCTAAATAATAAGGAAAGCGATATAATTGCAAAATATAAGCACGACTCTTCTAAGGTAATAAGATATAAAAACGCTTATAATAATCTTATAAACGAATAAAACCTTATAAAAATCTAAAAGGGCAAAACGACGAGTTTTGCCCTTTTTAAGGAATTTATGATAATTTATCTCGATACCGAAACGACCGGACTTAACCCAGGGGAAATAGTTCAGTTATCATATATATTAGAAAACAAAAGCGGCGTTAAAACAAAGAACTTTTTCTTTGCCGTGCCTTATGTTGATCCGTTTGCCGTTGCGGTGCACGGGTTTTCGGCAGAGCGATTGAAAGTTTTGTCCGATGGCAAAGTTTTTTCGGATCATGCGGATGAAATTGAAAAAGATTTTTTATCGGCGGACGTAGTTATATCCCATAACGTTTCCTTCGACGAGGCGTTTTTGCGGGCGGAATTTAACAGAGTGGGTAAGATCTTACCCATAAAAAACAGTTTTTGTTCTATGAAAAAATCCGTTCCGATTTGTAAACTTTCAAGAGCGCACAACAGCGGATATAAATATCCGAAACTTTCCGAACTTTGCGACTATTTTTGCGTTACCGAATTCGATATAAAGCGTGAAACCGAAAAACTTTTTAATTTTGATTGCGGCTTCCACGACGCAAGGTTCGATACCGCGGCATTATATCTTGCGGTTAAAACGGGTATTGAAAGCGAAGAGGCTTTTAAGGAACTGAAAAAATACTTATGATAAAACTTGAAACACATTGCCATTGTTTGCAGGGTAGCGGATGCGCAAGCGTCCCGCCAGAAACCTTAATTAAAGAATATAAAAAGGCGGGATACGGCGGTATCGTATTGACAAACCACTATTGCAAAGTTTGTTACGACGAGTATCCGGGGGAAACACATATAGATAAACTCGACTTTTATTTTTCGCTTTTTGAAAGCGTTAAAAAGTTTGGCAAAATATACGGCGTAAAAGTCTTTCTCGGTGCGGAAACCCGTGCCGTAAGAGAAGACGGGCTTTATTCGGAATATATGTTATACGGCTACGATAAATCTGATCTATACGATAATTTACCGTTATTTTACAAAACTCAGAAAGAGATGTTTGAATTTTCCGAAGCGCACGGAATATTTATGTATCAAACGCACCCTTTTAGAGAAGGAGTTGCGGTTGGTGATCCGAAGTTTATCCACGGTGCGGAAGCGTTTAACGGGCATATAAATCATTATAATTATAACGACCTTGCCGAAAATCTCTGCCGAGAAAACGGGCTTAGATCTCTTTCGGGCACAGATTATCACGACGAAGGGCAGGCGATAACCGGCGGAATTTATATCCCCGAAAGTATTGAAAACGAAAAAGATCTTGCCGATTATCTTTTCAATAATCAGCCGAAACTTATAAAAAACGAAGACTTATACAAAAAATTTTTTAGGGCTAAACATATAAAGTAATATGGAAAATATCGATTTTTTACACGTTTTAATAGCGGTCGTATCACTCGTTCTGCTTGCGGTTCCGGGATACGTTTTGGTTAAATGCAAACTTTTAAAAAAAGGCGCGGCGGAAGCCTTTTCCACGCTCGTTTTATACGGCTGCCAACCCATGCTTATGATAATGGGCTTTCAAAAAACCGCTTACGATCCGAAGATAGGGCTTAATATGCTTATCGTTGCGGGGCTTGCTTTTTTGGTACACTTCGTTATGATAGGGTTGGTTTATTTAATAATACGCAATAAAGATAACGATAAGAAGAAAAACGTCGCAAGATTTGCTTCGGTTTTCGGTAATTGCGGATATATGGGGCTCCCGTTTTTGCAGATGCTTTTTTCCGGCACTACTCACATAGGCGAAATTTTAATTTATACGTCGGTAGTTATAGCCGTATTTAACCTACTTACTTGGTCAATAGGCATATTTATGATCACGGGAGACAGAAAGGATATATCGGTCAAAAAGGCGCTGCTTAATCCTACGATCATCGGCGTTGCTGTCGGTATGATATTGTTTTTCGCAGTTAAAACGCCTATTGCAACCGCACTTCCCGACGGAACGGTTGGGCATGCGATTCTTTCGAAACTTATGCAAAGCATAAACTTCTTGGCGGAAACGGTAACTCCGCTTGCTATGGTCGTGGTTGGTATAAAACTTGCCGACGTTAAAATCAAAGATTTGTTCTTGGATAAATGGGCATATATTACAGCCGTGTTAAAACTTATCGTAATGTCGGTTTTGTCTATGCTTGTGGTTGCCTTTCTGCCCGTTTCGTCTACCATTAAGTTTGCAATCTTTTTCACGCTTTCAATGCCTTCCGCAACCAACACGGTTATGTTTTCCGTTCAGTTCGGCGGCGATGGGGATTCTGCTTCCGTTATGGTGCTTTTATCAACCATATTTTCAATAGTAACGATCCCGCTTACCTATCTTGCCTTTACTGGCATTTTCGGTGTTGCAATATAGTTTAATTCAATAGAGTAAACAGATAAAAAAAGAACGGGCTGTGCCGTTCTTTTTTCAATGGCAGGGGTAGCTGGATACTGCTCCGCATTTGCTACGCAGGACTATGTCCGTTATATTTGCCCGTCAAAGGCGTCCGAACCATTTGGTCAAATCGCACACCCACATACAAAACAAAAAAACAGCGCGTTGGCTGTTTTTTCGTTTTGGCAGGGGTA
>CACXGN010000006.1 GCA_902767225.1 uncultured Eubacteriales bacterium | reverse complement strand
GATATATTCGTCGGTTTTAGCGTCGTAAATAACGCAGGCAAATTCAGCGTCCAGCATAGAAAACATTTTTTCGCCGTACTCTCTGTAAAGCGGCAAAAGTATTTCGCAATCGCTGTCGCTTTTAAATATGTACCCCTTTTTTATAAGGTCGTCTTTTAACTTTTTAAAACCGTATATCTCGCCGTTGCAAACGCAATAACAATCGTCAAACACGAACGGTTGCATACCTTCTTCGTTAAGCCCCATAATAGACAAACGGTGAAAGCCGAAGACTCCGTCTCCGGCTTTTACCGTTCTTGACATATCAGGCCCGCGCGACAAAGTCTTTTCAAAACCTTTATCAAACTCTTTTTTGTCGCATTTTCCGCAGTATCCCATTATTCCGCACATAGTATTACCTTCTATTCAACATCTTGCAGGGCGTCGTACCCTTCTTCTCCCGTCCGCACTTTAACAACGTTAAGAACGTCGTAAACGAAAATCTTTCCGTCGCCGATATGTCCGGTGTAAAGCACTTTTTTAGCCGTTTCTATAACAGTCCTTACCGGGATTTTACTTACCACTATATCTACCTGAACTTTGGGAAGTAAGTTTGTTTCTACCGCAACGCCCCTGTAATATTCGGGTTTACCCTTTTGCTGTCCGTAGCCCATAACGTGAGAAACAGTCATACCCGTTATGCCGAGGCTTCCCATCGCTTCTTTTAAGGCGTATAGTTTTTCTTCTTTGAAAATAATTTCAATCTTTGTAAATCTCGGATCAGCGCCATCTACACTCGGAACCTTTTTAACAGGTATCGCTTCGGCGACAGGAGTTTCACCCGAAACGACAACCGTTCCTTCGCTTATATAATCGGCATAAGCAACGGTAGACGGAGCAAAATCCGCATAAGCGGAAGGAAGACCGTGCTCGGTGCTGTCAAGCCCCTTTATTTCTTCTTCTCTGGAAACTCTTAAACCTACCGTCTTTTTAATGATATAAAATGTTGCCGTCATTAGTGCGACAGTATAAGCGGCGATAGCCACAAAGCCTAAAAGCTGAATTCCTATCTGAGTAAAATCTCCTGTATAGAACAGTCCTTTTAATCCTGCCGGAGCATTCGGGTTTGCAAGCAGCCCTACCGCTAACGTTCCCCAAATACCGTTCGCCATATGAACGCCGACGGCACCCACAGGATCGTCAATATGTAATTTCAGGTCTAAGAACTCAACGACGAAAACCACTAAAAATCCGGAAACCAACCCTACTGCGGTAGAGCCTATCGCATCGAAAGCGTTACACCCTGCGGTTACGCCTACAAGCCCCGCAAGACACGCATTGATACACATTGACACGTCCGGCTTACCGTTCTTTATCCAAGTGAAAACCATCGTCGTGCAAGTTGCGACAGCCGGCGCTATTGTCGTATTCAAAAATATTGTTGCAAGTTCGCTCGTCGTAGTAGCAGCCGCCCCATTAAATCCGTACCAGCCGAACCAAAGAATAAATGCGCCAAGTGCTCCGAGCGGAATAGAGTGTCCCTGAATAGCGTTTACTTTTACTACTTTTCCTTCCTTATCTTTAACGTATTTACCTATTCTCGGACCGACCATTATCGCACCGATAAGCGCCGCGATTCCGCCAACCATGTGTATCGCAGTAGATCCGGCAAAATCGTGAAAACCCATTGCCGAAAGCCAACCGCCGCCCCATACCCAATGCGCTTCGATAGGATAAACTATAAGCGAAATCACGCCCGAATATATGCAGTAAGATAAAAACTTCGTCCGCTCCGCCATAGAGCCCGAAACAATAGTTGCGGCAGTCGCACAAAACACAAGGTTAAAAACGAAAGTCGACGCACCTGTAAAATCAACGCCGTTACCCGTTATGAAGGACGAAAATTTAGTAAACAAGTCTAAATTGGGGATACCGACAAGACCGAAAAGCGCATCTTCACCCATCATAAGCCCGTAGCCTAAAAGCATGAAAACCACTGTTCCGATACAAAAGTCCATCAAGTTTTTCATGATGATATTACCGGTGTTTTTTGCACGGGTAAATCCCGCCTCCACCATGGCAAATCCAGCCTGCATCCAGAAAACCAGAGCAGCTCCAGCCAGGAACCAAACTCCCCAAATGTCAGAGTTAAGGGAAGATACTGCTTCTACAATGTCCATATAGACCTCCTATTTC
>CACXGN010000005.1 GCA_902767225.1 uncultured Eubacteriales bacterium | reverse complement strand
CTTTGCAAATCTTTTTAGGGAGCCCTGAATAAAGCAAGGTAACACCCATTTGGGTGTTTTTTTGTTTGGTAAGGAGACGAGTGAGTGAACTTACTAGTTCGGATGCCATAGTTCTAATTTAACAAAGTTGTTTGTATTTATTTTCAAAAAAAGCCGCTATTATTTTGCGGCTTAAAATTATTTATTTATTTTTCTTTTTGATTTTAAAAAAGTTATAAAAAACTATCATAACTTCGATAGGTATAGGAATTAAAAACAAATGCCAGAAATTTTCGGGAAGGCAATGAAGGTATATCGCCGTAAAAAAAGTCCAGATCATTACCGAATATATTAAAGACTTTATTATTTTTGAATTTTTAGTTATTTTATTCGAATAGTATAGGGGAATACATGATAATGGGATTGCCCAGATAAACACGTTCCAGTAAGACAGATTATACTTAATCTTTAAAATAACGTAGATAACTACAGCTATAAGCCAAACGGTTGTAAAAACCAAAAATAGAAGAGCAAGTTCGTTTATGCGGTTTTCAAAAGAGTCTAAAATAGTTTTTTTAGAGTAAGTTTCGGCAAAATTTTCTTTTGTTAAGTCGTCGATACTTACTCCGTAAAAATCCGCAAGTGCGGAAAGAGAAACTATATCGGGGATAGTTGAACCGTTTTCCCAGCGGCTTATCGTCTTATCGGAGTATCCTATTTTCTCGGCAAGTTCGGATTGTTTTAACTTTTTAAACTTTCTAAGGTCTGCAAGATTTTTTGCTATATTTTTTTCAATATTTCCGTTCATACGGTTAAATTTATCATTATTTTAATGTTTTGTCAATAAAAATCGATAAATTCTCAATTTATGAGAATTGTCCTCTTGATATTTTAGAGTGGTAATATGCCAAATTTTACTTAATTTTTTTGAATAAATAATAAAAATATAATATAATTTAGACAACGAAAGAAAAAGTGCAAAAATAATATGAAAAGACTTAAAGGCAAATATTATAAATTCTATTATTTCGACGAAACAAACGACGATTTTGCAAACAACAATATTGCGAAAAAGCCGTTACCAGAGAAATGGAACTATTATTCCAAAAATCCGTTTTATGTTGTTTTTAAGGCGGTGATGTATTACTTTGCGCTTTTCTTTCTTACGATTTTGATCAAGTGTTTTTTCAGAACTAAATTAAAAAATAAAAAGGTTATAAAAAACAGAGCGGATAAAAAGAAAGGATTTTTTATTTTCGGCAATCATACCGGCTGGGTGACCGACGCAACGGCGGGGCATATGGCTTGCTTTCCAAAACAGACCTATATTTTAACGAGTGCCGACGTCGTGAATATAAAGGGAATACGTTGGTTCGTCAAATGTTTGGGCGCAACTCCCGTTCCCGAGGGCGTAAAAAATTATATGACATTTATAAAATCCGTAAAAGAAATGACGGATGACGGACACCCCATCGTGATTTATCCCGAAGAACATATTTGGCCTAGATATAATAAAATAAGGGATTTCGGCACCAAGTCTTTTCATTTTCCGTGTAAATTAAATCTGCCCGCATACGCCAAAACGACCGTTTTTACTCTTAATAAAAAAGGGAAGGCAAGATCGACGATTTATTTCGATGGGCCTTTTTATCCCGATATGAGCCTTCCGCTTAAAGAAAGAGAACAAGCGCTTCGTGATCAAATTTATAATACTATGGTTTCACGCGTGGATAAATCCGAACTCGATACAAGATATGAATACATAAAAGTCGATTCACCGGATAAAGTTCGGACGGAAGTTTTCTAAATAGATTATCATATAAAAAGACGGGAAAAATCCCGTTTTTTTAATAAAAATTTCTAAAATCCTTTTTAAAAAAGTTGACAAAATTTTGCCAAAGAATTTAGTATATAAATATGAGAATTTTTAACGCACACGCACACATTTATCCGGATAAAATAGCTGAAAAAGCGACGGACGCAATAGGTAAATTTTACGATATACCCATGCAGCGCCACGGCACGCCCGCGGAACTTATAAAATCAGGCAGCGAAGCGGGTATTTCAAAATATGTAGTTCACTCTTGCGCAACCAAAGAAACGCAAGTCCGCTCGATAAACGAATTTATTAAGGCGGAAATGGATAAATATCCCGAATTTATAGGGTTTATGACCTTGCATCAGGATATGACCGAAAAAGCGGTTGCCGAAGAACTGACTTGGTGCTTAAATAACGGTTTTAAGGGCATAAAACTTCATCCGGATTTTCAAAAATTTTATATCGACGATCCTATTATGGATAAGGTTTACGGGGCTGTCGGTGAAATAGGGAAAGATTTTCCGATACTTTTCCATACGGGGGACAACAGGTATGAATTTTCAAAGCCTATAAGGCTTGCCGCCGTTGCGAAAAAATTTCCGAAAGTTAAATTTATCGGTGCGCACTTCGGCGGATACAGGTGCTGGGATCAGGTTGATTGCTATAAGGGATTAGAAAACGTGTTTTTCGATACTAGTTCGTCGCTTGCATTTATCGGAGAGAAAAAGGCAAAAGAACTTATCGATATGCTGGGCTCTGAAAAATTCTTCTTCGGAGACGATTTCCCTATGTGGAACGCAAAGGAAGAACTTGAAAGGTTTTATAAAATCGACCTTACCGAAAAGCAAAGAGAAAAAATACTCTCAACTAACCTTGCAAATTTACTGAATATATAAAAAACTGTGCTTAAAAACGCTTGACAAGTTTGCTTTTAAAATTGTATAATCAAAATAATATTTATAAACATTATATATATTTAAACGCTGTGACGGAAACAGGCGTATACGAAGCACTCAGAGAATTGACGGTTGGTGCAAGTCAACGTGCGGGAGATACGTAGGCTCATTCCCGAGCGGAAACGGTGAAAGGAAATCCCGAGTAAAAGTTTACGGTAGCCCCGTTATCGGCTTATGAGTGATTGCATTATTGCAATAAGATAGGTGGTACCACGGTATTTATCGTCCTTGAACATGAGTTCAAGGACGTTTTTTTAATAACAAGCAGGAGGAAAAGTTCAATGCAAAACGTAACGGTAAGCGATTCTTCGCTGAAAAACAGAGAAAAGGCAACCCTTTCTTTCAACTTTAAAGAAAAACTGGAAATAGCAAAAAGACTATCAGACCTAAATACCGACGTTTTGGAACTAGGTCCTATTTCGAGCGATAAGGCTGACGAAGTATTGATAAAAACCGTCGCCGCGTGCGTAAAGAAATCCAAGATAGCTGTATACGGCGGCGAAACGGAAGAGTCTATCAAAAAGGCAGTCGATCTCGTTTCGGGTGCAAAAAATAAAAGAATTATTTTGGAAATTCCCGTATCACCCGTGTATATGGAATACGCCAAGAGCAAAAAGCCCAAGGCGGTTTTAGAACAACTTGAAAAACTTACGCAAAAAGCGGCGTCTTTAATAAGCGACGTTGAAGTTTCGCTTTACGACGCAACTAGGGCCGAACCCGAATTTTTATATACCGCGGTCAAAACGGCGATAGTATCTGGCGCAAAAACGATAAGTTTAATCGATCTTGCGGGAACCATGCTATACTGCGAGTTTTACGAATTTATCGAAAATATATTTAAAAACGTTCCCGAACTTTCGGGCGTAGATCTCACCGTTTCTTGCAGCGATAAATATTCGCTCGGCGTTTCGAATTCCTTTGCCGCGATAGAAGCGGGGGCAAAGGGCGTTAAACTATCGGCATCCGGCGCGGGAGATCTGCCGTCGATCGAAACTTTCGTTTCGGCGATCGATTCGATTGGTATCAAAAAGGGCTTTAACGTATCGCTCAATAAAACCGGTCTTAAAAGGATACTCGGTCAGATAAATTCGATAGCTGCGGGTAACGGCGCGGCTAACGAACCTTCCGCAAAAGAAGATAACGAAGAATTTAAGGCGGACTTAACAAAATCCGAAATTAATAAGTTAGTTAAAAGTATGGGCTACGATTTGGGCTCGGAAGATTTGGAAGCGGTATATTCCGAATATTTAAGAATTGCCGGAAGAAAAACCGTAACCAAAAAAGATTTGGAAGTTATAGTCGCGTCTTCGTCCCTCCAAGTTCCGCCCACCTTTACGGTAGATAAATTTTCCGTTCAAAGTAGCAACGTGTTAAAGGCGACGGCAAGCGTTGCGCTTATTAAGGGCGGCAAAACGTATTTCGGTCTTTCATACGGGAACGGACCTATCGACGCGGCGTTTATGGCGATCGAAGAAATTGTCGGAATGCACTTTGAACTTGACGATTTTGTTATTTCATCTATAACCGAAGGTAAAGAGGCTATGGCTGAAACTTTGGTAAAATTAAGATACAATGGCAAAATATTCTCGGGGCGCGGAATTTCCACCGATATTATCGGCGCGGGGATCAGAGCATACGTTAACGCCGTGAACAAGATCGTTTACGAGGACTGATTTTATGAAATTATCTTTTTCGACAAACGGCTGGAATCTTCCAGTCAATAAGCTTATCGATCTTTGCGCGGAAAACAAGATAGATGCACTTGAAATCCACGATATTAACGCGCCGGCATTTAAAACCGAAGGTGCATTTGCCGATAACAACTTAAATGCGCTTAAAAGAACGCTGTTTGAAAAGGGCGTAAAAATCAGTTGCTTTGACGCAGTTTGTAATATAACGGATTTTTCCCGTGAAAAACAAAACCGCGAAGAGATTGAAACACTTTTAGATCTTTCTTCGAAATTAAACGTAGAATACGTCAGGATCCGCACGACGGACGAGAAAATAAGCGAACAAACGGAAGATAAACTTCGCAAGTTTATAGCCCCCATAATAAAGGTTGCCAAAGAAAAAAATGTTACCGTGCTTTTGGAATCCATGGGCGCATACTCTTCTACCGAAAAACTTGCCGCGTTTTTAAACGGCTTTGCGTCTGACAACTTTTCGGCGCTTTGGGATATGCACCATACTCATACGTATTCCAAAGAAACCGCCGACACTTCGGTGGAAAATCTCGGAAAACATATAAAGCATATCCATATTAAAGACAGTAAGGCGGAAAACGGCAAGATCGAATATTGCCTTTTGGGGGAAGGCGACCTTCCCATAAAAAGCGTTTTCGATTCGCTCCGCTCCATTAACTACGAAGGCTACGTTTCGCTAGAACTTATGAGCGAGTGGCTTGAAAGTTTAGGCGATCCAGATATAGTTTTGCCGCAGTTTGCGGGGTATATGGGAACTTTCGAGGCAGTCCCTTCTTGGCAGAGCAAATTATACGATAATAAAAGAAAAACAGGTAAATATATCTGGGAAAAAGAAACTTTGATAGAGCGCACTTTTTCGCAGGTTCTCGATAGAGTTGTGGAAGAATTCCCCGACCAGATCGCGTTTAAATATACCACTTTGGATTATACGCGCACGTATTCGGAATTCCGCGACGAAGTAGATGTGGTTGCAAGATCGCTTTTATCGATAGGCGTTAAGCCGGGCGATCACGTTGCCGTGTGGGCAACAAACGTTCCCGAATGGTATTTGACCTTTTGGGCGACTACGAAGATAGGCGCGGTTTTGGTTACCGTAAACACGGCTTATAAGATCCACGAAGTGGAATATCTTTTAAAGCAATCCGATACTCATACGCTCGTTTTGATAAAGGGTTGGAGAGATTCGGACTATGCCGGAATAATCAACGAACTTTGCCCCGAACTTAAAGATCTTAAAAAGGGCGAAAAACTTCACTCTAAAAGATTGCCTTTCCTGCGCAACGTCGTAACCGTCGGCTTTGAACAGGACGGGTGCTTAACGTATAGCGAAATGATGGAAAAATCGGTTACCGTTTCGCACGAAGAACTGATAAGGATTGCAAACGCGGTAGACGTGAACTCGGTTTGCAATATGCAGTATACTTCGGGAACTACCGGATTTCCGAAGGGCGTTATGCTCACGCACTATAATATCGTTAACAACGGAAAGTGCATAGGCGACAGAATGGATCTTTCCACAGCGGATAGGATGATGATCCAAGTTCCTATGTTCCATTGCTTCGGTATGGTGCTCGCGATGACGGCGTCTATGACGCACGGCGTAACTATTTGTCCGCTCCCATATTTTTCGCCGAAGCCCGCTCTCGCTTGCATAAATCAGGAAAGGATAACGTGTTTCCACGGCGTTCCCACTATGTTTATAGCGATGCTTGCGCATGAAGACTTTGCAAAAACGGACTTCTCGTATATGAGAACGGGAATAATGGCGGGCAGCCCTTGTCCCGTTGCGGTTATGCAAGAAGTTTTGGATAAAATGAATATGAAAGAGATAACTATCGTTTACGGTCAGACCGAGGCTTCGCCGGGCTGCACTATGTCCAGTACGGACGATTCGATAGACGTTCGGGTAAACACGGTCGGAAGACCGCTGCCTAATATCGAGTGCAAGATAGTCGATCCCGAAACCAACCTTGAAGTTCCCGATAACACGGTCGGGGAATTCGTGGCAAGGGGATATAACCTTATGAAAGGCTATTATAAAATGCCGAAAGCGACGGCGCTGGCTATCGACGAAGAAGGGTGGCTGCACACGGGCGACCTTGCTTTAAGAACACCGGAAGGCAATTTCAGAATAACCGGCAGACTTAAAGATATGATAATCCGTGGTGGTGAAAACTTATACCCCAAAGAGATAGAAGACTTTTTATACACCCACCCGAAGATTTCGGACGTGCAAGTAGTCGGAGTGCCTGACGAAAAATACGGAGAAGAGGCTTATGCGTATATAATATTAAACGACGGCGAAGAACTTTCCGAGCCCGAACTCAGGCAATACTGCGTTGAAAGGATTGCAAAGCATAAGGTTCCGAGATATTTCGATTTTGTTAAATCCTTCCCGATGAACGCCGCAGGGAAGATATTGAAGTATAAGATGAGAGAAGAGGCGGCGGCAAAAATCAAAGCAAAAAAATAAACCTTACATAGGGGTGTGTTATGGAAATAAAAATTGAAAGAGCAAAGACTTTAAAAGAAAAACCCGATTTTAACAATTTGGGCTTCGGAAAGTATTTTACCGACCATATGTTCGTTATGGACTTTTCCGAAGAAAAGGGCTGGCACGACGCAAGAATAGTTCCGTTCGGATATATTCCGATCCATCCCGCGTCCACCGTGCTCCACTACGGCACGGAAATTTTCGAAGGCATGAAAGCGTATAAAACCGCAGACGGCTATCAGATGTTCAGACCGGAAGAAAACTTCAAAAGAATGAACGATTCCGCCGAAAGATTATGCCTTCCGGAACTTGACGTAAACGAAACTATCGACGCACTCGTTAAACTTATAAACATAGATTACGACTGGATACCCGATAAACCGGGCACGTCGCTCTATATAAGACCGTTTATGTTCGGAAACGACGAATCTTTGGGCGTTCACGCCGTTCATAACGCCACTTTCGTAATAATTTTATCGCCCGTCGGTAACTACTATGCGGAAGGTTTGGCACCCGTTAAGATCACGATAGAAGACAGAGACGTTAGAGCGGTTCGCGGCGGCACTGGATACGCAAAGTGCGGCGGAAACTACGCGGCAAGTTTAAGAGCGGGGAAACTCGCTGCGGCGCGCGGATTTTCGCAGGTTCTTTGGCTTGACGGCGTAGACAGAAAATATATCGAAGAAGTCGGATCTATGAACGTTATGTTCTATATAAACGGCACGGTAGTTACGCCAAAACTTACAGGCTCCGTTCTTCCGGGAATTACCAGAAAATCTATTATTCAGATCCTTAAAGACTGGGGATACAAAGTAGAAGAAAGGCTTTTATCGGTAGACGAACTTATGAGCGCCGCGGAAGACGGTTCGCTTAGTGAAGCATGGGGAACTGGCACGGCTGCGGTCGTATCGCCGATCGGAAGATTATACTATGAAGGAAAAGATCTTACCGTATCGAATAACCAAATCGGCGAACTCACTCAAAAATTATACGACGAACTTACCGGTATTCAATGGGGCAGAGTTCCCGACACCAGAAACTGGTGCTATAAGGTAAAACTTAAATAATGTTTGAAAAAAGGATCACGATTTTTTCGGGGCATTACGGAAGCGGTAAAACGAATATTGCGGTAAACTTTTCGCTCTCTTTAAAAAAGTTATACGAAAAGGTTTCGGTTTACGATCTCGATATCGTCAACCCGTATTTTAGGACGGTAGACGCGGTAAACACATTGAATAACGGCGGCGTCGAACTAGTCGTTTCGCCGTTTGCCGAAACTAACGTCGATATTCCCGCTATGAATTCCGCTTCTTATAAAATGATTCACGATAAATCGGCAAGGGCGGTAGTCGATCTCGGCGGAGACGATAGGGGCGCGCTCGCACTCGGCAGGTTTTGCGAAGGGATAAAAGAAGAAAACGATTATTATATGGTTTTCGTTTATAACCCTTATAGACCGGAAACAAAAACGATTGACGGCGCTTTCGAAATCCTAACGGAAATAGAACGCGTTTCCAAAATAAAATTCAACGCGATAGCGGCAAACCCGAACTTGGGGGTGGAGACCACGCCCGAAACGGTTTATCGGGGTATAGAAATTGCGGAAGAACTTTCAAAGAAGATAGATCTTCCGATTCTGTTTACCGCCGTGGAAAAAAGCGTGTTATTAAACTCGGACGAAAAGAGAATAAACACTCGAATACTTCCGATCGAACTTATCAAATACGGAAACTGGATATAAAGGAGAAAATATGGCAAAAGTTACATTTAACGAAGAACGTTGCAAAGGCTGCGGACTATGCGTAACGGCTTGTCCCAAACAGATCATTTCGCTTGCGAAAGACAGGATCAATCAGAAAGGCTATCACCCCGCGGTGGTAGTGGAAATGGATAAATGTATCGGGTGCGCTTCTTGCGCTATCATGTGTCCCGACACGGTAATAACGGTGGAGAGGTAAATTATGGCTGAAAAAGTTTTAATGAAAGGAAACGAAGCGTTAGCGGAAGCGGCAATCATGGCGGGTTGCAGATACTATTTCGGTTATCCCATAACCCCGCAGACGGAAGTCGCCGCATACATGGCGAAAAGAATGCCCAAAATCGGCGGCACGTTTTTACAGGCAGAGTCCGAAATCGCCGCAATAAATATGGTTATCGGCGTATCTTCTTGCGGTTATAGAGTTATGACCAGCAGTTCGTCTCCGGGAATTTCTTTAAAGAGCGAAGGTATATCCTATCTTGCGGGCTGCGAACTTCCCGCGCTTATCGTAAACGTTCAAAGGGGCGGTCCGGGGCTCGGCGGTATCCAGCCTTCTCAGTCGGACTATTTTCAGGCAACCAAGGGCGGCGGACACGGCGACTATAAACTTATCGTTTTAGCACCCGCTTCCGTTCAGGAAATGGTTAGTTTGACCTTTAAGGGATTTGACCTTGCCGATAAATACAGAATGCAAAGTATGATACTTGCCGACGGAACGATGGGGCAAATGATGGAACCTGTCAGCCTTGACCTTGGCGAAGTTAAAGAATACGCTAAACCTTGGGCGACCACGGGCACGAGCAAACACGAAGGCAGAAACATAATAAACTCCCTTTCGCTTTCTCCCGCGCAACTCGAACAATGGAATATAGATCGCTACGAAAAGTATAAAATCGTAGAGCGCGACGAAGTTATGTTCGAAGAATTTATGATGGAAGATGCAGAGATCTGTATCGTCGCTTTCGGTATTGCGGCAAGAGTATCCAAAAACGCGATAATGACGGCAAGAGCAAAGGGCATAAAGGTAGGTATGATAAGACCTATCACTCTTTGGCCGTTCCCGAAAGACGCGCTAAATAAAGCGGCTGATAAGGTTAAAGCGTTCTTATCGGTTGAACTTAATATGGGGCAGATGATAGACGACGTTAAACTTGCGATAAACTGCAAAAAACCTGTATATTTATGCAACCGCACCGGCGGCGTTATCATGACGCCGGACGAAATTTTAACAAGTTTGGAAAAAATCGAAAAAGGAGAGGCAAAAGCATGGTAGTATTTGAAAAGACTAAGGGGTTAACCGATAATCCTTTGCATTATTGTCCGGGCTGCACGCACGGAATTATTCATAGACTCGTTGCCGAATGCTTAGAAGAACTCGGCGTAACTGGAAAGACCATAGGCGTTGCCTCGGTAGGCTGCTCGGTTTTCTCGTATAACTATTTTAACTGCGATATGATACAGGCGGCGCACGGCCGCGCTCCCGCGGTTGCGACGGGCGCAAAGCGCGCCAACCCCGATAACGTGGTATTCACCTATCAGGGAGACGGCGACCTTGCCGCTATCGGAACGGCAGAAACCGTTCACTCCGCGGCAAGAAACGAAAATATCACGATAATTTTCGTAAACAACGCGATTTACGGTATGACCGGCGGTCAGATGGCTCCGACGACCCTTCCTAATCAGGTAACGCAGACTTCGCCTTACGGAAGAGACGTAACCGTAGTAGGCTATCCCGTTAAGGTATGTGAAATGTTATCGCAGATCGACGGCGCGTCTTACGTAGAAAGAGTTGCCGTTAATAACGTTAAAAACATAAGGCTTGCCAAAAAAGCCATAAAGCACGCTTTCGAAAACCAGATAGCGGGCAAAGGTTTTTCGCTTATCGAAGTTTTGTCCACATGTCCCACGAACTGGGGCTTATCTCCCGAAAAGGCGATAAAGTGGCTTGACGAAAATATGGAAAAATACTATCCGCTCGGCGTATATAAAGATAAGTATAAGGAGGAAAAGTAATATGGCTACTACTAAAATCCTTATAGCCGGCTTCGGCGGACAGGGTATACTTTTCACGGGTAAAGCAATGGCGTATACGGGGCTTAAATGCGGAATGGAAGTATCTTGGCTTCCTTCATACGGACCCGAAATGCGCGGCGGCACGGCAAATTGCAGCGTAACCTTATCGGACACCCCGATAGGCTCGCCCATCGTTGATAAGCCGGATCTTTTGATCGCCATGAACCTTCCTTCGCTCGAAAAATATTTCTTCGAGACAGAGCCTAACGGAACTATCGTATACGACAGTTCGCTTATAGACAATAAGTTAAATAGAGACGACGTTAAGATTTACGCGATCCCAGCGACAAAGCTTGCAAGCGACAACGCGCTTGACGGACTTGCCAACATGATCATTTTAGGTAAAGTCATAAAAGAAACGGGAATTTTAACGTTAGAGCAAGTTGAAAGCAGTCTTGCGAAAATGATACCGGCAAAGAAAGCCGATATGCTCGATAAAAACGTTCGCGCGATCAAGATCGGTTTTGACTTCTGATTTATAAAATAGGAGAAATTATGGTGGAACAACAGCTACTCGAAATGGGGCAAAGGCTTGCCACACTTCGCGAAATCAAAGGGTTTACACAGGAAGAAATTGCGAAAGACCTTAATATGTCGCTCGAAGAATACGCCTTATACGAAGACGGGAAGAAAGACTTTTCTTTCAGTTTTATGTATAACGTAGCGACGATATTAGAGATAGACGTTTTTAACCTTCTTTCAGGCACCACACCCAAACTTACCGACTGCGCGGTAGTAAGGCGCGGCCACGAATTTTTTGTTAAAAAAGAAGGGGTTTACGATTATAAGCACCTTGCCTATACCTTTAAGGGTAAAAAGGGCGAACCGTTTTTCGTAATGGTTATGCCGGGCGAAGAAGATAAAGATTTCCATAGCCATAAAGGTCAGGAATTTAATTTCCTTCTTTCGGGCAAGATGCAATTTATGATCGGCGACCTTAGTTACGAACTCAATAAAGGCGACAGCGTGTATTTCAATTCCGAAATACCGCACGGCATCAAAGTATTAGGGGATAAACCCGTCAAGTTTTTGGCGATCGTTATGAAATAGCGATATTAGGGGCAATTATGGCAATCTACGAAAAATATTTGGGTAGGGACAGAGATTCATTTAAAGACTATAAAGACCTTACCGAGAATTTCAAAATAACATATCCGGATAACTTCAACTTCGCATACGACGTGGTTGACGAACTGGCAAAAGAAAAACCCGATAAACTCGCCATGATTTGGCTATCGAAGGATATGGAAGAAAAAAGGTTTACTTTTTCCGATATGTCCGTTTGGTCGAATAAGGCGGCAAACTATCTAAAGAGTATGGGCATTAAAAAGGGCGATAAAGTCATGCTCGTTTTAAAGCGCAGTTATCTTTTCTGGTTTATTATGCTTGGGCTTCATAAACTCGGCGGTATTCCTATTCAGGCAACAAACATGCTCGTCGGGCACGACTTTACCTATCGCTGCAATAAAGGCGATATAAAAGCCGTTATAATAACCGGCGACGACGACGTTACCGAACATTTCGATAAGGTAGAAGAAGAGTGCCCTAGCGTTAAACTTAAATTCGTAACCAAGGGCAAAAAACCCGAAAAGGGCGGCTGGATAGACTTTGAAGCGGGGCTTAACGCCGCAAGTGAAAAGTGGACAAGACCTACGGGCGAAGACGGCGTTAAGGCAAACGATATTATGCTTATGGCGTTTACTTCGGGAACTACCGGCTATCCCAAGATGATAAAGCACGACTTTACTTATCCTTTGGGACATATCGGCACGGGAATTTTTTGGCATAGAGTAATTGACGGCGGCTTGCACTTTACCATTTCCGATACAGGCTGGCTTAAATCCCTTTGGGGTAAATTCTACGGTCAATGGTTCGGCGAATCCGCGGTTTTGGTTTACGATTTCGATAAGTTCAACGGCGAACAGATCTTAAAGATTTTGGAAAAGTATAAAGTTACAACTTTCTGCGTTCCGCCTACTATGTATCGACTTATACTTCAATATGACGTTAAAAGTTACGATCTTTCGTCCTTAACGCATTGCTGTTCTGCGGGCGAAGCGTTAAATCCCGACGTGTTCAATAAATGGAAGGAATATACGGGGCTTGAAATTTACGAAGGTTTCGGTCAAACCGAAACGACTTTGTGTTTAGGGACGCTCGGCGGATACAATAAGCCTATCTCCGGATTTATCGGAAAGGCTATCCCCGGCTACGACGTTCATATTAAAGACGAAAACGAAGAAGACTGTCTCGCGGGGCAAGAGGGCGAGATCTGCATAAGAGCAACGCTCACCGATAAACCTTGCGGACTCTGTCAAGGATATTTTAAAGACGAAGAGGCTACGGCTTATAGTTTCAGAAAAGGCTTTTTCCACACCGGCGATAAAGCGTATATCGACGAACACGGAAACATTAAATATATAGGCAGAAACGACGACGTTATAAAGTCTTCCGGTTATAGAATAGGACCGTTTGAAGTAGAGAGTGTTCTTCTTGAACACCCCGCCGTTTTAGAGTGCGCAGTTACCGGCGTTCCGGACGAAAAGCGCGGATTCGTCGTTAAGGCTACGATAGTTTTAAAAAGCGGATATACGCCGAGTGACGAACTAATAAAAGAGATCCAGAACTTCGTTAAGCAAAACACCGCTCCTTATAAATATCCACGTGTAATTGAGTTTGTCGAAAGTTTGCCTAAAACGGTAAACGGCAAAATAAGAAGAACGGAAATAAGGGCGCTCGATAACGAAAAATACGCGCTTTATAAAAAGGAAAACGTAAAATCCGAATAATAAAAAGATAATTACAAAAAAGAGTTCGCGAAATAGCGGGCTCTTTTAATTTGCTGTGTCATAACGGGCTTAATAAAACATATATTGAAATAGAAAGCAAAAAGGAGGATTATATGTCGTTTTTCTGTAATTTTCAATCTGATAGATCTCCGGGGCCGATAAACGGCAACCCGCTTAACGGACTTTGCGAAAAAGTTTGTATACAGGCAAAAAAAGTATTCGACGCGTGCATGCAACAAAGCCAACTTAATAATATAGTTCTGCCGATAACGAACTTAACTCCCGCAAATCCTACATATCCGCTGACTTTTATCAGCGCGAGAAGTATAACCCAAGAGGGCATGATAAGCAATCTTTTAATCGAGCCCATTGCGGAAAGACCTAACTCGGCTAGGGTAAAGGCGGATATAACGATACCCGTTTCCGTGGCGTATACCGACGCAAACGGAGTCGAAGGCGTGGGTGTTTCTTCTGTAACGATCACTAAAGACGTTATCTTAAACATCCCTTCGGCGTCCATAATGCCGTATAACGTTGAAGCGGTAGTATCGCTCGTATCTACACTCGGCACTTATACCGGAGAGAACGAATTTACTATCGACTGTTGCGTTTCGATTATACTCAAAATCGTAATGGAAGTGGAACTTTTAGTTCCGTCTTACGGATATACCGCAATTCCGCCGTGTCAGGAATATACACAGGAAGTTTGCGCAGGGTTCTTTGAACTGCCCATATATCCGGAATAGTATGGTAAAGGAAAACGCAGAGTAAAATCTGCGTTTTTTCCTTTTTAAAAAATATAATCAATACTCTTTGCAAAAAAATAAAACCGTGATATTATATTTTTATGAAAATATACGCGATAAGCGATCTGCATATTTCCACCAACACAGATAAACCGATGGACGTTTTCGGCGGAAACTGGGTAGGGTATCTTGATAAGATTTTTTCCGACTGGAAGGAAAAAGTTACCGATAACGACCTAGTCCTTATCGGCGGAGACATCAGTTGGGCAATGAATATAGAAGACGCAAAATCGGATCTTGAACTGTTAAAACCGCTTAAAGGGAAAAAAGTTTTTATAAAAGGCAATCACGACTACTGGTGGAGCGGGATAGGTAAGGTAAGGGATATTATGCCCGAAAACTGTTTCGCTCTTCAAAACGACAGTATAAAGTTCGGCGAAGTTGTGATCTGCGGTTCAAGGCTTTGGAGCGTTCCGGGTAGCCCCGACTATAACGAACAGGACGAAAAACTTTATAAGCGAGAGACCGAACGCTTAAGCCTTTCTCTTAAATCGGCGGCAAAATTAAGGCAAGAAGGGGATAAACTTATCGCGCTTATTCATTATCCGCCCTTTAACGTTCGACGCGAAGATACGGCTTTTACGGCGCTTTTCGAAGAGTTTAAGGTGGACGCGGTAATATACGGGCATCTGCACGGAAAGAACGTCCGCGCGGACAAGCTCGTTATAAAAAACGGAATAAAATATTACTTGACGTCTTGCGATCAAGTGGATAATAAACTTACGGAGATTGATGTATAATGGAAGAAACCGTGAATAAAAGTCAGAATAAATTCGTGGCATATTTAAAAAACGCCCCAAAACGGTATTTTATCACCGCGTTTTCGGGCATGGCGTTGGGGCTTTTCTGCACGCTTATTGCCGGCACGATCTTAGGTATGGTCGCCGGCTGGGTGGGTGAAAACTCTTTCGGGAATTTGCTTAAATCCATCGCGAACGTAGCTAAAATTTTAATGGGCGCGGGGATAGGGATCGGTATCGCATATAAGTTAGAAGCAAAACCGCTCGTCGTATTTTCGGCGGCGGTAACGGGATTTATCGGCGCATATGCCCTTAATATCATTAACGGAAATTTTAACGCGGCTTATTTCGGAATCATATTCGAAAAAGGACTTCCCGGCAATCCGATAGGATCTTACGTAGTGTCTCTTTTAACGATAGAGATCGCAAGTTTATATGCGGGCAAAACCAAATTCGATATTATATTCGTGCCGATAGGCATGATGATAATGTGTCTCGGCGCGATTTACGCCGCTTGGCCGTTCATAAAACTTATCGACCTTTTTGCCGAACTTTTGGTTATAACCATAAACGCGGGCGCTGCGGTCAAGATAATTATCGGTATATTTATAGCGGTCGTTATGGGTATTTTACTCACGATGCCGACGTCTTCCGCGGCTATCTGGGTGGCAATCGCCACTTCGAATACGGCGGCTAATAACCCCGAAGTGTTTGCCATTGCCGGCGGGGCGGCGGTAGCGGGGTGTGCGGCGCACATGATAGGCTTTGCCGTATCTTCGTTTAGAGAAAATAAGTGGAGCGGACTTATCTCGCAAGGGCTTGGAACTTCCATGCTTCAAATCCCGAACATAATGAAAAAACCCGTGATAATGGTTCCAGAAATAATCGCAAGCGCGGTATCGGGCTTGGTCGCCGTTTTGCTTAATTTAAGGTGCACGGCGGCAGGCGGCGGCATGGGAACAAGCGGACTTGTTGGGCTATTCGGCACAATCGACGCAAACACGCTTTATAATATTGCGACGTGGCAAACGGTTTTGGGTATAATTTTATGCCTATTCGTAATTCCGGCGATAATAAGCCTTTTATCTTCCGAACTTATGAGAAAGAAAGGTTGGATAAAATTCGGGGATATGAAACTTCCCGACTAATAATAAAAAAAGACGGCAACGCCGTCTTTTTTGATATATTTTTTTCTTCTTTATCATATATTTAGAAAAAGGAGAAAATATGGAAAATAATTTCAATAATATTCCCGATAGGTTAGAACTTATCGGCAGAAAAAAACTTTCAATGACGGGTGTATCGTCGGTAGACGGGTTCACCGAACAGAGCTTAAAACTCACCGTAAACGGAAGTAAGGTGATAATAAACGGCGAAAACGTTAAAGTTACGTCATACAATAAGTCAAACGGAAACCTTACCGCCGAAGGGGAAATATCCGAAATAAAATATAACACAAAATCCCGCCCGCTAGTTAAAAGACTGTTTAAGTAATGTTCGTAACGGCAAATCAGTTTAACGTTTTTATCGCGTGCGTTGCTTTCGGCGCGGTATTTTCTTTTCCGTTTTTTATATTAAGAGCGATATACGAAGATATAAATAGCCGCATAATAAAGGGAATAGCGGATATTATAGTATTTGCTGTTTTTTCGGCGGGATATATTCTGTTTTCGTATTACGCGAATTTTCCGAGTGTAAGATTTTATATGCCGTGCGGAGTGATCTTAGGCGCATACGCGGCGTATAAAAGTTTTTATATAATACTTGCAAAACGGCTTAAAAAGTTATATAATAAAATCGAATTAAAATTCAAACGGAAAAAGACTGTTAAAAATGAAAATGACGGAAGAAAAATTAAAAAGAGTAACCGTCGCCGCAACGGTGGGCGCGGTGCTTCTCTTGGTCGTTCTTTTGGGAGTTCTGATATTTCAGTTCGTATCAATAGGCGTTGAAAAAAGCAAAAAAGCCGAACTTGAAAAATCGATCGCGGAATATAAAAGGCTTATCGACGGCGGTGAAGAAGAACTTGCCGCGCGCTCGGAATACTGGTGGATCGTAAAGCGGGCTAGGGAACTCGGCTACCGTTTTGACGGCGATAAAATTTATAAAATAGACTAAAATGGAAATCACGTTCGGAATAATAGACGTGGGTTCGAACTCGGTCAGGCTTTTGGTCTCTTCGGGCGGAAAAACCCTATATAAAACCGCCGTGATAACAAGGCTATCGGATGGTCTTGGCAAAGGAAACGCGGCGCTAAGCGATGCTGCAGTTTTTCGTTCTGCTAAGGCCGTTTCTTATTTTTGCGACGTGGCGAAAAGTTACGGCGCAACGGTTATTCGCGCGTTCGGAACGGCGGCTTTAAGACAAGCCGACCCAACCTTTTTTATAGAAACGGTTAAAAAACTTTGCGGCGTTACGGTTGAAGTTGTTGCCGGCGACATAGAAGCGGAACTGGGATTTTTGGGCGCGGTCGGGACGGGCGACGGCGGTATTATCGATATCGGTGGCGCAAGCACCGAAGTTATTATAAAGTCGGGCGGAAAAAATCTGTTTTCAAAAAGTTTCGATATAGGTGCAGTAAAATTATTCGATCTAACGGGTGAAAATCCCGACAAAATGCGCTATGAATTAAATTCAAGGCTAAACGGCGTTCCCGATAGTCTAAACGCAAAATTTTTCGGAATCGGCGGAACGATAACTTCGCTTGCCGCTATCGATCAAAAACTTATACCATACGATCCGAATAAAACGAACGGATACGTTTTGACCGATAAAAAGGTTTCCGATTTAACCGAATTTTTACTTTCAACCCCCGAAAAAGAAAGGGGATCGATAGCGGGGCTTCAAAAGGGCAGAGAAAGGATTATCGCCTGCGGAGCGTATATTTTAAAAAAGGTTATGGAAAAGTTTAAAATCGGCAGTTTAACCGTCAGCGAAAGCGATAATTTAGAAGGTTATTTAAGATATATCACGGAGATAAAATGAGAAGAACGAATATTATAAGCAATATAATTTTATTTGCGGTAACGCTTTCTTTAATAGCGTTCACCGTTGTAATGATCTCGGGCTATTCTCCTTCTAACACTATTTTAACGGTGGCGCTATATCTTGCGGGGGCGCTTGCCGCCGCGATTGTTTGCGTGATAGTTCACGAACTCGGGCATATATTTTCCGCAAAGAAAAACGGGTTTAAAATAACTGCGGTCAAAATATTCTTTTTGCTATTTACGGTAAAAAAAGGAAGGGTATCTTTCGACTTTACTTCGCCGTTCGGGGAAGCGGGTGCAACCGAGCTTATCCCGTTTCGGCGCGAAAATATGGCAAAAAGGCTTAAAAAAATGACGCTCGGGGGAATTGTCGCGTCGGGCGTGTTGTGCGCCGTAGGCGTGGCTTTTGCGTTTTTATATTACGTTTTGCCGCTAAACGGATACTGTGTTCTTTCGGCTTTTCTTCCTGTTTCCGCATATCTGTTTTTAGATAGCGTGCTGCCTATGATAAACGAAGGCATGCCGAACGACGGGGCGACCGTTCGCCTTATAAACAAAAAAGATCCGTCGATGACGGTCAAACTTTCCGTTCTTGAAATCCAGTCGGAAATGTTAAACGGCAAATCTCCCGCCGAAATAGATGAAAATCTATTTTTCGACCTTCCGCAAATTAGGGAAGATGATTTTAACTTTTTAACGCTCACTTATTACCGCTATTTATTTTATCTCGATAAAGAAGATAACGAAAACGCAAAAAAGGCGGTAGAACGCCTTTTCGGGCTTAGAGAATACGCTCCGTCATACGTCAAAAATATTTTTTTATCCGAGGCGCTTTACGCATCCTGCACTTTTGATTATAACGAAGATCGGGCGGACGCGCTTATGTATGAACTTGATAAATATCTAAACGGCATAAACGATACTTTAAGCGTCAGGGCAAAACTTGCCTATCTTATGTATATCAGGCACGAAACGGAGTATGCGGAAGAGTTTATTAGTCGCGGTGAAAAAGAAGCGGATAAACTTACGGTAGAAGGTCAAGCGATTTTAGAAAGAAAACTTTTTGAAAAATTCAAAAAAGATTTAAGCAAATAAAAAGAGCAAAACGCTCGGCTTGTCAATTCACATAATAAAAGCAAAAACGGCTCGAATTTTCGAGCCGTTTTTTATCCCGATATTTCAAGGTTTGAATAACAGTATGGGCAAATACCTTTCGTGTTTTCGTTGCATTTTCCGCAAAAGGTCGCCCCGCATGCGGGGCACTCGTAAAGTTCGCCGTCAGGAATATTTTTTCTGCACTCTTTGCATTCAGTCACGTCATGTCCTCCAAGTAATAAAAGTATGCGAAATAAATTGTATTTTATGCAAAAAACAAAGCCCGAAAAAGCCGTAAAATCGGTAAATATAAAAATTGTTCGCTTTAAAACTATAAATAGTTTTAAAAAACCGAAAAAGCACTTGTTTTATTGTGCGAAACGTGGTATAATTTTGTGGTAAGAAAAATATGGGAGAAAACTCAAAGATGGAAGAGAAAAACAAGGTCAACGGTAACTACGGCGAAGGGCAGATCCAAGTTCTCGAAGGGCTGGATCCCGTCCGTAAAAGACCGGGTATGTATATCGGGTCGACGGACGTTCGCGGGCTTCACCATTTGGTTCAGGAAATCGTGGATAACTCTATCGACGAAGCGCTTTCCGGTTATTGCGACACTATAACCGTAGAATTCAATAACGACGGATCTTGCACGGTAAAAGATAACGGAAGGGGTATTCCTACCGCGATCCACCATACCGAAGGGATTTCGGCTGTCGAAGTTGTTTTAACAAAACTTCACGCCGGCGGAAAATTCGGCGGCGGGGGATATAAGATCTCCGGCGGTCTTCACGGCGTAGGTCTTTCTGTCGTTAACGCGCTTTCCGAATGGCTGGAAGTCGAGATCTTCCAAAACGGCAAAAAATATAAACAGGTTTATAACCGCGGTATTCCGCAGGCGCCCTTAAAAATCGTAGGCGACGCGGACTTTACGGGAACATGGGTAACCTTTATGCCGGACGACGAAATTTTTGAAACCGTAGTATTTAATTACGATACGGTAAAAACAAGACTTCGCGAACTTGCATATCTCAATAAAGGCTTAAAAATTATTCTCGAAGATAAAAGAACGGATAAAGAACAAAAAGATGAGTTTTGTTACGAAGGCGGTATCGCGCACTTCGTCGAAGACCTTTCTAAGAACAAAGGTCCGCTTTTTGAAAAGCCCGTTTATTTTGACGTGTTTTACGGCGACACGGAAGTGGAGGTCGCTCTGCAATATACCGATACGTATAACGAAACGATTTACGCTTTTGCGAATAATATCAACACCGAAGAAGGCGGCACCCATTTAGAAGGGTTTAAGAACTCGCTGACAAGGATAATAAACGATTCGGGCAAAAAAAACAACGTGTTTAAGGGGGACGAAAAAGTCTCTTCCGAAGACGTGAGAGAAGGGCTCGTTGCGGTGGTATCGGTCAAACTCACCGAACCGCAGTTCGAAGGTCAGACCAAAACCAAACTCGGCAACTCCGATATGAGAAATTACGTATCGAAGGCTATGAACGAACACTTCGGCGCGTATCTCGAAGAAAAGCCGGATAAAGCGAAAGAAATCCTTATGAAGTGTTTGACCGCCCAGCGCGCAAGGGAAGCCGCAAGGGTGGCAAGAGAGAATACGAGAAGAAAGGGCGCGCTAGAAAGCACCACGCTTCCGGGCAAACTTTCCGACTGTTCTGATAAAAACCCCGCGTTTTGCGAAATCTTCTTGGTCGAAGGGGACTCCGCAGGCGGCAGCGCAAAGCAGGGCAGAGACAGAAGGTTCCAAGCGATATTGCCACTTCGCGGTAAGATATTGAACGTTGAAAAGGCTAGAATAAACAGGATACTCGAAAACGAAGAAATCCGCGCCATGATAACCGCGTTCGGCGGCGGCATGCAAGACGATTTCGACGTAACGAAACTTCGTTACGACAGAATTATTTGTATGACGGATGCGGACGTTGACGGCAGCCACATAAGAATACTCTTGTTGACTTTCTTCTTCCGCTTTATGCGTCCGCTTATAGAGCAAGGGCACGTGTATATCGCGCAGCCGCCCCTTTATAAAGCGACCAAGGGTAAGGTAGATAAATATTTGTATTCGGATAAAGAACTTCAAGACTATCTTGCGGAAGTCGGAAAATGCGATATTCAGCGTTATAAAGGTCTAGGTGAAATGGATCCCGAACAACTTTGGGAAACGACCATGAATCCAGAAACCAGAACGATGCTTAAAGTAACTATGGAAGACGCGGTTGAAGCGAACGAAACTTTCACCAGATTGATGGGTGACGATCCGGAACTTCGCCGTCAGTTCATTGAAGAAAACGCCAAACTCGTAACCGATTTGGATATTTAACAGGAGATAATAAATGATTAAAAAAGACGCTCCCGCGGAACTTACCGCGCAATTTAAAGAAACACTCGATAAAACAAAGTTAATAAATATCGAAGTCAATAACGAAGTTAAAAAGTCGTTTATCGCATACGCAATGGCGGTCAACGTATCAAGGGCGATTCCGGACGTAAGAGACGGGCTTAAACCAGTTCACCGCAGAATTTTATATGCAATGCACGATATGGGCTTAACTTCGGATAAAGGCTATAAAAAATGTGCGAAGATCGTCGGTGAAGTTTTGGGTAAATATCACCCGCACGGCGACAGTTCGGTTTACGACGCACTCGTTCGTTTGGCGCAAGACTTTTCTATCAACTGTCCGCTTGTCGACGGACATGGTAACTTCGGTTCTGTCGACGGAGACTCCGCCGCGGCTTATAGGTATACCGAAGCAAGGCTTTCTAAACTCGCCAACGAAATGCTTAGAGAGATAGATAAAGACACGGTAGACTTTTATCCTAACTTCGACGATACCGAAATGCAACCTGTCGTTTTGCCGGCAAGAATACCTAACATCTTGGTAAACGGGTCTGACGGTATCGCGGTAGGTATGGCGACGAATATTCCGCCGCATAACCTTGCAGAGTGTATCGACGCGTGTATCGCCGTTATGGAAAATCCCGATATAACCGTTGAAGAACTTATGCAAGTTCTTCCCGCGCCCGATTATCCTACCGGCGGCGTTTTGATGGGGCTTTCAGGTATTCGCCAAGCCTATAAAACGGGTAAGGGCGGATTTGTGTTAAGGGCAAAAACCGAGATCGAAGAATATAATAACGGCACGAGAGAAAGAATCGTTGTTACCGAGATTCCGTATCAGGTAAATAAAGAAGAACTTATTAAAACTATTGCGTCTATGGTAAACGATAAACGCATCGAAGGAATAAGCAATCTTCGTGACGAGTCGGATAGGCACGGTATGCGTATCTCTATCGAACTTAAAAAGGATGCGAACGCGCAAGTCGTTTTAAACACCTTATTTAAGCATACCAACCTTCAAGTTAAAGACGGTATAACGCTTTTGGCGCTCGTCGACGGCGAACCCAAAGTTTTATCTTTAAAAGAAATTTTAACTCACTACGTTGCACATCAGGAAGAAGTTATAACAAGAAGAACTAAATACGATTTAGCCAAAACCGAAGAAAGGGAACACCTTGTTAAAGGTTTAGTGATAGCGCTTAACAATATCGACAGAGTTATAGAGATAATCAAACAGTCTTCGGATAAGAACGACGCTTGCGAAAAACTTATGAACGAGTTCGAACTTTCCGATAAGCAGGCAAACGCTATTTTGGAGATGCGCTTGCAAAGACTTACCGCTATGGAAGTTGAAAAGTTAAACGAAGAACTTATTGCTCTCGATAATCTTATCAAGGATTTAAAAGATATTCTCGCCAACGAGTGGAGAATTAAAGAAATAATCAAAAACGACCTTAAAGAGATAAAGGAAAAATATCCTTCGCCGAGAAAGACGGAGATCTCTTTCGATTATAGCGAAATCGACGTTGCGGATATGATCCCCGTAGAAGAAGTTGTGGTCAGCATGACGCACTTCGGATACGTTAAACGCTTGCCTATCTCCGAATACCGTTCGCAGCATAGGGGCGGCAGGGGCGTTACCGCGCATAAGGCAAAGGACGAAGACTTTATCGATAATATGTTTGTTACCTCCACGCATGACGACGTTTTGTTCTTTACTAATAAAGGCAGAGTTTACAGCATGAAGGGTTATATGATCCCCGAGGCACAAAGGACGGCAAGGGGCAGAGCGATAGTAAATCTTCTCCAACTCGGTGAAAATGAAAAGGTTCGCGCAATGATACCCCTTAAAGCCGGCACGGAAGGTTATATAGTTCTCTGCACGAGCAAAGGTCTTATCAAAAAGACTTCGCTAAGCGAATTTGCGAACATCAGAAAGGTCGGAAAGATCGCAATCAATATTTTGGACGGAGACGAACTTGTCGGCGTAGGATTAACAAGCGGAAATAACGAGATAATTATGGCGTCTCACGAAGGCAAGTGCATAAGATTTTCCGAAGAAGACGTTCGTCCTACCGGAAGGGATACGCAAGGCGTTAAGAGTATGGATTTAGACGGCGACTATATTGTTGATATGGCTGTCGTTAAAGAAAACTGTGAAGTTATAACGATGACCGAAAACGGCTACGGCAAGCGTTCGGATATTGAAGATTACAGGATGCAGAGTCGTGGCGGTAAGGGCGTTAAGGCGGGCGTGTTCAATGAAAAGACGGGCAAACTCGCAAGCTTAAAACTTATCAGCGCGGATGAAGACGTTATGATAATATCCGAAGGCGGAACGATAATAAGAATTCACGCGGCGGATATCAGTAAGATAGGCAGAAATACTCAGGGCGTAAGGATTATGCGTTTAGATAATTCGAAAGTATCTTCTATCGCGATAACTCCGAAAGAAGATGAAGAAGATATAGAAGAGACCGAAACACCCGAACAATCGGATAATACCGAAAACTGATAATACGTGCCGAGTGCGAAAGATCGCACTCGGCTAAATTTTTTAGGCAAATTTTTTATGAAAAACGATTTAAAGCAAACGAAAGCCTTTCTTTTCGATTTAGACGGCACTTTGTATTTAGGAAATAACGTTTTTGACGGTGTTAAAGAAACTCTTGATTATATCCGAGATAAGGGGATAAAAATCGTTTACCTGACAAATAACTCTTCTAAAACCGAAAAAGAGTATAAAGCAAAACTTATTAGGCTTGGGCTGTTCGATAAGCGGGATATTATTTATTCTTCGCTTGACGCGTCTATTGAATATATAACTGAAATGTTAAGCGGTAAAAAGATTTATGCGGTTGCCACTAAAAAGGTTGCAAAGTATCTAAAAAAAGCTGGGATCAACCTTTCAGGTAAAGCAGACGCGGTTTTAGTTACTTTCGATACAGAACTAAACTATAAAAAGATTGAAAAAGCTAACGATCTTATAGTTAAAGGCGCAACCTATATTGCCACTCATCCCGATAAAACCTGCCCGAAAGAAGGCGTGTATTCGCCCGATCTCGGCTCTTTTATAGAAATGTTTAAGGCAAGTTCAAATAAATATCCAGATATTATAATCGGAAAGCCGAACGCCGTTATGGGAGACTATCTTTATAAAAAATTGAATCTTCGCAGGGAAGAGATAACTATGGTAGGAGACAGACTTTCAACCGATATTGCCTTCGGGATAAACTCCGGCTTTAACACGGTGTTGGTTTTTAGCGGCGAAACGGAAAAAGATGCTTATGCAAAGTCCGATATTAAAGCGGATTTCGCATTAGATACCGTGAACGGTATTAAAGAACTTATATAATTTTTTAAACAATATTTTCAAGCCCTTGTCGGGGCTTTTTCTTTTTTAAAAGATTATCATATCTTAATTAAAATCGGCATAAGTTATCAAGAAGAATAAAGGAGAAAAAATGAACTTTCACGCTAAATCCGCATCAGAAACATTAACCGCGCTAAACTCCGATATTAAAAACGGACTGAATCAGAATAATATCGGTAAAAATAGGTCGGAGTTCGGAATAAACGTTATAACCGAAAAGAAGAAAAAATCGTTTATCGAAAAAGTTTTTTCGGCGCTTAAAGAGCCCATGATGATAATACTTTTATTCTCGTTTGCGATAGCGTTCGGCGTAAGTTTCGGAAAGTTTATAAAAACGGGAAAAGGCGACTTCGCCGAAAGTTTCGGTATTCTTGCCGCGATTATTTTATCGGTCGGTATAACTTTAATTATGGAAGGGAGTTCCGAAAAAGCCTTTAACGCGCTGAATAAAATATACGATAGCACCAAAATAAAGGTAATAAGGAACGGCAAAAGCGAACTTATCCGTCAGGAAGAATTAGTTGTCGGCGATATAGTTATAATCGGAAGCGGCGATAAGATCTTCGCCGACGGAAGAATAATAGAAGGCGTTTCGCTCTCCGTTGACGAATCCGCTTTAACAGGCGAAAGCAATCCTGTAAAGAAAAATCCTGATAAAATTTTGCCGATAGGCACTCCGCTTGCCGAGAGAGAAAACTGCGTGTATTCGGGCACTTTTGTTTTAGACGGCGAAGGGAAAATGATAGTTACAGCCGTTGGAGATAAAACCGAGATAGGTAAAATCGCCGGTGAACTTACTAAACGCGGCGAAGAATTATCGCCTTTATCGCAAAAACTCAATAGGCTAGGAAAGAGCATAACTATAATAGGCGTGGCGGCGGCCGTTTTGGTCTTTGCTCTGTCCATTATTAAACTTATCGTAACCGGCTCGGTTAATTTTGAAAATATCCAAAGCGTATTTATTTCAAGCATAATTTTAATAGTCGCGGCAGTTCCCGAAGGGCTACCCACGATAGTTGCAGTATCGCTTGCGCTTAATATGATAAAACTTGCAAAAGAAAACGCGCTTATCAAAAAGATGACGGCTACCGAAACCACGGGCGCCGTAAGCGTGATATGTTCGGATAAAACGGGAACTCTTACCGAAAACAAAATGACGGTAGTCTCGGTGTGCGGTTCCGAATATTGCGATAGGCACGCATTAGAACTTGCCGAAGTTTTAAGCGAAAATTTTATAATAAACAGCACGGCGGAAGTAGTAAAAAGAAAAAACGAAATAATAGAAATGGGTAGCGGAACGGAGTGCGCACTTATTAAACACTTTATAAAAACTTCGCACGGTAAAAACTACCTTGATCTTCGCAATAGATATGAAATACTCGAAAGAGAACCATTTTCGAGCAAAACGAAGTTTATGTCTACCACCGTTAAAAAAGAGGTTGGTATAATAGAATACGTTAAAGGCGCACCCGAAGTTGTGCTGAATAGATGCGCACTAACCGAAAGCCAAAGGCAAAAAATATTTGAAAAAATTTCCGCGCATCAAAAAAAAGCAAGGCGTGTTATTTGTTTTGCGCATAGAATAGACGCCGAGTTGATTTACGACGGGTTTGCCGCTCTTGCTGATAAGATAAGAGACGAAGTATATTCCGCTGTAAAAGACTGCAAAAAAGCGGGAATACAGGTAAAGATATTAACGGGCGACGGTAGGCTTACCGCGTTTGCCGTAGCAAAAGAATTAAAGATCGCAGAAAACGAAAGCAGCGTTATAAACGCTTCCGAAATAGAGAATATGGATGACGAAACGCTTAAAAAGATTTTGCCTAGAATATCGGTTATCGCAAGAAGCACGCCCATGGTAAAACTTAGGGTGGTAAAAGCCTTAAAAGAGAGCGGCGAGATAGTTGCGGTAACGGGCGACGGAATAAACGACGCGCCCGCGATAAAACACGCGGACGTGGGAATATCGATGGGAAAAAGCGGAAGCGAAATAACCAAAGAGGCGGCGGACGTTGTGCTATTAGACGACAGTTTTAATACGATAGTCAAAGCAGTCGCTTTCGGCAGAAATGTTTATCGTAACTTGCAAAAGTTCATTTTGTTTCAACTGTCCGTAAACCTTTCGGCACTTCTTTTTATAACGGTTTGTGCGTTCATAGGGATCGATTCGCCGTTTTCTACGTTGCAACTACTTTGGATAAACGTCATAATGGACGGCCCGCCGGCAATAACCTTGGGGCTTTCAAAAACGGATAAATCCGTGCTTATGGAAATAGATCCCATTAAAAAAGACCGAAACATCGTCACTAAAAAAATGCTGTTTAAGATTTTGGTCGGCGGAATATTTATGGCGGCGGTCATGATCTTGCAGATAACTGGAAATATACTATCCGTTAAAAGTTCCGAAATGAAAGGAACGGTGTTCACGCTGTTTATCGTTTTCCAACTCTTTAACGCGTTTAACTGCCTTGAACTTGGATCTGAAAGCATAATAAAGCGTATACCCGAAAATAAGATAATGCTTATAACCTTTGCGGCGACCTTTATTATTCAGATAATCATAGTTTTACTTGTGTACCCGATATCTTTATTGACATGGATAAAGATCATATTAACTGCGTTTTCGGTAGTAGTTATTTCAGAACTCTATAAATGCGTTTATAGGGGGCTTAAAAGGTCTGCGGCAAAAGAGATAGAAGGAAAAAGAAAAAGCATAAAATATAGATCGGTATAAATAAAAAAGGGGCGCATCGCATAAAATAGAGTATATGACGAAAATGACGGTAACCGAAAAAGACTGTAACGAAAGCAATCTCGAATATATAGTAACATCACTTGGCGAAGTTTTTAACCATACGCAAAGCAATATAAGCATAAAAAGGGCGGGGAGCAGGAGCGTTTTAGAAGTGGAATTTCCCGAAAGGTATTCGGAAATAATAAACGCGGAGATAGCCGATAAGATCGCGGAAGTTATAGCGATAAATTATAAATACGATTATTTTCTGCGCGAATTAAAAATATCCGGGCTATCGGATACCGAAAACGAAATATTGCTTGCCACCCTTATCGCCGCCGATCTTGAAGAAGATAAAAAGTATGCGTTCGATAAAATAAAAGGCTCGTATGAACTTGCGATAGACGGCACTTTCAATTTCAGATTGCAGCCATTAAAAAGAAAATGGGCGGACGTCGTTTCGTATATGCCGCCGAGTTTTATAAATTCACAACTGAAAGATTTTATATCCTATTTGCTTGAAAATAAGAAGAAAAAGGTTTACGTCGACGGAGAAAAGGTTTACGACGCGCATTATAGAAGACTTAAAAGGTGCAATCTTTTAGGGGGCGAAAAGGTAAACCTTCTTCGCGAAATACTTTTATCCAACTGCGGAGAAATAGAGATAAGCGGCAATATCCCGAAAGACGACGAAGTTTACCTTAAAGAACTGTATAAAGATAAAATTTATTTTTCGTAAAATTGACTTAAACGTTTGACAAAAGATAAAATAGGGGTTAATATAAAGATAAATTTAATGCTATTTTTCGGACAAGTAACCCCCGAAGGACTTAAAGAGAGCGGATGACGGTGCGATTTCCGCAGTTGATAGGGATAAGTGAAACCACCGGAAAGGCAAAAGCAGAGATGCTTATCTTAAAGAGAGGTCGTATTTATATACGGCAAGTAGGGTGGAACCGCGAAATATATTTCGTCCTTACGCGTTTTGCGTAAGGATTTTTTTATGGAGGAAGTTATGAAAATTACTTTAAAAGACGGATCTGTTATTGAATTTGGATCAAAAATGACCGTCGGCGAAATTGCCAAAAGCATATCGGAAGGGCTTTATAGGAACGCCGTTTGCGGCAAAGTGAACGGAGTGCTGGTCGATTTATCGCACGAAGTCGATACTGACTGCGAACTTAACATAATCACGCTTAAAGACGCCGAAGGGCTTGACGTATACCGCCATACCTGTTCTCACGTTTTGGCACAGGCTGTTAAAAATATTTTCCCGACGAGTAAACTCGCGATAGGACCTACTATCGAAAACGGATTTTATTACGATATTGAATTTAAAACTCCGATAACCCAGCAAGATCTCGTTAAAATCGAAAGCGAAATGAAAGAGATAATCAAAAGCGATCTTAAAATCGAACGTTTCGTTTACTCTAAAAAAGACGCTTTAAAGATAATGAAAGATTTTTCCGAGCCTTATAAAATCGAGCTTATAAACGCACTTCCCGCGGATAGCGTTATATCATTTTATAAGCAGGGCGACTTTATCGATTTCTGCCGTGGACCGCACCTTCCGTCTACCGGAAAGATCAAGGCGTTTAAGTTAACGAGTATCACCGGTGCATACTGGCGCGGCGACGAAAAGAATAAAATGCTTACGAGAATTTACGGCACGGCGTTTGAAAAGAAGAGCGAACTCGAAGAATATCTCGTTAAACTCGAAGAAGCCAAACTTCGCGATCACAATAAACTCGGCAGAGATTTAGGGATATTTATGACCGAAGAAGTTATCGGTCAGGGCTTGCCGATCTTAATGCCAAAGGGCGCTAAAATTTTGCAGATCCTTTCACGCTTTGTAGAAGACGAAGAAGAAAAACGCGGCTTTATGATAACCAAAACTCCGAATATGGCGAAGAACGACCTTTACAGGATTTCGGGGCACTGGGATCACTACCGCGATAAAATGTTCATAATAGGGGACGAAAATTCGCCGGAGGCTATGGCTCTTCGTCCGATGACCTGCCCGTTCCAGTATCAGATCTATAAAAACGGACTTAAAAGTTATAGGGATCTTCCTTGCAGATATAGCGAAACGGCTACCGAATTCCGTAACGAAGCCAGCGGCGAAATGCACGGTCTTATAAGAATAAGACAGTTCACGCTGTCAGACGGGCATATCGTCTGCACCCCCGAACAGGTAGAAGGCGAATTTAAGCGTTGCCTTGATCTGTCTTACTATTTCTTAGAGTGCTTGGGCATGCGTGAAGACGTAACCTTCCGCTTTTCAAAACGCGGCAAATCGAATAAGAGTAAGTATATAGATAACGATAAAGCGTGGAACGAAACGGAAGCGCTTATGAAAAAGATATTAGACGATATCGGCTTAAATTACGTCGAAGCGGATGACGAAGCGGCTTTTTACGGACCGAAACTCGACGTTCAGATAAAGAACGTTTACGGCAAAGAAGATACGCTCATCACGATTCAGTTAGACTTTGCTGCGGCGCACAGTTTCGGTATGACCTATATTGACGAAAACGGCGAAAAACAGTATCCGTTCGTCATCCATAGAAGTTCTATCGGCTGCTATGAAAGAACGCTTGCGCTCTTAATAGAAAAATACGCCGGCGCTTTCCCGCTTTGGATAAGCCCCGTTCAGGTCAAAGTTTTAAGTTTGACGGATAGAACGGCGGAAAACGCAAAACAGTTCGTAGACGAATTAAGGCTTGCGGGTCTTCGCGCAGAGGCAGACGTTCGTAACGAAAAGATAGGGTATAAGATAAGAGAAGCCCAAATGGAAAAAATACCTTATATGGTAATTATCGGCGATAAAGAGGCAGAGTCCGGCAATATCTCCGTCAGATCCAGAAAAGAAGGCGATCTCGGCGCTATGGAAAAACAAGCGTTTATATCCCGACTTGTCGAAGAAGATAGAACGAAAAAGATTTAATGCAAAATTAAACAATAAAAAACGACCGAAAAAATCGGTCGTTTTTTTAATCTTTTCCGGCAAGATAGTCGATAGACACGTTGAAAAAATCGGAAATCTTGATAAGGTTAGTTAGCGTTGGGTCGCTTCCGTCAAGTTCCCATAGGCTGATAACAGACTTGCTCACTTGCAGTTCTTTTGCTAGCGCTATCTGGCTAAGTCCCTTTTCGATCCTTAAATATCTGAATCTTTCTCCGAAACTTTCTATCTTTTTATCCATATAATACATCTTCCCATAAAAATGGGAAAAATACTTGACTTCCCAGTATAATGGGAATATAATTATAAAAAACCAAAGGAGAAAGATAAATATGTATTGTAAAACTTGCGGCAAAGAAGTAAACGATAATGCGGAAATATGCCCGCATTGCGGATGTAGGCTTAAAGGGGTATCGGTTCGTGAAGAAGACGCAAAAAGCGTAGGTTTCGGCGTTTTGGGCTTTTTCTTCCCGCTTATCGGATTGATTTTATATTTAGTATGGAAAGATCAGTATCCGCTTCGCGCTAAAAGCACGGGGAAGGGCGCACTTATCGGCGTTATCGTAGAAGTTGCAATTTACATTATTGTTATTGCAATAAGTGTTGCGGTAGGCACACAGGTTCGACGTTAAAACCAAAAAACAAAAAAGCCGCAATTTTGCGGCTTTTTTTATTTTCACATTATTTTACATATAAAGCAAGCGAAAACGCAAGAGAAAAAAGACGCGATAAGAGAAATTATTATGGGAACCGTAAGGTTCCTTTTTTTGTTTCCCGCAAAGTATACAGCGGCGATATAAAAAACCGTTTCGCTGCTGCCGTATATCACGCAAGCGCAACGAGCGAGATACGAATCCACGCCGTATGTAGTAAAAATTTCGGATAAAAGAGCAAGCGAGCCGCTCCCCGAAAAGGGTTTTATAAGCACGAGTTTAGTTAGTTCATCAGGTATTCCCAAAAAAGAAAAAACAGGGGAAAGCGCGGTAGTAAACGCGTCGGATAGTCCGCTTATTTCAAAAAGTTCGGTTAAAACGAATATGCTTACTAAACACGGAAAGATAGACACGGCAAAAGGAACGGCTTTTTTAGCACCGAGAGTAAACGCATCATACGGCTTGACCTTTTTTATGACGGAATATATTAAAACTACCAAAAATAAAACGGGAATAAAATACGCGAACATTTACTTTTTTTTAACGAAGATCTTAACGAGAAGTATTCCAATTATGGTAGATAAAAGGGTTGCGAGAATCGTTGGCAAAATAATATCGGATGGGTTAGCAGAATTCATTTGAGAGCGCAAAGCAAGAACGGAAGACGGGATTATCTGAACGCTTGTTGCGTTTATCACGAAAAACATAGTAACGGCATAATCGGTTTTTTTATGCTTGTCAAGTTCGGCTATCGCCTTAATTCCCATAGGCGTAGTCGCGCCGCTTATCCCCAAAATATTTGCCGAAACGTTAAGAGAGATAAAGTCGTTCGCCTTTTCGGGCAGTTCGCCGAATAGTAGCCTATTTGCTGGTCGAAGAAGTTTTGCGATTTTTTTCGAAAGCCCCGTGTTTTCCAAAAGTTCAAAAATTCCCATCCAAACCGCATAGATAAAAACGAGTTTAAGGGATAGAGTAAGCGCCTTTTCGCCGCCGGATAGCATGGCGGATAGCACGTTTTCGGGATTTTTAATAATAAGCACGGCAACCGAAATTATAACAACTGCACCGAAAATTACGTTCATAGTAAAACTTTATGCGCTATAATTGTTGAATATGAAATAAAATTGTGATAAAATAAACGTGAAAATTAAAGGAGATTTATTTGCTTTGAAAGAAAAATATTATATTACAACTCCTATCTATTATCCCAGCGGAAACTGGCATATCGGTCATTGCTACACCACGGTTATTTGCGACTGTATCGCAAGATATCAAAAAATGCTCGGTAAAGACGTTTTCTTTTTGACGGGAACAGACGAGCACGGTCAGAAAATCGAAAAAAAAGCGGCGGAAAAGGGCGTAACTCCCATAGAGTTCGTTAATCCGCTTATCGACGATATAAAATCTATCTGGAACGCGCTCGATATTAGTTACGATAAGTTCATAAGAACAACTGACGACTACCATATAAAAGCCGTTCAGAAGATTTTTAAAACGCTTTACGATAAGGGTGAAATTTACAAGTCGGAATACGAAGGTTGGTATTGCACGCCTTGTGAAAGTTTTTGGACGGATAGCCAACTTAAAGACGGAAAGTGTCCCGACTGCGGAAGACCTGTTTCAAAAGAAAAGGAAGAAAGTTACTTTTTCCGTTTAAGTAAGTATGCCGATAGGCTTATAAAATATTACGAAGAAAACCCCGAATTTTTGCAACCGAAATCCCGCGTAAACGAGATGATAAATAACTTCTTAAAGCCGGGGCTTCAAGATCTTTGCGTTTCAAGAACTTCAATAAAATGGGGTATTCCCGTTACCTTTGACGAAAAGCATACTATCTACGTTTGGATAGACGCGCTAACTAACTATATCACGGCGTTAGGTTACGGCAGCGAAGACGACAGTTTATTCAAAAAATACTGGCCGGCGGATCTTCATTTAATGGGTAAAGAGATCGTCCGTTTCCACTCCATAATTTGGCCGGCGATTTTAATGGCGCTTGATATTCCGCTACCGAAAAAAGTTTACGGTCACGGCTGGCTTTTAATCGGCGGCGATAAACTATCAAAGAGCAAAGAAGATAAAATCAAGTTCGAACTTACCGATCCTAAGCAGTTGGTTAATAGATACGGTAGCGACGCATTAAGATACTTTTTATTGAGAGAAATTCCCTTCGGCTCCGACGGGGTATATACTAACGAAAATTTGATAGGAAGAATAAATTCCGATCTTGCCAACGATCTCGGCAACCTTGTTTCGAGAACCATCGCAATGATAAATAAATATTTCGGCGGAATTATTCCGGAAAGAGAAAAGGAAACTTCTTTTGATAAAGATTTAATATCCGTTGCCGAAGGGGTTTACGATAAATACGTTGCCGCGATGGATGCGTTAAACGCACCCGACGCGCTTTCCGAAGTATTCAAACTCGTATCGAGAGCGAATAAGTATATAGACGAAACTATGCCGTGGGCACTTTCAAAAGACGAAAGCAAAATTTCCGAACTTAAAACGGTTATGTATAACCTTTCAGAGTGCATAAGGATTGCGGCTATCTACCTTAAACCGTTTATGACTAAATGCCCGAATATAATCCTTTCGGCGTTATCGTTAAACGGCGAAGATTATAGCGACTTTTCGTCCGTTAAAAAGTTCGGCGGGCTTAAAAGCGGGGTAAAGGTCAATACGATCCCGCCCTTATTCCCAAGGCTTGACCTAAAAACCGAAGAAAAAGAAATCGAAGATTTTTTGAAAAAAGAAAAGGAAAGTAAAATGGAAAGCCAAGTTAAGCCCGAAGTTAAATTGCACGACCATAGCGATAAACCGGTTATCGATATAGAAGACTTTGCGAAAGTCCAGTTAAAAGTCGCGCAAGTCATTGCGTGCGAAAAGGTTGAAAAGAGCAAAAAACTCTTAAAACTTACGGTAAAACTCGGCGAAGAGCAAAGAACCGTCGTCAGCGGAATTGCGCACGCATATTCGCCCGAATATCTCGTCGGCAAAAAACTTGTTATGGTGGCAAACTTAAAGCCGGTTAAACTCTGCGGTATAGAAAGTCAGGGCATGATAATCTGCGCGGAAAACGATAAAGGCGAACTTTCATTCGTTTCTCCCGAACGCGATATAGAAGACGGAAGTCAGATCTTTTAATGTATATCGACACTCATTGCCATTTAGATGACGAAAAATTTTCGGACGCAAAATCCGTTGTTGACGAATATCTTAAATACGGCGTCGGTAAAGTTATAAATATGGGCTGCGAATATAATTCGTCAAGGGCGGCAAAAACCCTTTCGGAAGTTTATGACAGCGTGTATTACGCGGTTGGTTATCACCCGACCGAACTTTATGATTTTGACGAAAAAACTTTTGAAAGTCTTTTAACGCCGCTTGTCGGCACAAAATGCGTGGCGATAGGTGAAATCGGGCTCGATTATCATTATGAAGGGACGGATAAGGAAAGCCAAATAGCCGCCTTTATTAGTCAGATCGAACTTGCAAATAAACTAAATCTCCCTATTTCCGTTCACTCGCGTGACGCGATGAAAGATACTCTCGATATATTAAAGGCAAATCCGTGTAAATGCGGCGGTGTTATGCACTGCTATTCGGGGAGTGTGGAATCTGCGAAAATCCTTCTCGATATGCGTTTTTATTTAGGGTTCGGCGGAACGGTAACGTTTAAGAATTCAAAAACGGTAAAAGATGTTGCGGCGTATTGCCCAACGGATAGGATGCTCACGGAAACAGATAGCCCTTATCTTTCGCCCGAGCCTTATAGGGGGCAGATAAACCAGCCCAAAAATATCCCGATAATCGCCTACTGCCTATCGAAATTAAAGAATTTAGAATTTGACGATCTTTCGGAAAAAATAATGAATAACGCCAAGCGTCTGTTTTTTAAACTAAAATAAATAAAGCCGAATTTCTTCGGCTTTATTTAAGTTGATCATTAGTAAAATGATTCGGTAAGGAGTTCGTCCTTACGTTATTATTGTGCGAAGTTTTAGTAAATTTATTCAAAGTATTATTCGGTAAAATATGGAAAATAATTTAAGATCGATTTTAAGTAAACACGGGTTTACGTTCAGTAAATCTTTCGGTCAGAACTTTTTGACCGATAAAGATCTGCTTAGCGATATCGTTAATAAAGCCGGCGTTAAAAATAGCGACACCGTGCTTGAAATAGGTTGCGGCGCGGGCGCACTTACTTATTTTTTGGCAAAATCGGCAAAAAAGGTCGTGGGCTATGAGATAGACGAAAGGTTAAAACCCGTTTTATCCGAAACGCTTTTCGGGCTTGACAACGTTGAAATAGTATTTAAGAACGTATTGAAAGAAGATTTTATCTCGCTCGAAAGAAAACTCGGCAAAGACTATATAATGGTGGCTAACCTTCCGTATTATATCACGACGGATATATTAACGCTTTTTTTGGAAAAGGGCAAAAATATTAAGGCAATGGCTATCATGGTTCAAAAAGAAGTTGCCGATCGCCTTGCCGCAAGCGTCGGGACGGCGGAATACGGCGCTATAACCGTTGCCGTAAACCTTCGCGGAAGTGCTAAAATTATAAAAGAAGTCCCCCGTGAAATGTTCACGCCCGTTCCGAACGTGGATTCGGCAGTAGTTTTAATCACTATCGAACAGGATAAATTCGACGCGGATTTTGACCGCGTCAGAAAACTTGTTAAATGCGGGTTCGGTAACAGAAGAAAAATGCTCGTGAATAACCTTATGAAAAGTTACGGAATAAATAGGGAACTTGCCGAAAGGCTTTTAACTCTTTCCGAAATAGACGTTTCACGCCGCGGCGAAACGCTTTCTGCTAAGGATTACGTAAATTTAAGTAAAATTATGGAAGAAAACGGGTTATGAAAAAAATTGTTTTAGCGAGCGGAAACGCGCATAAATTAAAAGAATTTCGCGAACTTTTGCCGGAATACGAAATAGTATCATGTAAAGAACTCGGCTTTAACGGAGATATAGTTGAAGACGGCAAAACCTTTTACGAAAACGCGTTGATAAAGGCAAAAGCCGTAGCGACGGAATTAAACCTTCCCGCCCTTGCGGACGATAGCGGAATATGCGTTGACGCTCTCGGCGGCGCGCCGGGGATATACAGCGCAAGATACGCAGGAGATGGGATCGATAAACATAACGTTGAACTTCTTTTAAAAAACATGCAAGGTAAAACCGACAGAACGGCAAAGTTTGTCTGCGTTTTGGTTTATTACCTTCCGAGTGGTGAAATTATTTCTGCAACCGGCGAGTGCAAGGGAAAAATCACTGATGCTCCGTGCGGAGAAAACGGCTTCGGATACGATCCTATATTTTATAGCGACGAACTTAATAAGCCGCTGGGGATTGCCACCGCGGAAGAGAAAAATTCGGTCAGCCACCGCTATAAAGCGATAAAGGCGTTAAAGGAAAAACTGTTATGAAAACGCTTCTTATATTATCAGACACGCACGGAAATATCGACGCTATCGATAAGTTAAAACCCATTATGAAAGACGCCGACTATATAATCCATTTGGGCGACTATTATAGGGATATGGAATATTATATCGGCGAATTCGGGAATAAAATATATCGTGTGAAAGGTAATTGCGACGGCGGTGGAGAAGAGATCGAAATTAATATAGAAGGTCTTAAAGTCTTGGCGCTCCACGGCGATAGATACGGGGTAAAGTATTCGCTAAATAGGCTTAAACTTTTCGCGAAAGAAAAATCGGCTAATGTCGTCCTTTTCGGGCATACGCACTCGCCGATTGTTGAAACGGTAGATAATATCACTTTTATTAACCCCGGGAATATGACTAAATATTCGAACCCTTCATATTGCTACGCGGTGATATCTGATAATAAAATAACAGCAAAAACGGTATATCTATACTAAAAGCAACAAAAAAAGCAGCCATAAGGCTGCTTTTAATATTTTATCGCTTTACGCTCTTTCGACTTTTCCGCTCTTTAAGCATCTTGCGCAAACGTATTCTTTGCTAACTGTGCCGTCAGCGTGTTTAACGTTCACTTTTTGAAGATTTGCCTCGAAAGACGTAGGAGTCTTGCGGTTGGAGTGGGAAACGAGATTTCCCGAAAGTTTACCTTTTCCGCAAACGCTGCATACTTTACTCATATTTATATTCCTCCTGTTGGGATTAAAATCTTAACAAAGATACTCTACCATAATATTTGACAAAAATCAACTTATTTACCGCATTTTTTTCGGTATAGTAAAAATAAATTTAATATAATTTAAAAATTTATAAAAAAAGCTCTTGTTTTGAAATTATAAATAAATGTAAATATTTTAATTAAACGGTTGCAAAATGGCGTTTAATATTGTAAAATATTATTATCGAATAGTGAGGTAAGTATGTCTGTCAGAACCAACAACATTTACGGCAAGATAATAATATCCGACAAGACGATAGAGCGATTTGTTTCTTATGTCGCTCGGGATTGCTACGGGATTGTGGAGTTCGTGCCGAAAAACGTTCGCGATTCGGTAGTGTCTTTTATCAAGTTCGGCAAAACCGTTAAAGGAATAAACGTTAAGTCGAACGGTGATAAAATCACTATTGAAATTTCCGTCGTTGTCAAATACGGAATTTCAATAAAAGCGGTTGTAGAGGCGCTTAAAGAATCGGTCAAATATCGTGTTGAGAAGTTTACGGGTATGCTTGTCGACGTTATTAACGTCAACGTAATGGGCGTTAAACAGTAAATTGATTTTTTCTTTTTTTGGAGATATATATGCAAAAAACGATTAACGGAGCGATGCTTAGGTCGATGATAACGACTGCGGCAAAACTTTTAGAGATAAATAGGGTCGTGGTTGACTCGCTTAACGTATTCCCGGTTCCCGACGGCGATACCGGAACGAATATGTCCTTAACCATAAAATCCGCTGTCAAGGAACTTTCTAATTCCCGTAGCAACAAAATTGCCGACATTGCCGAAGCGGCGTCCAAGGGGGCTTTAAAAGGCGCTCGCGGAAATTCAGGCGTTATTCTCTCACAGGTTTTAAGGGGTTTTTGCAGTTACGTTAAAGACCTTAACGAAATAGATACAAAGGCATTTGCCAACGCGCTATTGCAGGGTGCGGAAGTTGCTTACGGCGCGGTAAGCCAACCGAAAGAAGGCACGATGCTCACCGTTGCAAGAATGGTTGCGGAACACGCGCAGTCAATTAAAAATAAGCAGAAAGACTTTGAACTTTTCTTTCCGGAGATCCTTAAAAAGGGAAATGAAGCGGTCGAACTTACGCCGAAACTTTTGCCTGTTTTAGCAAAAGCGGGCGTTGTGGACGCGGGCGGAAAAGGGCTTATGTGCGTTTTTGAAGGTATGTTTAAGGCGTTGATGGGCGAAAAGATTGACGTTTCCATCGATATTCCGGACACAAAATCCACAGAAACCGCTATGGAACACGCCGACATTATGACTCTCGGCGCAAATATCGAATTTGCATATTGCACGGAATTTTTTATAATTAACCTTAAAAAGAAGACCACTCTTGCCGATATCGAAAGGCTTAAAGAAACGCTAATGAAGATGGGCGATAGCGTTATAGTTATCGGCGATCTTGAATTCGTTAAAGTTCACGTTCATACCAACACTCCGGGTATGGCGCTCACCAAAGCGTTGGAACTCGGCGAGCTCGATAAACTGAAAATCGAAAACATGTTGGAGCAAAACCGCGCTCTTATTAAAAAGTATGAAGCGGAAAAGAAAGAAATCGGTATGGTTGCCGTTTCCAGCGGCGACGGGCTGACCGGAATATTCAAAGACCTTATGGTAGACGAAGTTATCGAAGGCGGTCAATCGATGAACCCGTCCGCAAACGATATTGCGAACGCCGTTGCAAGAGTTAACGCAGAAAACGTTTTCGTTTTCCCTAATAATAAGAACATTATCCTTGCTGCCGAACAGGCAAAATCGTTGGTAGAAAACAAGACGATTCACGTTATCCCCACAAGAAACGTTCCGCAAGGTTTTTCAGCGGCGCTTGCCTTTAACCCCGAACTTCCGGTTGACGAAAATAAGGCGAATATGATCCACGCGCTTGACGCCGTTACCGTCGGTCAGATTACCACGGCTGTCAGATCCACTAAGGTTGACGGGTTTGAACTTAAAGTGGGCGACATTATAGGGCTTGACAATAAGAAGATTTTAGCGCAAGGAAATAATATTGACGACATTGCGATAGACCTTATCGGAAGATTAAGAACGGGCGAAGAACTTGTAACGCTGTATTACGGAAAAGACGTTACCGAAGAACAGGCAAACGCTTTATCGGCAAGAATATCAGACGTTTATCCGAATATCGACGTCGATATTCACTACGGCGGTCAACCTATTTATTATTATTATATTTCGTTAGAATAAAACGAAGGGAAAGTTAATCTTTCCCTTTTTTAATAAAGTTATGGAAATTACCAAGATCAAAGGAATAAACGAAAAGCGTGAAGCGGACTTTAATAAACTCGGGATTGTAGACACCTACGATTTAGCGAGATTTTTTCCGCGCGCCTATTTAGATCTTAGGGAAAAGCAACTTCTAAAAAATTGCTATCATAACGACATTGTTTTAACTGCCGCAAGAATAATAAGTATGCCGGTCAATAGATTTATGGCGAGAAAAAAGGGCGGCTTTATTAAGGTAATATGCGAACAGGAAGGCCTTGTATTCCAAATCCTTTGGTTTAACCAGCCATACGTTATAAATCGGCTGAAAGTGGGCGAAGAATATCTGTTTTACGGGCGTGTCACAAATAAACTCGGCGTGATCAGTATGGTAAACCCGTCGTTTGAACCTTGCGAGTCGGCGTTCAGACTAAAAGGTATCGTCCCGCAATACGTTTGCAGGGGCAATCTAACCCAAAAAATCATAAGAGACGCAGTCCGCCTTTCGGTAGATATTGAAAAACCGACTTCGTTAATCCCCATAGATCTTCAAAAAAAATACCAACTAGGCAATCTTTATTCCGCCTATCGCGAAGTTCATAATCCCAGTTCGTTTGACGGGGTTGAAAAAGCGTCCGATAGAATAGCCGTTGAAGAATATTTCGCGCTTATTTCCGCTTTTAAGATAATAAAAGGCGGAAGAGAACAGATACGGCATAATAAATATAACTGTTCGAAAGAAGAACTCGAAAATTTTATAAAAAATACTTTCCCGTTTGAATTTACCGACGGGCAAAAATCCGCCGTAAACGATATTTATTCGGATATGACGTCCGATAAAACTATGAATAGGTTGATGCAAGGCGACGTTGGAAGCGGTAAAACCGCAGTAAGCACTTGCGCAATTTATGTCGCGATCAAAAGCGGATATCAGGCGGTAGTGCTTGCCCCAACCGAAGTTTTGGCAAGGCAAAATTTCGCCGCTATGAAAAAGGCTTTTCCTACCTATAACGTAGATCTTTTGGTCGGATCGTTAAAGCCCAAAGAAAAGCGCGACGTTAAAGATGCGGCAAAAAGTGGCATTATAAACGTTTTGGTTGGCACGCACGCTATATTAGAAGACGACGTAGAGTTTAAAAACCTTTCTATGTGCGTGTGCGACGAGCAGCAAAGGTTCGGCGTCGCGCAGCGTAGCGGACTTTTATCGAAAGGGAAAACCCCTGACGTTTTGGTTATGAGTGCAACGCCTATCCCAAGAACTCTGTCCTTAATTTTCTACGGCGATTTAGATATAACAACGGTTAAGGATAAACCTAAAAACCGTAAAGAAATTCAAACGAATATCGTTCCCAAAGAAAAATATGCCGATATGCTTAAATTTATCGAAAGAGAAGCAAAAGAAGGAAGGCAAACTTATTTTGTTTGCCCAAAAATAGAGGGGGACGAAGAAGGAACGCTTATAAGCGTTACCGAACTTTTTGAAGAATTAAAAGAAAAAATGCCTTCTTTAAGAATAGGGCTTTTGCACGGCAAAATGAAAGAAACCGAAAAAAATTCGGTTATGCAAGACTTTAAAGATAAAAAGTATGACGTATTAGTATCTACAACCGTTATCGAAGTCGGGGTTGACGTTCCGTCTGCGTCCGTTATGGTCATCTTTAACGCAGAACGGTTCGGGCTTTCTCAACTGCACCAACTTCGCGGAAGAGTCGGAAGATCGGATATTAAAAGTTATTGTTTTTTGCTGACTTCAAAAACCGACGGCGCGGCTATGGAACGGCTTGACGTTTTCAGAAAAAATTCCGACGGGTTTAAAATCTCCGAATACGACTTTAAGTTCCGCGGCGCGGGGGATTTTATGGGGAACCGCCAAAGCGGAAAATATATTTCCGATCTCGGCGCACTTGTCTACGGAACTGAATCTATCTTCCTTGCAAAAAAAATAAGCGACGAATTTTTCGAGTCTGGTTACGATTTTACCTCCGTTCGTGATTACGCCGTTAAAAAATACGATAAACTAAAAGATATTTCGTTCAATTAAAGAATTAAACTATAAAAAACGCTTTAACAAATACGGTTAAAGCGTTTTTAATTATCAAAAAAATTTTTAATTATTTTCTTTTTTCGTTCGGCATATATATATGCAATAGCCGTTCCGGAATTTGATATTGAAAAATTCTTTTTTAAAGGTATATAATCCTTGTCAAAATAAAATAAGCAAAAATCGCTGTCGTCTATCATTGCCTGATTTCTTTCTATATAAGCCGCTTTTCCGGAAGTATATTTATTTTTATATTCATGTATTTCATCTACACAAAGAACACTTACGTCCTTATTTTCCATTTCAGAAAAAATCTTTTCCCACTTTCTTTTTTCGCTTTTTAAAATCGCCGCTTCACTTTTACACTCGTAAGCGATTAGTTTAATTGACGGGAATTTTTCTTTTAATTCTTCTAAAATCGAGTGGCAAAGATAATTAAAGTTACTGCGGCTACCTATTAAAAAATTTTTTACGTTTTCTTCTTTAATTAAGTATTCAATATAATTTTTGACTTCGGCTTTAAGCTCTTCCGTTATCTCAACGTTTCTGTGCCCGATAAAGCAACAACTTTTAATTTTCATACTAATCCCATATGTTAGTGTTTGGTATATAAATCTAATAATAAGTCAATAACTCAATTAAAATAAGTTAACCACACAATCATTATATCATAAATGATTGAAACAGTATATCATTTTTGAATAAATTCAAATATTTAATAATAGTGGCTCAATCGGGTTTTGATTATAAATAATTTAAAATATTCATAAGGAGAGTTGGTATGGAAAATTTGACTTATGATGAAATTATAAGAAGGGTTGGTTTTTTCAGAACGCAAGCGAACTTGTCTTTAAGAGAAACAAGTTCAAGGCTTGGATATAATCCGCAATTTATGTCTACAATAGAGAACAAGAGCATTGAATTAAAAGTCAAAACTCTTTTAGATTTTTGCGACGTTGTTGGTATTACTATCCAAGATTTCTTTTATCTTGGTGAACAATATAATAAGGAAGATAAAAATGTTTTGGAGATGTATAATGATTTATCTCCCGACAGTAAACAGACGATAATTGATTTAATGAAAAAGTTAAAATAAAAAAGCGCTCTGAAATTCAGAGCGCTTTTTTTAACGTTAAGATTATAAAGTTTTAATAAAATCAGTAAATTCGGATTTATCCCTTAATCCTATTAAGGTATTTACGACTTTCCCGTCCTTAAAGAAAATAACGGTCGGAATACTTACGGTATTGTATTTTATCGCAAGATCCATCTGTTCGTCAACGTTAACTTTGCCAACCTTTATTTTTCCCGCATATTCGTTCGCAATTTCTTCAACGGTGGGGGCGAGCATTCTGCAAGGGCCGCACCATGCAGCCCAAAAATCTACCATAACGGGTAATTCTGAATTAATAACTTCTTTTTCAAAATTTTCTACTGTTAATTCAATCTCGTTCATAATTTCTCCTTTAATCTTTCTTTTTATAATATAATAAGCAATGGCAAAATCCTTCAAAATCCGGATCGGCGATCTGGTCGCGGAATTCTTTGCACATACATTTGTATTCTTCCGTCCTAAAAATTCTGCAAGGGCAATATCCGCCCGTTCTTTTTAACCCTTCTTTAATTCTTTCAACAATTTCTTTATCCGGATTATATATAACTTTCATAATTATTTTACCTTTTTATAGAAAAAGAACAGCAACAATAAAACTTGCGTAGGAACGCCCACTAGATATATAAGCCAAAGAGTGTTAGGTGGATTAATAAGACATACCGCAAGAACGATATAAAGCGCCCCTATAAAAGTCCATGCAAACAGGGAAGTGAATATAAGGTTCAATATATGTTTGCCCCAAATTGAAGTAAATATAAGTATAACTAAAAAACTTAACGGGATCGCAATAATAAAAGCGAGCCAACTTTTGTGCATAAAATCGGGGAAAATAACTCCCACAAAACAAAATGCGAGAATAACCAGAAGCCAAATTCCGCCGAGCGCCGCCCCGCTTATGATAAATCTTTTTTTCGGAATATTTTTAAGAGTGATCGGTTTTTTATCAAACTGCGAAGAAATCAGCGTATCGATGCTTATTCCGTAAAGTTTTGATAATTCGTGTAAAACTGTAAGGTCGGGAACAGCTTCTCCGCGTTCCCATTTCGATACGGATTTATCGGAATAATTAAGTTTTTCGGCAAGTTCGGCTTGGGTTAGGTTAAGCGACTTTCTGCAAACGACCAAGTTTTTTGCTAAATTTTCTTTAACGTCCATATCAATATAATATCATATCTTTTAATTAAAATCAATGTTTTTTTGCTTTTTCGTAATAAATTTCAATATAATTCTACTTTTAGTAGAGATAATAATTTTAAACTCTACCGATAGAAAAAATATTATAGAGAAAAATTATTAAATTAGAGAGTAATTGAATTTGTAAAAAAAATATATAAATAATAAAATAAATTGCGAGGTGAATTACTATGAAAATTGCAATTTCAGCAGAGTCTACCGTAGATTTAACGAAAGAACTTATTGAAACTTTGGACGTAAAAATCGTTCCGTTTTCGGTATTGCTTGGGGACGATAATTATCTTGACGGTGAAATCACCACCGATCAGATTATCGATTTTGTGAACAAGAACAATATTCTTCCCAAAACCGCGGCGGTAAACGAATATCAATACGAAGAACATTTCGGGAAAATCTTAAAAGATTACGACGCAATAATTCATTTTTCACTTTCTTCGGAAATTTCAAGCGCGTATAAAAACGCTGTAACCGTTGCGGAAAAATTAAACAACGTTTTCGTAATCGATTCAAGATCCTTATCGACGGGTATTTCTTTGCTTATTCTATATGCAAGAAAACTTATCGATAGCGGAGAAGACGTTAAAACCGTTTTCGAAAAGTGCCAAAAGAGAGTTCCTTTCGTTCAGGCGAGTTTTGCTCTTAAACGGCTTGACTATCTTTATAAAGGCGGAAGATGCAACGCGCTCGTTTATTTCGGGGCAAATCTTCTTAAAATCAGACCGCAGATAATAGTTAAAGACGGAAAGATGATCTCCGGCAAAAAATATCGCGGAAACTTTGACCGTGTGGTTCAAAGCTATTGTAAAGATACTCTCGAAGAATTCAATAATCCCGATTTAGAGAACGTTTTTATAACCTACACTACTGCGGACGAAAAAACGCTTGACGCGGCAATGACCGAAGTTAAAAACGCAGGATTTAAGAACGTTTATGTTACAAGAGCGGGCGGCACGATCACCAGCCATTGCGGGGAAAACTGCCTTGGGATTTTATATATCAACGACGGCGGAAAGGTCTGATTTGCCCGAATTTTCTTTGACAACTTTTTATTTATAATATATAATGATAAAGCGACGAAAAAAAGTCGCTTTATTTTAGTTATAGGAGATTTTTATGAAAATTACCGAAGACGTTAAATACGTTGGCGTTAACGATCATATATTAGACCTTTTTGAAGGTCAGTATATCGTTCCCAACGGTATGGCATATAATTCATACGTTATTTTAGACGATAAAATTGCCGTTTTCGATTCTGTCGACGCAAAATTTCAAAACGAGTGGCTTGAAAATATTTCAAACGTTTTAGGCGATAGATTGCCGGATTATCTTATTATATTGCATATGGAACCCGATCACTCGGCAAATATAATGAACTTTTTGGTAAAATATCCGAACGCAACGCTTATTCTTAACGCAAAAACTTTGAATATGCTTAAAAATTTCTACGATTTTTCGGGGAATAACGTTAAACTCGTCAATAATAACGAAACGGTTTCGCTCGGAAAACATAACCTTACTTTCGTGTTCGCGCCTATGGTTCACTGGCCGGAAGTTATGGTCGCATATGATTCAACCGATAAAATTTTATTCTCTGCCGACGCTTTCGGTAAATTCGGCGCGTTAGACGTAGAAGAAGACTGGGACTGCGAAGCAAGAAGATACTATTTCGGCATCGTCGGAAAATACGGCATGCAAGTTCAAAATCTTTTAAAGGTAGCAAAAACTCTTGATATAAAAATCATTTGTCCGCTTCACGGTCCGATTTTGACCGAAAATTTAGAACATTATTTTAAACAATATAATACCTGGTCTTCTTACGGCGTTGAAACGGAAGGGGTTATGATTGCATACACTTCGGTTTACGGTCATACCAAAGCGGCTGCCGAACTTCTTGCGGAAAAACTTAAAGAACTCGGCTGCCCGAAAGTCGCAATCAGCGATCTTGCAAGGGAAGATATGGCGGAGTGCGTGGAAGACGCTTTCCGATACGGAAAAATAGTTCTCGCAACAACTACTTATAACGCGTCTATTTTCCCGTTCATGAATGAATTTATAAATCACTTGCTTGAAAGAAACTTCCAGAATAAGAAAATAGGAATTATCGAAAACGGTTCTTGGGCTCCTACCGCCGCAAAAATAATAAAAGAAAAATTTGCCACGTCGAAAAACATCACGTTCACCGACGCTACGGTAAAGATCCTTTCGGCAATTAAACTCGAAAACGAAGTAGAAATCGAAAACCTTGCCGACGAAATACTTAAATAACGTCAGAAAAAACTTGTCTTTTAGCCAAACCGCTCCGAAAACGAGCGGTTTTCTTTTTGAAATCGCATAATAGTTTATTTTATTCATAAAAAAATTCAAAAAAATAAAAAATATTCAAAAAAAATGAAAAATTTTAAAAAATACCCCAAAAATCGTTTGACAATATAATCGGGCAGATATATAATCTCGTTGTAAAACAAAAAAGGAGACACAAAAATGAAAAAAATCATCACACTTATTGTAACCGTAATTTTATCGATCGGCTGTATTTTCGGTTTAACCGCTTGTGGCAATGATAACAAAATTACAATTTATACCGAATCGGGTTTTGCGCCGTTTGAATACGTTAAAGACAACAAGATTGTCGGTGTTGACGTAGACATAATGGAACTAGTTGGTAAAAAATTAAAAATGGAAATAGAATTTAAAAACGTTAACTTTAACACGATAGTTGACGCTGTTTCCGAAGGTAAGTTGTGTGACGTAGGTGCTGCGGGACTGTCTGTTACGGAAGCAAGGAAGGAAAAAGTTGTTTTCTCAACCGAATACTACACTGCAAAACTTTATGTGATTTATCCGGTTGCACAAGAAACCGAATATGTTAGCATGACTACAGATAATGTGGAAGGTATCTATTGGGACGCTCTTGCTGGGAAAAAAATAGCTGTTCAGAACGGTACTACGGCTGACCTGTTCTTGGGTGATGAACTTGCTGATGGCGGTTCGATATATAACACCGGTGCCGATAAGGTTGGATTTGAGTTATTGTCTGCGGCTCTTAACAGTGAAGAAAAAGATGTTCTTATCATTGATGAACTTCCTGCGCAGATGTTAATCGCCGGAAACAGTAAATATTCGTGCAAGCCTTTATACTATCAGGGTAGTGATGGCGAAGATGACGAAGTTGCTTGCGATACTTATGCTATAGCTGTTTGTCCCAATGCTCCCGCAAAAATACTTAATGCAATCAATGAAGTTATTGCTGAACTTGGTGAAACGGGCATTCAGGAACTTGTAAATAAACATCTTGGTTTAACTGCTTAAAAGCGAGAAAAATTTTATAGAGGAAATGTAAAATGGAAGAACGATATGTCGTCCTTCCATTTTACGGGTTATGGAAAATGTTTCAGGATATAATTACGATTTTTGCGAATAGTGAGGCACGTGGATATTTATTCCAAGGGTTTTGGCATACTCTTGTAATAACTGTTGTTGCTGCGATGATTGGTTTAGTCTTGGGTTTTATTGTTGCACTTGTTAAAATAGCAGCAACGCAGAGTAAACTAATGAAAATACCGGGTGTGATATGTAATATTTACACTACGGTCATAAGAGGAACGCCTGTAGCTTTACAACTTGTATTGATGTGTACGGCAATTTTTGCCATAAGGGGATTTACACCATATGCGGCTGTGTTGACATTTGGTATAAATTCCGGTGCTTATGTGTCAGAAAATATTCGTGCCGGCATTTATTCTGTCGACAAAGGTCAGTTGGAAGCTGGTAGGGCTTTGGGGCTAAGTTGGGGTAAGAGTATGGTTAAGATCGTAATGCCTCAGGCGATAAAAAATATCATACCTGCAATAGGCAATGAAATGATTGCCTTGCTTAAAGAAACTTCAATTATTCAAATGGTAGGTTCGACTATCGGCGCATTAACTTTTGATCTTAACGTTGCGTCAACGACAATATATTACAGTAAAAATATACCTGTGAATAGTTATGTGACTTGTGCTATAGTAGCGGGCGTAATGTATTTGGTAGTAGTTTACGCAATGGTCCTTATCATAAAATTAATCGAAAGGAGATTGAGGAAAAGTGAAAGATAATTTTGAAATCAAAGAAAAATTTGACGAATCTTACCTTCTGAAAGTCAGCGGACTATTTAAAAAGTTCGACAAGTTAGACGTTTTAAAGGGGATCTCCTGCGAAGTTAAAAAGGGCGAAAAAATAGTCGTTATAGGACCTTCGGGTTCGGGTAAATCCACCTTTTTAAGGTGCATGAACCTTCTTGAAACTCCGACTTTCGGCGAGATCTGGTTCGAAGGAAAGTTGTTGACACCCGTTGATCCATACCTTCATAAAACTATAATCAGAAAGTCAAAAACATATAATAAAATCCTAACGGAATTGCTTACTGCAAATCCCGACAAATCAGCCGAAGATTTTGACGAAGAGATAATTGAAAGAATAAAAAAAGAAGATCTGTTAAAAAAGAACGAAGGCAGCACGTTTAATAAAAGCGTTAAAGAACTTTATAATCAGTTCTTCCAAAATATAAACGTAACCCGCCAAAAGATAGGTATGGTGTTCCAGCACTTCAATCTTTTTAATAACTTAACGGTTATGGGTAATATGACGCTTGCGCCCGTAAAACTGAAATTAAAGACGAAAGAAGAAGCCGAAAAGCGCGCCATTGAACTTTTAAAAAGAATCGGGCTTGAAGATAAGGCGAACGTTTATCCTTCTACATTATCCGGCGGGCAAAAGCAACGTATTGCGATAGTTCGTGCGCTTATGATGGAACCGGACGTTATGCTTTTTGACGAGCCTACAAGCGCATTAGACCCCGAAATGGTCGGCGAAGTTTTAGAACTTATGAAAGAACTTGCCGACACCGGTATGACGATGGTCGTCGTAACGCATGAAATGGGCTTTGCAAAAGAAGTTGCGTCAAGAGTATTGTTCGTTGACGAGGGCATAATCAAAGAAGAAGCCCCGCCAAAAGAGTTCTTCGCGAATCCGAAAAACGAAAGACTTAAAGAGTTTTTATCGAAAGTTCTGATTTAATAATTTAATTTACAAAAAAGCCGAATTTAGTATTCGGCTTTTTTGCTTTTTTGTATTCTCCTTGACATAAATAGATAATTATGTTAAGATAAATTATATTTTAAAATAAAATATAAATACTAATTGTCTAAGACTTTGAGGAGTCGCTTTTTTATGACTGAAAAAACAAACGAAAAAACGGTAAAAACCGAATATAAAGTGAAAAATAAACCCGTTTATTCTTTTGTTAAAAGGTGTTTCGATATTTTTGTTTCGGGCCTTGCGTTGATATTATTTTCTTGGCTTTTTATAATTCTTGCAATCGTCGTTAAATGTAACGACGGCGGTAAGGTTTTTTTTCGCCAAAAAAGGGTTGGAAAGAACGGAAAAGATATTTTTATATCGAAATTCAGAACTATGAAGCCGGATGCGGATAAACTTGAAAGAAGTTTTACTCCCGAAGAATACGAAAACTACTTAAAAGAATTTAAGCTCGAAACGGAAAACGATAGCAGAATAACCAAAGTAGGTAAATTTTTAAGGAAAACTTCGCTTGACGAACTTCCGCAACTTTGGGATATTTTTGTCGGAAAAATTTCGATCGTCGGCCCGCGCCCGCTAATAAGGCTCGAACTTGAAACCAAATATAATGATGACGCCGAAAAACTTGTTTCGGTTAAACCGGGGCTTACCGGTTGGTGGGCGGTTAACGGCAGAAATAATTGCACGTATATGAGCGGTGAGAGGCAGAAAGCCGAACTTTACTACGTTGATAACAGATCCATAATGCTCGATATAAAGATTTTATTTAAAACCTTTACCGCTGTATTTTCGAGAAAAGGCGCGAACTAAAAGGGGAAATTATGAGAGTATTGCAGATTTCAAATTACTTTTTTCCGCATATCGGCGGAATCGAACAGGTTGCAAAAGACGTAACGAAAGCACTTGAAGGCAAGTGTGAACAGAAGGTTTTTTGTTTTAATCACGAAAGACCGGATTCAATCGAAGTGTATGAAGGGATAAGCGTTGTAAGAGCGGGCAGTTTTGCGAAAGTTTCTTCGCAGTCGCTCTCTTTTTCGTATGGAAAACTTCTTAAAAAAACCGTAAAAACTTTTAATCCGCACGTAATAATATTCCACTTTCCAAATCCTTTCGGCGCACATTATCTTCTTAAAATTTTGAAAAAGAGACCTGACATTAAACTTGTTTTATACTGGCACTTGGATATTTTTAAGCAAAAACTCTTAAAAAAATTGTTTAAGGGGCAGACTAAAAGGCTTATTCTTCGCGCAGAAAAAATAGTTGCGACAAGCCCGAATTATATCGAAGGTAGCGAGTGGCTTAAAAATTATAAAGAAAAGTGCGTGGTTATTCCTAACTCTGTTGACGAAAAAAATCTTGCACTAACCGAACAGGAAATTAAAAAAGCCGAAGTTATAAGGCTTGAAAACGCAGGTAAAACTATTCTTTTCGCTATGGGAAGACACGTTCCTTATAAGGGGATTGAATATCTCGTTCGGGCGAGCAAATATCTTGACGATTCGTTTAAAGTGTATATCGGCGGGGAAGGCGAACTTACCGAAAGTTTAAAAGAAATTGCAAAAGACGATAAAAAGGTCGTGTTCCTTGGCAGAATTTCGGATACCTATAAAAAGGCGTTCTATTCCGCTTGTGATATTTTCTGCTTTCCGTCTATCACCAAAAACGAGGCTTTCGGTATAGCCCTTGCGGAGGCTATGTATTACGGTAAACCCGCAGTTACTTTCACAATTGCTGGAAGCGGCGTAAATTACGTTTCCCTTAATAATGTGACGGGGCTTGAAGTTGAAAACTCAAACCCGCAAGCCTTTGCGGATGCGATTAAAAAACTTGCCGAAGATAAAGAACTTTCAAAAAAATACGGCGAAGCGGCAAGTAAAAGGGTAAAGGAAAACTTCCTTTTTTCTAACTTCGCCCAAAATATCGATAATTTAGTAAAAGACGTTACGGTAAAATAAGTATGAGCAGTAAAGTATTCGGCGTAATATTAGCGGGTGGCGGCGGAACAAGGTTTTGGCCGCTTTCAAGAAAGGCGACACCAAAGCAACTTTTGAATTTGACCGGTAAAGACGTTATGTTAAATGAAACGATCGATAGGATCTCGTCGGTTGCCGCTTTACGCGACATATTCGTTGTGACAAACGCCGTTCAGACGGGCGGTGTTATAAAGGTCAATAAAGGCAGAATTCCCGATAAAAACGTTTTATCCGAACCTTCTGCAAGAAACACCGCGGCGTGCATAGGCTATGCAGCGATTAAGATATTAAAAGAAAAAGGCGACGGAATAATGGTTGTAACGCCATCCGACGCGTATATCAAAGACGAAGTAACCTATTCTAAAATTTTAGAGACGGCTATTTTTGCCGCCGATACGGAAAATAAAATCGTTACGATAGGGATAACGCCCACTTTCCCCGCAACCGGATACGGATATATAAATTTTGAAGATAGCGAAAGCGCCGTTAAACCTGTTAAAAAGTTTGTTGAAAAACCTGATTTAGAGACGGCAAAAAAATATTTCGAAAGCGGAAAATACGTTTGGAACGCCGGCGTTTTCGTGTTTAGGGCGTCGCTTATTCTGGAAAAATTTAAAAAACTTTTGCCGGATATCTATTCGGATCTTAAAAAAATCGAAAGCGCGATAGGGACCGAAAATGAAAAATCGGTTACCGAAGAAGTTTATCCTCTTATGCGAAAAATTTCGATAGATTACGGCATAATGGAAAAATCAAACGATATTTTAGTAGTCCCCGGCGAATTCGGTTGGAGCGACGTTGGAAGTTTCGATATGCTAGGCGCTATAAAGGATAAAGATGATAGCGGCAATATTTCTGTCGGCGATACTATGATAATAGACAGTAAAGATTGCGTGGTTTTCTCTTCCGGAAGGCAGATTTCGCTTTTAGGAGTAGATAACCTTATCGTCGTTGAAACAGCAGACGCAGTTATGGTATGCGCAAAAGATCAAGCGCAAAACGTTAAAAAAATTGTAGATAAACTATCTGAAAATAATAGAGAGGAACTCCTTTGAAAGAGTGGGAAACAGAATATAAAAAATGGCTTAATTCGGAAGTTTTTGACGAACAAACCAAGATCGAACTAAAAAGCATAAAAGACGAAAGCGAACTTGAAGACAGGTTTTATAAAGACCTTTCTTTCGGCACGGGCGGTATGCGCGGAATTATCGGCGCAGGCAGAAACAGAATGAATAAATATACCGTATCGAGAGCGACGCAGGGGCTTGCTGACTTTATAAATAAAACCGTTAAAGGCGGATCTGTCGTCGTTGCGTTCGACAGCAGGAATAAGTCGCCGGAGTTTGCCTTAGTTACGGCGCTGACTTTATGCGCAAACGGAATAAAGGTATATCTTTTTGACATTTTGCGCCCTGTTCCCGAACTTTCTTTTTCAGTCCGTGCGCTTTCCGCTACGGCTGGGGTTGAAATAACGGCAAGCCATAATCCGCCAGAGTATAACGGGTATAAAGTATTCTGGTCGGACGGCGGACAAGTTGTTGCGCCATACGATAAACTTATAATGGAAAGCGTTCACTTGGTAAAAGATTTCGGCTCGGTCAAAACGATGGACAGAAAATCCGCTGAAAAACTCGGGCTTTTAACGGTTATCGGCAAAGAGTTGGACGATAAATATATCGCCGAACTTAAAAATAACATAATCGATAAAGAAGTTATAAAAAAGCACGCCGAAGATTTTACGATAGTATACACGCCATTAAACGGCGCGGGCAATCTTCCCGTCAGAAGACTTTTAAGCGAATTAGGTTTTAAAAAGGTTTTCGTGGTTAAAGAACAGGAAGCGCCGGACGGAAACTTTCCGACATTAAAATCACCTAATCCCGAAAACGCGTCTGCTTTTACGCTGGCTCTTTCTCTTGCCGAAAAAGTTAAGGCGGATATCGTTCTTGCTACCGATCCCGATTCGGATAGGTTGGGAGTTTATGCCTTAGATAAAAGAACGAATAGTTATGTTTCCTTTACGGGGAATATGAGCGGACTTTTAATCGCCGAATACGAACTTTCAAGAATGCAAGAACTTAATATGCTGCCCGAAAATAGATGCGACGGGGCAATAGTAACCACGATCGTCTCATCTAAAATGGCGTATAAAATTGCCGAATTTTACGGCGTTTCGGTAATAGAAACGCTGACGGGATTTAAGTTTATCGGCGAGCAGATAAAACTTTTTGAAGACGCGATTTCAAAAAACGGCGGAAAATATTCGGCGGAAAAATACGCTTATAAATACCTTTTTGGGTATGAAGAAAGTTACGGCTGTTTGGTGGGCACTCACTCTCGAGATAAAGACGGGGTAATGGCGGTCGCGGCACTATGCGAAGCGGCGTGCTACTATCTGGATAAAGGTTTAACTTTGCCCGAACAAATGGATAATATCTTCCGTAAATACGGGTATTATAAAGAAGGGATAATCAGCGTAACTATGCCGGGTGTTTCGGGCGCGGAAAAGATCAAAAGTCTTATCGAAAAGTTAAGGGTTGATACGCCTATAAAAGTCGGCGAAGATAAGGTTATAGCCGTTCGTGACTATAACCTATCCGAAAGAAAAGATATAAAAACTGGCGAAAAGGTCAAACTAACCTTACCAAAGAGCAACGTTTTATATTTTGAACTTGAAAATAGCGGTTGGTGCGCGATAAGACCGAGCGGCACCGAACCGAAGATAAAAGTATATTTCGGCGTTTCGTCAGAAAGCGACGAATTGTCGAAATTCAAAGTCGAAAAAATCAAAGAGTATTTTACGGAATTTTTGGAAAATCAAGGATAAACGATGAAGTGTATAGTATTAGCGGGCGGCAGCGGAGACAGACTTTGGCCGCTTTCTCGCAAAAACTACCCTAAACAATTTATGGAAATCAAAAAAGGGCGTTCTATGTTCCAAGAAGCAATTCTAAGGAACATGCCTTTTTGTGACGAATTTGTTGTTATAACTAATAAAAAATATGAAAATATCGCCCGTGGTCAGCTGCAATCTTTTCAGAGTATAAATTATACGATACTTTTGGAAGATAAGCCGCTTAACACCGCTCCTTCGATAATAACCGTTGCACTTTACGCTCAGCCCGAAGAAGAACTTTTGATAGTTTCCTGCGACCACATAATAGAAGGCGAATATAATCCGACATTAACCAAACTTATAAAAATCGTTAAAGATAATAAGATCGGAGCGGTAGGCGTTAAGCCCAGCGATAACGAAATAGGATATCATTTTTTCGACGTTGCGGGTAAAAGAACGCGTTTTTCACCAAGAAAGACTAAAAACTGCTATTTCGATTGCGGAATTTACGCCGCAAAAGCATCGGTGATACTGCAAACTTCCGACCAAGAGTATATTGAACGTTGCCGAAATATCGGCTTAAAAGACGGGGTTTTCGAAGAGTTTGACGAAGGCTTGGTTTTGGGACTGGATAAACTTCTTAATCCAGACTATATCGAGCTGGTTGAAGCGCATTTTAACTGGACGCGTATTACCGATATTTCGTCTTATTATCAGTATATCGGCAGATCTTCTGAAGTTGAAAACGATATTAACGCAATAGAATTCGATAACCGAAACGTCGAAATAATCAATACTTCCAAAGAGCAACTTATCGTCGCCAACGGGCTTAGGGATATTCTGATTGCAAACACGCGTGACGCGATCTATATAACCCAAATCGATAAAGAAGGCAATATAAAAGATATCGTTAAAAAGAATTATCAGTATAAAAGCAAATATTTTGACGAGCGGCTTTTATCATATGAAAAATGGGGCAGCGTAGAGATTTTAAACAGGAACGAAAAATGCGAAGTTTCACGTATCGTGGTTTACCCGAACAGGGGCTATTCGGGCATAGTTGAAGACGGCTGTGTTGTAAATTATTACGTAACCGAAGGCTCGGCTAAAATATATAACGATACTCACGGCGGTAGAAGCGTTTCGCGAAACGGAAGCGTTTTATTTAGGAGCGGTAACGAATACGAGATCTCAAACGAAACGAAGAACGATCTTGTGATGATCCAAACAAAGAACCTTGAATTTGCCGAAATAGAGAAAAAGAAGATCAAACCCGTAGGGCACGAAAGCCTTGTTAAACTTAAACCGGTATTAAAAGACTTTTTGTGGGGCGGCACGAAGATAAGGGATATTCTTAAAAAACCGGTAGGCAATATGTCTACCGTTGCCGAAAGTTGGGAACTTTCCGCGCACCCCGCAGGTCAGTCTACTATAACCACGGGAAAATATAAAGGGCTGCCTTTTTCCGACTATTTAAAGATGATCGGTAAAGAGCAACTCGGCTGGAAAACCCAGTCATACGAGCGCTTCCCGCTGATGGTCAAGTTTATTGACGCAAAACAAAGCCTATCTATTCAGGTCCACCCAAACGACGAATACGCTTTTTCCGTCGAAGGGGATTACGGCAAGAACGAGATGTGGTATATAATGGAGGCGGATAAAGACGCTTGTATATACGTGGGCTTTAATAAAGACGTTACCGTCGAAGAAGTGAGAGAACGCGTTAAAAAGGGAACTATTATGGAAGTCCTTAATAAAGTCCCCGTAAAAAAGGGCGAAGCGTATTTCTTGCGCTCCGGAACAGTCCACGCCATCGGCGGCGGGTGTTTTGTGTGCGAAGTTCAACAATCTTCTAACGTTACTTATAGATTATACGATTACGGAAGAAAAGATAAAAACGGAAAAACCAGAGAACTTCATATCGATAGAGCGCTTGACGTTTTGGATCTTCGTAAATCGACTAATAATTTAAGCACCGAATATCCCGAAAGAAAATTCGACGGATATTCGTCAAAACTTATCGGGGAGTGCAAATACTTCTCCGTGAATAAATACGAAGTAAACGGAACGCTTAAACTCGCTTCTAACGATACGACTTTCCAGGTAATTATCATTATCGACGGAAAGTGTAAGATCGGTAACGGGTCGCTGACTTATCCGTCGAAGATGGGCGATACGTGGTTCAGCGGAAGTTGGGATACGGTCGAAATCAGCGGAAAATGCACGGCGCTTGTGGTAAATATATAAGATTATGAAAATAGCAGTAGATTGCAGATATTACGGTAAATCGGGGATAGGCAGGGTTTGTCAGGGTTTGCTTGAAAACCTTGACTACTTTAAAAACGAATACTATCTTATAGGGAACGAAAAACTTTTAAGTAAATATCCTGCGAAAGAAATAATTTCGGACTATAATAGCCCGTTTTCTTTTAAGGGAATATTAAAAATCAATCCTAAAATAAATAAGTTATGCGACGTTTTTCTCGCGCCAAACTATCTTATCCCGCTAAACGTTAAAATTCCCGTTTATTCGGTCATGCATGACTTGATCTTTTTAGACAGAAAAGATACATGCAAGGGCACTCTCGATAGACTGATCAAAAAAATCATGCTCAAAAGATGCATGAAAAAATCTGTTAAAGTTGCTTGCGTTTCGGGTTTTACGTTAAATAGGTGCGTTCATTATTACGGAAAACTTGCCGATAAATGCTTTGTTAACTATAACGGATTATCAGAAAACGTCATAAATTTTAAAGAAGAAGTAAAAACCGAAAAGAACGGGAAAGAACTTATCTTCGTCGGGAACGTTAAACCGCATAAGGGGATAAAAACGCTTATTGCCGCATTTAAAGCGCTACCCGAAGAATACGTTCTAAAAATTATCGGTGAAAAGGATAATTTTAACGTAGGGCTTTCTATAAACGATCTTGAAACGGATAGGGTTATCTTCACCGGTAGGATAAACGACGAAGAATTGCTTAATGAAATATCCAAAGCGTCTTTTTTAATTCAACCGTCGGAATACGAAGGCTTCGGTCTACCGCCACTTGAATCGCTTTATCTTGGCACAAAACCTATAATCAGCGATATAGAAGTTTTTAAGGAAATTTACGACGGGTTTGACGTATGCTATTTTAAAGTAGGTGATCCCGAAAGCCTTAAAAACGCGATACTTAGCGCTAACCCGAAAATAGACACGAAGAAAGAAGAAATTATCGAAAAATATAACTATAAAAAATTTGCAGATAATATAGTGAAAAATATAAACTGAAATAAAAACGCCCAGATCGGGCGTTTTTTATTTGCTGTAAACTATCTTTCCGTTTTTAATTGTTTTTGATACCGTAAAGTCGTGGCTCAACAAAACGAAATCTGCTTGTTTTCCTATTTCGATAGAGCCGATCTTATCAAAAACGTTTAAGTTTTTTGCGGGATTTGCCGTCGCAAAATCGACTGCGTTCGTAAAAGGCACACCGCATAAATCGACCAAATTTTTAATAGCGTCGTTCATCTTTAACACGCTGCCGGAAAGTATTCCGCTTTTCGTTACAGCCTTTCCGTCTTTAACCGTAACTTCGTTTCCGCCGAGTTCGTAAATCCCATCTTTTAAGTATTTTGCGCGCATAGAATCGGTTATTAAAATTATTTTGTCTTTCGGTTTATTTTTAACCAAAAGCCTTATTGCCGGAATAGAAACGTGATTTAAGTCGGCGATAAGTTCGGCGTATAATTCATCTAGCAAAAGCGCACCGCCGACAATACCTATCTCTCTATGGTGAAATTGACTTTGCGCGTTATACGTGTGCGTTACGGAAGATACGCCTATCTTAACGCTTTTATAAAGCGTTTCAAAATCCGCGTCGGAGTGCCCCACGCTTACGGTTATTCCTTTATCTTTTAAGTATTTAATAACTTCTTCCGATCCGGATTTTTCCGGAGCTATGGTTACTATCTTAATCGTATTTTCGGAAGCGGAAACGAGTTTATCCATAACTTCCTTAGAAGGGGGGATAATGTATTCCTTTTTTTGAACTCCCGAAAATTTTTCGGAAATAAACGGCCCTTCCAAATGCACGCCCAAAACTTCCGAATAACTTTCATTTTGATTTAAAATATAATCTTTTACGTTTTTAAGTGCGGTTTCGATTTTAAAAATGGGAGCGGTCATTGTTGTTGCAACAAACGACGTAACGCCTTCGGATAAAAGCGCTTGCGACATTTTTTCAAGAGAATATAAATTGCCGTCCATAACGTCGTATCCTGCCGCACCGTGTATATGCTCGTCAATAAATCCGGGAAGAAGTATTTGGTTATTATCAAAGGGTATTTCTTCGTCGATTATGTTGGCGTCGCCCAAGTAGGTTATTTTTCCGTTTTCAAAACCAACGTCTACGGTTTTTATTCCGTGATTATAAATATATGCCCGAATATTTTTAAAACCTTTCATAATTTTATATCCATTTTTTATATTAAATAAATATAAATATATAATAATATGTTTTTAAAAATTTATCAATCCATTTAAAAAAATTTTAAAATTCAAAGTAATTTTATAAATTTTCCGTAAAACTTTAATAATTTACCCCTACATTTTTAAATTTTTTCAATGTCTAAAAAAGTATTTTTGCTACTAAACCGACGAAAAACATTAAAAAATATTAAAAAACTCGAAAAAATTCCTTGACAGTTGGTCAAAAAAATTATAAAATATACGAGTAAAAAATATTTTTTAGGGGCAAAAATATGAAGTATAATGAAACAATAATGTGGAAAGAAATCAACGAAACGCCTGCGATATTCGATAGGATTCAGGCTGCCAACGCCGAAACAATGAAAAAACTCGTTGCCGATATTAAGGCAAGCGACGCTACGAACTTCGTTGCGGCTGCGCGCGGAACTTCCAATCACGCTCTTGTTTACTTTAAATATCTTACCGAAGTTATGACGGATTATACGGTCGGTCTTGCGGCGTCCAGCGTTTTAACTTTATATAAAGGTAAAATCAACTATAAAAACAGTATTATTATAGGTTGTAGCCAAAGCGGAAAAGCGGCGGACGTTTTAGAAGTTATGAAAAGAGGTAACGAACAAGGCGTTATAACGATTGCAGTTACCAACGATCTTGAAAGCCCGATGGCAAAAGAGGCTAAATACCACTTGTATTGCGACGCGGGATTAGAGTCCAGCGTTGCGGCTACCAAAACCTTTAATGCTCAACTCTATCTTCTTTTGTGGCTTGCCGCAGAAATCGCAAATGATAAAGAAGAACTTTTCACTCTCAAAAATTTAAGACATTATATTGACGGCGTTCTTCCGCAGATCGACGATTTAACAACCAAATATGCTGCAAAATTTAAGGATATGAAGAGCGGGTTTGTTTTATCACGTGGTTTAACTTACGCTATCGCGTTAGAGGCTACCTTAAAGTTGCAGGAAACTTGCTATATCCAAATGAAGGGGTATGCGGGAAGTGATTTCTATCACGGACCTATGGCAATGGTTAACGAAACGACGCCTGTTATAATTTATTGTGCAAAGAACAACGGCGACGAAGAAATGCAAAACAATATTCGTCTCGATCAAATTAAGTGTATCGAAAAAATGATAAGCTTAAATGCGCCCGTTCTTTTGGTCACTAACGACGACTTGCTTGTCGGTAAATTCGATAAGTGCAACGATGCGTTTATAAATTTCAGCGCGTCCGAAGAATTTGCGATGTTTACGTTTGCTCTCTTTGCGCAAATGTTTGCGTGCAAGATTAGTTGTGCGATAGGTAATAACCCAGACTCTCCGAGAGCACTCAATAAAATTACCATAACCAAGTAATTAAATTACCGAATAAACAAAAACCTACGGAAAATTCCGTAGGTTTTTGTTTTTAATAAAAGCAATAAAAAAACCGCAAATTATTTTGCGGCTTAATTTTTAATAGAAGTCAGACCAGTATGCGTCGTCAGAAAAAAATATTTGCTTTATTGTAAAATAGGATATATCTATTTTTATAGGACAATATTCTTTCTTCATAAAAATAATTATATTACAATTATTTAATTTGTCAATAGCTAAAATAAAACTTTGAATTCCGTGCCTATGTTTTGCTCTGATAAAACTTTAACCGTGCCGCCGTGCAGATCTATTATATTTTTAGCGATAGATAGCCCTAATCCTACGCCACCCGAAGTTCTTGCTTTATCGGCGCGGTAAAATCTTTCAAACACGTGGGGGAGATCTTCTTTTGAAATAACCGTTCCGAAATTCTTTACGGAAAATATCTTTTTATTTTTATATTTTTTTAGGTTTACCAAAATTTTTCCGCCCGAAGGCTCGTATTTTATGGCGTTATCGATAAAGATCATAAATAATTGTTTTATCATCTTTTCGTTTCCGAAGTAGTTTATTCCGTCTTCTATCTCATATTCTAGCGAAACGTTTTTATCGTATGATAGCGCTTCGAACTGTAAGCATATTTGCGAAGCAAGCCTTGTCATATCGAATTCGGATTTAGAAATTTCGCGAAGCGCTTCGCTCTGCGCAAGATTAAGCATATCGGCAATAATAGAACTCATGTGATCGACTTCTTCTTCCGTGCTTTTCAGCCACTCGGAAGTTTTGGGGTTTACGCCCGTATCGATGTTTTTCAATATTTTAGTGTTGGCGGAAATAACTGCTAGCGGCGTTTTTAATTCGTGAGACGCGTCCGCAATAAACCTTTTTTGTTCTTCAATAGTTTTTTCAACCGGTTTTACCGCCATTTTTGAAAGAAAAATACTTAAAATAAATATCGCGGCAAAAACCGTTCCGAATATTAAAAGCGAATTTAGCCAAACGCTTGTTACTTCGCTCGCCAAAATGCCGTTGTCTGTAAGTGCAAAATATACTGCGTCGGGAGAATCTGCATAAGAATATAAAAGCTTATACTTTGGAAGTTCGCCCGATCTTTTCCTGTCTTTTAATATTTCGTTTATAGAAGCGGTCAAAACTTCTTCGTCAATATAAACGTCTGTTGATAGGGTGGTTATTTCGCCCGTCGATTTATCAGATTTTGCCACGCATACATCAAGCTTGTATCCCGCACCTTCGCCTTCGCCTTTTCCTATTTCGGTGGGCGCGTCCGGCGGGGTAACTGCGGAGCGTTCTTCATATTTTGATATTTCCCTCTCTAACGATTGAAAAATGCGGTTTTTTGTGCCGTTGATACTATAAAGCGAATATGTTATAGCAACAATTAAAAGCATTATTCCTATAACGGACATTGTCATCATAATAATTTTGGCACGAAGTTTTTTAATCATTTTCTTCCTCTAATTTATATCCTACTTTCTGATAGTTTTTTATATTTAAGTTAGATTTTAAGAATTTTAATTTTTTTCTTAAAAAGGATACGTATGCTTCAACGTTATTATCGGTAGCAAAAGAATCCGAGCCCCAAACCTTGTTTAATAAACTTTCCTTTGTTATAACGGAGTCGGGGGAAATAAAGAATAACTTCATTATTTCTTTTTCCTTAAAATTAAGTTTTACCTTTATATCCTTATTTGAAAGTTCGCCTGTCGATAAGTTTAGCGATAGATCCCCGTGTGATATTTCGTTCATAACCACAAAACCGCTTCGTCTTGATAGGGCTTTAACTCTCGCAATAAGTTCGTCAAAGTCAAAAGGCTTCGGAAGATAATCGTCCGCTCCGAGATTTAATCCCGTAATCTTATCGTTAACTGTGGATCGTGCCGTAAGCATTATAATAGGCGTATTTTTTCCGCATCTGCGAAGTTTAGAAAGTATTTCCAAACCGTTAAGATTAGGCAACATAACGTCTAAAATAATAACGTCGTATTCGTTATTTAGCGCCTTTTGGTAACCTTCTTTTCCGTCAAATACCGTTTCGCAATCGATTTTATTTTCTTTAAATAAGAACTTTATGGCGCTTGCCAGCCTTTTTTCGTCTTCAACTAATAAAACGTTTAAATTTTTTACCATGATGTTATTATAACATAATTTTATCAAAAATCAAATTCGGGTATAAAAATCTATATTTATACAAAATTTCAAAAAGATTAAACTTCTTAAATTTTTTAAGGTTTTTTTAAGAACCGTAAAATATACTTAAATCAGAAAAAGGAGAAACCATTATGAAAAAATCAAAATTCAGAAAGTTTTTTGCAACAATTTTTACAGCGCTTATTTCGGTAATTCTTGCCGTAACGGTTTGTTTATCCGGTTGTGGGGTAAGCGAAACGCCGTCTTCCGATATCGGCGGAAGTTCTGGCGGATCCGGAAATTCTTCAGGCGGACCTTTTATTAACCCCGGAGATAGTTTAGGCGGTGGCGGAACGGGCACCGTTCCTTCCGAAGTTGAAGGAACGGATACTATGGAAATAGAAGATTACTTGACTCTTGAACTCGACGCTCTTAGCGAAAATACCGAATATGACGATACCGTAACGGTATTGACCGGCAGCGAAGATACTTTAACGATAACTGCCGCGGGGGATTATCTTCTTTCCGGTAATTATGAAAACGGAATTGTGATAACCGTTTCAAACAACGAAGAAGTTCATTTATTCTTAAATAACGTAACTATTACGAACTCAGACGGTATAGCAATTTCAAATACAAACAAAAAATCCACGTTGACTATAACCGCGGTGGAAAATTCCGTAAACACTATTGAAAACGACGGAACTGACGTCAATGCGATCCATGTTAAAGGAACGCTTAATATTAACGGACAGGGAACGATCAACGTCAACTCTTCAAGTAAAAACGCAATAAAAGTAAGCAAGGGCTTGCAGATCGTTGACGCTACGTTAAACGTTTCTTCCGCAAATCACGGTATTGCTGCTAGGTTTATAACCGCTAACGATTGCACAATAAACGTAACTTCTGCACAAAAAGACGGGCTTAATGCCGAGTGCGATGACGAAACGACGGCTTTCCCCGAAGATTACAGCGAAGGGTTCGTGGCTTTAAAAGACGTTGAATATACTTGCAATGTAAACGGAGATGGTATTCAGGCTGATACTCTTGTATATATCAACGGCGGTAATCTCGATATAACGACTGTTGGATCTTTCGTGTCGTACTCATCCGAAAATATCACGACATACGGTTTAGAAACAGACGACTATAAATACGTTTTAAGCGGATCTTCCTATAAGCGGATCGCGTCCGATTCCAACACTTCTTATTCTTCGAGATACGCTCTAAGCCAAAGCGCAAAGGGAATTAAGGTCGGCGAGATCGAATACGAAGATGCGGACGGAAATGAAATCGAAGTAACAGACGGCGACTATGCGATTTTAATCAAAAATGCGGAGATAACCGTAAATTCCACAGACGACGCTATTCATACGAATTCGGGTAACGTTACGATAACAAGCGGAACTCTCGATTTGACGACGTTAGACGATGGCATAACTTCCGATTATTTGACCGAAATAGCGGGCGGAAATATAACCATAAATTCTTGTTACGAGGGTATCGAAGGCGCTTACGTTAAAATATCCGGCGGGACGATAGATATAGTTGCCAACGACGACGGAATAAACGCGGCAAGCGACGATAACTCGATAAACGAATATATCATAATATCGGGCGGAACGGTAACGGTCGATGCGTCCGGTGACGGGATTGACTCTAACGGCAGCGTGCTTATCAGCGGCGGAACAACTATCGTATACGGTCCGTTAAACGGCGGTAACGCTGGGCTTGACGCGGATTCGGGAGTAATAGTTACGGGCGGAACGCTTTTCGTAACTTCCACCCTCGGTATGGTCGAAACTCCGTCAAATAACTCTACTCAATACGTAGTATCCTATGCAAACAGTTCTTCCTTTTCCGCAGGCACAGTTATAACCGTTAAAGACGGTTCAAATAATACCGTTATAAATGTTACGCTTAAAAAGACTTGCCAGTCTATAATATTTAGCAGTCCGAATTTACTAAAAGGCAGCACTTACACGGTTTATGCAAACAATAGCCAAGTAACTTCGTTCACGGTATCGAGCATTATAACCACGATAGGTTCTTCTTACGGCGGTATGGGCGGCGGCAACATGGGCGGCCCCGGTGGTGCTCCCGGCGGTATGGGCGGCAAAGGCGGCTTCGGCAGATAATAAATAAAAAAAGAAGTTGAGATATCTCAACTTCTTTTTTTATGGAGCTGCTAACCGGAATCGAACCGGTGACCTCATCCTTACCAAGGATGTGCTCTACCATCTGAGCCATAGCAGCGCCTTACAGCTTATTTATTATATTAAATATAAAATAATTTGTCAATTGAAAGAAAGTAAATATTAAAAATTTTTTAAAAAACAAATGTAAAAAAAATTAACTTATGCTATTATATTAAAAAGGAGAGAAAATATGAAAGTAATAATGATAAACGGCAGTCCTAAAAAGAACGGAAATACCGCAATAGCTTTAAAGGAAATAGGTGATAGGCTTTTATTAAACGGTATTGAATACGAGATAATTAACGTCGGCGATAATGTGATCGCCGGTTGTAAAGGTTGTAGTGCGTGCAGAAAACTCGGCAAATGCATAATAGATAACGATTTGGTAAACGAAAGCGTCGCTAAAATATATGATGCTGACGCATTGATAGTGGCAAGTCCCGTTTATTACGCTTCGCTTAACGGAACGCTTAAATGCTTTTTGGATAGGGTATTTTATTCTAAAAAGAGTTTTGCGGGTAAACCTGCAGCTGCTGTTGCAGTTGCAAGAAGAGCTGGCACTACCGCAACTCTCGATATTATTAATAAATATTTCGCTATAAGCAATATGCCGATAGTAACTTCTTCATACTGGAATCTAATTCACGGCAGAGTCCCGGGCGACGCGGAAAAAGACGCCGAAGGACTTCAAACTATGCGAATTTTAGCGGACAATATTGCATGGATATTAAAATGTATCGAGGCGGGAAAAGAAAAGGGGATAGCCCTTCCCGAATACGAACCTAAAATTTTAACGAACTTTATAAGAGAATAAAAATTCAGCAAAATAAAAAACCGAAGAATAAACTTCGGTTTTTTTTGTTTAATTGATATTAAAACGCTTTTGAAAACCACTTGAACTGTTTTATTCCGATAATGAGCGAGAATACCAAAAATCCCGCGGCGGTAGTTATTCCGCTGACTTCAAGTGCGGCAATCATATCCGATTGCTTTGCCATAACGATTATCGCACCGACTATATATATTATAAATATGATCGCGATAAATAGCATTACTATTCCGAAAAATACGCTGAATATTTTGGCGAACATCCTTATCGAATTATGCTGGGTTATTATAAGAATCAGTGCTAAAAGTATATCTAAAATAAGGATGCCGAAATAGAAGTAAATTCCGTAGGTAAAGCAGTAACGCAAGCAATCGATAAGCGTTTCGGATATGGATGGAATAAGACTGCAAAAGCCCTGTATTGCACTTTCCGATAAGACCTTAAAAGAATTATCTCCGATTAAAGGCATGGTTTTAAATGTAAAAACCAAGCCGGATGAACCAAAAGTAGCGGGGATGAACAGTATGCAAGCCGCAATGATAACCCAAATAAGCGTTTTTACACATTCACCTCTTGAAACGTATTTCCAACCTCTCATTTTTTAACTCCGTTAATTTAATATATGCTTATTATAACATATGAATTTATATTTTTAAAGTCTTTAATAAAGATTTTTTATTTTCGTCTATTCTTAAACTGTCGATAGATTTTGAAATTGCTTTATTGTGAATAAATTTACTGAAAACTTTTGCCTTGAAATATGGCAAAATATCGTCAAAACGTTTAACGGCAAGAACGCTTAAATACCATGCGATAGCCATATTAACGTAATAATTATCCGTTTTGATTTTTAAAAGTTTTTTAACGTGATCTTCACAATAAAGTTTATCGGTAAAATTAAATATTAAAATATCGACGCCAAACCTTATAGTATACGGTCTGTCGGAGGCAAAACAGAATTTTACAAACTCATATGTTTTTTCGGGATTTTTCTTTAATATTTTAAGAGATGCCGCAAAACTGTCGCATATAGCCCAGTTGTCTATAAAGGGTAAAAAGTCTTTCGCAAGGTCAATAATTTCCGAATAATACTTAGAAAGGTAGGGAATAAGTAAGGCGTGCAAAAAATATTCTTCGTAATATTCGTGCTTAACGGAAAGAAAAGAATTTATTAAATCTTTATCGTCCTTTAATTTTTTGGCTATATTTTTTATAACGGGAACTCTGACGCCTAAAATTTTATATTCGGTATCAGGAACAAGTTTTTTTGTAAATTCCGCGTAAGTCGGTTCACTTTTTTCTTTAAGAATTTTAAGTATTTCGTTCATTTTAGATAATATCGAGAACTTTTGAAATCACGCCGTAAAACATTTTCGAAAGTTTAATAGTGTTTTCGTAGAAATCGTTTGTTCCGGATTCGTAAGTATCGGAAATACCTTTAACTGAAATAAGTTCAATATTATTAGCGGCGCACGTTTCGGCGATCGCACCGACTTCCATATCGTATGCCGAGCAACCTAACGATTTTACAATCGCAATATGATCTTTTGTATAGGTTATATGATCGCTTGTCGCAACGGAAATTCTATCCAAAAAATCGATCCCTTCGGTTTTGCAATTAAAAAAAACGGTTTTATAGTCTTGGATATATCCGATAGGCACGTCGTCTATTGCGGAAACGTCAAAATCGTATTGACAGCACTTTTCAACTAAATAAATATTAAGTTTTTTAACACAGTCCGAAAGCCCGCCGGACGTCCCGAAGTTTATAATTTTATCGACCTTATATTCGTCGAGCAAAAATTGAGCGGAAATTGCGGCATTTACTTTGCCTATTCCGCTTATTATAAGCACGGCAGTTTTACCGTTGATTTCAAGTTTATAAAGTTCTTTACCTAACTTTACTTCTTTACTTACTATGTTTGAATTTTGCAAAAAGCCTTCCGCTTCGGATTTTAGCGCAACAATAATTCCTTTCATATTAACTCCTTTGAATTATTTTATCATATCGCTAAAAACGTTGTCAATTTAAGCCTTAAAAAAATAAAATAATAAATGAAATTGCAAATAAAAATTTTTTTATTAACAACATTGGGGTTGTTTTTAAAAAATTTATAAAAAATAGCCCCGTTTTTTTAAATTTTTTTTTGGCTTGTTTTTATGTGATTCTATAAAAAAAATATAAAATAATGTTAAAAATAATAAAAAAATAATAGTAAATATGTTGACAAAATTAAAAATTTTTTATAAAATATTTGAGTAAAAAATTAAAAAAGGGGATACAACAATGAAATTTTCATGCGGAAAAAATCTTGTGCTTAAAGATAAAAAATCGATCTTTATAGCACCTACCGTAAAAATCGGTAACAACGTTACTATTTATGAAAACAATAGGCTTGAAGGTAATACGGTTATAGGGGATAACGTAATTTTGCTTCCGAATAACTATATCGTAGATACCGTTGTCGGAGACGGAGTTACGATGAATTACAGCCAGTCCGAAAGCGCGACTATCGGCGAAGGTTGCAAGATCGGGCCGTTTTCAAGGCTCAGACCTAACGCCGTTCTCGGTAAAGAGTGTCATGTTGGTAATTTCGTTGAAATCAAAAACGCAACGGTTGGCGATGGCACGAAGGCAAATCACTTGGCATACGTAGGCGATGCGGACGTAGGTAAAAACTGTAACATCGGTTGCGGTGCGATATTCGTTAACTATAACGGAAGAACGAAGTCCAGAACAACTGTTGGGGACAACTGCTTTATCGGAAGTAACTGTAACGTTATAGCGCCGGTTAAAATCGAAAGCGATTCTTATATATGCGCCGGCACAACGATCACCGAAGACGTTAAAACGGACGATTTCGTTATCGGAAGAGTTCGTCAGGTGGTTAAAGATGGTAGAGCGCATAACTATCTTAAAGAGAAAAAGAAATAAGGAGCGAATAATATTATGGGATTATATTTCGGAACTGACGGCCTTAGGGGAAAAGTCAACGAAGATTTAACTTTTGATATAGCGTATAAAATCGGTAACGCACTTTCAACTTTAAAAAATAAGCCGAAGGTTATTATCGGTGCCGATACGAGAATTTCAAACACCTACCTTACTCTAGGTGTTGCGAGCGGCGCGATGAGCGGCGGTGCGCACGTTATCGATATAGGTGTCTGCCCGACTGCGGGTATCGCGTATATCACAAAACAAGTTAAAGCGGATTACGGCGTAGTTATTTCTGCGTCGCATAACAGCGGGGAATATAACGGCATTAAAGTTTTCAATGGCGACGGATATAAACTCGGCGACAAAGAAGAAGAAAGGATCGAACGTTGCTTTATCCACGATAAAACAAACGATTTCCCGGAAATAGGAATATACGAACAGGATTTCAATTTAGTCAAAATCTATAAAAAATTCCTTATAAATTGCAGCGAAAACAAACTTAAAGGGCTTACAGTCGTTTTAGACTGCGCTTACGGCGCGTCTCATAGGATCGCGCCCGAAGTATTCAGAAAACTCGGCGCAAAAGTTATTGCGACTAATTGCATGAACGATGGGTTAAAGATCAACGAAAACTGCGGTGCTTTATATCCCGAAACGCTTAAAAAGAGAGTTTTAAGGTATAATGCAGACGTAGGATTTGCTTTCGACGGTGACGCCGATAGACTTATTGCGGTTGATGAAAAGGGAAATATTATCGACGGCGACCAGATCATATTCGGACTTGCTAAATATCTTAAAAAACTCGGAAAGCTTAAAGGCGACACGGTTGTTGGAACAAGCCACACAAATATGGCGATCGAAAAAGCGCTTAACGAAGACGGTATCGACTTTATTAGAACTGACGTCGGCGATAAATACGTTCTTGCAAAACTTATCGAAAAGAATTTATCTATCGGCGGAGAACAGAGCGGTCATATTATTCTTAAAGATTTGCATACGACGGGCGACGGTATCCTTTCGGCGATAGCGGTTGCGAATATGGTCATCAACGAAGGTAAAAAGTTCTCTGACTTAATCAGCGTTGATCTTTATCCGCAGACAAATAAAAATGTTATAGTTAAAGATAAATTCCGTATCATGAACAACGAAGAACTTTTGCAGGAACTTGCGAAGTTCAATGGCGAACTTTCGGGCAAGGGCAGAATAACTCTTCGTGCTTCCGGAACCGAACCCAAGATCAGAGTAATGGTCGAAAGTAAGGATAAAGAAGAAAACGATCGTATCGCAAAAGTTTTGGTCGATATGATCGAAAAAATCGATTCGGATAATTAATTAACCGAAATAAATTCAAAAAAGGCTTAACGGCCTTTTTTGTTTTTAAATAAGAAAATATTTTTAATTTACTTTTAATAAAATTTGTGGTATACTCAAAAAAACGGAGGTCAATATGAAAGTTAATAAAAAACAATTGACGGTGGCTATTTTATCGATAGCGATTTTACTTGCGGGAATAGTTGTTCTAATTTTGCAATATGCGTTGCCTTTTGCGTTTATGACGCACCCGATTTTAAATATGCTATTTATTTACGCGATATGTTTCGGAATTATGGCGTGCGTTTTCGGTATAACTAAAAAATCGCCATGGTATTACTTCCTTTCCGCTATTTTATTATCGCTTGCTATAATTTACGTTTTTGTTCAGTTCAAATTCTGGTGGATAGGTCTTATCATAGCGGTTGTTTTCGATCTTATCGTTGCGATATTCAGTTATATTTCGGCTGGAAATAAAACCGAAAGCATTGCTTTAAACGATTCGCCCGATTATAAAAATTACGAACAGAGAAAGGCGGAAAAAGAAACGAAAGAAGCTGCGGAGGAAAAACCCGAACTTCCAAAGATCAAATCTTTCAAGGACTAATAATGGATAAACGAAACTTAACATTACTTACCGACTTTTATCAACTTACAATGATGAACGGCTATCTTGAAACCGACAGGGAAAACGAGATCGCCGTTTTCGACGTTTTTTTCAGACAGAACGGCATGATAACTTATTCTATTGCTTGCGGATTAGAACAAGTCGTCGATTATGTTTTAAATCTTAAATTCGGCGAAGAAGAATTATCTTACCTTAAAGGGTTGAACGTTTTTCCCGAAAGATTCTTGAATTATCTTAAAGATTTTCATTTTACCGGCGATATTTACGCTGTTCCCGAAGGAACGATTGTTTTTCCGGGCGAACCTATTTTGACGGTTAAAGCGCCCATAATAGAAGCGCAACTTATAGAAACCGCGATCTTAAATATGCTGAACTTCCAAACGCTTATCGCAACTAAGGCTGCAAAAATCAAGCACGCCGCAAAGGGAGACGTTATTATGGAATTCGGTCTTCGTAGGGCGCAGGCTCCCGACGCGGGGATATACGGCGCGCGCGCCGCGGTTATAGGCGGGTGCGATTCAACGTCAAACGTGCTTGCGGGTAAAATGTTCAATATTCCTGTTTCCGGAACACATGCGCACAGTTGGGTAATGAATTTTCAGGACGAATATACCGCTTTTATCAAATATGCGGAAATTTATCCCGATAACGCCCTTTTGCTTGTCGATACTTACGACACGATAAAACAAGGTATCCCTAACGCTATCAAGGCGTTTTCTGAACTTGAAAAAAGAGGATATAGTCCCAAAGGTATCAGGTTAGATTCCGGCGACCTTGCGTATTTAAGTAAAAAGGCAAGGGCAATGCTTGACGAGGCGGGATATAAAAACGCTAAAATTTGCGCGTCTGGGGATCTGGACGAGTATTCTATTAACTCTCTTAAAAATCAAGGCGCAAAGATAGATTTTTGGGGTGTTGGAACGCGTTTGATAACCAGCGCGGATATGCCGGCACTCGGTGGCGTTTATAAGCTTTCCGCAGTTTTTAACGACGGTAAAGAGATCCCGAAAATCAAAATTTCGGATAACGCAGCAAAGATCACAAACCCCGGTTTTAAGAATTTTTATAGGGTATACGACAGAAAAACGAAAAAAGCGGAAGCGGACGTTATATGCTTACGGAGTGAAAAGAAAGTAGATACTTCAAAACCGCTTGTTATAACTCACCCGACCGATAGATGGAAGAAGACGACCTTTACCGATTACGAAGTTAAAACTATGCAAATAGACGTAATTAAAGACGGAAAACTCGTCTATAATTTACCTACTCTTGCCGAAATAAAAAAGCATGCGAACGAGGAACTTTCTTCGCTATGGGACGAATATAAGCGCCTTGACAGTCCGCACTTATTCAAAGTGGATTTATCGGATAAACTTTACGAATTAAAACGCGATATGCTTGTTAAAATAAGAAAGACCGAGGATTAACTTGGAGTTAGATAAGAAAAAGTATAAAAAAGCCGAAGTTGAAAAGATGATCGGCGAAATAAAAGAAGAGTATTCGGCAGCGATCCTTGCGGAAAAAGAAAGGATAGCCGAACTTACGGCGGAAAATGAAAAACTTACCGCCGAACTTTCCTTTTTAAAAAGCAAAGAAGATAAAATATCATCCGTTCTTTCGGCAGCAGAAGATAAAGCGGCGGATATAAAGCGGCTTGGTGAAAAGAAATTCGAACTTGAAAAAGAGTCTCTTAAAAGTTTTGCGGAAAGTTGGGGAGAGTATTTTTCTTATCTTAAAGAAAAGTATCCGTATTATAGCACAGTCAAAAAAAGTGCGGAAATATATAATAAACTTAATAAATACCTTTCGTCAAATGCAAAAGGCGAAACGATTGTTAAAGGCTTAAATAAAAGCCTTTCGCAAAGTATAAAAAGTGGCGACGATAAAAATCAAAAATTCGATCCTATGGGTAAAATTAACGAATACGTTGCGGCGACTTCGGATAACGGATTCGATCTAAACGCCGTGCTTAACCCCGGAGAGATCAAGTTGGAGGATATATGCAAGGAACTGGGTTTAATGACGGAAGAGTAACCTTTTCGACTGTTTTTAAAAAGGTTTTTCCGATTTTTTTACTCATATTTTTGATTTTGGTCGACCAAATCACTAAAACGTATTTAAAGTATGCAAAAGAGCAGACCGCTTGGAGCGGCTCGACGTGGGTTATAAAGGGTTTTTTCAGTTTTACATATACCACAAATTCAGGTGCGGCTTGGAGTTTTTTATCAGATAAAGTTTGGGGGCAGATATTCTTTAAGTGCCTTACAGCCGTCGCTCTCGTTTTGTTTTATGTATATTATTTATACGTTTCAAAAAGGGGATATAGGTTCTTAAAAGTAGCCGTTATCTTGGTTATCTCGGGAACGATAGGGAATTTTATCGACAGGCTTGCCTATAATTACGTTGTAGATTTTCTTTCGTTTATTTTCGGAAGTTATTCCTTCCCGATATTCAATCTTGCCGATTCGTTTATGTGCGTCGGTGTGATCATGGTGATTATTCATTATTTGTTTTTAGATAATAACGCTTTGTTTAAGAGTAGAAAAAATGGAAGAAAAGTCGTTTCTGATTGATAGCGAAAACGCTCTTAAACGTGCTGACGTGTTTTTATCCGAAAAGACGGGATACACAAGATCTCACGTAAAAAAACTTTGTGACGAAGGTTGTTTTTCGGTAAACGGTAAAATAGTTAAATCGAATAAAATTCTTAAAACGGGCGATAAACTTATATTATCCGTTCCCGAAGTGAAAAATCTTGATGCCGTTCCCGAAGATATCCCGATAGATATCGTCTATCAGGACGAAGATATAGCGGTTATAAACAAGCCGCAAGGCATGGTCGTTCACGCGGGCAGCGGAACGAACGGAAAAACACTTGTAAACGCGCTCTTATTCCATTTAGATAAACTTTCGGGAATAAACGGTGTTATAAGACCGGGAATAGTTCATAGAATTGATAAAAACACTTCGGGGCTGTTAGTCGTTGCCAAAAACGACGCGGCGCACGTGGCGATTTCAAAACAACTCGAAGATAAAACCTGCCGTAGAATATACGTTGCGCTACTTAACGGCGTTATTAAAGAAGACGAATTTACGATTGAAACTTTTTTAGGCAGGAACCCGAGAGACAGAAAGAAAATGGCTGTAACGCCGTCGGGCAGAAGAGCGATAACGAACGTTAAAGTTTTAAAAAGATATAAAGATTATACGCTTTGCGAATTTTCGCTTAAAACGGGAAGAACGCACCAAATAAGAGTTCACGCAAAGTATATCGGGCACCCTATTGTCGGCGATCCGGAATACGGCATAAAAAACGAAAAATTTAAATTAAACGGGCAACTTCTTCACGCTAAAACGTTGGAATTTATCCACCCGCGAACAGGTAAAAAATGCACGTTTAACGCTGAAATTCCCGAATATTTCAGCGAGATATTAAATAAATTACATTGAATCTAAGGAGAAAAAGTGGCTAAACCGTTAGTGGCGATCGTAGGCAGACCGAACGTCGGAAAATCAACCTTTTTCAATAAGGTCGTAGGCAAAAAATTATCAATAGTAGAAAACGTTCCCGGGGTTACGAGAGACCGTCTTTATGCCGACGCAGAGTGGTGCGGACGGGCTTTTACGCTTGTTGATACCGGCGGTTTGGAACTTAAATCTTCCGACGAGATGTGGAATCACATCAAAAATCAGGTTGAGATAGCGATAGATACCGCGGACATAATAATATTTTTCACAGATTCAAAAACGGGGCTTACGATCGACGACGACGAAGTTGCAAGAAAACTCAGAAAAGCAAATAAACCTATCGTGCTTGCGGTAAATAAAGTAGATAATTATTCACCAGAAGTATTATATGATTTTTACAGTTTGGGGCTTGGCGAACCCTTTGCCATATCTGCAGAACACGGAATCGGAATAGGCGACCTTCTTGACGAAGTGGTTTCTCACTTCGGCGAAATCGAACGGTATGACGATAAAGAATATCTAAAACTTGCCGTCGTGGGAAAGCCTAATGCCGGTAAATCGTCATTTTGCAATAGGATTTTGGGGTATAACAGAACGATCGTTTCTGATATTGCCGGAACAACGCGTGACGTTATCGATACGCCTTTTACCTATAAAGAAAAAGACTTCATGCTTATCGATACCGCGGGAATAAGAAAGAAAAAAGCGGTAAACGAAGATTTAGAGTATTATAGCGTTATAAGGGCTTTGGGTGCGATCAGGCGTGCCGACGTGTGTATAATTATTATCGACGCAGAAAAGGGCATAACCGAGCAAGACGTTAAAATTTGCGGTTACGTTCACGAACAGGGTAAACCTTCTATTATCGTCGTAAATAAATGGGATCTTATAGAAAAAGATACCAACACCGTAAATAAATTCAACCAAAGCATAAAAGAAGATCTTAAATTTATGGATTATCTTAAAACGATCTTCGTTTCGGCAAAAACCGGACAGAGAACGGATAAAGTTTTGGATCTTGCGATAGAAGTTTACGAAAATGCGGGAAGAAGAATATCTACGGGGCAACTGAACGACCTTATTCTCGATTGCGTTAGGGTTAGCGAACCGCCGTCGGTCAACGGAAAGCGGCTTAAAGTTTCCTTTGCAACGCAAGTTGCCGTTTATCCGCCCAACTTCGTTCTGTTTGTAAACGAAACGGCGTTAATGCACTTTTCTTATAAAAGATATATTGAAAATTCCATCAGGCGTGCGTATGATTTTTCGGGAACGCCCATAAAAATATCCGTAAGGGAAAAAGAAGATGAATAGCGTATATATTGTTTTGCTTATAATATTGCCGATTTTAAGTTACTGTTTAGGCAACGTAAACTGGGCATTATTGATTTCAAAATCAAAGAAAAAAGATATAAGAAAGATGGGAAGCGGAAACCCGGGAACGCTCAATATGAGCAGAAATTTCGGCTTAAAAATAGGTCTTCTCGTATTTTTGTTAGACATTATGAAAGGCGTGATCCCGTCTCTTACCGCGTTTTTGGTGTTTATGAACGCGGGAAAGTTTCCCGAGTCCGGCTTTTATATCTACGATTTTGCGATTTACCTTTGCGGTTTTTGCGCTGTTATGGGGCATATTTATCCTGCATTTTTGCACTTTAAGGGCGGAAAGGGAATAGCGTCTTCTATCGGTGTGTTTTTAGTATGCGAATCGCTTCACGGCTGGCAATGGTTTATCGTTGTGTTTATGGCGCTTGTTGCCGCACTCATTTTTATTTATATCACGGAGTTCGGGGCTATGGGCTCGTTTATCGCGATAACGCCTTCCGCTATTTCTGGACTTATAAGGCTGTTTTTAACATACGGTTCGGCAGCGGATACGACGACTATTATATATAGCGTTGTAACTAATATGATAATCCTTTTAATTTGTTTTTTCACTTGGTTTGCGCATAGGTCGAATATCGAGCGCATGTTATCAGGTGACGAGCATCCGACTTCTATTAAGCAAATGGTTATAAAGATGAAGGCAAAAAAAGCGGCGGAGCGCGAAAGACAAAATACAGAGAATAATAAATAAAAATATCGAAATTTTTTCATAAGTTCAATTTACCTCTCATATATTACTTGTGTAATGTGTGGGAGGTTTTTTATGGAAAAATACGATATATATAAAGATATCGCGGAAAGAACCGGCGGAGATATATTCGTTGGAGTTGTCGGACCGGTAAGAACGGGAAAGTCCACTTTTATCACGAAATTTATAGATAAAATGGTAATACCTAACATCAATAATAAATTAGAAAAACAAATAACTACGGATGAGATGCCGCAATCCGGCGACGGTAAGACGATAATGACTACTCAGCCGCGGTTTATTCCCGCAAACGCCGTTAAAGTCAAATTTAAAAATAAAACGTCAGCAAACGTTAAACTTATCGATTGCGTCGGGTATCTTGTAAGCGGGGTTAACGGTCACGAAGAAGACGGAAAGCCGAGACTTGTCAGAACGCCGTGGGATAAAGACGAAATACCTTTTGAAAAGGCTGCCGAAATAGGTACTAAAAAGGTTATTGAAGAGTATTCTACGATAGGGATTGTTGTAACCACCGACGGAAGTTTCGGAGAAATCGCGCGCAGTAACTATATAAACGCGGAAGAAAGGGTAATAAACGAACTTAAAGCGTTTAAAAAGCCTTTTGTTATCGTTTTAAATAGCAATAATCCCGAAAGTGTCGAAACAATAAAACTTGCCGAAGATATGGAACAGAAATACGACGTTTCGGTAGTTTGCGTAAACGCGCTTACTATGGAAACGGATAAAATCGGCGAGATAATGGAAAAAATATTGCTTGAATTCCCGATGAGATCTTTTAACGTTGATATTCCAGACTGGCTTAAAGTGTTGCCGGCGGAAAATCAATACGTTTCCGAAATACTTTCCGAACTGAAAGAAAAATCGAAAGGCGTAACCAAAATGCGCGATTTTATGAATCTTAGCGACTGTTTTAACGAGAGTGAGAATTTTAATAAAATCGACCTTATCGAGCTCAAAACGGGCGTAGGAATTTCGGAATATAAGGTATCCGCAAAACCGCAAACGTTTTATAAAGCGCTGTCGTCAGAATGCGGAGAAGAAATCGACGGAGAATGCGCGCTTATGGGGTATATAAAATCTTTCTCCGACTCAAAACGTAAGTTTGAAAAAATAAAGTCTGCGCTATCCGAAGCCGAAGAAAACGGCTACGGGATCGTTCCGCCATCAATAGAAGAAATGAACCTTGAAGAGCCAATGCTCGTAAAACAAGGAAAGAACTACGGAATAAAATTAAAAGCGACCGCACCCACTTTACATATAATTAAAGTGGACGTGGCGGCGGAAGTATCGCCCATCGTGGGAACGGAAAAACAAGGCGAAGAGATGGTGAACAGTCTGATCGGAGATTTTGAAGAAAATCCCGATAAACTTTGGGAAACAAATTTTTTCGGAAAATCTTTGCACGATTTGGTTGGCGACGACTTAAACGGAAAAATAAACAATATGCCGAAAAACGCACAGGGTAAGATGAGAAAAACGATCACAAGGATAGTAAATGAAAATCGCGGCGGAGTCTTGTGTATCCTGCTATAAACTTAAAAAGGAAGTCAACTGACTTCCTTTTTTTTAGTTTAATTTTTATATTTAATAATACACTTTTCAAGCATTGCGACTATCAGATACATAACTGTTGCAAGCATACATAAAACTACCGTCGCCGCCATAACAAGATCTAATTTAAAGACCTGCCCGCCGTAAACTATAAGGTATCCGAGCCCTGCCCTTGAAACCAAGTATTCGCCCATAATAGAGCCTATCCAAGCCATACCTACGCTGATTTTAAGCATACTGATAAACGTAGGAAAACTACCGGGAACAACAAGTTTAGATAAAATTTGAAACTTGTTTGCGCCCATCGATTTAAGTAGTAATATTTTTTCTTTATCTGTCGCCAAAAAACCGTTTAACATAGTGATTATGGCTACTATAATCCCTATCAAAATCGCCATAAAAATAATGGCTTTTGAGCCGCTTCCGAACCAAACTATAATTATAGGTCCGAGTGCGATTTTGGGGAGACTGTTTAAAACTACTATATAAGGTTCCAAAACTTTTCTTGCCCGCTCAGACCACCATAGAATCAATGCGATAACGTAGCCCAAAAAAACGGCTATTAAAAATCCCATAATCGTTTCGTATAGGGTAATGCCCATATGGTAGAAAAGATTGTTTTCTGTTATTAAAACGCCTATCGTTTTTACGATTTTCGATGGGCAACTCGTTACGAAAGAGTCTATAACGTTAAGATAGGCAAGAAGTTCCCAAAGTCCTAAAAATAATACGAGTATAAAAACTTGCAATATAACCGTTATTGCTTTATCGCGCTTTATTTTTCGGGTATATAAATAGTGGTATTTTGAAAATTTTTTCTCTTGTGCTTTCATCAGTTAAGCTCCTTCCAGATTTTTTCAAACCAACCGGAAAACTCTTCGCTTTCGCGTTTTTTTATGGGAGTGTCGCCGATAATGTGCGGTTTATGGATCGCCATAAGAGACGCAGGGCGAGAAGTTAAAACTATAATTTTATCCGACATTGAAATCGCTTCGGTTATATCGTGAGTAACTAAAATAGCCGTTTTGTTTTCCGCTTTGATTATTTTATAAACGTCGTCGCATACTTGCAATCTCGTTTGATAATCCAAGGCGGAAAAAGGTTCGTCAAGAAGTAATAAGTCAGGGCGGTAAACCATTGTTCTAATGAGAGCAACTCTTTGTCGCATTCCGCCGGATAACTGGTCGGGATAATACTTTTTGAAATTTTTAAGTCCGTATTTATCTAAAAGATCGTTTGCGTATTCTCTGTTTTTAGAAGTATTTTTCCTTAAAATTTCAAGCGGCAATATAACGTTTTTTTCAATAGTTCGCCACGGAAACAGTTGGTCCTTTTGAAGCATATATCCAAGGTTTCCGTCCGGCTTTTGAATTTCTCTGCCGCCTAAAATAATTTTTCCGGATGTCGGCTTGATAAGCCCCGCAACAAGAGATAAAATAGTGGTTTTTCCGCAACCGGACGGCCCGATAAAAGAAACGAATTCTCCGCGATCGATCGAAAAAGATAAATCGTCGATCGCGGTTATTTCGTCGGTATAAGTCTGATAGGTCAGCGAAACGTTTTTAAATTCTAATAGTGTATTCATAATTTATCCGCCGTAAAAAAGTTTGATTTTACTTGAAAATTTCAGTTACTACCGAGTTGTCGACGATCTTTTCAAAATTTACTCTTTCGGTAAGTTCGCCGGCGTTTTGCATAATATCTTGAAGCCTATCAAAACTTTCTTTCGTGCCGTGCATATCCGATCTCCAAGCGTTGATTTTTTTATAACTTATAATAGACGCTTCGATAGAATCGATAGTGGTTGAAGGGAATTGCTTAACGATTGCTTCCGCTACTTCTTTTTCGGTATGAGTGTCGATAAACTCGAACGCTTTTTTAAGCCCCTTTATAAATGATTTTACTTCTTCTTTATTGTTTTTAAGATAACTGTCAAGTGCGATAAAAGAAGTGTAGGGGATCTCGCCGCCCTTTTCGCCGACAGAGGCGACTATGTGCCATTTTCCCGCGGCTTGATATTCAGAGGCGGTCGGCTCGAAAACCGTGCAATAATCGGCGGTTCCCGATAAAAACGCGCTGGTCATAAGGTTGAATTGAACGTCAAAATTTAGAGTAAAATCCTTATTGTTTTCCATACCCATCTGATTAAGTATATACTCAAAAGTCATTGCGGGAACACCGCCGCGTCTTCCGGCAAGAATTTCTTTTCCGCGAAGATCTTCCCACTTAAAGTCGGGCTCGCTGTTTCTTGATACTAAAAAAGCACCGTCACGCTGAGTTAACTGCCCGAAAACTTTCGGAAGATCGGATTTTCCCTGATTATGAACGTAAATGACAGTTTCAGGGCCCATAAGTCCGATTTGCGCCGAACCCGATAAAACAGCCGTCATCGACTTATCCGCTCCGCCGCCGTTCGTTAAGTTTACTTTTAAGCCTTCCTCGGCAAAGTATCCGTTTTCAATGGCTACGTAAAGCGGTGCATAGAAAACCGAGTGAGTTACTTCGTTAAGTTCTATGGTTTTATCTTTTTTTCCGCATGCCGTTAGCGGCAAAACGAATAGAAGACAACATAAAACGAGTGTAAAAAATTTTTTCATGATAATCTCCTTTAAGTTTTATAATTTATTTTATGAATTTGTAATTATGTTTGACAATGTTTGCGGATTAAAGTATAATTAAACACGATATGCAAAAAGGAGAATTGCCTTATGGATATGGCAAAAACCTACAATCCATCCGAATTTGAAACTCAAATTTACGAAGAATGGAATAATAACGGGTATTTCAAGGCGAAAGTCGATCCTAATAAATTGCCTTTCACCATCGTAATACCGCCGCCAAATATTACCGGTCAACTTCATATGGGGCACGCGCTTGACGAAACCTTGCAAGACGCTTTGATAAGATTTAAGCGTATGCAGGGTTATTCCGCGTTATGGCTCCCCGGCACCGATCACGCGTCGATAGCAACGGAAGTTAAAATCGTAGAACAAATGGCGAAAGAAGGTCTTACTAAAAAAGACGTCGGTAGGGAAGGCTTTTTGGAACGCGCTTGGGCGTGGAAGGAAAAATACGGCGGAAGAATAATCGAGCAACTTAAAACACTCGGTTCTTCTTGCGACTGGTCTCGTTTGGCGTTCACTATGGACGAAAGATGTTCAAGAGCGGTTAAAGAAGTTTTCGTAAGGCTTTACGAAAAAGGTCTTATCTATCGTGGGGACAGAATTATAAACTGGTGCCCCGACTGTAAAACTGCGCTTTCTGACGCAGAAGTTGAATACGTTGAAGAAGACAGCCACCTTTGGTATATTAAGTATCCGGTAAAAGGCGAAGATAGGTATTTAACTGTTGCGACTTCACGCCCCGAAACTATGCTCGGGGATACTGCCGTCGCAGTAAATCCGAAAGACAAAAGATATAAAGATTTAATAGGCAAAACTTTAATTTTACCGATCGTTAATAAAGAAATTCCCGTAATTTCCGACGAATACGTAGAACTTGAATTCGGCACGGGCGCGGTTAAAATAACTCCCGCGCACGATCCGAACGACTTTGAAGTTGGGCTTCGCCACGGCTTAGAAGTTATTAAGGTTATCGGTGACGACGGGCTTATGAACGAAAACGCCGATAAATATTGCGGCATGCCCGCGTTAGAGTGTAGGGAAAAGATCGTCGAAGAATTGAAGACTTTGGGCGTTCTTGAAAAGATCGAACCGCTCCACCATAACGTAGGGCATTGTTATAGGTGTCATCATACGGTAGAACCTACCGTTTCAAAACAATGGTTCGTTAAAATGGAACCCCTTGCAAAACCGGCGATAGAGGCTGTAAGGAAAAAGAGCGTTAAATTCACTCCCGAAAGATTTTCCAAAATATACTTTAACTGGATGGAAGGGATAAAAGACTGGTGTATTTCCCGCCAACTTTGGTGGGGGCACAGAATCCCCGCGTATTACTGCCAAGATTGCTGCGAAATGACGATCAGTAAAGAAGACGTTAAAGTTTGCCCGCATTGCGGCGGCACGCATATTAAGCAAGACGAAGACGTTTTGGATACTTGGTTCTCTTCCGCACTTTGGCCGTTCTCTACGTTAGGTTTCCCCGATATGACCGAAGATTTGCAGTATTTTTATCCGACGGACGTTTTGGTTACCGGATACGATATTATTTTCTTCTGGGTTGCCAGAATGATTTTTTCGGGTATCGAATACATGAAGAGAATTCCGTTTAAAAACGTGCTTATTCACGGTCTTGTTAGAGATTCGCAGGGCAGAAAAATGAGTAAATCTTTGGGGAACGGTATCGATCCCACCGAAGTCATTGCCAAATACGGTGCGGATACCTTGCGTTTTTCGCTTATAAACGGCGTTGCCGCGGGTAGCGATATGCGTTTTTCGGACGAAAAGATAGAGGGCGCAAGAAACTTTATGAATAAAGTTTGGAACGCCGCAAGATTCGTTCTTTTAAACGCGGAGGGCGTAGACGTAAAACCGATAAAAGATTGCAAATTGAATATTGCCGACAAATGGATAATTTCAAAACTTAATAAAACGATTAAAGACGTAACCGTAAATATGGAAAAATTCGAACTCGGTGTGGCTCTTTCTAATCTTTACGATTTTGTTTGGAGTGATTTCTGCGACTGGTATATCGAACTTACAAAACCGATTTTATACGGCGAAGACGATAAAAAGCGCGAAAGCACGGTAAGCGTTTTAATATACGTTTTGGGCGAAATATTAAAACTATTACATCCTTTTGTTCCGTTTATAACCGAAAAGATATATAAAGATATTCCGAATAAAAACGGACCTTTGATGCTTGCGGAATTCCCTAGATATAATTCAAAACTTAACTTCTCCGTTGCTGGTAAAGAAATCGAATTCGTAAAAGAGATCATTAAGTCTGTAAGAAATATTAAGTCTAAAACGGGCGCCGCACCTTCCAAAAAGGTAACGCTATATATCAAGACCGAAAACAAGACGGTAATTAAAAACTGTTCGCTCTATATCGAAAAACTTGCCGGCGTTGAAAACGTTATTTTAATGAGTGATGGTATCACTCTTCCCGATAAAGTTGTTTCGCAGGTGATCGACGGGGCGGAAATGTTCGTTCCGCTCGGCGAACTTGTAGACTTTGAAAAAGAAGTTATAAGGCTTAAAGCCGAACTCGAAAAGATCGAAGGCGAAATTCAAAGGGCGGACGGTAAACTTTCCAACAACGGATTTTTAGAAAAAGCGCCGAAAGCGCTTGTAGATTCCGAAAGGGAAAAACTGAACAAATATGTCGATATGCGCGTTAAACTCAAAAAACAGATAAAAGAATTAACCGACTGATTAAAAGCTCCGATAAAATCGGAGTTTTTAACTTTTTTAACGCAAAAAATGGAAATTTGTGTCAAATATATCTTAAATCGATATTGACATTAAGTTTTATTTATTATAAAATATATATATTATTAAATAAAAGGGAGACGTTTATGAATTACAAAAACGGCGCATTTAAAAAACAAATGGAACTTAAACTTGATTACAACAACATGATGACTGAATTTGTCGGTGAAAAAGAGGGCTTTACTCCCGCAGATTTTAAGGAAAACAAAAAAATTGCCGAGTCCGCTCATAAATTCGTGGCAGAAAATCGCGGACAGGGTATGATGGGCTGGACGGAACTTCCGTATAATCAGAAAGAAATAGTTGAAGATATTATCGCCACAGCAAAAGACGTTAAGAAAAAATTCGATAATTTCGTAGTTTTGGGAATAGGTGGCTCGGCACTCGGTCCGATCTCCGTTTTCCAAGCACTTTGTCATTTAAGACATAACGAACTTCCGAAGTCTAAAAGAAAATTCCCCAAATTATACGTTGAAGATAACGTTGATCCCGAAAGGATGGCGGCTCTTTTAGACGTTATCGATATTAAAAAGACTTGCTTTAACGTTATAACCAAGAGCGGTGCGACGAGCGAAACTATGTCGCAATATCTTATCATAATGGATATTCTTAAAAAGGCACTCGGGAAAGACGCAGCAAGCCATATGATAGCGACCACTTCCGAAAAGAAGGGTAACTTAATTAAAATCGCAAAAGAAGAAGGACTTAAAACCTTCTATATTCCGGACGGAGTCGGCGGAAGATTTTCAGAACTTTGTCCCGTAGGGCTTCTTCCCGCGGCTGTTGTCGGAATCGATATTAAAGCGCTTTTGGCGGGCGCAGCGCATATGGACAAGATTTGCAAAAATAAAAACGTTACCGAAAATCCCGCGCTTGTTTCCGCGCTTTTGGAATATATGTCCATTAAAAAGGGTAAAAATATTTCGGTTATGATGCCTTATGCGGATAGTCTTAAATATATTGCCGACTGGTATTGTCAACTTTGGGGCGAAAGTCTCGGTAAAGCGGTTGATCTTGATGGAAACAAGGTTTTCGTCGGTCAAACTCCCGTTAAGGCTTTGGGCGTTACCGATCAGCACTCTCAGGTTCAACTTTATAGGGAAGGACCTTTCGATAAGGTTATAACCATAATCGGCGTTGAAAAATTCCGCACGGAAGTAGAGATCAGCCACGGATGCGACAGTATTCCGGACGTTTCTTTCCTATCGGGTCACACCATGAACGAACTTATAAACGCAGAAAGAAAGGCTACCGAATATGCCTTAACTACCGCAAACAGACTTAATTATACAATTCTCCTTCCCGAAGTTAATGCGTTCACGCTCGGCGAACTTTTATTTATGTTCGAGTTAGAGACCGCTTATTGCGGCGCGATGCTCAATATCGATACGTTCAATCAACCGGGAGTAGAAGGCGGAAAGAACGCAACGTATGCGCTTTTCGGAAGAAAGGGCTACGAAAAGACCAAAGAAGAAATGGACAACGCACCTAAGAAAAAATCGGAATATATTTGCTGATATGATAAATATTGAAAAGAAAGAACAAATCGGTAAAGAAGATTTACCTAAATATCTTTTCCATCAAGGCACGAATTATAGAGCATACGACTATATGGGCGCGCACTTTTGCCAAAAAGACGGGGTGGACGGCGTTGTTTTCAGAACTTGGGCGCCGAACGCAGACTCCGTTTCGATAGTCGGGGATTTTAACGGATGGGATAAAAACGCTAACTTTATGCAAAGAATAACCGACGGCGGAATTTATGAAGGTTTCGTCGCCGGATTAAAGCGTTTCGATACTTATAAATTTGCTGTAACTCACGCAAAAAAGACCGTAATGAAGGCTGATCCATACGCTTTCCACGCGGAAACGCCGAGCGGAACCGCATCTAAAATTTACGACCTTGATAATTATCAATGGGGCGACGCCGATTTTATGAAATCAAAATCCACGCCTTACGATAAACCGGTAAATATTTACGAAGTAAATTTAGCGTCTTGGAAAAGGCACGAAGACGATACCTATTATTCATACCGTGAACTTGCAAGCGAACTTGTGGATTACGTCGTGAATATGGGGTATACTCACGTTGAATTTATGCCGATTTCAGAATATCCTTTCGACGGTTCGTGGGGGTATCAGGTTACCGGTTATTATGCGGTCACTTCCCGCTTCGGCACGCCCGAAGATTTTATGTTCCTTGTCGACAGTTTCCATAGGAAAGGAATTTCGGTTATAGTCGACTGGGTTCCGGCGCATTTTCCAAAGGACGAACACGGACTTTATGAATTTGACGGAACGCCGTGTTATGAAAACCAAGGCTGGGATAGAAAAGAGCATAAATCCTGGGGAACGCGTATTTTCGACTGGGGCAGAAACGAAGTTCAGTCTTTCTTGATTTCTAACGCGATATTTATGTTCGATAAATATCATATCGACGGGTTAAGGGTAGACGCAGTAGCGTCTATGCTATATCTTGATTACGATAGAAAACCCGGAGAGTGGATCCCGAACGAAAACGGCGGAAATTATAATTTACAGGCTATTGCTTTTTTACAAAAGTTAAATACTGTAGTTTTCGGAACTTTCCCGTCCGCGCTTATGATCGCGGAAGAATCGACCGCTTTCCCGCTTATCACAAAGCCCGTTGATATAGGTGGGCTTGGGTTTAACTTTAAGTGGAATATGGGTTGGATGAACGACGTTTTATCCTACATGCAATGCGATCCGTATTTCAGATCGGGCAATCATAATAAAATGACGTTCTCGATGTATTACGCGTTTTCCGAAAACTATATTCTGCCCATATCTCACGACGAAGTCGTTCACGGCAAAAAATCTCTTCTCGATAAAATGCCGGGCGATATTCCCGAAAAGTTCGCTAATTTAAGAACTTTTATGGCGTATATGTTTGCGCACCCCGGAAAGAAACTTAACTTTATGGGCAACGAGTTCGGTCAATTTAAAGAGTGGGCGTTCGCAGAAGGGTTAGAGTTTTTTATGCTGCAATACGATTTGCATAATAAACTTCATGAATTTAACAAATTCTTAAATAAAACCTATAAGGAAAATCCTGCGCTTTATGAGATCGAAGATTCTTGGGACGGCTTTAAGTGGATCTCTGCCGACGAAAGAGATAATAATATTATTTCTTTTGAACGTATCGATAAAAAAGGCAGAAAGATCGCCGTGATAATGAACTTTTCCGGCAACGATTATAAGCAATATAGGTTAGGGCTTGATAAGGGAACTTATCAAATGATATTAAATACCGACGATAAAAAATTCGGCGGAAGCGGCGTCGTTAAGGTAAAGACTTATAAAACCGCCAAAAAAACAGCCCATTTCAGAGAAAATTCGGTATTGTTGCATTTGCCGAAATTCACCGCGTTTTATTTATTGAAAAAAGATTAAATATATAAAATAATGTTTAAGGAGTAATTTATGATAAGGAAAAAGAAGTGCGTCGCCATGCTTTTGGCTGGCGGACAGGGCAGCAGACTTTACGCGCTGACAAACCATATGGCAAAGCCGGCGGTATCTTTCGGGGGAAAATACAGGATAATCGATTTCCCGCTATCTAACTGCGTAAATTCGGGGATAGATACCGTTGGTGTTTTAACACAATATCAGCCGCTCGAACTGAACGACTACATAGGTAACGGTCAGCCGTGGGACCTTGATAGGGCTTTCGGCGGCGTGCATATCCTTTCGCCGTATCAGGCGAAAACGTCTTCGGACTGGTATAAGGGAACCGCAAACGCTATCTATCAGAATATGCATTTTATGAAACAGTTCGATCCGGATTACGTTTTGATTTTATCCGGCGACCATATTTATAAAATGAATTACTCTAAAATGCTTAATTACCATATTCTTAACGGATCAGACTGCACGATCGCCGCTATCGACGTTCCGAAAGAAGAAGCGTCAAGATTCGGTATATTAAACACCAACCCCGACGGCACGATTTACGAGTTTGAAGAAAAACCCAAACACCCGAAATCGACTTTGGCGTCAATGGGTATCTATATTTTTACCGCTCAAAAACTTTTCAAATATTTAGAGCAGGATAGTAAAAATCCCGCGTCTTCTAACGACTTCGGTAAAGATATTCTTCCCACAATGTTATCTTGCGGCGAAAAAATGATGGCGTTCCAGTTCGAAGGATACTGGAAAGACGTTGGAACTATAGATTCCCTTTACGAGGCTAATATGGACTTACTTGGCGACGTTCCGAAGTTTGACGTAACCGATTCTTCTTGGAAAATCCAGTCCAGAAGTCCGCTTGCCCCGCCACACTATATAGGAAACAGCGGTAAAGCGTCTAACTCAATAATAATGAGCGGCTGCGAAATTTACGGCAACGTTGAAAATTCGGTTTTAGCAAGTTCTGTTATAGTTAAAAAGGGCGCTACCGTTAAAAACAGTATTATAATGAGCGACGTTGTGATAGAAGAAAACTGTCAGATCGAATATTCGATTATCGACGAAAACACCGTAATTTGCGCAAACGCCAAAGTCGGTGAACCGAAAGAATCCGGCAAAGGTATAGCGGTTCTCGGCAGAAATATAACCGTTGTAAGCGGCGGCGTTGTCGAAGGCGGTTCAATGGTCGATAAAGACGTAGTTAAGGAGGGAAAGTAAGATGAAAGCGGTTGGAATTATATTTTCAAATATTCACGATAATAACGTTCCTGAACTTGCAAGAATAAGAACGCTCGGTTCTATTCCGTTTGCGGGAAGATATAGACTTATCGACTTTCCGCTATCTAATATGGTAAACTCCGGAATTGATACGGTAGGTATAATCACAAAAAACAACTATCAATCCTTAATGGACCACGTCGGCAGCGGTAAAGACTGGGACCTTGCAAGAAAAGACGGCGGTTTGATTTTCCTTCCTCCGTTTTCTGATCTTGAAAACGACAGTTTATACACCACGAGACTTGAAGCCCTTAAAGGTATAACGAGTTTTATATTCAGAGCGGACGAAGAATACGTGGTTATGACGGACTGCGATACCGTTTGCAGAATAAATTATAACGACGTTATTGAAAGCCATATTAAAAATCATGCGGATATAACGCTCGTGTATAAAAAATTAAACAGTAAAGATATAATCGACGATTCGGCAATAACCGATTTTACGCTTGACGGGGACAGGATAACGAACATAAGTTATTTGTCCGAACCCAAAAATACCGAAATGAACGTGTTTATCAACGTTTTCGTTATGAAAAAATCTTTACTCCAAAATATCGTTATGGACAGTATTTCGCATAATAAGCACCATTTTATGACCGAAATCGTCGCTAAAAGTTTGAAGAGTATGAAGATAATGGGATACGAGCATAAAGGTTATTATATGGGAATAACTTCTCTTCTTGCATATTATAAATCTAATATGAGTATTTTAGAAGGAAAAAATCGCCACGAACTTTTCGGCGACAGAAGCGTTTTAACCAAGATCCGTGACTCCGCTCCTACAACTTACGGCAATTCGGCGATCGTTAAAAACTCTATGATAGCGGACGGCTGCTCAATAGAAGGTGAAGTCGAAAACAGTATCATATTCAGAAACGTTAAGATCGCACGCGGCGCCGTTATTAAAAACAGTATCGTAATGCAAGATTCGGTTATCGGCGAAAAATCGTCCGTAAACTGTATGATACTCGATAAAAACGTAGTTATAAGGGATAAGAGAGTTCTTTCCGGATCTGAAAATCATCCGTTCTATATCGGAAAGGGAATAATGGTTTAAGGAGATTTTATGGAAAATAAAAACAAAACCGTTTCAACCAAAAAAACCGTGAATAATAAGGCAACCGGAAAACTTCCAGAAATCAAAATTACAGAGAAAAAGAAAGTAATTTTCGTAGGTTCTGAAGCAAATCCGTTTATTGCGACGGGCGGTCTTGCGGACGTTTTGGGCTCGCTTCCCAAAGCGATCGCCGCAAACGGAAATTTTGACGTAAGCGTTATTTTGCCGCTTTATAGCGCAATTAAGCAAGAGTTTAAGTCTCAGTTTAAGTATCTGACAAACTTTAACGTTTCTGTCGGTTGGAGATGGCAATATTGCGGTGTATTTCTTTACGAATACCAGGGTGTAAAATTTTACTTTTTGGATAATGAGTATTACTTTAAGCGCGAAGGCAATATTTACGGGCATTACGACGATGGGGAAAGATTTGCCTTTTTCTCGCGTGCGGCGCTAGATACGATCGCAAGGCTCGATATTTATCCGGACGTTTTGCATTGTAACGACTGGCAAACCGCAGCCGCGATAATTTACCTTAAAGGTATGTATTTCGGTGACGAAAAGTTTAGAAGAATTAAAACCGTTTTTTCTATTCACAACATAGAATATCAAGGCGTTTTCGGAATAGATACCTATGAAAGCCTTTTCGGTTTTACCGATTCTATTCGTCAGTATATAGAATTTAACGGAGACGTTAACCTTATGAAAGGCGCTATCGAGATGACGGATATTTTATCTACCGTAAGCCCGACCTATGCAAACGAGATCAAAAACTCTTATTTTGCACATGGGCTTGAGAATATTATAAATCGCAACGCGCATAAACTTTACGGTATATTGAACGGTATCGATATTGACTTTTATAACCCCGAAACCGATAAATATTTATTTGCTAATTATTCGAGCAAAGATCTTTCGGGTAAAGCCGTTTGTAAGGCGGAACTTCAAAAGATGTTGGATCTTCCCGTAAGATCAGACGTTCCGATTATCGCAATTATTTCAAGGCTTGTTTCCCATAAGGGGCTTGATCTTGTTAAATACACGATTGAAAGTTTACTTCATGAAGACGTTCAAGTCGTAATATTAGGCAAGGGCGAAACCGCTTTTGAAAATTTCTTCAATCATATCGCATATTGTTATAAAGGTAAGTGCGTAAGTATTATCGCGTATAATCAGGATCTTTCCAGAAAGATTTATTCGGGTGCGGATATTTTCCTTATGCCTTCCAAAATGGAACCGTGCGGGCTTTCGCAAATGATTGCAAGCCGCTACGGAACTGTTTCGGTCGTCAGAGAAACCGGCGGACTTAACGACAGTATTAAGGCGTATACAGGGGAAAGCGGCAACGGATTTACTTTCCATGATTATAACGCTCACGATATGCTATATGTTATTAACGAGGCTGTCCGTGCGTTCCATAATAAAGAAGTTTGGAAAGACGTTCAATCAAAGGCGATGAATACCGATTTTTCTTGGAAAAATCAAGCGGGAAAATATGAAGAATTATATAATAAATAACTAGGAGAAAATTACTGAAACGATGAATAACTTAACGAAGAACGACGCGACTGCGCTCATTAAAACCAAACTTTCAAAATACTTCGGCGTTACGCCATCCGAGGCGACGAAAGAACAGATCTATAAAGCCGTTGTAATGTGTATTAGAGATATTTTGCTCGAAAAAAGAACGGCTTTTAACAGAAAATACCGTCAAAAGGGCGGCAAAAGGGTATATTACCTTTGCATGGAATTCCTTTTGGGGCAATCTCTTAAAAATAACGTATACAATTTGAGCGCTAACCAAGCGTTTGAATCGGCTTTAAAAGAAGATTTCAATATATCTTTGGAAGATCTATACGAAATGGAGCCGGACGCCGGCTTAGGAAACGGCGGTTTAGGTAGACTTGCCGCTTGCTTTATGGACGCTTTGGCAACCCAGAATTATCCCGCAATGGGCTATTCGATAAGATATGAATACGGTCTTTTTAAACAGAAAATCGTCGACGGTTGGCAGACCGAACTTCCCGACATTTGGCTTCCGGGTGGCGAAGTTTGGCTAACGCCCAGACTTGACAAAACGTTTAAGGTTAAATTTGACGGACATATCGAAGAAAAATGGACCGATAAGGGTTTAACGATCGCGCATTACGACGCAAAAGAAGTCGAAGCGGTTGCATACGATATGATGATTTCCGGAAAAGATAGCGAGGCTGTTTCCGTTCTCCGTCTTTGGAAAGCGCAGAATATTCATGACTTCGATATGAAAACATTCTCTCAGGGCGATTATATGCGCAGTATGCAAGAAGATAACGAAGCAGAACTTATTTCAAAGGTTTTATATCCTTCCGATAACCACTTTGAAGGTAAATCTTTAAGACTTAAACAGCAATATTTGCTCGTTTCCGCAGCGCTGCAAGATATCGTTAAAGACCATAAAAAGAGATATGGTTCGCTTTCATCGCTTCCTGATAAAGCGGCTATCCATATCAACGATACTCACCCCGCACTTTGTATCCCCGAACTTATGCGTATTTTGATAGACGAAAACGGATTTTCATGGGACGACGCTTGGGATATCGTTACCAGAACGGTTGCATACACCAACCACACCGTTATGAGCGAAGCGCTTGAAAAGTGGAACGAAGATCTTATTCAGAGAAGACTTCCCAGAATCTATATGATCCTTAAAGAAATCAACCAAAGATTCTGCGCCCAGATGTGGGAGAAATTCCCCGGAGACTGGGATAAGATCGATAGAATGAGCATTTTCTCGCATAACCAAGTTAAAATGGCAAATTTAAGCGTTGTTGCGTCGCATAAAGTAAACGGCGTTTCGGCACTTCACAGCGATATTATTAAAAATTCTATATTTAAGGATTTTAATGACGTTTATCCCGAAAAGTTTACTAACGTTACTAACGGTATCGCGCATAGACGTTGGCTTTGCCAGTCTAACCCGGAACTATGCGACCTGTTAAACGACTGTATCGGCGACGGATACGTTATGAACGCCGCAGAACTTTCAAAATTTAAAAAGTTTGAAAAGGATAAAACGGTTTTAAATCGCTTGAACGAAATCAAACATATCAAAAAACTTCAATTCTGCGAATACGCCAAAAAGAAACAGGGCTTTATTATAAATCCCGACTCGGTTTTCGACGTTCAGGCAAAACGTTTGCACGAATATAAACGTCAACTATTAAACGCGCTTTATATTATATCGCTTTATAACGATCTTAAAGAAAACCCCGATCTTGAAATGACGCCCAAAACCTTTATTTTCGGTGCAAAGGCGGCTCCCGGATACTATTTTGCAAAACAGATAATAAAACTTATTTGCTGCTTATCCGAAGATATAAGAAAGAATCCTAAGATCAACGAAAAGTTAAACGTCGTTTATATGGAAGATTATAAAGTTTCTATGGCGGAAAAACTTATGCCGGCAACCGAGATTTCCGAACAGATCTCCCAAGCGGGCAAGGAAGCCAGCGGAACGGGTAACATGAAGTTTATGATCAACGGCGCTTTGACGATCGGAACGCTTGACGGTGCGAACGTTGAAATGGCTGAGGCATGCGGAGACGAAAATATTTTCATCTTCGGTTTAACTGCGAAAGAAGTAGACAGACTTTGGAAACAGGGTTATAATTCTTCGGCTTTCTATGCAGACAATAAACGTCTTGAAAAGGTTATCGAAGCATTGAATTTTGGTTTTAACGGTCAATCTTTTGCGGATATTTCGAGATATTTGTTGACCGGAAGTCCTATCGCCGATCCTTATATGTGCCTTGCGGACTTCGGTTCGTTTATTGATATTCATCATAAGGCGGATGACGTTTATAAGAATAAACTCGACTGGGCAAAGAAGAGTTTGAATAATATTGCGGCATCTGGAATTTTTGCGGCTGATAGAAGTATCAGAGAATACGCTGAAAACATTTGGCACTTAAAAAGGATAAAATAATAAATGGCGTATTTTAACCCGCTTGACGAAAAATGTAAATCCCAAATAGGGGCAATAAAAGAAGACACTGAAGTAACTTTCCGTGTCTTCGGTGATAATAAGAGTTGTAAGTTCGTCTATTATAAAGACGGCACGGCAACCTTTAACAAACTTGACATGGAAAAGAAAGGCGACTTTTTTGAAATTTCGCTTTCTTTTTCTGTCGGGCTTTTCTTTTACCATTTTATATTAGACGGCGACTTGATTTTAGGTCTTGGCGAAAACTATTTAGGACAAGTTTCATATAATCCGCGAAGTTTTGAACTTACGGTTTATAAAAAAGGTTATACCGTCCCCGAATGGGTAAAAGGCGGCATAATTTATCAGATTTTTCCCGATAGATTTTGTAGAGCGGAAAAAAATAAAAAGATTGCCGACGGTAAATGGCTACATGACCGTTGGGAAGATACGCCCGTTTATCTTCCGGATTGCAACGGGAAAGTCCATAATAACGACTTTTTTGGCGGAGATATAAAGGGAATAATAAGTAAACTTCCGTATCTTAAAGATTTATCGGTAAAAATAATCTATTTAAACCCGATCTTCGAGGCTTATTCTAATCATAGATACGACACGGGCGATTACCTAAAAATCGATAGTCTTTTAGGCGACATAAACGATTTTAAAAATTTAATATCCGAAGCGGAAAAATATGGAATAAAAATCGTTATCGACGGTGTGTTTAACCATACTGGGGACGACAGTATATACTTTAATAAATACGGTAAATATAATTCGGTCGGCGCATATCAGAGCGAAAATTCCGAATATTTTTCTTGGTATAATTTCTTGGCGTATCCCGATTATTACGAGTCTTGGTGGGGTATTACCACACTTCCTTCGGTGAATAAGTCAAACGACGGTTTTTGGGACTTTATTTGTGGCGAAAACGGCGTGATTGATTACTATACGAAACTTGGCGTTGGCGGTTGGCGACTTGACGTTGTGGACGAAATTCCCGCAAAGTTCGTTAAGCGTATCAGAAAAGCAGTTAAAAAAGTAAATAAAGACGCTTTTATTATTGGCGAAGTATGGGAAGACGCTTCTAATAAGATTTCATACGGGGTAAGAAGAGAATATTTCCAAGGCGAAGAGTTAGACTCCGTTATGAATTATCCGCTAAAGAATGCTATATTAAATTTTGTTTGCACGGGCAATATAAGCGAACTTTCAAATACGATAAAAACGCAAATAGACCATTATCCGAAATTCGTGCTTAATTCTTTAATGAATATTTTATCAACCCACGATACTTATAGGCTTTTATCTGCCGTTTCCGGAATTGAAACAGCGGGGCTAACAAAATCTCAAATGGAAAACCTTAAAATTTCCGAAAACGATTTACCTTTGGTGATAAATAGGCTTAAAGCGGCGTCGCTATTGCAGTTTACTCTTAATGGTATTCCAAGTATATATTATGGGGACGAAGCCGGCATGCAAGGCTTTTCCGATCCGCTAAATCGGCTTGCTTATCCGTGGGGTAACGAAAATATTGAGATACTTAACTGGTATAAAAAACTCGGTAAAATAAGAGATAGCTATTCTTGTTTTAAAGACGGTGATTTTTCTGAACTGTATTGCAGTAATGGTTTTTATTCCTATAAAAGATATAACGCCGAATCGGAAGTTTTTGTTGCGATAAATTTATCCGATTTTGATAAAATATTATCTTTCAGCGGTAAACTTTTCGATTTAATTTCCGAAAAAGAAGTATCAGGTCCGTTTACGCTAAATAAAGGAAAACTTTGCGTTTTGGTCAATAATATATAAACATATACTTGATTTTTAATAGTAAATATATTAAAATATATTTATAAATTAATGGAGGAAAACTTATGGCAACGCTTGATAAAGTTAGAGAAATGATATCCGAGCAATTAAATAAGCCGTTAGATGAAATCACGGAAGAAAAGGATATCGTTAAAGATCTTGGTGCGGACTCTCTCGATGTTGTCGAGATGCTTATGAGCCTTGAAGAAACTTTCGGAATAACGGTTCCGGATGAAGAGGCTGTCAATATACATACCGTAAAAGATATCGTTACTTTAATTGATAATAAGTAAAAAATCGGCACAACCGTGCCGATTTTTTTATGCCTTTTTTTATTTTATTTTCTTTTTATTTTCAAAGAAGTTATTTTCGTAAAGAATTTATCCAAAACGTATAACAGGGGAATATCTAAAATCATTAAGCCGAAAAGTATCAGGTAATGATGCCACATTTCGCTAAAACTTAAAAGTTTTATAAGCCCGAAAGAACTAAAACCGTTTATCATACCAAACGCTATTATAAACGTAACGACAAATAGGTTAGAGAAAAATAGCACGGCTCGGTATTTATTCAGCGGTTGGCAAATGTTTAAAAGAGAAACTATTCCCGCAAACGTAAACGAATAAACGGTAAGCGTTGTATATAATGCGTCACTATACTGTGGATTATTTTCAAAATATCCGAACGAGTATTTTGTTATTAAAAATACCGCGACGCTTAAAACCATCAATACCGCACTCGGTAAGGACTTTTTAAGAATATATGGTATAAACGCACCTTCCACCCTTGAATCGTTTGGTTGGAGTGAAAGAAAGAAAGACGGAAGCCCTATTACAAAAACTTCAAGCATTATCATGTGCGGCAGATTAAATGGATAAGCCTTGTAAATAGGTAGCGCAAGGCTCAGAATTGCCACAAGCATTGTAAATAAGGTTTTCATAAGGTAAAGCGAGGCGCTGCTTTTAACGTTATTTATAACTCTTCTGCCTTCAAAAACTATCTGAGGCATAGAGTTAAAGTTGTTATCCATTAAAACGAGGTGTGAAATATTTTTCGCTGCGTCTGATCCCGCGGCAACAGAAACGGCGCAATCCGCTTCTTTAAGCGCTAAAATATCGTTCACGCCGTCGCCGGTCATTGCTGTAACGTGTCCGGCTTTTTTTATCGCCCTTATTATAATCGCTTTCTGTTCGGGACTAACTCTTCCGAAAACTGTGTATTCGTTCGCGGCGAGTTCAACTTCTTTTTCGGATAATCCTTCAAGATTGATATATTTATCGGCGTTATCTATTCCGACTCTTTTCGATACTTCCGAAACGGTTATGGGGTTATCGCCCGATATAACTTTAATAGCAACACCGTTTTCTTTGAACCATTTAACGGTTTCAAATGCGTCTTCACGAATATTATCCGAAATGGTAATTAATGCAACGGGTTCAAAACTTCTCTCGATTTTTCCGTCTTTTATATCGTTTTTGCTGTGCGCTAAAACTAAAACTCTAAGTCCTTCTTTGGCAAGATCCGAAACTTTTTGTTCAACTTTTTTAAGATTTTCGCCTTTAAGTAAAAACTCGGGAGCGCCGAAAGCGTAAGTTCCGAAATTTTCAAACGTTACCGCGGAAAATTTTCTTTCAGAATTAAAGGGGAGAGAAGATTTAACGATAAAACCATCTGCGTTTTTTCCGAAAAAGTTTGATAGTGCGATCGCCGTTTGGTTGGTATCGTTAAGCGTTCCTAAAATTGCGCCGGTGATTTTAAAAAGTTCGTCGCGATTTTTTTCGTTTAAAGGTAAAAATTCTTTAACAGTCATTTTACCGTCGGTTATTGTTCCCGTTTTATCGAAACAAATCGTATCCACTCTTGCAAGCATTTCAAGAGAATAAAGGTCTTGAACGAGCGTTTTTTTCTTATAAAGTTTAATAACGCCAACTGCAAGCGCCATACTCGTCAATAAAAACATACCGGAAGGTATCATGCCGATAACAAGCGTAGAAGTGCCTTTTATTGCCGAAAATAAGTCGTTTTGCGAAATAAGCGTGCTTTTAAGCATTGAAGCGGTAGCAATGGGGATAATGATAAAACTGATAACTTTAATAATTTTTTTCAGCGAAGACATTATTTCTGACGACGGCTTTTTGTATTTTTTAGCTGTTTCGCTGAGCGTTTCAATATATTTTTCTTTACCGACCTTGTCTGCAAGAATCTTGCATTTTCCGGAAGAAATAAAACTTCCGGCATAAAGTTTGTCGCCTATTTTTTTGGTTACCGAAACCGATTCGCCCGTTAAAAGTGATTCGTTAACGTCGATTGTCCCGTCAAGTAAGATCCCGTCAACCGGAATCTGATCGCCAAGGTTTAATAAAACTACGTCGTCTAAAACGATTTGATCGGAAGAAACGGAAAGCGTTTCTCCGTTTCTTATTACGTCGACTTTTTTCTCTGAAATTAAAGATAGTTTATCGATGCATCTTTTAGCGCGAATTTCTAAAATAATTCCGATAAAGATGTTTGCAAGATATATTAAGTCGAAGAAAAAACTTGTTATTCCGGCTTTTGCAACGATAAGGGCAACGGTAACGATAAGCCCAAGTAAATTGAAGAACGTGAAAATATTACCGATAAATATCGATAAATACGACTTTGAATATTTTTTCTTCACGGAATTTACTTGGCGTTCTTCAATTCTTTGTCTCACTTGAAGATCGTTTAGCCCCGAATTTAAATCGGGGGAAAACCTTTTTATTAAAGCACCGTTTTGTTTTTTCTTCATTATTATTATTTTATCCTACAATAAGGTTAACTAATCTTCCGGGAACGATAATGAATTTTTTTATCGTTTTACCGTTTAATTCGGCAGATAACTTTTCGTCGGCATAAATAACCGTTTTTATTTCTTCTTCGGTAGCGCCGTTTTTAACGTTTATCTTTCCGCGCATTTTGCTGTTGAATTGAACGGCAAGTTCAACTTCGTCTTTAATAAGCGCACTTTCGTCGAACTTGGGATATTCAACGTTGAATATCGAGCCTTTGTTTCCTAAAATCTCCCAAATTTCTTCGGAGAAGTGGGGAGCGCAAGGCGCAAGAAGTAATATAAACTTCTTAAAGCACTCTTTATATAACTTAACGTTGATATTTTCGCAAGAATCATATTTATAAAGCGCGTTTAAAAGTTCCATAAGTCTTGCAACCGCCGTATTAAACGAGAAGTTTTGCATGTCGTTATCAACGCATTTTATGGCGTAGTTAGTTGCGTATAAAAGTTCTTTTTCGTTTTTATCGATAGATTCGTTTTTATCCGCTTTAAGATCTTTGATTTTATCCGCCAAGCGTTCGATCCTATCGGTGAATTTAGTTATCGCTTTTATACCGTCGTCGCTCCAGGGTCCGCCTTCGGTATATGAAAAACCGAACATAAGATATAGCCTTAAAACGTCCGCGCCGTATTTTTGAACGTAAGGATCGGGGGCTATAATGTTTCCGCGCGATTTACTCATTCTAAGTCCGTCAGTTCCTAAAATAACGCCCTGATGCACTAAGGATTTAAACGGCTCGTCAAAATTAAGATATCCCATATCTCTTAAAGCCTTGGTGATAAATCTTGCGTATAATAAGTGCATGCAAGCGTGTTCCGCACCGCCGACGTATTTATCGACCGGTAGCATTTTATTGATTATTTCGGGGTCGAAAGGCATTTCGCTGTTTTTAGCGTCGGGGTATCTTAAATAATACCAACTTGAACAAACGAAAGTATCCAAAGTATCCGGATCTCTGTGAGCGGGCCCGCCGCAGATCGGACATTTAACTTCCATAAATTCCTTGCATTTTGCAAGTGGAGATTCTCCGTCCGGAGTAAATTCAACGTTATACGGAAGTTTAACGGGCAAATCTTTAACGTCCACGGGAACGATTCCGCATTTATCACAATGGATAACAGGGATAGGCGCGCCCCAGTAACGCTGGCGTGAAACCAACCAGTCACGAAGCCTGTAATTAGTTTTGTGTTCGCCCTTTTCTTCTATAACAAGTTTATTTACTATGGCTTTTCTCGCTTCTTCGCTCGTAAGTCCGTCAAATCCAACGCTGTTAATTACGATACCGTCTTCGGTAAAGGGGAGATCGTCGTTGCAATTTATTCCTTTAATAACCCTGTTTACGGGAAGATTGTATTTTTGGGCAAACGCAAAGTCTCTTTCGTCATGTGCGGGAACGCCCATAACGGCACCTGTTCCGTAAGAATATAAAACGTAATCCGCAGCATAGATGGGAACTTTTTTGTTATTTATCGGATTTATTGCATAACTTCCGATAAATACTCCTGTTTTTTCTCTTGCGGTAGAAAGCCGATCTATCTCGTTGACTTTTGACGTTTCGATAAGATAATCTTCAACGGCTTTTTGGCACTCTTTCGTCGTTAATTTTTTAACTAGAGGGTGTTCGGGGGCAAGAACGACGTATGAAACGCCGAAAAGAGTATCCGCTCTCGTGGTGAAAACTCTGAATTTATCTCCGCTTTCGGTGGTAAATTCAATTTCTCCGCCGGTAGATTTACCTATCCAGTTTTTTTGCATAAGTTTGGTTTTTTCAGGCCAGTCAAGTTGATTTAAGCCGTTTAATAATTCTTCGGCATAGTCGGTGATTTTGAAAAACCATTGCGTTAAATCTTTTTTAACGACCTGAGAGTGGCATCTTTCACATTCGCCGTTAACTACTTGTTCGTTGGCAAGAACGGTTTTGCAGCTGGGGCACCAGTTTACGGGCGCTTCTTTTCTATATGCCAAACCTTTTTCGTAAAGTTTTAAAAAGAGCCATTGCGTCCATTTATAATAGTCTTCTTCACAAGTTTTGATTTCGGCGTTCCAGTCGAACATTGCGCCCATTTCGCGCAAAGTTTGTTCCATATTGATTATATTTTGCTCGGTGGAGTCTTTCGGATGGATCCCGGTTTTTATAGCATAGTTTTCGGCAGGGAGACCGAACGCGTCAAATCCCATGGGCTGAAAAACTTCAAATCCTTTCATCTTTTTATAGCGAACAAAACTGTCCGTCGGACCGTAGTTATACCAGTGCCCAAGGTGCAATTTTGCTGCGGAAGGGTAAGAAAACATTTCAAGACAATAATATTTTTTGTCCATATTTTTCGGGTTAAAGTTATTGATTTTTTCCTTTTCCCAAAATGCTTGCCACTTCTTTTCGATTTTTTTCATATCCATAAGTAAATGCCTCCGAAGAATATAAATATGATATTCTATTTAATTAACTTATTTATTATATTATTTTAAAAAATAAAAGTCAACAAATTGCCGAACGAATAAAAACGTTTTAAGAATTATTTATTTTTATCATTTATTTATCGGCTTTTTTAGGTTTACAAACCGATTTAAAAATGGTATAATTTACGTGAAAAAATTATTTGTTAGCCGCTTAATTTTTCAAAATAAAGGTTTACCTTTTGAAATTTATTTATATTGCAATGATTCTGAAAAAAGCAAATAAACTTCTAACGATTTTTGAATACATTATGCGTAACATAATCGCCTTAAAATAACGAAGGAGTAAAAAATGGAAAACGAAATTTACGAAAATCCGCTTATTACAAGATACGCCACGAAAGAAATGTCTGAAATTTTTTCAAACGACTCGCGTTATAAAATCTGGCGCAAACTTTGGATTGCGCTTGCCGAGAGCGAAAAAGAGTTAGGGCTTAATATTACAGACGAACAGATTGAAGAACTTAAAAAATATGCGGAAGATATAAATTACGAAGATGCCGCGGCTTTTGAAAAAGAAGTTCGCCACGACGTTATGGCGCACGTTAAAGCATACGGAAAGCAAGCGATATCCGCAGAAAAAATTATTCACCTTGGCGCAACCAGTTGCTTTGTAACGGATAATGCGGAAGCGATTTTAATCGATAAAGCGTTAGACGTGATCTTAAAAGAACTTGTCAACGTTATAAATAATCTTAAAAATTTTGCTCTTAAATATAAAGATTTGCCGACGCTCGGTTACACGCATTTGCAACCCGCGCAATTAACAACCGTCGGTAAGCGAGCTGCTTTATGGCTTCAAGATTTGGTTTCCGACTACGAATCTTTAATCTACTTTAAGTCTAATATTAAACTTCGCGGGGTAAAAGGAACGACCGGAACTCAGGCGAGTTTTATGGAACTTTTCGATAACGATGAAGAAAAAGTTAAACTTTTGGAGAAAAAAGTCGTTGAAAAAATGGGATATAGCAAAGTTTTCGACCTTACTGGTCAAACTTATCCCAGAAAATTCGATTATAAAGTTTTATCACTTTTATCGGAAATTGCTCAAAGTGCTTATAAATTCTCTAATGATTTGCGAATTTTGCAGCATGAAAAAGAACTTGAAGAACCGTTTGAAAAGAATCAGATAGGATCTTCCGCTATGGCGTATAAAAGAAATCCTATGCGTAGCGAAAGAATAAGCGCGCTATCAAGGTTTGTGATATCTCTTCCGATAAACGCTTCTATAACGTCATCTACCCAATGGCTGGAAAGAACGCTTGACGATTCGGCTAATAAACGCATAGTCACCGCACAGGCTTTTTTGGCGGTAGACGGGATTTTAAGGCTGTATATGAATATTACCGAAAATCTTGTCGTCTACGAAAAGGTTATAGAAAAGCACGTTTTATCCGAACTTCCGTTTATGGCGACCGAAAATATTATTATGGAATGCGTAAAATGCGGAAAAAGCAGACAGGAAACGCATGAAAAAATAAGGGAACTTTCAATGAAAGCGGCTGAAAACGTTAAAATTTTGGGAAAAGAGAATAATTTGCTTGATTTAATTAAAAACGACGAATATTTTTCCGTTATTTCGGATAAATTAACAGACGTTGTTTCACCTGAAAAATATATAGGCAGAGCCCCTTCGCAAGTTTTTGAATATTGCAAAAACGTTGTCGAGCCTATACTTATAAAACATAAAGAACTTCTCGGCGAAAAGGGCAATATAGAAGTTTAATTATCAAAATTTTCGGAATAAAACTTAATGAAAAAATCTAAAATGTTTTTTCTTCTTTTTATAACGATGTTTAAGATCGGGCTTTTCACGTTCGGTGGCGGTTATGCCATGGTTTCCGTGATTGAACGTGAACTTGTTGAGAAGAAAAAATGGGTTAATCACGAAGAATTTTTGAATATTTTGGCGATTGCCGAATCTACACCCGGCCCGCACGCGGTAAATACTTCCACGTATATAGGGTATAAGTGCGCGGGCTTTTTCGGTGCGTTTTTCGCAACGCTCGGCGTGGTGTTGCCGTCCCTTATCATAATTTTCTGTATATCGCTTTTTTTCGATAAATTTATGTCTTTAACTTACGTTCGATACGCATTTTACGGCATATCGGCGTGCGTTGTATTTTTGATTTTAAGTGCCGGAATTAAACTTTTCAAACACTTAAAATTCAATATTTTTAATACTGTTATTGCCGTTATTGTTGCCGTTCTTATGGTGACTTTTTCTCTTTTGTCGATAGGCTTTTCTTCGATTTATTTTATAATAATCGGCGGGGGTATAGGACTTATATTTTATCTTATAACGCTATTTGTCAGCCTAAAAAAGTTTAAGCCGAAGGGCGAAAAATTGATTTTCGATAACGGCAGCATCGTAAAAAAAGAACTTAATAAAACGCCCGAAGAAAAGGAGAGTGAAAAAGATGCTTGATCTGTTTTTAACTTTCCTTAAAATCGGAACGGTATCTTTCGGTGGCGGATACGGCATGATTTCCGTTTTATCGGAAGAAGTTATAAAGCACGGCTGGCTTTCTGAACAGCAACTTCTAAGTTTTATTGCAGTTTCCGAATCTACCCCGGGGCCTGTTGCTATAAATATGGCTACCTTTATAGGCGCTTCGCAAGGGGGCGCAATAATCGGCGGTGTTTTCGGCTCGCTTTTGGGGGCGATTCTTGCAACGCTTGCCGTCGTTTTGCCGGCTTTTATAATTATTTTAGTTATTGCGGCACTTATTCGCGGAGTTTTAAAATATGCCGGCGTTCAAGCGGTTTTGGCGGGAATAAGACCTGTTGTTATAGGGCTTATTATAGGAACGGCTATCAATCTTTTTATTTCGGTAGTTATAGGTGTTTCAAAAGTAACAGATACACCTAATTTCGACTGGCGAGCCTTGACGATTTTTTTCTTAATAGTTGCAGTATATTTTTCTTCGTCTTTGATATTTAAGAAAAAAATTTCGCCTATACTTTTAATTCTTATTTCGGCATTTTTGGGAATCGTATTTTACGGCTTTTTAGGCTTTTTGTAAATTCTTTCTTCAATGCTGATTTTTGTAAAATTTTTTTGCTTTTATTATTTTTATTTTGACCTTATAATTGACATATAAATATTAAAGTTATATAATTATATCCGTTAGAGAATTTGAAGTGTTTTTTTCAATTCTTTTTTACGGTAAATTTTTTATTGAGCCGTGAATTCGGCTTTTTTTATTTACGAACTTGTGAGGATAAAGTAATGTGGTTGGATTACGTTGTTTTGGGTATTTACGTTTTGGCAATGATAGGCATTGCGGTTTATACGAGAAATAAGTCTAAAACCGTTAATGACTTTTTGCTTGCCGGGAAAAAGGGGCTAAACGGTTGGATGAGCGCCTTTTCTTACGGCACAACGTATTTTTCAGCCGTGATTTTTATCGGTTATGCGGGAAAATTCGGTTGGGACTTCGGGCTCGCGGCGTTTTGGATAGGCGTGGGTAACGCAATAATCGGCGGGCTTCTTGCTTGGCTTTTGCTCGCAAAAAGAACAAAAAATATGACGAATCGCTTGCAAGCGAAAACTATGCCGGACTTTTTTGAAAAGAGATACGGCTCTAAAAACTTAAAAATTCTTTCCGCCGTCATAATTTTTGTATTCTTGATTCCTTATGCGGCGTCTGTCTATAACGGGCTTGGAAATCTTTTCGAGCAGATGTTCAATATTAACGGCACGATAGTCGTTGTGGTTTTGGCGCTTCTTACCGCGCTTTATTTGGTGTTTGGCGGATATTTTGCGACTTCGCTATCCGATTTTGTTCAGGGAATAATTATGCTTCTCGGCGTTATCGTAATGATCGCTTTCTTTATGGCAAGTTCAAACGTGAACGGGATCGAAGGGTTAAAGAAGTTGAGTGATACCGGATTTGGGTTCTTTGTAGGCTACGGAGAGAAGGGATTCTTCGATTCGCCGATGATAATTTTAATTTCGATAATTTTATTGACGTCTCTCGGAGTTTACGGGCTACCGCAAACGGTTCATAAATATTATACGGTAAGGGATAAAAAAGCGGTAACGCAGGGTATGATCGTCAGCACGATATTTGCTCTTATAGTCGGCTGTATCGCATATTTTGTAGGTGGGCTTTCACACTTGTTCTTTACGGGTTCATCAGAATTCGGCGGGGTTACCGATAATATTATTCCTTCTATGCTTATTAAGGTTATTCCTATCGGGCTTTTGGGACTTATCGGCGTTTTAGTTTTATCCGCATCAATGTCTACCTTGGCGTCGGTTTCACTATCCAGCGCATCGGTTTTATCCGTTGACCTTTATAAAGGCGCGATAAATAAAAAAGCGTCGGATAAAAACGTTACTCTCGTAATGCGAATAATGTGTTTCGTTTTTATTGCTATCTCGGTCGTTATAGCGATTTTGAATAAACTTTATAATATTACCGCTATCGCATATATGATGTCACTTAGTTGGGGAACGCTTTCCGGTTGCTTTTTCGGTCCGTTCGTTTTGGGGCTTTATTCAAAAAAACTTACGAAGACCGCGGCGTTTTCGTCGATTATCGGCGGTCTTATTTTCACGGCTGTATTTACCGTCGTTTTCGGTATATTGAAAGTCGGCGGTGCCGCAGGGTTTGGAAATATATTAAAAGCGGGCGTAGCGAGTTCGCCGCTTACAGGCGTTTTGTGTATGTGCTTTTCGGTTGTTATAACGCTTGTCGTTAGCGCGTTTACCAAAAAGCCGGACGAACAACTCGTTCACGACGCTTTTGAAAAACAAGTAGATAATTTGATAATTTAGCTTTTGGAGTTTATATGATTTGGTCAAAGGAAGAAACGTTATCAAGACGTGAAATCGAAGAAATTCAACTTTCGCGCCTAAAAGAAACAGTAAACAGAGTTTATGAAAAAGTTTTGCCGTATAAAAAGAAGATGGATGAGATCGGCTTAAAACCGGACGATATTAAAAGTCTAAAAGACTTATCCAAACTTCCTTTTATAACAAAACAAGATATGCGTGATACATATCCTTTCGGGCTGTTTGCAGTGGATAAAAAGGAACTTGTCAGAATCCACGCGTCAAGCGGCACGACTGGTAAACCGACTGTTGTGGGCTACACCAAGAACGACTTAAAAACTTGGACGGAGTGCGTTTCCCGTATCGCGTGTATGGGTGGCGCAAGCAAAGAAGATATTGCGCAGATTTGTTTCGGTTACGGTATGTTTACGGGGGCTTTGGGGCTTCATTATGGGCTTGAAAATATAGGGGCGACCATAGTTCCGTCTTCTACCGGCAATTCCGAAAAACAGATAATGTATATGCAAGATTTCGGAACGTCTCTTTTGGTTGCGACTCCGTCTTATGCGCTAAGGCTTGCGGAAGTTGCTAACTCTATGGGGATCGATCCTAAAAAAGATTTAAGCGTTAAAATCGGTCTTGTCGGCAGCGAATTATTGACCGACGCCATGAGAGCTGAAATGCATAAAGTTTGGGGCGACGACATGAAAATCACTTCAAACTATGGTATGAGCGAACTTATGGGCCCTGGGGTTTCGGGCGAGTGCTTGGAGCATTGCGGTATGCATATCAACGAAGATTATTTTATACCCGAAATAATTAACCCCGCAACCGGAGAAGTTTTACCGGAAGGTGAAAAGGGCGAACTTGTAGTAACCTGTATCAAAAAAGAAGGGTTGCCGCTTATCCGTTATAGGACAAAAGATATTACAAGGCTTTTTTACGAGCCGTGTAAGTGCGGCAGAACTTTTTGCCGTATGGAAAATCCTTCGGGAAGATCGGACGATATGCTTAAAGTTCGCGGCGTAAACGTTTTCCCGAGCCAGATCGAAGAAGTGATTTTAAGTTTTGCTGAACTCGGTCCGCATTACGAAATTATAGTTGAAAGAGAAGGGTATTCGGATAAACTCTCCGTTAGGGTTGAACTTGTTAAAAGCACGGACAGTTTTTCGGATCTTGAAAAACTTACCGCGAACATACGTTATAAAATCAAAACGGTTTTAGGTCTTGATGTTAAAATCATTTTAGAATCACCGAACACTTTGAAAAGGTTTGAAGGAAAAGCAAAAAGGATAATCGATTTAAGGAACAAATAATATGGAAGAAAAAATCATAATGCTCGGAAACGAGGCTTTGGCAAGGGGCGCATACGAGGCAGGCGTTAAAGTTTCAAGCGCATATCCCGGAACTCCAAGCACGGAAATCAGCGAAAATCTTGCAAAATATAACGAAGTTTATACCGAATGGGCGCCTAACGAAAAAGTCGCCGTAGAAGTTGCGGCTGGCGCTTCTATTGCGGGCGTAAGAAGTCTAGCATGTATGAAACACGTTGGGCTTAACGTTGCGTCAGATCCGCTTTATACTTTTTCTTATACGGGTGTAAACGGCGGATCTGTTATCGTCGTTGCGGACGATCCGGGGCTTGCAAGTTCGCAAAACGAACAAGACACCAGAATGATCGCAAGAAGCGCTCACGTTCCGCTTATTGAACCGTCAGACAGCCAAGAAGCGATAGACTTTATCAAATTTGCATATGAAATTTCCGAAAAATACGATACGCCGGTAATTCTTAGAACGACCACAAAACTTGCACACTCGCAAGGGATCGTTAAATTATCCGAGAGAATTGAAGTGGCGGATAAGGTTTATGAACGATCTGTTCCTAAATTTGTTATGATGCCCGCATCCGCAATAGGAAGGCACGTTGCCGTCGAAAAAAGAGAAATAGCTCTTGCGAACGACTGTTCTGATTTTTCGATTAATAAAGTTACGTATGCCGATACTGAAATAGGATTTATCACTAGCGGAATACCTTATCAATACGTTAAAGAAGTTTTCCCGAACGCAAGCGTATTAAAACTCGGTATGATAAATCCGTTGCCTAAAAAACTTATCGAAGAGTTTGTTCAAAAGGTCAAAACGGTTTACGTTGTCGAAGAATTAGAACCCGTTATCGAAGAACAGATAAAATCCTGGGGCTTAAAAGTTTTAGGTAAAGATTTTTTCACTAAACAGGGTGAATATAGTGCTGAACTCTTAAAAAATGCCTTACTCGGTAAATCAGATAAGGTTTTTGAAAAAGAAGAAGTGCCGAATCGTCCGCCGATACTTTGCCCTGGTTGCCCGCACAGAAGCGTTTTTTCGGTGCTTTCTAAACTTAAAATCCACGCATCGGGCGATATCGGGTGCTATACGCTCGGCGCGGTTGCGCCTTTATCCGTTATAGATACCACCATTTGTATGGGTGCAAGTATTTCCGCTCTTCACGGTATGGAAAAGGCAAAGGGAAAAGACTACGTTAAAAACTGGGTAGCCGTCATTGGCGATTCAACTTTCTTGCATACCGGCGTTAATTCACTTATCAATTTAGTTTATAATAAGTCTACCGCAACCGTAATTATTCTCGATAACAGAACCACGGGTATGACGGGGCATCAGGATCACGCAGCAACGGGTAAAACGTTAAAGGGCGAAGAAACCTATGCTATCGATTTAGCCGAACTTTGCAAGGCGATAGGTGTTCCTTCCGTAAAAACTATCGACGCGTTCGACGTTAAAACTTTGGAAACCGAAATTAAAAACAGCGTTTTATCCGATGTTTTAACTGTAATTATCGCAAAAGCGCCGTGCGCTCTCCTTAAAGGTCAGAAATTCCCTTATATTTGCAAACCGATAGAGAGCAACTGCGTTAAGTGCGGAATGTGCCTTAAAATCGGTTGCCCTGCGCTTACGAAAAAAGAAGATGGAAAGATCAAAATCGATCAAACGATGTGTAACGGCTGCGGATTATGTAAAAATTATTGCAAATTCAACGCAATCGATAGGAGCGAAAGATAATGAGTATTAAAAATATAATGGTCGTAGGTGTTGGCGGACAGGGAACGTTACTTACAAGCAGAATTATCGGCAAGACCGCCCTTAGTGAAGGATTTGACGTTAAACTTTCGGAAGTTCACGGTATGGCACAAAGGGGCGGCAGCGTCGTAACTTTCGTTAGATACGGTGAAAAGATTTATGAACCCGTGGTTGAAGAAGGTAACGCCGATATTTTGATTTCGTTTGAAAGGTTAGAGGCAAAAAGATACGCTCACTTTCTTAAAAAAGACGGAATAATAATCGTCAACGACGCAAGGATCGACCCGATGACGGTCGTTATCGGCGCAAAAAGTTATCCCGAAAATATTTTAGAAGACCTTAAAAAGGAACATACCGTATATTCGGTTGACGGTGGCAAAATAGCGATTGAACTAGGAAACCCAAAGGTTTTGAACTCGGTAGTTTTGGGGCTTGCGGCAAAATATATCGGTTTTGAAAAAGAAAAATGGCTGGAAGTTTTAAGAAAGACCGTTCCTTTAAAAACTGTCGAAATCAACGAAAAAGCCTTCCTTGCCGGATATAATTTATAAAAAGGCGGTAATAAAAATGATTTGGAACGAAACGAAAGAATGCATGTCGCGTGACGAAATGACGGCGCTTCAAACCGCACGTCTTAAAAAAATCGTCGATTATGTTTATCATAACGTGGAATTCTATCGCAAAAAAATGCAAAAGGTCGGAATTCTTCCCGGCGATATAAAAACGCTCGAAGATATTAAAAACCTTCCTTTTACCACGAAAGACGATTTAAGGGATAATTATCCTTTCGGTCTTTTCGCGGTTCCGCAATCGAGTATAGTTCGCGTGCATGCTTCAAGCGGAACGACGGGAAAGGCAACGGTCGTCGGCTACACAAGGCACGATTTGGATATTTGGGCGGAGTGCGTTGCACGTTGTATGACGATGGCAAACATATCAAAAAACGATATTATTCAGGTCGCATACGGATACGGATTGTTTACCGGTGGCTTAGGTGCGCATAGCGGCGCTGAAAAAATCGGAGCAATGGTCGTTCCCATGAGCACGGGTAATTCCAAAAAGCTTACGACCATGATGCTTGACTTCGGAGTTACCGCAATCGCTTGCACGCCGTCTTATTTACTTCATATTTCCGAATTATTAGAACAGGAAGGAAAAATCGGCGATCTTAAACTAAAAACGGCGATCTGCGGGGCAGAACCGTGGACTGATAAGATGAGAACGGAAATCGAGCAAAGGTTACATATAACCGCACACGATATTTACGGGCTTTCGGAAGTTATGGGGCCCGGGGTTGCGTGCGACTGTCAATTCCATAACGGGTTGCACGTTTGCGAAGATCATTTTTATCCCGAAATTATCGACGCAAAAACTCTTCTTCCGGCTGGTGACGGCGAACTCGGCGAACTTGTGTTTACCACACTTACGAAAGAAGGTTTGCCGCTTATCCGTTATAGAACTAAGGATCTGACGAGTATCGATAAATCGCCCTGCGAGTGCGGAAGAACCAGCGCAAGAATTTCTAAATTCCGTGGAAGATCGGATGATATGCTCATTATCCGTGGGGTAAACGTTTTCCCGAGTCAGGTAGAAGCGGCTCTTATCGAAGTTAAAGAAGTTACTCCGCACTATATGATAATCGTCGATAGAGTAAATAATCTTGACACTTTGGAAATTCAAGTCGAAATCGACGAAAAGTATTATACCGACGAAATTAAAGGACTTGAAGCGCTTAAAAATAAAATCGGGCACGTAATAAATCAAGCGCTCGGTCTTAACGCAAAGATCAGAATAGTTGAACCGATGACGTTAAAACGCAGCGAAGGCAAAGCCGTTCACGTTATTGATAACCGTAAATTATTTTAATAGGAGGGAAACATGTTTTCAAAACAATTATCCGTGTTTATTGAAAACCGCAAAGGCAGATTAGGTGAAGTTTTAGGAGTGTTAAAGGAAAACGATATAAATATTTTATCGTTAAGCCTTGCAGACACTACTGAATACGGGCTTTTAAGAATTATTACCGATAATCCGGAAACCGCAAAGAAAAAGCTTAGCGATTCTGGCTTTTCCACTATGCTGACCGACGTTTTAATTATAAAAATCCCTCACGAATCGGGAAGTTTGCAAACGCTTTTAACCTTGCTTACCGAAAACGGAATTAACATCGAATATATGTATGGTTTATCCGTAAACGGAGAAAAGGCGTCGGTTGTGTTAAAAGCCGAAGACGCATTAAAAGCAGAAAGAATTTTAACTGAAAACGGCGTGGAGTTTTTATCTACCGATAATATTTAATTTAATATGATAATAGATTTTCACACACACGTTTTTCCGGATAAAATTGCGGCAAAAACCATAGATATTCTTGAACATAATTGTAACGGAAAAGCCTTTACTGACGGAACTGTTAACGGACTTTTAGAGAATATGGAAAGGGGCGGAGTTGATCTTTCAGTTGCTTTGCCTGTTGTAACAAAACCGTCGCAATTTGACAGTATAAATCACTTTGCGTTAGAGTTAAACCAAAGATTTGCCGATAAAAAACGAAGAATTATATCATTTGGCGGTATTCATCCGCTTTGCGAAGATATAAAATCCAAAATGAAGTTTTTAAAAGATAACGGATTTATCGGGGTTAAGATTCATCCCGATTATCAGGGTGAATTTATCGATCACGAAGGATATATCGAGATTTTATCTGCGGCAAAAGATTTTGATATGGTTGTTGTAACTCACGCAGGGGTTGACGACGGGTATAAAGGTCAGCCGGTAAAATGCCCGCCCGAACTTTCTGAAAAAGTTATAAAAAAAGTCGGTCACGATAAGTTTGTTTTGGCGCACTACGGCGCACATGCCGAGTGGGAAGAAGTTTTAAGTAGGCTTGCCGGATTAAACGTATATTTTGATACCGCTTTTACTTTTCACGAAATAAATAAAGATCTTTTTATTAAGATATTGAATAAACACGGTGCGGACAAAATTTTGTTTGCAACCGATTGCCCGTGGCGCGATATGAAAACGGATATTACTACTTTTTTATCATACGGCTTGGAAAAATCGGTTTACGATAAAATATTTTATCAAAACGCATTAAAACTACTTAAAATAGGTGAATAATGGAAATAAACGAAAAAAGTCTTGAACTCGGAAGTAAGCGTTCGGTTATTAGGGAACTTTTCGAGTTCGGCAAAAAAAGAGCCGAAGAGGTCGGCGAAAAGAACGTTTTTGATTTCAGTTTGGGAAACCCCAGCGTAGAGCCGCCCAAGGAAATTGCTGAAACGATAATATCTTTACTAAGTAACGAAAATTCTGTGGCTTTGCACGGTTATACTTCCGCGCCCGGCGATATTAAAACAAGAAAAGTTATAAGCGATTATATAAATTCAAGATTTAATACAAGCCTTTCCGAAAACAATATATATATGACATGCGGCGCGGCTGCGTCTTTAACCATTTCTCTTAGGGCGATATTAAACTCGGGCGAGGAAGTTATCGCTTTTGCACCGTTTTTCACCGAGTATAGAGTATTTACCGAAAGCGCAGGCGGAAATCTTGTTGTTTCAACCCCGCGTGAAGAAGATTTTCAAATTGATTTTGAAGATTTTGAAGGAAAAATTTCCGAAAAAACAAGGGCAGTTATCGTTAATTCACCGAATAACCCAAGCGGTGTTGTTTATTCAGAAGAAACTATAAAAAAACTTGCCGAAATATTAAATCAAAAAGAAATTGAATACGGAAAAACTATTTATTTAATAGCCGACGAACCGTATCGCGAACTCGTATACGATAATATATCCGTTCCTTTTTTAATGAATTATTATAAGAATACTATCGTTTGCTATTCTTATTCTAAATCATTATCGCTACCGGGTGAAAGAATAGGGTATATCGCCGTTTCGCCTGACTGCAAAAAATCGGATAAGGTTTATCTTGCCGTATGCGGGGCGGGAAGGGCGCTCGGATACGTTTGCGCACCGAGTTTATTTCAAAAGGTTATTGCAAAATGCTATAACGTTAAGGTGGACGTTTCTTCTTATAAAGAAAATAGAGATATTCTTCTTAAAAACTTAACGGAATTCGGCTATAAATGTGTTAAACCTGACGGGGCGTTCTATCTGTTTATAAAAACGCCAAATTTTGATGCTAACGAGTTTTCGGAACGTGCTAAAAAATATAATATTTTGGTCGTTCCGTGCGACGATTTCGGTGTTAAAGGATATGTTCGCTTGGCGTATTGCGTAGATAAAGAAAGAATAAAAAATTCTTTACCGTCATTTAAAAAACTTATCGAAGAGTATAAATAATTCAATTAAAAAACCCTTGCAAAAGCAAGGGTTTTTTTTATTTTGAAGTTAAGTCGAATAAATGTTCTTTGTAACTTTCCATTGATTTTATAATAATTTTAACCGCCTCATCTTTATCCGCAGTAACATCAACCGTTGTATGTCTGTTTTCAAGTTGCTTATAAACTTGGAAGAAGTGCCTCATTTCGTCGAAAATATGTTGCGGCAAATCGTTTATGCTCTTATACATATTATAGTTAGGATCGGTAAAGGGGATTGCGATTATTTTTTCATCTACCGAGCCGTTGTCGTTCATGACTATTACGCCTATCGGATAGCAATGCACCAAACACATAGGAATAAGTGTTTCGGAACATAAAATCAAAACGTCCAACGGGTCACCGTCTTCGGCAAGAGTGTGTGGAATAAACCCGTAGTTTGCGGGATAGTGGGTCGAAGTGTATAAAATACGGTCAAGCCTAAGTAGCCCCGTTTTTTTGTCCATTTCATATTTCTGTTTAGAACCTTTTCCTATTTCAACTACCGCAATAAAATCTTCCGGCTGTATTCTGGAAGCCTCGATATCATGCCAAATATTCATAAAAACCTCTTATGTTTTTTTTGATTTTAACATAAATAAGTAAAAAATTCAATAGTTTATTAAAATAAATTATATATAAATATAAATAAACACTGTTATTCTTGCAAAAAAAATTTCATTTTGCTATAATTTTATCGTGATAAAAATTTATTTCGCCGATATAACCGATAAAATCGAATCAGAATACGATAAAATCGGTTTTAATAAAGAACGGCTTAAATATATATCTGAAATTAAAGATAGTTTAAGGCGGCTTCAAAGCGTTGCCGTTTGGGATCTTTTGATTAAGGCATTAAAAAAAGATTTCGGCTGTAATAATCCGGAATTTATTTTTGACGGAAAAAAGTGGAGTTTAATAAATTCTACCGTAAAATTTTCACTCTCTCACTCAAATAATTTGGTTGCCGTCGCAATTTCGGACGAGGGAAATATCGGCGTTGACGTAGAGAAAATTGACGATAAAATCTTAAAAGCTAAAAATCTTTTAGGCGAAGAAACTTCCTTAAAATGTCTTACAAAACTTTGGACTGAAAAAGAAGCCGAATTTAAGTGCGGAAAAAAAGAAAATAAAAAAATTTATTCTACCGAAATTTCAGATAAGAAAAATAATGAATATATTTTATCGGTGGCAACTGATAAAATAAATGAAATCCCATTATTTATAAAGATATAATAAATGTATACGGTAATTTTAAAAAAGAACGAAGAAAAAAATATTTTAAACGGCTTTCCGTGGGTATATGCGAACGAAGTTTCTAAAATCGAAGGAAAAGACAAACAGGGCAGCGTTTGCAAGGTTTTAAGTTTTGACGGAAGATTCGTTGCACTTGGCTTTATAAACCATTTATCTAAAATTTTAGTCAGGATCGCCACCTTGAAAGATGAAGAAATTGACGAGAATTTTTTCCGATCGAGAATTATTGCTGCGGTAAATTACAGAAAAGAGTTAGGATACGATAATAACTATCGCGCAATCTTTTCGGAATCGGACGGGCTTTCGGGGCTTATCGTTGATAAATACGGAGATTATCTTTCCGTTCAGTTTTTATCCCTTGCGATGGATATAAGAAAGGATATGATAATTTCTATACTTAAAGACGTTTTTTCGCCCAAAGGAATCTATGAACGAAGCGACGTTAAGATCCGTGAAAAAGAAGGCTTAAAAGAGTTTAAGGGCGTTATATTCGGCGAATTTGACCCGAAAGTAACGATTGTTGAAAACGGATTAAATATAACCGTAGATTTAGAAAACGGGCAGAAAACTGGGTATTTTCTCGATCAAAAGGAAAATAGAGATAATATTAAACATTACGTTAAAGACAAAACCGTTTTGGACTGTTTTTGTAACGTCGGCGGATTTTCGCTTTGCGCAAAAAAATACGGCGCAAAAGAAGTTACGGCTGTCGATATAAGCCGCACCGCTTTAGATCTTGTCGAACTTAATGCTAAAAATAATGATCTTGATATTAAAACTGTCGAGGCGGACGTTTTCGAACTACTTAGAGAATATAAAAAAGACGGCAAAAAATTCGGAGTTGTGATACTTGATCCACCGGCTTTTTCTAAAACGGCAGATACGGTTAAAAACGCCTTAAAAGGGTATAAAGATATAAATATTTTGGGGCTTAAACTCGTTGAAAAGGGCGGGTATTTAATTACTTGCAGTTGTTCCCAACACGTAAGTGCGGCAAGTTTTACGGATATGGTTTTTGAGAGCGTTAAAGAAAGTAAGGTTAAGGCTAAACTTGTTGAAATGCGATACCAAAGCAAAGATCATGCAATTAAGATAGGAACAGATAGCGCGCTTTATTTAAAAGTTGCAATACTAAAAATATTATAGGAGAGATTATGAGCGAAAATTGCACACACGATTGTTCGACTTGCGGTCAAAATTGTTCGGAAAGAAAAACCGATTTTACCGAAAAAACGAACGAACTTTCACATGTTAAAAAGGTTATAGGAATAGTAAGCGGAAAGGGCGGAGTCGGTAAGTCACTCGTTACGTCTCTTCTTGCCGTTTTGGCAAACAGAAAAGGCTATAATACCGCTATTCTGGACGCAGATATAACTGGACCTTCTATTCCAAAAGCGTTTGGGCTTAAAGATAAAGCGGAGTCTATGGACGGAAAACTTATTCTTCCTGTCGTCAGTAAAACCGGAATAAAAGTTATGTCTATTAACTTACTTTTAGATAACGACACTGACCCCGTCGTTTGGCGCGGTCCCGTTATTGCGGGCGCAGTCAAACAGTTTTGGACGGACGTTGTTTGGGGAGACGTTGACTATATGTTCGTCGATATGCCCCCGGGAACGGGCGACGTTCCGCTTACGGTTTTTCAGTCTATAAAACTTGACGGAATTATTATCGTTACTTCTCCGCAAGATTTAGTTTCAATGATTGTCGGTAAAGCTGTAAAAATGGCAAAACTTATGAACGTTAACGTTTTAGGAATAGTAGAAAACTATTCGTTTTATAAGTGCCCCGATTGCGGTAAAATTCACTCAGTTTTCGGTGAAAGTAAAATAGAAGAAGTTGCAAAAAATTTCGGTATAGAAAACGTTGCTAAAATCCCGATAAATCCTGATTTTGCAAAACAGGCAGACAGGGGACTTATCGAACTTTTTGAAGGCGACTTTTTAGACGAACTCAGCGATAAAATTTGATTTTGTTTAATAATTTAAAAAAGGCATCGTTTAATCACGATGCCTTTTTTAATTAAATTAAAGAACCGTCAGAATATTCTGACGGTTCTTGGTGGAAGGGGGTGGATTCGAACCACCGAAGTCGCTGACGACAGATTTACAGTCTGTTCCCTTTGGCCGCTCGGGAACCCTTCCGTATATTTAATTGAAAAGGGGAACGATTGGAGCTGGTGACTGGAATCGAACCCGCAACCTGCTGATTACAAATCAGCTGCTCTGCCAGTTGAGCTACACCAGCAAAGGT
>CACXGN010000004.1 GCA_902767225.1 uncultured Eubacteriales bacterium | reverse complement strand
TGCCCATCAAATGACGGACGAACTCCGGATTCTGCTATTTAGAGGGCAGCGCACAAAACCCTTGACCATGAGGCCATAAAATATTAATTTGTCAATAAATGTTCGGTCTCCGTGCCCACGGAGACGCTCGTCCGCTATCGCTACCGAGTCCTTGCCAAGAAAATCTGCCCGTCAAATGACGGACGAACTCCGGATTCTGCTATTTAGAGGGCAGCGCACAAAACCCTTGACCATGAGACCATAAAATATTAAGTTATATTATTTATAACGCAAATTATTTTAGCATACGGAATACAAAAAATCAAGCAAAATAAAAAACAAATAAAAAAACCCGCGGTAGCCGACGGAAAAGAAAATAATAACCCGTTTTATCAACAGGCGAAAACCCGTTTACCGCGTCTGCATCTCTTTTAAGCGATCGTTAAAGAACAGATCAAGAGCACCGCTCTTCGGTAAGTTGCGGAATTTTCTTTAATTTTAATTGTGGATTTTTTTTGCTTTTCCTATCGAACTGCGCAGGCAATAATTATATTATACTTAATTATGTGCGATTTGCAAGCGAAATATAAGTTTTACGTTGACAAAAAACGCAAATTGCCGTAAACTTTTATTAAGTAAAGATTTACCTATGAAAAAGTTTATAAATTTCAGGCCGATAACTTTTCTTGCGGCGGGGCTTGCTTGCGGGATCGCTTCGGTTTATTTTTTTATAACAGGTATTATTGCAGCTGGGATAATTATATCCGCGCTATTTTTATTTTCTATAATTTTAGGTATAATTTACGGTGCTAAAAACGGGAAACTGAAAGTCACCGTATTTTTTATTATTATCATAACGGTTTTATCTTCAATTTCCGCGGTAATTTTTTCCGTTCAAGTATCACGCTATGAAAACGCCACGTTAGACGAAATGACGCTTTCGGTAAACGGAAGAGTTAAAAGCGTAGCCGCTATTTCCGGCGGATATTCTTTGGTGCTTGACGAGGTTGAAGTTTCGGGTGCGGTGAACGGAAAAGCAGGGTATGATCTATGCGTTTATTCATACGGAAGCACGGAGTTTGAAATAGGCGATATTTTAAACTTTACGGCGGGAATAAGAGAAAGAACGGTAGTTTATGACGGCAGGTTTTCTTCCGGAGCGATCGCTTCGGGCGTAAAATACTTTGCCATATTAAACGACGAAGAAATAACCGTTACGGGGAATAGGACTACGATTTTTGAAAAGATAAATCTTGCGATCAAAAGCGTTCTTTCACGCGGGCTTAATAAAGACGAGTTCGGGGTTGCCTACGCTCTTCTTTGCGGCAATTCGGATTTTATGGACGAAGAAGTGCTTACATCTTACCGTGACGCGGGCGTTGCGCACGTATTCGCCGTATCGGGGCTTCATATAGGTTTTATCGCTACCGTGATAGGCTTTTTTCTTAAACGGCAAAAGCGCTTAAAGTGGTTAACGTATATTATATCCGCAATACTTCTTTTCGGATATTCGGGGATCTGCGGGTTCACCGTATCTTCTATTCGCGCCGCGGTTATGTCTATGGTGTTTATGCTGTCTTTTATGACGGGCAACGCATACGACGTGTTATCTTCTTTATCGCTTGCCGCCGCCTTTATTTTGTTTATCTTTCCCACGCAACTTTTATGTGTGGGATTTCAACTTTCTTTCGCCGTGGTTTTAGGTATAATTCTTTTATCGAGACCGATTTCCAAAATATTCGGTTTTCTGCCTAAAAAGTTATCCTCGGGGTTAGGCGCAGTTTTATCGGCACAGATCGTAAGTTTTCCTATCTGCCTTTATGCTTTTGGAAAAGTATCTTTTTTTGCGATATTTGCCAACCTTATTTTTGTTCCGATAGTGGGCGTTATATTTATTTCGCTTATCCTTTGCGTAATTTTAGGCGGGATCTTTTCGCCTACCGTATTTTTATTCGTTCATAATTACGTTTTTAAATTCTCAAACCTTATTTTCACTTCGGTTAGTTACGAGCCCTTTTTGATAGGTGGATTTACTTTGGGCGCATATGCGATTTTTTATTATGCCGCGCTCTTTATCTGTTCGGGGCTTTTGAACGTAAAGAGAATAACGACGGTTATTACCGCGTCGTTTTTGCTTTTTACTGCCGTTTTGGGAACTACAACGCATAGCCTTAAAGATTCCGAGAACATTAAATTAAAAGTTATAGGCGGCAGCGGGCTTAGCGTAACTATGATAGACACAAAATCATACGACGCTATATTCGTATGCGCGGGCACGGGTGCGTTTTCCGTGTCTCCCATAAGAAGACTTTTTCCCACGGGCGCAAAGGCGAAAGTAGACGCTCTATTTATTCTAAACAGCACAAAAGGGAACGACGCTTTGCATATGGTTTCAAGAATTCACACCGTGCTTAATTTTGAAAACCTTATTTATCCCGAAAAAGTAGATATACCGCCGCAAGTGATTTCAAAAAGTTTTCCGGATATAAAAGCAATTTGTCTTGAAGTGGGCGACGGTTTTGCCGTTAAAGATTTCGGCATGGAATTTATGTTCGACGGATTTATCGCAAAAATCAATACGCATAAGAAAAACGTTTATATTTCGTCCTATTTTTCTGACTCGTTTGACAGCGTGAACAGGTTAAACATAACGGGCGCAGACGTTATAATCTGCGGGAATTACGCCGAACAGATATATAAAGCGTATAATCCTAAAAAACTTATAACTTACCGTAAAAGCAATATCTTTTCAGACGGAGAAAGTAAAGGCGCGTTTACATATAGGCTTGCTTAAAGTGGTTTAGAATACATTTAATACCTTTAATACGCTTGCAATAAAGCGCAAATAATGTTAAAATATTCTATCGGAGAAAATATGAATTTCGTTGATTTCAAAAGGAATACGGAGAGTGGCGAATGCTCTCCCATATATCTGTTTGAAGGGGAAGAAAAATTCTATTTTAAGCGCGCTCTTAAATTGCTTACGGATAGATATTTATCCGAACCGTCGTTAAACTATGCGGAGTTTGACGAAGGCGCGGATATTTCCGAAGTGATAGCGTCTTGCAACCAGTTCCCGTTTTTAAGCGAAAAGCGAATAACGGTAGTCAAGGAATTTTACCCCAAAAAGGAATTGAAATCGGGCGAAGTTAAAGATTTTTTCGACAATCCGTCAAACAGCGGAATACTCGTAATATTAAACTCGGAAAAGTGCGAACCGCTTAAAAAATTCCCGTCGGTCACTACCGTGGATTGCAAAAAGGCCGAAAAGGGCGACGTTGTGAAATATATTAAGATAGAGTGCCAAAAGGCCGGCGTTGATATCGACGGCGAAACGGCGGCGCTTCTCGGTGAGTTCTGTCAATACGATATGACGCGTATCTCGGTGGAAACGGATAAGCTTATAAGCTACGCGATAAAAGACGGAGTTATAAATAAAAAAGACGTCGAAGAATTAGTATATAGGGACGGGGAAAGCAAAATTTACAAGATGACAGACGCTATCGGGAGAAAGAATTTCGACCTTGCGCTAAAAATACTCGGCGAATTAACCGAAGGCGGCGAAACTCCGCAAAGGCTTTTGGTAAGCGTATATAACTATTTCAGAAGACTTTTGCACGTTGCGATTTCGGACAAGACCGTTACCGAACTTGCAAATCTTTTGGAAACTTCGGAATACCCCGTGAAGATAGCGAAAGAACAGGCAAAGCTTTTTAAGGTAAAATCGCTTAAAGCCGCCGTGGATCTTTTATCGGACGCGGATTATAACTTTAAGCGCGGGAAGACGGATATAGACAACGCGTTTTATACCACTCTGTTTAGAATAATGGTAGGATAAAGGAGGAGATATGGAATTAGGTAAAAGACTTGCGGATTTTTGGGCGAAGTTTACCGGCAACGTCGGGTTTGCAATAATAATCGTTTTATCGATAGCCGTGCTCGCTTTGGCTTATTATATGATCATCAGATTTTTGCTTAAAAACAATTCGCGGCGCTTTGTTTACGTCGCCGCGGTTATAATGGTTATATCCGGATTACTCTTTATGTTTAATGACGATATAGAAAGCGGACTGTATATTTTCGTTCCGATGATACTGTTTATCGTTATAGTCGTGCTATACTCCGTCGAACTTAAACGCAGCATATGGAAAAAACACGTCAATAAGCCGTCTGACATAAAACACGGAACCGTGGTGTTCGACGAAGAAAAGATTGAAAACTGTATCGCCGAAATTATAAAGGCGCTTCAAGATATGAGTAAAAACGACGTTGGCGCGATAATCGTTTTGGCGAACGGAAATATTCCGCCGCAGATTTTAGACAGCGGCGTTAAGCTTGACAGCGATATTTCAAGCGCGCTTATCGAAAGCGTATTCTTCCCGAAAACCCCTTTGCACGACGGAGCAATGATAATCGACGGAACGAAGATTGTTGCGGCAGGTTGCTTTTTGCCGCTTTCACAACAGGTGGACAGAATTCCGAAAGATTTGGGAACGAGACACCGCGCGGGGCTCGGCGTTACCGAAAATATAGACGTTATATCGCTTATCGTTTCGGAAGAAACGGGAATAATCACCGTTGCTCGCGCAGGCAAAATTCAAAGATATGCCGATAGCGAGATTTTAAAAAGAGTTCTGACCAAGTATTTTTGGCAGGACGTAGAAAGCAGGAGATAAGTTATGGAAGATAAAGAATATAGAAGACCCGAAAACACCGAAAAGAAAAACGTTTGGAGCAAAGTTTTTGCGGTAGCGGGTTCAATTGCTCTTGCGATTTTAACTATTCTGGTAGTAAATTTATGATGAAAGATATTGCTATTAAGCCTGCCGAAATTATTTTGCCCGATACTTCGGATATGACGGCTTGGGCGTGCATTGCGTGCGATCAGTTTACAAGCGAAATAAATTACTGGAAAAAACTTGAAAGCGAAGTAAAGGGAAAGCCTACCACGCTCGATCTGATCTTTCCGGAAATTTACCTTGCGGACGATCCGGACGGCAGAATAAAGAGAATAAACGAGAATATAAAAGAATACGAGAAAAACGGGATATTCAAAACCTTGCCGAAAGGATATATTCTTACCGTAAGGACCACGCCTTTCGTTAAAAGAAGGATAGGACTTATCGGCGCGATCGATTTGACCAGATACGATTTTATGGCTGGGGCGACGCCGCAAGTCCGTGCGACCGAAGGAACGATAGAAGAAAGGATACCCCCGCGCCTTAAAATCAGAAAAGACGCCGACGTAGAGTTCCCGCACATTATGGTGCTTTTCGACGACGAAAAAAGAGAGATAAACGAAGAACTTTACGCAAGAAGAAATGAATTTGAAAAGCTTTACGACTTTACGCTGAACATGGGCGGCGGCAGAGTGGAAGGATATTTTATTTCGGACTGCGATCTTATCGAAAAGAAGTTCGCCGCGCTTTTAGATAGTGAAAGGCTTATAAAAAAATACGGTAAAGACGATAAGTTCCTGTTTGCCGTGGGCGACGGAAATCACTCGCTTGCAACAGCCAAGCGCCACTTTGAAAAGGTAACAGAAAACCTTTCGGAAGAAGAAAAATTAAACCACCCCGCAAGATACGCACTCTGCGAGTTCAACAATATTTACGACGAAGGTATTTATTTCGAGCCGATATTCCGTTTCGTTAAGGGGGTCAATAAAGAAAAGTTCATTAAAGGGCTAAACGGGTTAGATATCGGAAACGCCGCTATCTATTCTGGCGAATTAAAGAACGTTTTAGGCGCACTCGATATTCCGTCCGGCATAAAGTCTGCGGACGAGTATATAAAGAAATATATAAGCGAAAACGGCGGGGAAGTGGATTATATCCACGGAGAAAGCAATCTTAAAGAACTTGTGGATAATACTCCCGATTCGGTAGGTATAATCTTTAACAAGATACAAAAAGAAGATTTATTCAAATACGTAGTGAATAACGGTCCTTTCCCCAAAAAGACTTTTTCTATGGGCGAAGGTATTGAAAAAAGATATTATCTCGAAGGAAGAAAAATAAGATGACCGACCGAACGAAAATCTTTGCAATGTATCTGCCGCAGTATCACGAGATACCCGAAAACTCCGAGTTTTGGGGCGAAGGGTTTACCGACTGGGTGGGCGTTAAAAAGGCTTCGCCGTTATATAAAGGACATATCGAACCGAGAGAGCCAGAAAGCGGATACTACTACGATCTTTCAAAAAAGGAAGACGTCGCTTGGCAAGTATCGCTCGCAAAAGAATACGGTATTGACGGTTTCGGTATTTATCACTACTGGTTTAACGACGAAAAGAATTTACTTACAAAGCCGGCGGAAATAATATTAAACAATCGCGAACTCGATCTGCCTTTCTTTTTCGCTTGGGATAACGGAAGTTGGAAACGCACGTGGAGCAAGATCAGCGGCGGCAACGACTGGGCACCGTTACAGGATAAAGAACAAAAAAAAGACGGGCCGGTAATACTTATCCCGTATGAACTCGGCGGCGAAAAAGAGTGGGAAAATCATTTCAACTGGTTGCTTCCGTTTTTTAAGGACAGCAGGTATGAAAAACCGGATAATAAACCGTTATTTTTGATTTATAATTACAGTTCCGATCTTCTGCCTATGGTGGAATTTTGGAACGACCTTGCGGTTAAAAACGGGTTTAACGGCATAAGGGTAATTTTTAGGCACGATAAACTTAAAAATATCCCCGCCGAACTTGAAAAGTTCAACTATGAGCCGCAGTTTTCGGGCTGGAACTCTTTTTACCGCAGATTAAAGAATAAAATTTACAAAACGATGGGAATAACCAAAACCAAAATTTATTCTTACGATAAAATCTGGAAGAAGATTTTACGCGGTGCGAAAAAATACGGAAAAGACGATATTTTATCGGGGGCGTTCGTTTCATACGACGATACTCCGCGCCGCGGCGAAAACGCAAGCATAGTTAAAGGTGATACACCGTCTAAGTTTGAAAACTATTTAAAAAGGCTTGCCGACATTTCAAAAGAAAACGGCAAGGAATATATCTTTTTGACCGCGTGGAACGAGTGGGGCGAAGGTGCTAAACTCGAACCGGATAAAACGTTCGGCAGGGAATATTTGGCGGCGGTCAAAAGGGTTAAAGAAAGCCAAAACAAATAATTAAAAAAGCAAAAAATACTAACTTGAAGGAAAAAATAATATGATCAAAGTATGTAAATTCGGCGGAACGAGTATGGCGGACGCAAACGCTATGCTTAAAGTGAAACAGATAATCGAAAGCGATAAGACAAGAAAGTTTATAGTGGTTTCGGCACCCGGAAAGAGAAATAAGGCTGACATAAAGATAACAGACGTGCTATATTCTTGTTACGACGAGTTGTTAAAGACCGGTTCGTGCGAAAAGAATTTTTCTATAATCAGGGAAAGATTTGTTAAAATCGTAGAAGACTTAAAACTTAATATCGATATTAACGCCGTTCTCGATCAGACCGAAAAAGAGATTTGCGAAAGCAAGAGCGCGGATTTTGCCGCGTCAAGGGGCGAATATCTTTCTGCGATAGTAATGTCTTCGCTTTTAGGTTATGATTTTATTGACGCCGCGTCTATGATACGTTTTGACAGCGACGGAAATTTAAACGAAGATTATACCAACGATAAAGTAAAAAGCAAAATAAAGGGGCACGACAATGCTGTCGTTCCCGGATTTTACGGAAAAGATTCGAGCGGCAACGTAAAAACTTTCAGCCGTGGCGGAAGCGATATAACCGGTTCTATTATAGCAAGGGGAGTTAAGGCTGATCTTTACGAGAACTGGACGGACGTAAGCGGATTTTTGGTATGCGACCCGAGAATCGTTCCCGAGGCAAAGGTTATAAAACAGTTGACCTATAAAGAACTTCGCGAACTTTCGTATATGGGCGCAAGCGTTCTGCACTCCGAGGCGATTTTCCCAGTAATGCGCGAACGTATCCCGATAAACATTAAAAATACCTTTAAGCCCGAAGACGCCGGCACTATGATAGTTCCCAGCGAAATGTATAATCCGGCGGACGATTCTGTCATAACCGGTATTGCGGGCAAGAAGAACTTTACGGTTATATTCATTGAAAAATCGCTTATGAACTCGGAAGTCGGGTTTATAAGAAAAGTGCTTTCGGTCGTCGAACACTTCGGAATATGCGTAGAACACGTTCCTTCCGGTATAGATACTTTATCGGTAGTAATAGAATCCGGTCAGCTTGAAAACGGAGTTTTAAGCGATATAGTATCAGAAATAAGAGAAAGCGTCAATCCCGACTATGTTCACGTTATAGAAAATATTTCTCTGATCGCCACCGTAGGGCACGGCATGGCAAGAAGATCGGGAACTGCCGCTAAAATATTCACCGCACTTGCAGAAAAGGGCATAAATATAAGAATGATCGATCAGGGCTCAAGCGAACTTAATATCATAATCGGCGTAGCAAATTCCGATTACGAAAACTGTATCGCCACAATCTATAATACGTTTATAAAATAATATTTGGAGGACTAATAAAAATGGACTATGCAAAGGAATCCCTTCGTCTTCACGGCGAATGGAAAGGAAAAATCGAGGTAATTTCAAAAGTTCCGGTAAAAAATAAAGAAGACTTGTCTTTGGCGTATACGCCGGGCGTTGCAGAACCCTGCCTTGCTATACAAAAAGATTACAATAAATCTTTCGAACTTACCGGCAGGGGCAATACCGTCGCCGTTATAACCGACGGAACGGCTGTTTTAGGTCTAGGAGACATAGGCCCCGAAGCGGGTATGCCCGTTATGGAAGGTAAATGCGTATTATTTAAAACTTTCGGTAACGTAAACGCTATTCCGATCTGTATCAGGAGCAAAGACGTAGACGAAATAGTAAAAACCGTAAAACTTTTAGCGGGTAGTTTCGGCGGCGTTAACCTTGAAGATATCTCCGCGCCGAGATGTTTTGAAATCGAAAGAAGACTTAAAGAAGATCCCGAAGTCGATATCCCTATTTTCCACGACGATCAGCACGGCACGGCGGTCGTATGCGTTGCGGCGTGCATAAACGCACTTAAAATCGTAGGTAAAAAGTGGGAAGACGTAAGTATCGTATTTTCGGGCGCAGGCGCGGCGGGCGTCGCTATCGCTAAACTTATGATAAGTATGGGCGCGAAAGACGTCGTTATGTGTGACCGTAAGGGAATTATATATAAGGGCAGACCGGAAGGTATGAACCCGAGCAAGGAAGAAATCGCCGATTTTACAAATAAACTCGGTAAAAAGGGTAGCCTTGCAGACGCACTTAAAGGCGCGGATATTTTTGTCGGCGTTTCTTCTCCGGGGCTTTTAACCGAAGAAATGGTCAAGAGCATGAATAAGGGCGCTATCGTTATGCCTATGGCAAACCCCGTTCCCGAAATTATGCCCGACCTTGCTATTAAAGCGGGCGCGGCGGTAGTCGGCACTGGCAGAAGCGACTTCCCGAACCAGATAAATAACGTTCTTGCTTTCCCCGGAATTTTCAGAGGCGCGCTTGACGTTAGGGCAAAAGACATAAACGAAGAAATGAAGATCGCTGCGGCAAAAGCAATCGCAGGTCTTATTTCCGACGAAGAGTTAAAGCCCGAATATATTATCCCCGCACCCTTCGATCCGAGAGTAGGCAGCGCAGTTGCCTCTGCGGTAAGAGAAGCGGCGATAAAGAGCGGCGTTAACAGAATATAATGAACTTTAACGAAAAAGTTTTTAAGGCGGTTCAATCGATTCCGTATGGCAAAGTTGCGTCATACGGAACGATTGCCGAAATCGTCGGCAATAAAAGGGCGTCAAGACAAGTCGGCTTTGCACTCCATAAAAATAAAGACCCTAATATAGTTCCGTGTTACCGAGTGGTGTTTAAAGACGGAAGATTGTCAAAAGCCTTCGTGTTCGGCGGAGAAAACGCGCAAAGGGCAATGCTTGAAAGCGAGGGCGTAACTTTCGACGAAAAAGGTCGCGTAAAACCTTGCTTTTTCGTTTGAAAGGTGGTATTATAAGTAAGCGCTTTAAATAAAAAGTAAATTTTAAGTGTTGACTTTTGTAAGAATTTTTTATTATATTAAATAAAATATCGGGGTGTAGCGCAGTTGGGGCGACGCGTCAAACAAACAGTCCTGTGGACTGTTTGTAGCCAAAGCCCGCGAGGCTTAACGCCGAGAGCGGAAGCGCCTTGGGCGCTACCTGCCCAAAAATAGATTTCGAGTAGAATAAAATTTTAATGTTAAATAAAATATCGGGGTGTAGCGCAGTTGGTAGCGCGCTTGGTTCGGGACCAAGAGGTCGTGGGTTCAAATCCCGTCACTCCGACCAATAAAAAAGGATAGCGAAATGCTATCCTTTTTTATTGCTGTAAGTAAATGTGACGGGATTTGAATATGGAGCAAGCAACCAAAGGTTGCGCACTTGTCAAAGGCAAGTAACGTAAAAAGATTAAAAATTTCAATCCAAAAGTCAATAAAAATATATAAAAAAATAAAGGTCGGGTAGTTATAATACTATTCCACGTCGTTCAAGCCTTTTGGCGAACATAAAAACCTTTATTTGAATTAAAAATACCACTTAAAAAACAAAAAGTCAACAAATTTAACCAAAGAAAATTTCTTAAAATCAAATACGGCAATACTGCGTTAAAAAAACATTGACAGAAGCGGCTTTCAATGATATGATAAACAGAAAAAAAGGAGGAAAAGATGAAAACGATAGGAAACATTTTGTGGTTTATATTCACGGGGCTATTTTCCGCAATCGGATATTTTTTGGTCGGACTTATATTTTGTATAACCATTATCGGTATACCTTTCGGCTTACAGTGTTTTAAGTTTGCAAGACTTTGCATTTGGCCTTTCGGTACCGAAGTCAACACCGATTTTGGCAAACACCCGATAGCAAACGTTATCTGGATAATTTTATTTGGATTAGGACTATGCATAAGCTTTTTTATTGTCGGACTTATCTGGTGCGTAACCATTATCGGTATACCTTTCGGCTTACAATGCTTTAAGCTTGCAAAACTGTCGATTGTGCCTTTCGGTGCGACAATAGATTAACTGAATAATTTAATAGAACTATAATAGTCATATAATGTTTAATGTGTTGGTTAAAAAAGGGTTCGGCAAAATGCCGAGACCTTTTTTATATTTAATATATTTTCCATTTCAGTATTTTGATTTTACTGCAAATTGATTGATAGAAAAGCAAAAGATCTGCGTTCGGTTTAGTTTTGCTATAATATTGACTTTTTTACCGTATAAGGATATAATTTAGAAGGTTAAACTAAGAAAAAGCGGTTTTAAATATTCCGCGGGGAAAAGAGTTTGGAATATAAGGCGGCAATAGAAGAGAATAAAGACGTTATGATAAGGGCGAAAGGCAATTCGCTCGATTTGGCGATCCATTTTTTCTGTTTTTTATCTGTTCTGCTTATCGGCGCGGACAAGTGGGGAATAAACGTCGGCGTTAATTTCAGGCTCGATCAAGTTTTTTTAGTGATACTGACGCTTCTTTTAGCGTTTAAAGACGCGTTTTATTTTACCAAAAACAGTTGGATAATAATTTTCGCGGCTTTAACGCTTATCTCGGTGTTTTTTGCATTCGATTTTTTACGTGGCGTGCTGTTTTGGTTTTCTATCTTATATAATATTGTTTTTATATTTTACTGTTTTGAAAGTTACGTGCGTTTTTACGGACTTACAAAGTTTATAAGCATACTCCGAAAAACTTTTTACGTGCAATTTTTCCTAATAGTCGTGCAATTCGTGCTTAAAGTTTTATTTAAATTCGAACTTTCCTTTTTGCCGTCTTATGGGGAATATTTGGGAATACCGAGATTCAGCCTTTGGTTTTACGAGCCGAGTTATCTTGCGACGTATATGGTATTTTGGTTTGCCTTAGGCGCTTATATGCTTATACTTAAAGGCGAAAAATCTTATATTTGGGACGTTATTTTAAGTGCTATAACTCTTGTTATCTCCACGTCCACGTCGGGATTTTTAGGTATTGCGCTCGTTATAGCGCTTGTGTATTTTCTTTGGATAATAAAAGGCATCACGCTTAAAAAGATAATCGTGCTATTTATAATAATCGCGCTGATTGTTGCGTTCAGATTTATATTCAGTTCGTTATTCGATACGTTTATTGCGAGAATATTTACAAGCGGAATAGACTCCGCGTCCGGCGGAAGGGTATCAAGGTGGCAAGAGACTATCGAGATCTTCTTTAAAAATCCGTTATTCGGCGTTGGCCCCGGCAATTACGGTCTATACGTCAACGGAGACAATACTTACGTTCCGTCTAACGTTACGCTCGAACTTTTGGCGACGACGGGAATATTTGCCACTATCGCGTTTTACGCTATAACCGTTTCGCTGATAATAAAAGCCTTTAAAGTAAGAACGACTACGGAATCTAAGGTGGCAGATCTTCTTATCGCTTGCGTTTTCGGATTGATAATATTTACTATAACGCTACAAGTCAACCAAGGTTATTTAAGGCTTTACCACTGGCTGATATTAGGCGTAGTTTCGGGCGGGATAAGGTATTGCAAATTCGGACTTAAAAGCGAATAAAAGGTAAACCGATAATAAAAAACGCGGAGCATTTGCTCCGCGTTTTAAGTTTTAAATATTTTTAGTTTAACTGACCTTTCTTTTTCATTACCGAATAAGTCTGACCGAACGCCACGAAAAACGCTATAAGCAAGACTGCGACGTCGGCAATAATAATCACCTTTGTGCTTATCGGATTTTCCTTTATCTGTGCGGCGGGGGTGGTAACCGCTGCGGGGGAAATAGAAGTTTTATCATTATTAAATTCTTGCGACAAAGTTTTATATGAAGAAAGCGCGTTGTTAAGGCTTTGTGCAGACGCTTTCAGACTGTTTTCGGTAGCGGTGTTTTGCGTTCCGGTAGCGCCGCCGACCGAAGTAACGAACCCTTCGAATTCAGCCTGTTTTCTTGTGGATTCCGCATATTTTTCCGACGCAGCCAAAGTATTTTTCGATAAAGTCAAAAATCCAGTATCGTCAAAGTGATAAACGTTATTACCATTTGTGTTTTGCGTAATATTCTGAACGGTTGCCTGATACGTGTCGAGAACTGCCTTAGCGCCATCGTAAATCTTTTTATATTTAGCCACTTCTACGTCTGCCATACTCTTTGCCGTGTCAAGATAAGAACTTAAATTACCTTTACCGTATTTATTGGATATAATATTATATTTAAGTGCGTTTACAGTGTCTTTAACGTAATTGAATTCGATTATGACGTTTGAAAGTTTTTTACCGGTAGCGTCGGTAAATTCGTCTATTTTTTGATTTTCCGCAATAAACGAGTTGATGCTTGAAAGATAATAATTGTCTATAACGTCGGTTATAGCATACGCTATTTGGATATATTCGTTATTATTAGTTAAAAGTGCGTCAACATCTATAAGGTCGTCGGAAAGTTCGGGCATATCGTTTGCCGCAAACTGATTGACGTATGATTTAGAGATCCCGTCTAAAAGCGAAGTATATTCTGCGGGGGTGAGTTTGAGCTCGGATGCGTTTTTAAGCGAAACGTTAAACGAAGTGGGGATAAACGATTTATCTTCGGTATTAGCCGATTCCGGAACTACCGCGGTTATAGAAAGATTCTTAACCACGTTATCCGAAAGATCTAAAGACTTTCCGCTATCGACGAGCGCCTTGTTTACCATTTTCGACTTGTTTAAGTTCATAGATGAAAGTAAAGTATTGTTTGCAGCCGAAAATGTTATTGTCGATTGATATGAATTTGTGCTCGTAAAAGACTGAACCAAAACCAGCACGGCGGTAACGCAGATGACCGATACTAAAATATAGATTAATCCGCGAACTAAACTTTTCTTAAAAATAGAAAATAGCTGACCTAACGAGATTCCGTTTTCCTGATTACCCATTTTTCTTTCTCCTTTTTAATAAAAGTATTATTATATTAACATATTTTTATTTTTTATGCAATAGTTTTTATCTCATTTAAACTCTTGCCTTATATTGACTTAATTTTACGTATGTGATATAATTAATTTATTTGAATATCGAAAATACTTATTACTTAAATCGGTCGCAGAGCTGAGAAATTTTTTTATAAGTTAATATGGCTAAATCATTAACTAAAAACAGTATTTTTTATCTTATATACAACGTTTTAAACGTTCTTTTTCCGTTCGTAACGGGAATATACGTAGCAAGGGTTCTTCTTCCCGACGCGATCGGCGAAGTTGCATACGCGCAAAACGTGGTGCAATACTTCGTTATTTTCGCTTTTTTGGGAATACCCACCTACGGCATGCGCGAGATCGCAAAGGCGAGAAAAGACAAGGCGGAACTCAACAAGGTTTATTCCGAATTATTCGTGATAAATCTTATCTCTACCGCGGCTTTTTCCGTCATATATTTTTCGCTTATCTTTATAGTTCCGCGCTTTTATGAAAATCTCGTTTTATATCTGATAGTCGGCATATCCCTTTTACTTAACGCGCTTAATAACTCTTGGCTATACGAGGGGGTTGAAGAGTTTTCTTTCATATCGATAAGAAACCTTATCTTTAAGGCTGTGGCTTTTGCTTTTCTTGTTATATTCGTCCGTAGCGAAGGGGATTATCTGTATTATGCCGCTGTAACGGTTGTCGGAACTGCCGGAAACTATATTTTAAATATCGCGCATGCGCATAAGTTTGTCAGTTTTTCGTTTAAAGATTTAAACTTAAAAAGGCACTTAAAGCCGATATTTATGCTTGTTGTCGTCAACCTTGCAATAGAAATATATACGCTTGTGGACGTTACGATGATCGGAATTTTCTATCCCCAAGATCCGCAGATAGTGGCGTATTATTCATACGGCAGCAAGATAGAAAAAATATTAAAGCAGATAATAACCAGTTTTACCATGGTGTTGGTGCCGCGAATTTCTCTTTATCATAAAGAAGGAAAGATAGACGAGTTCAACGATCTACTCGAAAAAGTATTGAAGATAATCTTTATCCTTGCGTGTCCGATGATAGTCGGGTTGCAATTTACGTCGGTATTCTTCCTTGTCAAAATTTACGGAGAAGCGTATATCTCTTCGGCATACGTTTTGCAGATATTGTCGCTTATTCTTCTCGTTTCGCCCATAGGGTATCTTTTAGGGTCAAGGGTGCTTTTGGTTATAGGCAAAGAATCCAAAATGATAATCGCGGTAGGGGCAGGCGCTATACTGAATATAATCGGCAACGCAATTTTAATAGGGCCGTATAAAGAATACGGTGCGGCGATAGCGTCGGTCATATCGGAAATAGCGGTAATGGTGATTTATATTTTCCTTGCAAGAAAATATTTCAAGTTGAAAAATATTTGGGGCACGGCTATAAAGGTATTTATAGCAAGCGCGCTTGTAGCCTTATACCTTTTCGGCTGCTCTTATATTCCGCTCGGCGGGTGGTATGTGTTCGCTATTCAGGTAATAGGCGCGGTAGCTATTTACTTTATAACCCTTTTGATATTAAAAGAAAGAATCGTCGTGTCAAATGTAAATAAAATAATCGGCAAATTTTTGAAAAAGAAGGTTTGATATGCGCGAATTAACGCTTAAAGAAATTCAGGAAGGCAACTTTAAGGTTTTATGCAAAATAAAAGAGATATGCGAAGAAAACGGGCTTAAATATTTTCTTGCTTTCGGCACGCTTTTGGGCGCGGTGAGACATAGCGACTATATCCCGTGGGACGACGACGTTGACGTTTGGATGCCGAGAGAAGATTACGAAAAGTTCGTAAATTATTGCATTGATAACGAAGAAAAGATAAAACCCTTCGTCTTAAAGCATTATAAGACTTGCAAAGAATATATCTATCCTATCGGAAGATTTTGCGACGGAAGATATTATCTCGATTATAAAGACACGAAGGATTATGGTTTGGGGCTTTTTGTAGACATTTATCCTATGGACGGAATAGACCTTACAGATAAAAAATACGTTAAGGCTCTTATTAAAAAGAGAGATCTTATAGGAAGATGCTGCTATTCGAGATTTGTTCCTAATAAAAATCCGATAAAGACCTTGATCAAATTCCCGTATTATCATTTGCGCCTTAAACACGTTGACACAAACTCTAAAATAGCGGAGATCGACCGTCTTGCTAGAAAGTATGATTACGCTTCTTCGGAGTTCGTTCAAAATCTTACATGGGAAACGGACAAAAAGCCTATGAAAAAAGAGTGGTTCGGCGATGGCAAGACCATGCTCGAATTCCACGGCGTTAAATTCAGCGTGCCTGATAACTACAAGGCGTGGCTTGAAACAAATTACGGCGACTATATGACTCTTCCGCCCGAAGAAAAAAGAGTGCCTACGCACAATTATAGGGCATATTTAAAAGAAGAATACGAAGGGAAAAAACAATGAAAGGTATAATTCTTGCCGGTGGCTCCGGCACAAGGCTTTATCCGCTTACAAAGGTTTTAAGTAAACAACTTTTGCCCGTTTACGATAAGCCTATGATTTATTATCCGCTATCAGTATTAATGAACGCGGGAATACGCGAAATTTTGATCATTTCTACTCCGCAGGATACGCCTATGATAAAAGAACTTTTAGGAGACGGGAAAAAACTCGGCATAAATCTTTCATACGCCGTTCAGCCTTCTCCCGACGGGCTTGCCCAAGCCTTTATTATCGGCGAAGATTTTATTGCAGGCGACGCGGTCGCAATGATTCTCGGCGACAATATATTTTCGGGGCACGGTTTAAAAAAGCGCCTTAAAATGGCGGCGGAGTCCGCAAAAAGCGGGCTTGCGACTATTTTCGGTTATTACGTAGACGATCCCGAAAGGTTCGGAATAGTAGAGTTCGATAAAGACGGAAAGGCAATTTCTATCGAAGAAAAACCGAAAAACCCGAAGACGAATTATTGTGTTACGGGACTTTATTTTTACGACGGAAAAGTAAGCGAATACGCTAAGTCCATCAAGCCTTCCGCAAGGGGCGAGTTAGAGATAACAGACCTTAACAACATCTATCTTAAAAAAGGAAAGATGAAAGTCGAAGTTTTGGGACAGGGCTTTACTTGGCTTGATACGGGAACTCACGAGAGTTTGCTTGAGGCGTCTAACTTTATAAACACGGTAGAAACGCACCAACACAGAAAGGTAGGGTGCTTGGAAGAGATAGCCTATCTTAACGGGTGGATAGATAAAGAGCAACTTTTGCGCCTTGCCGAGCCGCTTCTTAAAAATCAATACGGGAAATACATTAAAGATATTGCCGAAGGTAAATTTATCGACGGATTATATTGATAGGAGAAATTCAAGTGAAAATATTAGTTACGGGCGGCGCGGGATTTATCGGCGCGAACTTTGTTTACTACGAACTGAATAATCATCGTGAAGACGAAATAGTCTGCCTTGATAAATTGACGTATGCCGGAAATTTAGAGACGCTTACCGCCGCTTTTTCTAATCCAAAATTCAAGTTCTATAAAGCGGATATATGCGACAGGGAAGAGATAGAAAGAATCTTTGATGCCGAAAAGTTTGACGTGGTAGTCAACTTTGCGGCGGAATCGCACGTTGACCGTTCTATCGAAAATCCCGAAATTTTCTTAAAGACGAATATTATAGGCACGCAAGTGCTTATGGACGCAAGCAGAAAGTTTAACGTTAAAAGATTTCATCAGGTATCTACCGACGAAGTTTACGGCGACCTGCCGCTCGATAGACCCGACTTGTTCTTTACCGAAAGCACTCCGCTTAAAACAAGTTCGCCATACAGCAGTTCTAAGGCGGGCGCAGACCTTTTGGTAAACGCTTACCATAGGACTTACGGTCTTCCGACGACGATAAGCAGATGTTCAAATAACTACGGACCATATCAATTCCCCGAAAAACTTATTCCGCTTATGATAGCGAACGCGCTTGAAAATAAGCCCTTGCCCGTTTACGGCGAAGGGATAAACGTCAGAGACTGGCTATACGTTGAAGACCATTGCAAGGCGATTGATTTAATTATACGCAAAGGAAAAGTGGGCGAAGTTTATAATATCGGCGGACATAACGAAATGCGCAATATAGACATCGTTAAACTTATAATCAAAGAACTTAATAAAAGCGAAGATCTTATCGTGCATATCGAAGACAGAAAAGGGCACGATATGCGCTACGCGATAGATCCGACCAAAATCCATAACGAACTCGGTTGGCTTCCGGAAACAAAATTTGCCGACGGGATAATAAAGACGATCAAGTGGTATTTAGACAATAAAGTTTGGTGGGAAAACATAATCTCGGGCGAATATAAGAACTACTATGACAAGGCTTATAAAGAAAGGATAGAAAAGGCAAAGTAAATGAAAGTTCTAGTAACAGGGGTTAAAGGGCAGTTAGGATACGACGTTAAATGCGAACTCGAAAGAAAAGGCCATACCGCTATCGGAGTAGACGTTGAAGAAATGGATATTACCGTAGAGAGCGCCGTTTCGGAATTTATAGAAAAAGTTCAGCCGGACGCCGTTATTCATTGCGCCGCGTGGACGGCGGTAGATAACGCGGAAGACGAAGATGTCCGCCAAAAGGTATTTGCGATAAACCAGTCCGGCACAAAATATATAGCGAACGCTTGCGCGAAGATCGGCGCGAAGATGATGTATATTTCCACGGACTACGTTTTTGACGGCAGCGGGGATACCCCGTGGGACGCCGACTGTAAAGACTACGCCCCCATAAACGTTTACGGGGCAAGCAAACTCGGCGGCGAACTTTCGGTCGCAACGACGCTTAAAAAGTATTTTATCGTCCGTATCGCTTGGGTGTTCGGTAAAAACGGCAAAAACTTCGTTAAAACGATGCTATCCGTAGGTAAAACTCACGATGCGGTTAAAGTGGTGAACGACCAGATAGGCACGCCGACTTATACCTTCGATCTTGCAAGACTGCTTGTGGATATGATAGAAACCGAAAAATACGGGTATTACCACGCGACTAACGAAGGCGGATATATTTCTTGGTTCGACTTTACGAAAGAGATATACCGTCAAGCCGGATTAAGCACGAAGGTGATACCGGTCACTACTGCGGAATACGGACTGTCGAAAGCGAAACGCCCTTTTAACAGCAGGCTGGATAAAAGCAAATTAATAAAAGCGGGATTTAAGCCGCTACCCACTTGGCAGGACGCATTAGGCAGATACTTAAAAGAAATCGGAGAAATATAATGGCACAAATTAAAGTTACTAAAACGGATATAGAAGGGCTTTGGATAATAGAGCCCGCCGTGCACGGAGACGAACGCGGCTACTTTACAGAAACTTACAACTACAACGATCTAAAAGAATTCGGATTTACGAAAACTTTCGTTCAGGACAATCAGTCTATGAGCGTTAAAGGTGTTCTTCGCGGGTTGCACTTTCAGAAAAACTTTCCGCAATGCAAACTCGTGCGGGTGATCCGCGGCAAAGTGCTTGACGTAGCCGTAGATTTAAGAAAAGGATCTTCTACTTTCGGCAAGTGGTTTGCCGTGGAATTATCGGAAGAAAACAAAAAGCAGTTTTTAATCCCCGAAGGTTTTGCGCACGGATTTTTGGTTCTTTCTCCCGTTGCGGAATTTTGCTATAAGGTGACGGACTTTTATCACCCGAACGACGAAGTGGGTATTGCGTGGAACGATCCTAAAATCGGAGTGGACTGGGGCGTTATAGGCGAATATAACGGAACGGCGGACGGCAAGGGATATACCTTAAAAGACGGCACTCCGATAATTTTAAGCGAAAAAGATAAAAAGTGGCAAAACTTAGAATAATAAAAATTATAAAAAGGCAATACTTTAATTAAGGTTTATAATCGAACGCAAAGTTAAGGAGTTGTCTTTTTTTATTGCGTTTTTATTATTTTTATGATAAAATTACAACCGAAAAAAAAGGAGACTATATATTATGAGCGAAAAAACGGTATGCGTCGTTACGGGCGGCGGCAGCGGAATGGGATTAGAAGCGGCAAAGCAGATGCCGAAAAACAAGATTATAGTTATAGCCGGCAGAACTGTTTCTAAACTCGAAAAGGCGCTTGAAGAGTTAAAAGGGCTTGGGTTCGAAGCCTATGCTCACGCGGTAGATACTTCCGATAGGGAAAGCGTTCGCGCGCTTGCCGAATATGCGGCAAGCCTTGGCGAGATAAAAAACGTAATAAATTCCGCAGGTATGAGCCCTGCACAAACCAACGGCGAAAAGCTATTGCGTATAAACGCTTTGGGAACGGTTTACGTCAATCAGGAGTTTTCAAAATTGATGAAAAAGGGAAGCGTTATCGTGGATATATCTTCTAACTCCGCGTATTCTTTACCTAAATTCATTATTCCAAAAAAAGCATATTATCTTGCGGAAACGAACGAAGAACTATTCGTTAAAAAGATATTAAAGCGTGCAAACCTTGCAAAAACCGATTATCAAAAGGCGGGGTTTGCTTATGCTATCTCTAAAAACTTCGTTTGCTGGTATTCCGCTAAATGTGCCTTTGAATACGGCAAAAAGGGTATAAGGGTTGTATCTTTAAGCCCGGGGCTTATAGCAACCGATATGGGCAACGCCGAAAAAGAAAACGGCGGATACCTTATCGCCTTTTCCGCGGAAGAGCGTATGGGAAAGCCGGAAGAACTAGGCTATGCCATAGCTACCCTTGCGGATGAACGCAACGGATACCTTGCGGGGGTTGATATACTTTGCGACGGCGGAAGCACGGCGGGGCAAAAAGAATTCAAAAAGAAAAAACGCAACGGTTAAATCTAATTTAATATTGCCGCTTACCTAATCACGGTGAGCGGCTTTTTATTTGCAAATTTTTGTCAGTAACCGCTTGAATAGATAAAAATCGGTGGTTTAATAGCCAATAAAAAAGGAGTTTTTATGATTTTTTCATTTCGCGCCGACGGCACGCCCAACGGTATAGTGCCCGAGCGCATATTTCAAGGCTCTAAAAAAGCCAACGACATTTACTTTATCTGCCCGACATCGGCAACCAACGTAATTACCGCAACTTTTACTTTCCCTAACGGAGAAATTTCGGATAACTACGTTTTAGAGTGTATATCCTCAACCGAACTTGCGGGCATAACCGACGAACTAGGCAACGGAGTAAACGTGTTTAAGTTTGCGGTTCCTACCGCCGTTACGGCACTCTGCGGCATAATGACCGTTCAGTTTTTTATAACGAACGGAAACGGCGAAAGGCTTGCCACCGCCACTTCTCAATTCACGGTTGAAGAAGGAAACGCCGATTTCGAACCTCAGGCAACCGACTCTTACGAAGAGATTCTTTCCGCGATTTCGGTTTTATACGGAAACATTTCAACACTTAGCGGCAACCTTGACGGAAAACTCGATAAATCGAGCGCGCTTAAAAAAATTTACGCCACCAACGAAAACGGAACGAACGTTCTTATGCCGTATGATTCGTCTTCGGTCGGCGGAACGATAATGATGCGTGACAGTCTCGGAAGAGCGGCCGTCTCCGCACCGTTATCGTCTTCGGATATTGCGAACAAAGAATACGTAGACGGCAAAATATCTACCGTAAATTCTTCTATTTCTTCGCTAAACGGAGATCTTTCGGACACGGAAGACGATCTTACCGCGCTTACCGGCAGAGTGGGAACGGTGGAAAGCGCCGTTAAAGGCGCGAACAAGAGCGTTGCCTTTTCTTCTTATTCGGATTTTATCGCGGATATTTTAACGAGAGATAAAAACTATTATAACGTAGGTCAGAACGTATATATAATTTCGACCGAAGTTCCCGATCTATGGATCTCGCAAGTGATGGAAAACAGCACCGCGTATTCCTATACGAGCGACGCGGATATAACTTCCGCATTAAAATTACAAGGATATTTTATCGCGGGATATTATAAAATTTCCGCTTTGGAAACGCAGAAGGTCGATCTTTCGTCGTATTTACTAAAAACAAATATATCGGTAACCGAAAATCAGGACGGCTCTGTTACTCTTAATATATTAAACGCGTAAGGGGTGTGTATGAGCGTTATAAGTAAAATAAAATATTTTGACGGGGCGACGCATCTTTATCCTAAAAAAATAAACGGTAAGCCGATAGATAAAATCAACGTATGCGGATTAAGTTATAACTTTGCGGAAAGCGCTTCCGTTTCGGGCGGTGCTACGGCAAGGCTTACTGACAGCGTTTTAGAGCCGCTAAGATCGTATTCTATACAAGGGAAAAGCGTTCAGGATGCTAACCCTAGCCGAACTTCCCCCAAAGAAATCAAGAGCGTTTTATCAGATGGAATAGAAATCTATTCGAGCGGAACAAATCTTTTTTGCACGGACTATCACACGCATACGCAGGCGGTAACGTATGAAAGATTATCGTCTAATTCGTTTTCGTGCTACGGAAGTTTTACTTCTCTTAGCGGAATAGTTAGGTTCGACTTGCCGAAAGTTACGGTGGGGAACTACTATATGTCTTTTAACTTTACCGCGCGAAACACTCCGGACGTAAGCAGAAGAAACGAGATTTTGGTATGGAGCGTAACTAGCGAAGCAACGACCATCCGAACGGTATTTTCCTGCGGGGGAGACGCCGAAAACGCTTCAAAGGGGTTTTGGATAATCCTTCCCGAAGATTGCGAATTACGCTTAGCGTGGTATACCAACATGGTATCTAGCGACGTTACCTATTACTACGCAAAACTTGAAAACATATCCCTTACAAAAGGGACGTATCCTTATGAAGATTTCAGCGGCAGGAATTATATTTCGATTACGGAAGCCGACCTTAAAGGTGAAAACGCCGGCTCTTTTTCGCTAAACAAGTTGGGTGAAAAGACAGACGTTCTTTCGGTAGATAACGTATTAAAAAAGGCGGTCTATAAAAAGAATACCGAAATTAAAGTGCTTACGGGAAATGAAAGTTGGCGGGGAATAACCGATATTAACGGAGACGGAAATATAAGGTTTTATACCAAAATTACCAACGGCTTCACAGGGATAGGACTTTGCTCTCATTTTGTTTACGACGAAGATCTTTCAGAGGCTTATACTTTCAGAGTAGAACAAGACAATCTGGTTTTCCGCCTTCAAGGTTTTGTAAGCCTGGCAAATTGGACAAGCTTTATACAAGGCGAAACGCAGAGCGGCAATCCGATCACGATTTTATACGCGAAAAATACCGAAACGGAATACGAGATCACGGACGAAACGGTAAAAAACAAATTGCTATCTTTAAACTCGTTTAAGGAAAATACTCAGTTCGAAGTCGCCGGAAGTTTGCCGCCGGATACGGTAGGTATAAGCTACTGGAAAAAAATCAACTGATAGAAAAAAGCGTATGCAATCTTGCATACGCTTTTTTTACGATATATTATAAAAACAGTTTATTTAGTTCGGCGTTTATGTTAAAATTATATTATTAAGTATGAACTATTTATTTTTTGATATCGAGTGCGCCAACTGTTTTAAGGGAACGGGCAAAATATGCGAATTCGGATACGTTTTAACGGACGGGGACTTTAACGAACTTTCTTTTGAAGAAATCGTTATAAATCCCGCAAGTTCTTTCGATCCGTTCACTATCGAAAACCTTTTAAGTTTTTCTGAAGAAGAATATAAAAATTATCCCGCTTATCCGGAGTTTTACGATAAGATAAGAGCGCTTATCACGGATAAAAACGTAAAGATAATCGGGCAGAACACCCGTGGCGACGCGCACTTTTTGGCGGACGAAAGCGTAAGGTATTCGTTGCCGTTTATTAACTTTAAATTTTACGATCTTGGTGAAATTTATAAAGCTCAAGAAAAACTCGATTATAATCCGGGGTTAGAGAAAATGCTCAACTTTTTGGGGATAGAGATAAAAGATAAAATGCATAACGCGCTTATTGACGCAAGGGCGACGATGCTGGTTTTAAAAGGGCTTTCGGCTAAACACGGCAAAAGTATCGAAGAGTTGCTCGAAAACGCGCTTATAGGCGAAATTAAAGACGGGCACGGGCAAAGCGGATTTAAAAAGGGCAAGGTCAGAAAAGGGATCGCGTCGATAGGCGATATGCTTCGGGCAAAAGGGATAGATATTTCCGAAAATTAAAAACGGCGTAAGCCGTTTTTTTATTAGATGATTTACCCCTTGAAATTTAATATATTTAGTGTATAATATATATAAATAAAACCTGAATTAAGGTTTAATAAAGATATGACGGCAATAAACAATATGACTGAAAAAGAGAAAATTTTTAAGCAAACTTTCGGCTCTGACGCAGAGTTTATCTATCGTTCGCCCGCAAGGATAAACCTTATCGGCGAGCATATCGACTATAACGGCGGCATGGTGCTGCCTGCGGCGATATCGCTTTATATCACCGCATACGTTTCATTTCGCGATGACGATAAGATATGCTTTTTATCCGACGGATTCGATAAACTATACGAAAGAAAAATAAGCGATCTTGAATACGACAAGTCTTACGGCTGGGCAAACTACGGATACGGGGTTTTTTATACTCTCATTAAAAAAGGCTTTAAGATAGATAGGGGGCTTAACGTATTTATCACTTCCGAAATACCTATGGGCTCGGGGCTTTCTTCTTCCGCGTCGCTTTTAGATCTCGTATGCTATATTATAGGCGACGCTTACGGGCTTAACCTTTCCGCGATGGACGTTATTTTATACGCAAAAGAGACCGAGAACGACTACTGCGGATTAAAGTGCGGAATTATGGACGAGGCGGCAATAGGGCTCGGAAAAGAAAACAAGGCTATTATGCTTGACTGCGCAAGTTTAGATTATAAATATATCGATATGGACTTGGGGGAATATACCTTTGCCATATTGCAAACTAACGTTCCGCATAAACTTGTAGAGTCAAAGTATAACGACCGCGTTACCGAGTGCGAAAGCGCGCTTAAAATTCTTAAAGATAAATATTCGGTAAAAAACTTGTGCGAATTGCCGATGGAAAAGATAGACGAGATAAAGTCGGTTTTATCCGATAATATACTTTTTAACAGAACTCTGCATTGCATTAGCGAAAACGCAAGGGTGAAAGAGTTTGCCGCCGCGCTTGAAAGAAAAGATATACAAAAACTCGGCGCGCTATTAAACGAGTCGCACGAATCTCTTAAAAATTTATACGAAGTTACCGGAAAGCATTTAGACGTTATTACGGATATAGCGAGAAAAACTTGTGCGGTAGGCGCAAGGATGACGGGCGCTGGTTTCGGCGGATGCGCTATCGCGCTTATTAAAAAATCCGATTTTGAACTTTTGAAAAACGCGGTTACCGAAGAATACTATCAACAAACGGGGATTATGCCGAACGTATATCAGGTAGATATAGTTTCCGGTCCAAGGAGAATAAAATGATTTACGATTTAATTGACACGCTTATAAAATACGCTCTGGATAAAGAACTTATAAAAGATCAAGACGTCGTATATTTCAAGAATAAAATCATAGAATTTTTGGGGCTTGACGAATATAAAGAAGGGCGCGCGCTCGATATTTCGCTCGAAGAACTTTGCGAAAAGTTCGACGACTACGCCGTGGAAAAGGGAATAATAAACGACACCGTTTCCGAACGCGATATATTCGACACGCGACTCATAAGCCTTTTGGTGGACAGACCGTCCGCCGTCATCGAAAAATTTTATTCGCTTTATAACGAGAGCAGAGAAAAAGCCACCGACTGGTTTTACGATTTTTCAATGGCGACCAACTACGTCAGAAAATACCGTATCGTAAAAGATTTAAGATGGACTAAAAAAGACGACAGATACGGTAGAATAGATATATCCATCAACCTAAGTAAGCCCGAAAAAGATCCCAAGGATATTGAAAGGCAAAAGTTCTTGCCGAAAAACAACTATCCCATGTGCTTACTGTGCAAAGAGAACGAAGGGTATTCGGGTAGGCTTAATCACCCGGCAAGGGGAAATATAAGGCTTATTCCTTTCAAACTTTGCGGAAGCGACTTTTTTATGCAATATTCGCCATATTCGTATTATAACGAACATTGCATAGTGCTATCAAAAGAACATAAGCCTATGGTTATCAATAAAGACGTAGTCAAAAAACTTTTAGACTTCGTTACGTTCTTGCCGCACTATTTTATCGGTTCAAACGCGGGGCTGCCGATAGTCGGCGGATCTATCCTTGCCCACGAACATTTTCAGGGCGGCAAGTATAGATTTCCTATTCAGGACGCACCGGTTTTAGCCGAAGTGCCGCTTGTTAACCATAAAAATGTAAACGCTAAACTTATAAAATGGCCGCTGTCCGTAATAAGGATAGAAAGTGCCGATAAAGACGCGCTTGCCGACGCTTTCGGGGATATTTATAACGTTTGGTCGAACTATTCGGACGAAGAAGCGGGGGTATTTGCCGTTACCGACGACACACCGCATAACGCGATAACTCCCATCGCAAGGAAAAACGATTTGGGGCTTTATGAACTTGACGTCGTTTTAAGAAATAATATAACAAGCGAAGAATATCCTATGGGGGTTTTCCACGCACATCCGGAGTATCATAACATAAAGAAAGAAAATATCGGGCTTATCGAAGTTATGGGGCTTGCCGTTCTTCCCGCAAGGCTTAAAACCGAACTGTCTTGCCTTGCCGAAAAACTTGTAAACGGAGAAGATATTTTAAACGACGAAACGCTTAAAAAGCACTACGCTTGGAGCGAAGAATTAAAGAAAAAATATAAGTTTACAAAGGAAAACGTAGACGAAATTTTGAAAACCGAAGTAGCGAACGTGTTCTTTGCGCTGCTTGAAAACTGCGGCGTGTTTAAGCAAACGGAAAAGGGCATAGCGCAATTTAAGAAGTTTATCGATAAAGTAAACGAAAAATAGAAAAAATTAAAGCCGAAAGCGTTTTTGCTTTCGGCTTTTTCATGTTGTTTAGCATGATAAGAAAATTTGATCTGAAATTTACGGCAATGCAGTAAAAAGACATAAAAAAAAGAAGTAAACATTTAGGTGCAATACCTAATACAGCCGATATTTCAGACATATTTTACTTCTTGTTTTTATACTATCACTCTAAAACATCAAAAGTCAATAACTTTAACAAAAAATTTATGATCACAATAATTTACGGTGAGACCGGCGCCGGTAAGACCGGGCTATTAACCCATATAGGGAACATGGCAGCATTTGATCGTTCGAGCATCTCCGCTATCGCTACGATGTCGCAAGTAAAAATAATTCACTTCGGGGACGCTCGTCCGCTTGCGCTACCGAGTCCTTGTCCGTCAAAGTATGCCCGTCAAATGACGGACGAACCGCGGGGTTCTCGCATACCCAAAGTAAACGCAAAAAGAAAGAGTGCAAAAATACACTCTTTCTTTTTGGTCCGCCTTCGGGGACTCGAACCCCGGGCCCACTGATTAAGAGTCAGTTGCTCTACCAACTGAGCTAAAGGCGGATATTTAATTTATACTCTTATGAAATTTCAATAATTATCTTTTAATACGTTAGGGTAGAGCCTAAGGCTCTTCCGCTCTCGGCTAAAGCCTCGCGGGCTTTGGCTATAAACCGTCCACAGGACGCTTTATTTTACGCGTCGCCCCAACTGAGCTAAAGGCGGATAATTAATATAATTTTGTATTATTTATGCGCCCATTTGGGCGCATAAATAACTTGGTGCTCCATCGGAGATTCGAACTCCGGACACCGTGATTAAAAGTCACGTGCTCTACCACCTGAGCTAATGGGGCATATTATATTTAGTATTTTGGCAGGGGTGGCAGGATTTGAACCTACGAATGCGGGAATCAAAATCCCGTGCCTTACCGCTTGGCGACACCCCTGTGAGTTTATGGGGCGGGAGATGGGAATCGAACCCACGACCTCAAGGACCACAATCTCGCGCTCTAACCAACTGAGCTACACCCGCCGTTTTGGCGCGCCTGAAGGGATTCGAACCCCTGACCCACGGCTTAGAAGGCCGTTGCTCTATCCAACTGAGCTACAGGCGCATAAGCCTCGGCTTCATTTTGGAGCGGGTGATGGGAATCGGACCCACGCGGCCAGCTTGGAAGGCTGGAATTCTACCATTGAACTACACCCGCACTCTTATCGACAGCGCTTATAAATTGTATCAAAATGATAAATCGTTGTCAACTGTTTACAAAACAATTTTTTAATTTTTTATTTTATTTATTTTAGGTATATTATTTATAGTATTTTCATAAATAGAATATATAATGAATCATATTTACGAAAAAACAAAAAAACTTTGACAAGTGGTAATAATGGTTGTATAATACTATACGGACGATTGCGTCTGATTTTTGTAAAGGATAAGTCCACTTATCCATAACAGGAGAAAAGATGTATAAAGATTTATATCAGAAATGGATTGATAGCGGGGTTTTAACCGATAGCGAAGTTAAAGAACTCGATAGTATAAAAGAAGACGAAAAAGAAATCGAATACCGTTTCGGTAAAGACGTTGAATTCGGAACGGCGGGCATGCGCGGACTTATAGGACTCGGCACGAATATGCTTAACGTTTACACGGTTCGTCGCGCCACGCAAGCCCTTTCGGACTACATAAAATCGCTCGGCGGCAAAGCGAAAAAACGCGGGGTGGTTATATCATACGATACAAGGCGTATGTCTTACGAATTTGCATATGCGGCTGCGGTTGTTCTTGCGTCGAACGGAATTAAAGCGTATCTTTTCGACGACGTTCGTCCCGTTCCGATGCTCTCCTTTGCAGTCAGATACTTAAATACGGTTGCGGGCATTATGATAACCGCAAGCCACAACCCAAAAGAATATAACGGATATAAAGTCTATGGGGAAGACGGCGCGCAGATGTCGCCGGAAGCAACTTCCGTAATCGTAAAAAATATAGAAGAAATCGGCGATTGCATGTCCGACAAAATCTTATACGACGAAAAATGCGATAAAAGCATTTTGAAAGTCGGCAAAAAGGTTGATAAAAAATATTATAAAACCATACTTAAACTTGCGCTTTCTCCAAAGGAAGTTAAAAGCGTAGGCAAAACGATAAAACTCGTTTACACGCCCGTTCACGGCAGCGGATATATTCCGGTAACTACCGTTTTGCATAAAATGGGGATTAAGCCAGAACTTGTTCCCGAACAGGTGAATAAAGATACCGAATTTTCAACGGTTAAAGTTCCTAACCCCGAATATAAAGAAACGCTTACTTTGGGTATAAAACTTGCAGACTTTAAGAAGGCGGACGTTGTTTTCGGAACCGATCCCGATTGCGACAGGCTCGGCGTTGCAGTCCGTAACGCAGACGGCGAATTTGAAATTTTGTCCGGCAACCAAACGGGTATACTTTTGCTTGACTACGTTTTAAGGCGTCTTAAAGAAACGGGCAAACTTTCCGATAAGGGCTTTGTGGTTAAAAGTTTCGTTACCACCGGTATGGCAAAACTCATTGCCGACGATTACGGCATGGAACTTTTTGAAACGCCGGTCGGTTTTAAGTTTATAGGTGAAAAGATTAAAAATCTTGACGATACCGGTAAGCGCACGTTCGTTTTCGGGTTTGAAGAAAGTTGCGGATACCTTCGCGGCACGCACGCAAGGGATAAAGACGCAGTAGTTGCAAGTATGCTTTTTGCCGAAATGGTTTGTTATTATAACGTAAATAATATAGGCGTTTACCAAAGACTTAACGAACTTTACGCAAAATACGGTTACGTTTTCGATACGAACGAAAGTATCGTCTTTTCGGGGCTTAACGCTATGAAAGATATGATAGCCGTTGTCGATAAGATCAAAACGCAAAAGATCGAAAAACTCGGCAACGTAAAGGTTTTGGCAACCAGAGACTATTCCGCGGGAATAAAAACTCTTGCGGACGGCTCGACAGAAGAACTCGGCGTTCCCAAAAACAACGCAGTATACTTTGAACTTGAAGGCGGCGGATTTGCTTGCGTTCGCCCGAGCGGAACTGAACCTAAACTAAAAATATACTATTCCGTAAAAGGTGAAAATAAGGAAAAGGCACTCGAAGTTTACGAGGCGATAAAATCCGATTTGGGCAAAATAATAAACGGCGAAGAAAAACCCGCCGCTAAAAAAGCCCCCGCTATAAAAACCGCGCCCAAAAAAGCGGAACCTGCGGAGAAAAAGCCCGCAAAATCCACGGCAAAGCCGGCGGCAAAAAAAGAAACGCCCGCAAAGAAAGCGGCTAAAAAACCCGCTAAAAAAGCCGATAAATAATTGATAAAAAAGTATAATAAAATCCGTGCCGCGAAGATATTCTTCGCGGCACGGATTTTTTCTTTATAAAAAGTTTTTTAATTCTTCAAGTTCCTGCTTTATCTCTTCGATAAAACGGATTTTATCTTCCTTGCCAAAAAAATCACGCTTGGTTCTTCCAACTAAATAATCTATCGAAACGCCGAAATAATCGGCAAGTTTAATAAGCGCGTAACTGTCCGGATTAGATTTTCCAGTTTCGTAATTCGATATGGTTCTTTGATCTATTCCCGTCTCTTTCGCAAGATCGCTTTGGCGCAGATCCCTGTCTTCGCGCAGTTCTCGAATCCTATTCATAAGATAATCTCCTTATATCTCATTTTACTAAAAAATTAGTAAAATTTATTGACATAGAAACTATTATCATATATAATGCATTTATACCAAAATATTAGTAAAGCTAAACACAAAAGAAAGATTTTACTACACAGTAGAGAAGTTATGGAGAAAACGAGGGGATTTATAACAATTGCCACAGGTAATGAAAGTTACTATAAAATGGCGGCAAATTTATTGAAGTCGTATAGATTTTATTCGGATAATAATTTACCGTTTGCGATATTATCTGATAAAGAAAACGAGTATACAAAATTATTTGATAAAACAATAATTTTAAAAAAATCCGACAAAACGTATCTCGATAAAATTGAACTATTAAATAATATACCTTTCGATGAGACAATTTTTATTGAGGCCGATTGCTTGATTTATGGAAATCTGAATAATCTTTTTAACGACTTCAATAATGTGAACGGATTTTCCGCAATGGGACGTTCTTTACCTATTGACACAAAGGAATATTGCTGGTTTAAATTAGAAGAGACCGGTAAATATAAAAATCAAATTCGTTACATGCAAAGATTTCATAGCGGCATAATGTGGTTTAACGATAAAACAGTCTGTGAGAAAGCCTATGAAATTTGTAAAGACGTTTATGAAAACTATGAGCAATATAATATAGGCGGAAACAGGGAGGCTATGGATGACAAGCTTTTTGCCGTTTCAAGCGCCATTATGGGTTCACCGATGTCTTCCGATACAACGATTGACGGAAAAATGAAAATGCTTATTTATCCCATAATGGTTGCCCAACACGCAAAACCCAAAGTTGATTTTTATAAAAGTAAGCTGCAAATGAATAATATAAAGGGCGAAAGAAAAGATTGTCTGATTTGCCACTGGGCAAGTTTCAATACAAAAAAACCTCTTTATAAAAGAGAGGTAAAAGTAATGGAACTTTTAGGCAAAAACAAAAAGTTCAGGGCAAAATTATGTAGGAAATTTTATTATTTCAATTATCCTATATATTATGCAAAGTATGTAATGTTTAAAGTGTTACGTAAAATTAAAAGAATATTATCAAAATAAAAGTAAAAAATTTAAATCCCCGCTTTCGGTAACCCGAAAGCGGGGTATATTTTATAAAAGTTCTTCGTTATATATTGCCCTTATGCCGCCGATAAATTTGGGGCGAACCCTTGCGCAGATTATATTCGCTTCGCCTATTTTATTTATAGAAAGGCGAACGGGCACGGCTACCTTTTTAAGGTGCATTCCGATAAGCGTTCCGCCGATATCGATCCCTGCGTCCGCTTTAATTTCTTCCAAAACCACGGGGTCGGCAAATTCGGCATACGCCACGGTAGCGAGCGATCCGCCCGCTTTTTTTTGCGGGACGACGTTTACTATTTCCGCATTAGGGCAAGCCGTGCGTTCGGTAACGACGGCGCGATTTAAGTGTTCGCAGCATTGAACGGCAAGGAATATCCCTTTTTCCTTTAAAGTGGGGTAAATACCGTCAAAAAGTTCTTTAGCGGTATCGGGGTCGGAATCGGTGCCGATTTTTGCGCCCCTGACTTCGCTTGTAGAACACCCGACGATTAAAATATCGCCCTTTTTAAGTTTTGCTTTTTCAATAAGTTCATTTACAGCCGTTTCGGCTTGCTGTTTAATTCCCATAAAACATACCTATAAAACATTATATATATAAGATTATACCCGCAAAAACGATTTGTCAACCAAAATTCGCATACGATAAAAAGGGTAAAAAAACGGATAGAAAAAAAATTAAAAAAATGTAGAAAAAGTTTTGTTTTTTGCTTGACTTAAAAATTCATAAATGATAATATAAATAGGCTATCGATTTGAGATAGCAATTTTTATGCGCGAAATTTTTGCGCGAACCGGAACCGCCGTTTCGGGATAGTAGATTGACAACTGCATAGAGAAAGAGAGATAAGTTTTAAATTTATCGATCGAGAAAACTTAAATAAAGTACATTAAGGCAAAGAGCAAAAAATAGACTAAGTACAAAGAAAAGAAAAGGTTAATA
>CACXGN010000003.1 GCA_902767225.1 uncultured Eubacteriales bacterium | reverse complement strand
GGTAAGACGCTTCTCCGCTTCGCTACGAAGGACTATGTAATCCGATAAGGTCCGTCAAAGGCGTCCGAACTATTAAGTTCACTCACTCACCACATACTAAAAGAAAAACACCCAAAAGGGTGTTTTTCTTTTTGGTGGGGGCGGTAAGGCTCGAACTTATGACCTCCACGATGTCAACGTGGCGCTCTAACCAACTGAGCTACGTCCCCGTGCAATTTATATTATCACATATTTTATTTTATTTCAAGCGATTTTACCTATAAATTCAAAAAGAAAAAGGATAACGTTTTTTTGCGTTATCCCCTTTTTTATTAGGTTATATTAAAAATATCCTGTCCAGTCGCTTTCTTCCCAAACAGCCTCTAAATACAGGTCGTCCATTTGCGTCCATATATCATCGGTTATTCTATAAGTTTCACCGGTGGAAAGGTCTATCCATTTAACAAAGTCAAACCCATATCCGTTCGGGTGGATAAGGAAATATTCCTGTCCGTAATACACCGTTTGATCGAAAGTATTAACTTCCCTAAAGTTGCCGTATTGCATAATATAATCGCTTCCGTCTTCCTTTTTACCTGCGGAATAGTGAATCGTATACGCCTTCGGCATTTTCTTTACGTAAAGCGCGATATTCTCGTTAAGCACTTCATCAAAAGACGATATAATTCTTCTACCGTCGAGCGTTGCCCATACGTAACTATACCCCGTTTCCTCGGGAAGTTCGGGAACGCCGTCTATCTCTTTATCTATAACTTCGCCTATGTTTTTGGTTATCGTTTTCTGAGCGGTTCCGTCTTCACCGTAGAAAAAAACAACTGAATAATTAATTAGCGAATTTTCGATAAATTCGGGTTGCAGAACTATATTTTTGGGAATTTTCCATTGTTCATCGGTTATTTGAACGAGATTATCGGTTCCCGCCTCTTTATAATATAAAAGAGTATAATCGTCTTTATAAACTTCATAAAGGCTATAATATTCGTCGAACGTTACCTTTTGGTAATACATTTTTTCCGTGCTGTCGTAACTAAGATAAGAAATATCAGAACCGTCAAATTCGTAATCGAAATAAACTTTATATTCGTTTACTTCGTAAACTGTTTCTACTATTATGCTTTCCTGAATATTTGTAAAATCCGTTTTATTCCACTTTGCGGTATAGCCCGCCCTATCGTTTTGCGGCGTGGGAATATCGGTAAGGGTTTGCCCCTTTACGACTTCTTTTACAATATCTTCATATCCTTCTTGCACGAAAGTTACCGTATATTTTATAAATATCGGCGTAACGTCTTCTCTCTTTTCGCAACCGTATAGAGAAAACAGCAAAACTATCGGCAATAGCAAAACGGCAATTCTTATTAAGTTTTTGTGCATATTCGGTTTTACCACCGCTTTTTCGGTGAATTTATCCCCTTTTTTCATAAACTTAATTATACTCTTAAATAATACGCTTGTCAATATCAAGTTATTTTTGATACTTATCTTTGATTTTTTCGGCTATTTTTACGCCGTCCATCGCAGAAGACATTATTCCGCCGGCATACCCCACTTCGCCCGACGGATAAAGGTTTGAAACATTTACCGCGGAAAGGTTTTCGTCGCGGACTATTCTAACAGGCGAAGAAGTCCTTGTTTCGGGCATGGTTAAAACCCCGCTTTCCGCAAAACCTTTTATCTTATTATTCATATCGGCAAGCCCAACCCTTATATTATCGCAGACGAATTTCGGCAAAACGTCTTCCGCGCGGGCAAACTTCGTACCTATAAAATACGACGGCTTTACTTTTCCGAATTTATTGCTTAAATTATCCGTCATAAAATCAGTTATATTCTGGCAAGGCGCCAAATAATTGCCGCCGCCTATCATAAACGCTTTTTTCTCGATATTGCGCAAAAAGTCTATCCCGCTTAAAACCCCGCGAGAATCGCCGTAATCCGAACTCCTTATTTGGCAGACTATGGCGCTGTTCGCATTTTCTTTATCCCTTTTATACTCGCTCATGCCGTTCGTAACAACTCCGCCTTCTTCACTCGCCGCGGGAACGACCGTTCCACCGGGGCACATACAAAAAGAAAAAACACCCCTATCCGCTTTATTACTGGTCAGTTTATAGTCGGCGGTAAGCCCTATATCTTTACCGAATTGCGCCAAGTTTATATCGCATTGCAAATGCTCTACTCTAAACCCTATCGCGCAATCCTTTTTTTCCATATATATTCCCGCTTTATATAGCGCCTCGTATGTATCGCGGCTACTGTGCCCGATGGCAAGAATAACGTCGTCGACGGCAATTTCTTCGTTTCCGTTATTTGAACGAACGGTTACCGAAACGACTTTTCCGTCTTTGATATTAACGCCCGTAAGAAGCGAATTAAAGCGAATTTCACCGCCCAGCGATATTATCTCTTCACGAATACTTTTAACAACGCTTGGCAATATATCGCTGCCTATATGCGGTTTATAGATATACTTTATTTCCTCGGGCGCGCCGTGTTTAACAAACTCGCTTAAAACGTATTCCGAATATTTACCGTTCACACCGGTATTTAATTTCCCATCAGAAAAAGTCCCCGCGCCGCCTTCCCCGAACTGGATATTCGACTCCGGATTAAGGGTTTGAAACTTAAAAAACGCGTCGTTGGTCTTTTTTCGGTCTTCAACTCTTTCGCCGCGTTCGATTATAAGCGGCTTAAATCCCGCCCTTGCAAGCCGAAGCCCCGCGAACATACCTGCCGGCCCGAACCCTACGATCAAAATTCTTTCCGGATAGTTATACTCTTTAATATTTTCATCAGGCAAAGGAAAAGGCGATTCGGATATCTCCACCGAAAATACTTTTTTTATATCGCTTTTGTTTCTTGCATCAAGTGATTTTTTGAGTATGCGGAAGTATCCGTTTTTTATACCGGTTTTTTTCTCTGCTATCTTTTTTAAATCGCTTTCGTCTTTATTTAACGGAAGTTTTAAGTCGTTTATCTTCATTTATGCCTTTATTTTACTTTTTTACTTATTGTATCATTTTTAAATAATCTTTTCAACAGACTAAATACATATTCGACAAAATATACATATTTTTGCCATAATATCAGATACTTTTTGTAATGAAAAGTAAGTTTATTAAAATATTGACTTTATTTATTGTATCGATCGCTTTTCTTTTCCCTTTTTTCGGCTGCAAAAAAACAGGTAACGGCGATACTTCGGATCAAAACGTAGAAAGTAAAAGCGATGAATTTATTTATATTACTGAAAATAAAGAAGTAAAAATTTTATCCGTTAAAGATAAAACTATTAAAAACATAGTTGTCCCAAAATATATAGACGAACTGCCCGTAACCGCAATTTCCGATCACGCGTTTAAGGGTTGCAAAAATTTAGAAACCGCCTATATACCAAACTGTGTTAAAAATATGGGCTACGGAGTATTTAGCGGATGCAATAGCCTTGCCGAACTGACTTTGCCATTTGTTGGAAAAACAAATCGCGAAAAGGTCGGAACAAAACTTTATACATTAGGATATACTTTCGGCGAAGAGCCTTTTGAGGGCAGCGACACGATAACGCAGTATTATTATTTTGATACGTTAGACGCAGTTGAGTCCGCCGATTACTGTCTACCTATTTCTCTTAAAACCGTCCGCATTACGGGAACGGGCAATACTTATATCCCTTATTCCGCTTTCAGAAACTGCACTATGATAGAAAAAATTATTTTGGGCGACGGAGTATCTTCGGTAGGGACTTTCGCATTTTTAGGTGTAACTGCGGAAATAGTTTGGGATAATCCAAAAATGGATAAAATTGACGAATATTCTATGTCCGACTATAAAGGGACGGCTTTTAATATCCCGAGTTCGGTAAAGACCATCGAAAGATCTGGTCTTGCCGATTGTGAATTTATTCAAAATATTGATATTCCCGATCACGTAACCACGGTTGAACCATACGCTTTCCGCGGATGTTTTAGTGCGGAAAGTCTGAAATTAAGCAAGAACGTTAAAAAGCTAAGTGAATATTCCTTTTACTTTTGCTTAAATCTAAAAAACGCCGAACTTAAAGACGGGCTGGAAGAAATAGGCGAATCCGCCTTTATGGGTTGCAAGGCGTTAGAAAAAATCGTGATACCTAAAACTGTTAAATATATTTATATAGGTGCATTTAAAAACTGCGATAAACTGAAAAATATTATTATATCAGGCGATAGCGACTGGATTTGTTATAATTCGTCTTTTGCCGCTAAAACCTTATCCGCAAAAACTCTTTCCGACTCTACACTTACGGCATATTACCTTACCGATCGATATTCCGATTATATCTGGGAAAGGTTATAGGAAAATAATTAAAAACTTTATTTTACGTTTATTCTCGCCACCATGCCCCAAGGCGGATCTATCGACATATTATTTATAAGCCATAAAACCGGTATACCCATTGCCGCATTTTCGTTTGGAAACTGCGCATCTCCGTCGGTTAATATTATTATTTGACTGAATTCATTTAACGAAAAGTTGCTTTTTATATAATCAAAAATACAGAAAAAGTCAGTCCCGCCGCCACCTATCGGAACGATATTTTCAATATTATTAACAGTCGAAAAATCTACGACTTTATTTACTTTTACGTCAAAAAAACCCAACTTACCGTTTAGTTTTCCACCAAATTGTTCTATAGCCCCTTTTATTTCCGAAAAAGCCACCGTTAAATCTGAAATCCTTATAGAAGCCGAAGTATCTACCATAAACAAAACGTCTTTTGTCTTCATTTCTTTTTCGTTGAAGTCCGGCAAGAAAAAAGGACTGTCGTCATACCTTCTGTCGGGTGGAGTAAAAGAATAATCACAAGTTTCGGTGCTTAAAACTTCGTTTAATATTTTACGCCAGTTGATTTGGGATTTTTTTATTCTATCTATTTTTAATTCTTGTAGTTCTTCTTCAAGCCCCTGTCCTGCGCCGCTTGTTCCTTTTACTGTTTTTAGCGCAAATTCAACCCTTTTCTCCCATTTCTTTTTTGATTCGTTATGTATTTTTTCGTATTTTTTTCCATTTTCTTCAAAAGTCTCGGCGTTATCCGAATTATTATCGCTTTCGCTTTTATCGTTTCCTTTTTTATTGTCTTTTTCACTACCGTTTTTTGCGAAGATACTTTCATCTATTTCTTTTTCGGAATCGATCAGAATATCTCCATATTGTCCAAAGTCATAATATTCGCTCCACTTTATATCAGTATCGAACAAAAATCTTTTTTGATCTTGCGGCGACAACGACTCTATACTGATTACCTTTGAAATATATAAATCGATAGGTTTTAGGCTTAAACCGTATTTTTCAAAGTCTTTATAACTTTGTTTGCCTAAATGCGGATAGGTGTGCTCGGCTACTCCGTCGTTTATCAATTTTGTATTGTTTATAATATCGCATGCATAATGATAATCACTTCCTTGCAAATCTTTTTCTCTCCATACGTCGCCATGAATAATATGATAAAGTTGATGAATCAGCACGAAGTCAAGTTCTTTCGGATATAGTTTTTGTAAAAAATTTGCATTAAAGAAAATACAGTTTTCATTTACGGAAACAGTTTGAATATTATCGTCGATAACAACTTTAAGACACATAAGCAAAAGCGCATATACCGGATTTTCTAACATTATTCTTGCTCTTGAATCAAAAACGGCATTTTTTAGCGTTTGCTTTCTTTTTTCAGTCATCTTCATATAATCCGTTATTTACCATCCAACTATTAAATTCGTCAACTTTTGCTGCAACACGCCTAACTTCCTTCATTTTATATATAAAACTAAAAAAATTATGTTTGAATTCCATTTGGGGTATTTTGCTTACGTATTTTATTGCATTAAAGACTTCGCTTTCGCTATTATGTTTTTTAAGATATTCGATAAGAGAAAATACAGTTGCATAAATAGCCTCTAACCTTACCGGAACTCCTATATTCGTCATTGTGCAGATTTCTTCCGGTAAAGGAATTCTATTAAACACTTCTGCCCATAAGATAAGCTCATTTGCAATATTGCTTCCCACACACCCGCACAATAAGGGATATGCCACATCTAAATCTCCGTTCAATATATTAAGTATATTGCTTACCATTTCCCAAGAACGTGGCGTCGGAAATGAGTTTGAATCGTTTTCATCTAAGATATCGTTTCCCGCATTAAGAGCGGTCGGTTGATATGCCAAGAAACTTGTAACAATGCTGTTTATACCGTTTTCCGTCGCCCAACTAAGCCATGCCGAACTGTCGACGCAAACGTCCAAATGTAATAGTCTGTTGGCAAGTGCTTTTGGCATTTTGTAAGCAACAGATTTGTCGCTTACTCTGTTTCCTGCCGCAATAATAATACAGTTGTCGGGTATTTTATGCTCTCCTATAACCCTATCCAAAGTTATCTGATACGCCGCCGCTTGAACGGAAGGCGGAGCCGCAGATATTTCGTCCAAAAACAAAATGTTAACTACTTCTTTGCTTTCATCCATTTGAAATATTTGCGGTTTTAACCAAACAGCCAAGGTTTTCTCTGCATTTGACGTTGGTATGCCTCTAAGGTCAACCGGATTGAAGAGCAATAGCCTTACGTCTGTTACTACGACTTTTTTTCCTGTTTTAACTTCAATATCTTTTGCAATTTGTTTTACACCTTGCGACTTTCCTACCCCCGGCGAACCCCAAAGCATTACCGACGGAAATTTCTTAAAAGGTATATCGTTTTCTATCAATTCCACGTATACTTTAGATAGAACATTTTTTATTTCTTCTACGGTCATATCTTTTTTTGATTGGGCTTTCATGTTTTAGGCTCCTTTGTAATACTTTTTTCTTAATACTACAATAAAATTTTGACAAATACTGTCATATTTGATTTTTTAATCAAAATAATCAAAAGGAAAAAGCACCGAAAGGTGTTTTTTTCGTGCGAGAAGCGACTGTTCTATATTTATTATGTTTAAATTGACAATACGGTAGATAAAATGCTATAATCAATTTCGGTTTATAGGCTAAATAAGGGAGTTATCATGATATCGTTATTTATTTCGTTTGCCGTATTGATCATAGGTTATTTAGTGTATAGCCGTGTTACTGAAAAGGTATTCAGTCCCGACGGGCGCAAAACGCCTGCCGTTAAAGAAAACGACGGCGTAGACCGTGTGCCTATGAAGACGTGGAAAGCATTTTTAGTGCAATTACTTAACATTGCGGGCACAGGTCCTATTTTCGGCGCGCTTATGGGGGCGGTGTTCGGACCCGTTGTTTTTTTGTGGATCGTTTTAGGTTCGATTCTTGGCGGAACCGTTCACGACTACATGTCAGGTATGATAAGCGAGCGGCATGACGGTGCGTCTATTGCCGAACTTTCGGGTAACTATATAGGCAAATGGTTAAAATGGGTCATGCGCATTTTTTCCGTCGTGCTGTTAGTTCTTTGCGGAACCGTTTTCGTAACGAGCCCCGCGGAACTACTTGCAAATCTTACGCCGGACTGGATGAGCAGCACTTTTTGGGCGATTATCATACTTGCGTATTATCTTTTGGCGACTCTTCTTCCCATAGATAAACTTATCGGAAAACTTTACCCCGTATTCGGCGTGCTGCTTATAGTTATGGCGGGCGCGGTTATCGGCGGAATTATTTTTTCGGGCGGAAAATATACGATCCCCGAAATATCGCTTAAAAACCTGCATCCGGACGGAACACCCGTTTGGCCGTATATGTTTATCACCGTTGCGTGCGGGGCTATCTCCGGATTTCACGCTACGCAATCGCCCATGATCTCAAAATGCATAACGAGCGAAAAAGTGGGCAGAAAAGTATTTTACGGCGCCATGATAAGCGAATCGGTTATAGCGCTTGTTTGGGCTGCTGCCGGCGTTGCTTTTTACGGAACTACGCAGTTATTAAACGAAGCGCTTGCGGGTGGGGCTTCTAACGTTGTATACGAAATATCCACCGGAGTTTTAGGCACGTTCGGCGGGATCCTTGCGATCGCCGGCGTGGTTATTTGCCCTATCACTTCGGGCGACACGGCGTTCCGCGGCGCAAGACTGATTTTAGGCGAAACGTTTAATTTGGAACAGAAAAAGATAAAGAACAGACTTATAATTACTATACCGTTATTAGCCGTAGGCGGGCTTTTAACTTGGTTTGCAATGGCTAACGACAAGGGCTTCGGGATAATTTGGCGATATTTTTCTTGGAGCAATCAAACTCTAGCAATGATTTCGCTTTGGATCGCCACGGCATATCTCGTTAAAAAAGGCAAATACCGATTCGGATCGTTTTTAACAGCCTTTCCCGCAACCTTTATGTCTGCCGTCTGTATGACGTATATTCTGACTTCGCAAGAAGGTTTCAGATTATCCACGGCAATCTCTTACCCCATCGGTGCGGCTTTTGCCATTGCGCTTTTTATTCTTTACATAGTTCTTTGGATAAGGCACGTTAAACGCTCGGATACTTTAAATAAACTCGGCAATCTCGGGGACGATATACCCGAAGAAAATAAAATTACAGAAAACAAGGAGAAAGAAATATGAACAAAAAATTAAGTATTTGGCTTTGTGTTATCTGCGTTATCACCGCCATGTTATCTATCGCGGCTATTTCGCTGGCAATACCGGCGCTCACCAAAAACAGCGGTCAAAAAGCCGACACTCAATACGTTTTATATCTCGGCACTAACGATAAAGATACAAATCTTCCCGTTTTTACGCCTAGCGAAGCCAAAGAAAAGGCTGAAGAGATATTGCTTGAAAGATTCGGCGGATATACGATTTCCGAAGCAAGCGGCGGTTGGAAAGACGGCGAAACCGCATATCAGGAATATACTTTGGTTATATATTTAAGCGACACCACGCTTAGCAAGGTTCACGCCGCGGCGGACGAAATGATAAGCGTGTTCAATCAAAGTTCCGTGCTTATCCAAAGCAATCTTACTACGACCGAGTTTTATTCGGGCAAATAACAAGTTGGATTTTAGGAGAACTATATTATGAAGTTTATCAGAAGAATAGCGGTTTTATTATTGACGCTTGCGATCATGACCACCTTTTTTGCGTGCGGAAAAAGTGAGATCAAAAAACCCGCATACTGGAACGATTGCGAAGCGCTGACAAAACTTACGACTTACGTTGCGACCGTTACGGACGAAAAATCCAAGGATTTTATCCCCGTTAACGACAGAATAGCCGTGTTCGATATGGACGGCACTCTCGCCTGCGAAACGTATTATACCTATTACGACACTATGATGTTCATAGAATATTGCACGGTCGATCATCCCGACAAGGTTTCTGACGAACTTAAAGAGATTGCCGCGTCGATTCAGCCGGGCTACCTTGCGGACGAAACTTTGGCAAGGAACTTCGCCAAGGCTTACGCTGGTATGACCGTCGGCGAGTTTTACGACTACGTAGTTTCTTTCGGGCAGAAGAAAACGAAAAGTTTCAATAATATGCGCTATATCGACAACTTCTATCTGCCTATGGTCGAAGTAGTCCGTTTCTTATACGAAAACGAATTTACCGTTTACGTTATAAGCGGAACGGAACGCACTACTACCCGCGCCATCGTCGCAAACTCCCCTATAAAAGATTACGTTACGCCAAACCACGTGATAGGAACTGACTTTGAAGTTAAAGTTAAAGGTTACGAAACAGAATCTTCTAATATGAATTTCAAATATGAAAAAGGTGACGATTTGGTTTTGACGGGCGGATTTATCCAAAAAAATCTTAACGCAAATAAATCTATCTATATTGAAAGAGAAATCGGCAAACGCCCCGTGCTTGCCTTCGGCAATAGCGGTAGCGACACGAGTATGATGAATTATGCAATAGACGATAGGAACCCCTATCTTGCGCAGGCATATATGGTCGTTGCGGACGATAACGTCCGTGAATGGGGCACGCAAGACTGGGCTACAAAATCCGCCGATTATGAAGCAAAAGGTTTCACCCCTATCTCTATGAAAAACGACTTCGCTAAAATCTATAAAGACGGAATTACCAAGGCAGAATCGCAATATAACCCGTAATATTTTTATAAAATCTAAAAGGCACCTTTCGGTGCCTTTTATGTAAAAACCGGCGGGTTTCCGCCCCTTTTTAAGGGGAAAATAAGCGAAGTCTATAAGGTTTTTGTCCCTTTATAAGGGAAAAGAAAACGAAGTTTTTAAAAGGTTTGCCGTCTGCGGCTGAGCAATGTCGTCCGCTGCCAAGCGAGCGAACCAAGGGTTCGACCGTTCCGAAGGAACGGCAAAAAGAGAGCAATACTTTTTGTATGTCGATTTTAGGGATTTAAATTAAATAATATTATAAATTCGACTTTTATAAGTCGATTTTATTTTGCTCATAACCGCTTTACAAAGTCTATGATTTATAGTATAATTGTTATGCTAAACAAAACTAAATGTATAGAGCGAAGTGTTTTTATTTTAAGGCGCTTTATATTCCTTTACATAATTACTTTTGAATTTGATAAAATGCAGATTCTACTAAGTGATTGTGTAAGGTAATACTTCGCTCATTTATGTTTTGTTTAGCGACTATTGGAGTCTGCGTTTTTGTGCGTTTACTTCGGTAGGCGCACTTTTTTTATTTTAGGAGGCACATATTATGGAGTAATTATTTATAGTTTTGTAAAAAAAGTATAACAAATTTATAAAAATTAATCTTAGGAGAAATTAAATATATGAAAAAATTTGTAGCAATTTTGGTTTCGTGTTTAATTTGTATGATATCCGCTGTAAATTTTGTGGCATGCGATAACAATGTATATGAAAACACTCAGACAGAGCAAAATAATACCAAGCAGAATGACATTGATGTTTATCCGCAACCGACTGACGAAAAATTTTTTACATTTAAAAAATATTCAACAGGTTCTTATCAAATAATGGCAAAAGATAAAACTTCTCTGCCAGCAAATCTTGTGCTACCCAAAACTTATGATGGTGAACCGATAATCCATATATCACGTTCTGCGTTCGAAAATTGTTCTTCTTTGACAAGTATAATAATACCTGATAGTATTACAAGTATAGGTGAGAACGCCTTCTATAAATGTAGTAGTTTAACAAGTATAATTATACCTGACAGTGTAATCGCTATTGGAGAATTTGCGTTCGCTAGCTGCAGCAACATGAACAATGCTACTTTTAACAACCCTTACGGGTGGGAAGTTGTATACAGTAATATGAGTAGTAATCTTTCAAGCACTGATTTGTCAAACTGCGCCACAGCCGCACGCTATTTGACAAAAAAATATGAGTTCTGTATGTGGAGAAAGCCACGTGCTTTATTTGGCTAACACATATTGTAGCAGATGTTTGAGATGTGCGCGGGTAAAATTTTTACATTATAATATACCCTAAGGCACCTTTCGGTGCCTTTTATGTAAAAACCGGCGGGAAGCATCTCCGCGCATATGCGCTACGATGGCAAAGCCGAACCATTGTGTTCGACGTTGGCTCCAAAATTACCAAGCAAAAAGGCACCTTTCGGTGCCTTTTTGCTTGGTACTCCCGGCGGGAATCGAACCCACAACTAACCCTTAGGAGGGGTTTGTTATATCCATTTAACTACGGAAGCAGGTATGAAGTTGTATGTTTTTGCCACGATAAGAAAATATCAAGTGGCGAGTTTATGTTAAATGGATAGAACAAATGTTTTGCCGAGCAATCGAAGATTGCGAACGCCGTCGGGTAGGGTCCCGACATATCCATTTAACTACGGAAGCATATATTAAGTTGTTTGTAAATCAAATGGATAGAACAAATGTTTTGCCGAGCAATCAAAGATTGCGAACGCCGTCGGGTAGGGCCCCGACATATCCATTTAACTACGGAAGCATTTATTTAGTTGTGGCAATAGTTTAGATTTTATAATCTATTTCCCTATCGCCTATTTATTTTACTAAAAAAATCGCGTAAAGTCAATTATAGGAGATAACTTTTCAGATTTACTATCACAAAAGGTATATAAAAAAATTTTTATGGGTAAACTTTAACCGAGCCCGAAAGTTAACTATAATTTATGTTAATACATAAGATAATAACGGAACTTACTTTCGGGACGGGATAAAAATGATAAAACGCGGAGAATTATACTATGCCGATCTTAGCCCTGTTGTCGGGAGCGAACAAGGCGGCGTTAGACCCATTTTAATAGTGCAGAACGACACAGGAAACAAATACAGCCCAACCGTTATTGCCGCCGCCGTAACGAGCAAATTAACGAAGGCAAAACTTCCTACGCATATTGAAATTACGGCAAGCGAATTCGGGCTTATAAAGGATTCGGTGGTTTTGCTTGAACAGATAAGAACGCTTGATAAAAGGCGGCTTAAAGAAAGGATCGGAGAACTTTCGCCGACCGTTATGAGCAAGGTAAATACCGCCCTTTTAATAAGCCTTGGCTTTAAGGACGGAACGGCATCTTAAAAAAAACCGCATAATGCGGTTTTTTTATTTACACAATGTTTATTTCTTTTTCCTTTTTATATCTTTCCACTGCTTTAAGATACCTTTCTGATAGAGAAAGTGTGTATCTTTGTTTTTCGTCGTATGATAGCGTTTCGAAAAACTCTTTATCGGTAAGTCTGCCGATAGCGTCCGATACTTCGCCTTCGCTATCCAAAATGTTTTTAACCTTGGCGTAAAATTCTTCTTCGCCCGCGCGGTTAAACTTTATATCGTCCGAAACGCGCTTATTATAATATTCTTTAACCGACGTTTCGGATATTCCCTCTTCTTTTGCCCTTTTAAGTTCGGTATCAAGCCCCTTTCTATAACTCTGCCAAAAACCTTGCTTTAATCTCTTTTTAGCCTCTTTTGCATACTGTTTAAGCGTTTTTCCTTCTTCCATATACACTCCGAAATTTCATTTACATTTTTCGCCAAAATTCGCGCGTAAAATAAAAGCCTACCGAAAACTTCTTCGGTAGGTCTTTTTGTTTAGCCTTTAATGCTTCTTTTTCTTGCCGCTTCGGATTTTTTCTTTCTTTTAACGGAAGGGCTTTCATAGAATTCTTTTTTACGCATATCGCCGATAATGCCGTCTCTTGCGCATTTTCTCTTGAAGCGTCTTAAAGCGCTATCGAGATTTTCGTTCTCGCCAACTCTGACTGTGCTCATGATTTCACCTTCCTTTGCCCCACGGCGGTTTATAAACAAGTTGATTATACTTTAATTGCTAACTTTTGTCAATTATTTTTTATATGAAAAATAAATTATTGCGGATCAGGTAAACTCTCTACAATGAACTTATCTAAAAATTTATAATATCTCTCAATATCGGAATCTAATTCTTGTTCATCCCCTATACCTTTTTTATTGTATATATGAACGCTATTTCTATATCTACGTAACTTATTAGCCCATTTAGCCATAGATTTACAACCTTTTTTGCCTTTCCAAATATTTTGTTTAAAATATCTAATTACCTTATAAAAGTTAAGACTGTTAAAGTCTTTTTTCTTATAATCATCTATGTAAATCTTGAGAAATACAAACATCCAGCCTTCAACTAAAGCGTCTAATAAAACATAAGAAGTTACTATGTCCGCATCGCTGGCGACGTAGTCTATATTATCAATTCGTAACTTCAAATCATCTATAATTTTTTCAGTAAAAGATCGAATTCTTTCAAAAGGCACTTTATCAAGTTCAACTGCAGCACTATAAGGCGCATATCCGTGATAATTTTTCTCCCAAGCGTTTATTGTATTATTCGTTAAATCTAATATTCTTTTTATTGTTTCCATTTCAACTCCTATTCCATTATATTAAAACACAATTTTATCCTTTATACCATTTTAAAGCACTACATGTATTTACCAGATATTTTGCAGCGGTTACAGAATTGCTTAATTCGGTAGATGTAAAGTTCTTTTTTATACTTCTATAATCTCTACAATACCACCCTACCGGATCATTAAATATAACAGTTTCTAACTTGGAACACTTTTGGAACGCCTCATATCCTATTTCCGTTACGCTTTTTGGTATTGCAATACTTTCTAAACTAATACAGTTATAGAAAGCATTATTTTGTATTTGTTCTACACTGTAACCTATAACCACAAAGAATAATGAAATACACCCAGAAAACGCACCATATTTAATTCTCACCACACTGTTACTTATAATTACATTTTCCAAACTGGAACAATTATAGAATGCACATTCTTCTATTTCAGTTATATCGTCTAACCTAATTTCCGTTATTTTTTTGCCATTAATATATAGGTCTTTATATGATGATCCATACCTCATTAAATAATACAAACCCTCTATACTTGCCCACTGCCCAACCGTACCTGTATAATAAATATCACTTATACCACAACCAGAGAATGCATAATCTCCTACATACATTAAACTATTGCTAATTAATAAACTCGATAACCTTTTACAATCTTTAAAGGCAGAATTGCCTACAACCATTACGCTATCAGAAAAATAAATACTGACAAGCGGGTTAGATAAGCCGTATCCGCTGACTGTTTCGCCATAATACTCGGCAGAAGCATTGCCCTCTTTTGCCATAACAACCACCTCCCCGCTATCAGATCTATATAAACATTCCCAGCCACACTTATCGCAAACATCATAAACTTGAAAATGCTCATGATGGTGCTGTAATTGTTTTGGCATATTATCTAAATCGTTATTTTCAGAATCCCCGCAAGCGACGAAACTGAAACATGAAATAATTGGAACAATACCCATAATAAATGCAAATAATCTTTTTTTCATCTTTTTTCCTCACGTAAACAAATTTATAGTGATTATATTCTAATTATAATTAGAAGTCAAGTATTTTTCTAACTTTTGTTAGATTATTTATTAGGAGGATAAATGATGAAAAAGTTGGAAAAAGGTTTTAATCTAAAGGAAATGGGAGAGCGTTTACTTGCTTTAAGGAAAGAGCGCGGAATCGGACAGAACGAACTTGCGAGGCTACTTTCTTTCTCAAACGCATCCGTAAGTTACTGGGAAAATGCCAAACAGATTCCCAATGCAGAGGCTATATATAAACTCTCCAAGTTTTTTGGAGTTTCCGCTGATTATATTTTAGGAATCGAAGAGTGGTAAAAACACGAAAAAAGACCGCAATAGCGGTCTTTTCTGTTTTTAAGCTATATTTAATCGTTTTAAGCCGGAGTCCAGCCCATTTTTTGCCCGGACAGGATATGTATATGCAAGTGGAAGACGGTTTGACCTGCATCGTCCCCCTGATTGATTATAAGCCTATATCCGTTTTCTAAACCGAGTTCTTTTTTAAGAGTCGGGATTTTAACAAAGCATTTTCTTAAAATTTCGCTCTGCTCTTCGGTCATTTCGGCAAGCAACTTAAAATGGGTTTTGGGAATACACAAAAAGTGATTCTTTGCCTTTGGATCGATATCTTTTATGATTATCATATTTTCGTCTTCATACATTTTGGTAGAAGGGATCTCGCCCTTAATTATCTTACAAAAAAGACAGTCTTGCATAATTTTCTCCTTTAATTTATAATTTCCGCAAGCGCCCCATCCAAAAAGCGCCCGAGTAATTTAACTTTTATCAGTTCTTTTTTAAGACCTTCACCTTTAACGTAAAGTCTTATGTAATTTTCAGAATACCCCGTTACATATCCGTTCTTTTCTTCTTCGGGAAGGAAAGTTAAAGTTTTACCTATAAAAGCGTTTTCAAAATTTTCTTTACACTCTTTTTTCTTTTCGATTAAAATATCTATTCTACGCTTTTTTTCTTTATAGTCTATATCTTTCCACTTGGCAGCCACGGTGCCATCACGTGGACTAAAAATAAACGGGTGAATATCCGAAAACTTTACCTTATCGATAAGATCTACAGTATCTAAAAAATCCTTTTCCGTTTCTGTCGGAAAGCCCACTATTATATCCGTAGTTATTCCCGCGCTTGGGAAATAATTTCTTATTAAATCCACCTTTTCGGCAAACTCTTCCGCCGTGTAGTGGCGATTCATTTTTTTAAGCACGTTATCAGATCCCGACTGCAAGGAAAGGTGGAAATGGGGCGCAAAATTATTTAGGCTTTTAAGCGCCGTAAGCAGCCTATCGGTTATCACGTTTACTTCAAGAGAGCCAAGTCTAATTCTCGCCTTAATATCCGCCGCCTTAATGCTTTCAATCAAGTCTTCAAGCGTTTTACCCTGATAGTTATATGCGGATAGGTTTATGCCGTTTATTACCGCTTCAATGGGATTTGTAACTTTAAGTTCGCTTATTATACTATCGATAGATCGACTTCTGCTTCTTCCGCGAAGATACGGGATAATACAGTAAGTGCACATATTATCGCAACCGTCTTGCACCTTTATAAACGTTCTTGTCCTTAAAGATTTTACCGTTTCGAGTTCTTCGAACACTAATGTAGGCGGTTCTATTTTTACTCCGACTTCGTCTATCATATCGATAATTTTATTTTTCGCATACGTTCCGGTTACCAAAATAGCGCCGTCTTTTTTATAAAACTGTTCGGCGTTTTTCTGTGCCGCGCAACCTGTGAAAATTATCTTTGCCTTGGGATTGATTTTTTTAATTCGGGCAAGCATTTGGCGGGACTTTTTTTCCGCTTCTAACGTAACGGCGCAAGTATTCACGACGAAAATATCGGCAAATTCGAGTTTATCCGAAACTTCGTATCCTTTACCGATAAGCCCTGCGATAAGCGAATCGCTTTCGCACTCGTTTACTTTACATCCGAGAGTAAAAACTACAACTTTCATATTTTACTTGAAAAGAGCAGCGCAGTCCACTCGCCCTTACTATTACTTTTAACAAGCGAAAATCCCGCACTTTCATACGCGGAAATAACCTTATCCGCGCGATCGTTTAGTATTCCGCTTAAAATTATTTTGCCGTCAGGTAAAAGGTTTTTGCCTATATCTTTTGAAAATGCGATAAGTATCTCCGCCATAATGTTGGCAACGATTATATTGCCCTTTACGGTGTTATCGGAAAGTAAGTCTTTTAAGTATACTTCGCAGTTTTTAGATTTATTTATCTTAACGTTTTTCTTTGCCGCATCTACCGCGCTTTCGTCAAGGTCGGTCATGATGACTTTACCCGCGCCGAGTTTTTCGGCGGATATACCGAGTATTCCGCTGCCGCAACCGACGTCTAAAACCGTATCGCCCTTTTGCACGGTTTCGCATAAAAGTTCCACGCACATAGAAGTGGTTTCGTGTTCGCCTGTGCCGAAAGCGGAATCCGTGCCTATCTTTACCGTTTTATCGTCAGAATCATATTTAATCCAACCCGGAACGACGGTTATTTTATCGATTTTTATCGGCTTAAAGCGTTCTTTCCAAGTTCTTTTCCAGTCGTCAGGATCGATTTCTTGCGTAAGAGTTTCGAGCGAACCTACGTCTAACTCGGAATTTGCTTTAAGCGTTTGGAGTTCGGCGTTTATAGACAAAATATATTCTTTCTTTTTAGATAACGGAAAGCAAACTTTGACTATAACGCGCTTATCGCTTTTTATAACTTCGTCGTCGATATAGTCCCACGTTTTATGCATTTTTTCCAAATCGATAACGTCTTGAAAATCTAAGACGGTAACCCCTTCGTCGGTATAATTCCAAAGGAGATCGCAGACTAAATCCGCGCCCTGATGGGTGGTGAAAACCGATAATTCGACGACTTTACTCATATTATTTACCATACGGATTTCTTCCGTACATACTCTCCATTTTTTCCTTAAATTCTTTCATCTTGGGCGTCTGCTTAAAGTCGCTGTCCGTATCGAAATCTTCAAGCATCTTTTTCTGCCTACTTGACAGTTTTGTGGGAACTTCGACGCTGACCGAAATATAAAGATCGCCCGTTCCGCGGTTTGTTTTAATACCTTTACCCTTAACGAAAAAGATTTTGCCGTTTTGCGTGCCTTCGGGGATAGCATAGTCCATCGTTTCGTCAAGCAACGGAACTTTTACCTTTCCGCCGAGCGCCGCAGTTTTTATGCTGATAGGAAGGTCTACGTATAGATCGAAGTTCTTTCTTCTGAAAATTTTGCTCGGTTCAACCTTTATAACGACGAAAAGATCGCCTGCGGGTCCGCCGTTTTTACTTGCTTCGCCATAGCCCGCTTTACTTATATAACTGCCGTTATCCGCGCCCGCTGGAATATCGAATACAAGTTTAGTGCTCTTTTTAACGTATCCTTTGCCCTTACACTCTTCGCAAGGCTCTATTATCTTTTTACCCGTGCCGTGACACTCTTCGCACGGGCGGACGGAAACCGAACGGAAAAATCCGTTACCCGAAGTATACTGCACTTGCCCCGTGCCACCGCACTTTTCGCAAGTTTTATACGCCGTGCCGTTTTTAGCGCCCGTTCCCTTACATTTTGAGCAAGGCTCGTTTCGCGAATAAACGACTTCTCTTCTGCACCCTTTTGCCGCGTCTAAAAACGAAAGAGTGAGCTCTAGCGTTATATCTTCGCCCTTGGTTTTGGTCTGCGCCCTTGATCTTGCCCCGCCGAAGCCGCCGAATATATCGCCGAAAATATCTTCAAAACCGCCAAAGCCGGAAGCTCCGGAAAATCCGCCCGCACCTGCGCCGCCGAAGCCACCCATATTAGGGTGTTCGCGTTCAAAGTCGTATTGCTTGCGCTTTTTTTCGTCGGATAAAACTTCGTTCGCTTCGTTTATCTCTTTAAACTTTTCGGCTGCCGCTTTATCGTTCGGATGAAGATCGGGGTGATATTTTTTAACGAGTGTTCTGTATGCTTTTTTTATGTCGTCGGCAGAAGCGTCTTTGCTTACACCGAGTGTTTCGTAATAATCTTTTGCCATGATACCCTTTTCGCTACATTTTTTTACCGTAACGAACTTTCGGCGAAAGAATAATCTCTCGCCGACAGTCGTTTTTTATATTTTAAATTTTAGGACTGGTGGAATTCTCCGCCGTCAGCCCCTGCGCCCGCGCCTTGATCGGCACCCGCGTTCGGGTTTGCCTGTTGATAGATCTTAGCGAATACGCCCTGCGAAACTTCGGAAAGTTTTTCAAACGCCTTATCCATTCTTTCTTTATCGTTGGACTCTAGTTCGGTCTTGGCTTCTTTGATTTCTTCTTCGAGTTTAGCCTTGTCTTCTTCGGAGATCTTATCGCCAAGATCCTTGATGGATTTTTCAACGGTAAAGATCATGCCGTCAAGTTTATTGTGCGAATCAACGCTTTCTTTACGCTTTTTATCTTCTTCTTCGTATTGTTTCGCTTCTTTTACCGCTTTATCGATATCTGCGTCGGAAAGGTTTGTGGAAGAAGTGATGGTGATGTTCTGCGATTTACCTGTTCCCAAGTCTTTTGCCGAAACGTTTACGATACCGTTTGCGTCGATATCGAAGGTAACTTCGATCTGCGGTATGCCTCTCGGTGCGGGAGCGATACCCGTAAGTTCGAATCTGCCAAGCGTTTTATTGTCTTTCGCAAATTCTCTTTCACCTTGCAATATGTGAATATCGACTTGCGTTTGATTGTCCGCAGCGGTCGAGAAGACTTGCGATTTCTTTACAGGGATAGTAGTGTTTCTTTCGATAAGTTTGGTGCAAACGCCGCCCAAAGTTTCGATACCGAGCGATAACGGAGTTACGTCTAACAGTAAAACGTCTTTAACTTCGCCCGATAAAACGCCGCCTTGGATAGCCGCGCCGATAGCAACGCATTCGTCAGGGTTAATTCCCTTGAACGGTTCTTTGCCGGTGATTTGACGAACTTTATCTATAACCGCGGGGATTCTGGTAGATCCGCCGACCAAGATGACCTTATCTACGTCCGAATACGAAAGTTTTGCGTCTTCCATAGCCTTTTTCATCGGAATAACGGTTGCGTTAACAAGGTCTTCGGTTAAAGCGTCGAATTTCTGTTTGGTTAAATCTACGTCAAGGTGCTTAGGACCTGTTGCGTCCGCCGTGATGAACGGAAGGTTTATGTTGGTTTTGCTCATTCCGGAAAGTTCGATCTTAGCTTTTTCCGCCGCTTCTTTAAGTCTTTGCATAGCAAGTTTATCGTTCGTTAAATCGATACCTTCTTTCTGTTTGAATTCGGCAACGAGATAATCCATGATCTTTTTATCGAAGTCGTCGCCGCCCAAATGCGTGTCGCCGTTGGTCGCCAAAACTTCAAATACGCCGTCGCCTATTTCCATTATCGAAACGTCGAACGTGCCGCCGCCTAAGTCGTAGATTATAACCTTTTGGGTTTTGCCTTCTTTATCAAGCCCGTATGAAAGCGCCGCAGCCGTCGGTTCGTTTATGATACGCAAAACGTTAAGACCTGCGATCTTGCCTGCGTCTTTCGTTGCCTGACGCTGACTGTCCGAAAAGTATGCGGGGCAAGTTATAACCGCGTCCGTTACCGTGCCGCCGAGATATGCTTCGGCGTCTTTTTTAAGCTTAGATAGTATCATTGCGGAAATTTCTTGCGGGGTGTAGCTCTTATCGTCGATATTTACCTTATAGTTTTCACCCATATGTCTTTTAATGGAAGAAACTGTTCTGTCGGGGTTAGATACCGCCTGACGTTTTGCAACCTGACCGACAAGTCTTTCTCCGTCTTTTTGGAAAGCGACTACGGAAGGCGTGGTTCTCGAACCTTCGGCGTTCGCTATAACTACCGGTTCACCGTTTTCCATAACGGCTACGCAAGAGTTTGTTGTTCCTAAATCTATTCCTATTGTTTTCATAATTTTAATCTCCTTTTTATTTTATTTCACTACGCTAACCTTAGCGTATCTTATGATTCTGTCTTTAATTTTATATCCCTTTTGGAATACCCGTTTTACCGTGTCGCTTTCTTCGCCTTCTGCGCCTTCTTCCTGCATAATCGCTTCGGCAAAGTTAGGATCGAACTTCTCGCCTTCGGGGTTTATCTCTTCAACTTCCAAGGCGGCAAGCGTTTCGCTGAATTTGCGCTTTAAAAGTTTCAGCCCTTCGGTGGTTTTTTCGTCAAGCCCCATACCTATCGCCATATCGAGATTGTCGCCGATAGGCAGAATTTTAAGCAAAACGTCCGCCTTGCCTTCGGCAAAAGCGTCTTGCCAGAGTTTGGCGTTGCGCTTTTTGTAATTATCGAATTCGGCAACCGAACGCATCCACTTATCTTTATACTCGTCTGCTTTGGCGGTTAAATCTTCGATCTTTTTGTTAAGCTTTTCGGTTTGATCCGTTTCTTTAATTTCTTCTTCGGATTCGGTTTTAACTTTTTCTTTCTTTTTTTCGTCCATCATTATTTCCTTTATACTATTTATTGTCAAGAAGGTCTTCAAGTATTCTTCCGACGCCTTCTAATACCGAAACGACTTTCTGATAGTCCATGCGTCTTGGTCCTATAACGCCGTAAGTTCCGATATTCACTCCGCTTGCCGTATACGTTGCGGTAACCAGCGAACAGTCGGATAAACCTTCTTCCCCTTCGTCTCCGCCGATCTTGATGCTAACTTCTATATTGTCGTTATCTTCGGAAAGAAGATCGATAAGCCTATCTTTGCTGGTAACGACGGACAGAAAGTTTTTGACTTTCTCGGCGTCGCTATATTCGGGGTGGTGCAGGATCTTATTCTCGCCTTCCATTATTATATCGTTATTCTTATTGTCGATATAATCTTCAATCGCGTCCATAACACCTTCGAAGATCTCGCGGTAGTTTTTGAACTCTTCAAGCGCCTTTTCGCCGATAGTTAATATCTCCGAAAAGTTCTTGCCTACGAACAGATCTGATAAAAGGTTACTTGCTTCTTTAATCTGATCGTCCGTCATTTCGTTCGGAATATCGATATATTTATCTTTTATAAGCGTGTTCTCGGTAACTATAAGCAAAAGTGCCACGTTTTTGCGGTAACGGAATATGTCTATCTTTACGATCTTTTCCTTTCCGCTATGCGCCGCAAAACCCAAAGACGTGTAATCGGTTAAATCGCTTATAACTTTAACCGCGAAAGAGACGACTTCTTCAAGATTTTCCGTCCGCTCTTTAAACGCGTTTTTAATAGCGCCGATCTCTTTCCCCGTGAGCTTTCCGCGTTCCATAAGTTCGTTTACGTATAATTTATACGCTTCAACCGAAGGGATACGCCCGCTGGACGTGTGCGGCTGGATCAAAAACCCCAACTCTTCCAAGCCCGCAAGTTCGCTTCTGACGGTTGCCGAACTTATGTCGTTCATATATTTTTCGGTTATGCTTTTGCTTGAAACCGGCTGCGCTGTCGAAATATAATCGTCAATAACAAGTTGTAAAATTTTCTTTTTCCTGTCAGAGAGTTTCATACTCCGTTTTCCTTTGGCAATTTAGCCCGCTTTTTGTTAGCACTCTTTTTGCTCGATTGCTAACTTTTGACTTTATTGTATAACTTAAAGGTTACCTTGTCAAGAGTTTTACGGCATTTTTTTAAAATTTTTTCAAAAAAATAAAAACCCCTGTAAAATTCAAGGGTTTTAATATGTTTTGCTTAATTATTTTCTGACCGAGCCGTTGCCGGAAACCGTATATTTGGTGGTAACGAGAGCGTTTAGCCCCATCGGTCCCCTTGCGTGGAGTTTTTGGGTGGAAATACCTATCTCCGCGCCAAGCCCGAACACGAAACCGTCCGAAAATCTGGTGGACGCGTTATGATAAACGCAAGAAGAATCTATGTTCTTTTGGAACTTTTCGGCATTGGATAAATTTTCGGTTATGATAGATTCGGAGTGTCGGGTAGAGTGTTCGTTGATAAAATCTATCGCTTCGTCTATATCTTTTACCACTTTTACCGAAATTATCGCGTCGCCGAACTCGGTATAAAAATCTTCGTCGGTTGCCTTAATAACGTTTTCTTTTCCCTTTAAGATTTGATAAGATAATTCATCGCAACGCATTTCCACTTTCTTTTCGGAAAGCCTATCGTAAATGGCGGGCAAAACATCTTTTGCTATCTTTTCGTGAATAACCAAAGATTCGCACGCGTTACATACCGAATAGCGTTGGGTTTTTGCGTTAAAAATAACGTCCGCCGCCATTTTAATATTTGCGGATTCGTCCACGAAAACGTGGCAATTCCCAGTTCCCGTTTCGATAATGGGAATCGTAGAATTTTCAACGGCGTTTTTAATGAGAGCCGCTCCGCCGCGCGGGATCAAAAGGTCTACGTATTTATTGAGTTTCATAAACGCCAAGGTAGTTTCTCTCGAAGTATCTTCTATAAGCTGGCAGGCGTTCGGATCGATACCGTTATCTTTAAGTGCTTTTTTAATTATCTTTACGCATGCAATATTGCTGTTTATAGCGTCCGAACCGCCCTTTAATATTACTGCGTTAAAGGTTTTTAGTGCGAGAGCAAACGCGTCAAGCGTGACGTTCGGTCTTGCTTCGTATATCATACCGACGACGCCGAAAGGAACGTTTACCTTTTTAATCTTTATATTCTGTTCTTTATTTTCATACTCGTAAACGCACTCGCCGACGGGGCTTTTAAGCATAGCGACCTTTTTTACCCCTTCCGCCATGCCGGATATAACCGAACTATTAAGCGTTAATCTATCTATAAACGCGGCACTTTTACCGTCTGCTTTTGCTTTTGATACGTCCTTTGCGTTCTCGCTTATAAGGTAGTCAGATGCGATAAGTATCTCTTCCGCAACGCTATTTAGTGCGGAATTTATTATATCTTCCGACAGCGTGTTTAAGTTTTTAGCGGCGGCTTTAGCGTTTTTGCCGATATTATTTAGATCAGTCATTTGCTTTTTCCTTTTTGAAAATTCTTTTAATTTTACTTTTAACGCCCAAGATAAAGAAGTGGCGTTTCACTCTTTTAAGGCGCTTTTTATCGTTCTTAAAAAGTTTATAAACTTCTTTTTTATAACTTTCGTCTTCCACCGAAATGAACTTATTCTTACGGTTAAAGCCCACCAAAACGCCTATAACGTTTTCTTCCGATACTTTTTCGGGCGTGATTTGGCTATCGCCCAAAAAGATATAGCCGTCCGGCAAAACTTTAATTACCCTATGCATAACGTAAGTGTTATCGTCCCTTAAAAATAAGCCGACGTCATACTTATTAAGCCTTCCTTCTTTTTTTCTGACGACGACCGACTGCGACTTATCTTTTAAGGTAGGCCACATACTGTTGCCGCCCGGAACAAAACCTATTATGCCCTTTTTTTCAAGTTCGGTTTTATAATCGTTTTTCATAAATACATTATATAATACCGCTTAAATTTTGTAAACTTAAAAATAAAAAAGTCCGCAAATTTGCGGACTTAATATTTTATGCCTTTTTATTCTTTTTATTTTTAATCGCCCTGATTATCAAAACGATAAGATAAATTATTGCGGTTGCTAAAAATACGCCTATAAAGTCGATCCAAACGTCTTCTATCATAGGTCCGCGCCCGGAAAAGATCTGCAAAGTTTCGTCAAACAGCGCGACCAAAACGCCGAAAAGAAGAATTATCCCCACCCTTTTAATATCGTATTTTTTTAAGGTTACGGCAAGAAGATTAAACTCTACGGCAAGAAGAAAGTATTCTAAAACGTGCGCTATCTTTCTTGCGTTATATTCGTCTAAAAACTCGCCGAAAATACCCTCGAGCGGCGCTAAAAGCGGCTTTAAAATACCGCTATAAACCGAGTTCGATTCTTCGGTGGAAATCTCGCCCGGAAGGCAAGAGTTGACGAAGATAAACGATAGGGTTGCCGCAGTTAATATTAAAAGTATTATGAAAACGGTTTTTCTTTTCGTTGACATTTCCATTATCTATTATATTTTTTAACAAGCTTTAAAATGCGTTCTGATACCTTTGCGGTAAAATCCGACTTGGAAAAACGAACAGCCCAGTTCTGATCTTTAACAGTCCCAGGTTCGTTTATACGCATATCGCCGCCCATAAAAAGATAATCTTGCATGGGCACGATAAAAAGGTTTGATTTTGACGCAAAGCCCAAATTTATTATCGCGGCGGCAAGCGATTTATTATCGGTTATTTCCGCTTTTATTCCCATCTTTTTAAGGCTGTTTTTTGCGCCGTTTAAAAGATTGTTTTTATCCCAGTCCGACGCTTTTTCGATAAGCCCCATTAGCGTGTCGTTATCGTGCGTGCCCGTGTAGCATACCGAATTTTCTTCTATAGCTTCGGGAAGGTAAAGGTTGTCCGGCATACCGTCGAAAGCGAAGGAAAGTATCTTCATACCGGGATAGCCCGTATATTTTAAAAGTTCCCTAACTCCGTCGTCTATTATGCCCAGATCTTCGGCGATTATTTTATCCTTTCCGACTTCACTATGAACGGAGTCGAATAGTTCGCGGCTGGGGACTTTCACCCACTCGCCCGAAGTTGCGTCGTTAGCGCCGAAAGGAATTTCATAATACCTGTCAAGCCCGCGGAAGTGGTCGATCCTAACGTAATCGTAAATTTTAAGCGCGGTTTTAAGCCTTTTTCTCCACCAAGCGAAGTTGTCCGCTTTATGGGTATCGTAATCGTAAACGGGGTTTCCCCAAAGTTGCCCAGTTCTCGAAAAATAATCCGGCGGAACACCCGCTACTTTTTTGGGTGTGAAATTTTCGTCGAGCTTAAATAGTTCGGGCGCTTTCCAAACGTCTACCGAATCGAGTGCCACGTAAAGCGGCATATCGCCCATTATCTTAACGCCCTTTTCTTTTGCGTATTTTTTTAAGGCAAGCCATTGCTTTTTTGCCATGAACTGCAAAAACTGCCAGAACAAAACTTCGTCTTTATTCTCTTTATAAAAAGTATTCAGCGCCTTTTTATCGCGATATTTTAATCCGTCTTCCCACTCGTAAAAATGCTGATAGTTGGTTTCCTTTTTTATCGCCATAAAAAATGCGTAATCACGGTATTCGCCGCTTTTACAAAAAGCCGCAAACTCCGCGTCTTCTTTATCGAAACGGTTAAAGGCAATTCTAAGCAGCGGATAGCGGACGTTATAAAGTTTGCCGTAATCTACGTATTTAGTATCTATCTTTGCGCCATTAACTTCGTTTGCGGTCAAAAGCTTTTCTTCTTTTAACGTTTCAAGACTTATAAAATAGGGCGAAAAAGAAGTTGAACAAACGGAAGAATAGGGTGAATTGCCGTATCCCGTCTGCACGAGCGGCAATATCTGCCACACCTTTTGCCCGCTCTTTTTCAAAAAATCTATAAATTCGTAACTCTCGCTTCCGAAACTTCCGATCCCGTATTTAGAAGGAAGGGAAAAAATCGGCATAAGTATTCCGCTGCACCTTTTCAAAATAAGTCTCCTATCAGTCAAAAATAACGTATGCTTCTCTTTCCGCACCTACGGAAACGTATTTTATTTTAGCGTCTACCGCCTTTTCGATATATTTAATATAATCGATCGCTTCTTTCGGAAGGTCGGATACCTTTCTTGCTCCGCTTATATCTTTTTTCCAACCGGGAAGTTTTATAAGCACGGGTTTATATGATTCGAGATTTTGGGTGAACGGGAACTCTTCCGTAACCACGCCGTCTTTTTCGTATCCGACGCAGACTTCTATCTCGTCTAAATACGACAGAACGTCAAGTTTAGTGAGCGCTATTTCGTCAGCGCCCTGCATACGGATACCGTATTTACTTGCGACCACGTCAAACGGACCGACTCTTCTCGGTCTGCCGGTAGCCGCGCCGTATTCCCCGCCGGCTTTTCTTAGTTCTTCCGCCTTTTCGCCGAAATATTCGACGGTGAACGGACCTTCGCCCACACACGTAGAATAGGCTTTCGTTATACCTATCGAAAGGTCGAGTTTAAGGTTCGGAACGCCCGCGCCTATGGGTGCGTATGCCGCAATCGAGTTTGAAGACGACGTATAAGGATAAATACCGAAGTCTATATCGCGAAGCGCACCGAGTTGGGCTTCGAACATTATCTTTTTGCCGTTTTTATTCGCTTCGTTAAGGTATAGCCCCGTGTCCGTGATAAACGGAAGAAGTTTTTCTCCGTAAGTTTTAAGGTAATCCATCATGTCGTCAAGTTTAACGGGTTCGCCGTTATATACGTTTACTATCGTAAGATTTTTCCACTCTACTATATCGGCAAGCCTTTCTTTTAATGCGTTCATATCGAAAAGTTCGCCCATGCGGACGGCTTTTTTCATATACTTATCGCCGTAAATCGGCGCGATTCCGCGACGGGTGGAACCGAATTTTTTGCCCGCAAGACGGGTTTCTTCCAAACAGTCTTGCATGACGTTATACGGCATACAGATAACCGCTCTATCCGAAATTTTAAGATTTTTCGGCGTTATTACAATTCCGCCGTCATTAAGTCTTCCCATCTCTTCGACAAGGTGCTTTATATCTACCACCATGCCGTTTCCCATTACGTTGACTACGTCGTCTCTTAAAATTCCCGAAGGCAAAAGGTTTAAAATAAATTTACCCTTTTCGTTTACGACGGTGTGCCCCGCGTTGTTGCCCCCCTGATAACGAACGACCACGTCGTATTCAGACGAGAGCAAATCGACCATTCTGCCTTTTCCTTCGTCTCCCCAGTTGATTCCGGTTATTGCTGTAAGCATAGTTCCTCCTAAAAATTTATCTTTCGAATTAAGTATGAAGTATATCCCGCGTTTTGTCAATGGCGGAAAGTTTAGTTTTTCTTATACCTAAAAGATTTCGGGCTCGGCATTATCTATCCCGAAACTTTCGCAAACGTCTTTTACGTTCAGTTTTAATACCAAAATTATTTCAAAGGCAAATACAATAACCCCTAATATCGCCGTTATAACGATAGTCGCCGTATCCCACGAATTTCCTTTGCATATTCCTATTCCCGCGTCAGTCATAAGTCCGCCGATATCGTAAACAGCGTGCAAAAATATCGCAACAAATATATTTTTGGTAACGCAAAGCGAGATCGCGCACATGCCGCCTATCAAAAAGGAATACCCCATTTGCAGCAGCGTATCTAAAATCCCCGCGCCGGAAAGTAAGTTTAACAGGTGCGCCGCGGCGAATAACAAAGAAGAGATCAAAATCGCTATAAACGCGCCGTGTTTACAATTTTTCGTTTTTATAAGAACGAGCGGAAAAATTATTCCGCGGAATATAAGTTCTTCGTAAATCCCCACGAAAACGCAATATAAAACGAAAAGGAAAATCCCTACCCCGTCCGAAGAAAAATAGACGTTTCCGGATATCAGCCCTATTATAGGCGCGTTATTTAAGGCGACCAAAACTGCAGGAAGAGTCAGTAATATAGATATTGCCGTTATTTTATTTTTGAAGATTTTAGAAAAACCGTATTTTACGATAAAAAAAACCGCCGCGATAGACAGTATAAGCCTTAACGCCGCGCCGGAAATTAAGCGGGAGATCGTTCCGTTTATTCCGAATAAGATAAATAATTTAGATACGGGTAGCGCAACAAACCCCACCGCGAGAAGAAAAACTATCGCGATATGAAAGATCGGGGATTTATTTGCGTCTTTATATAATTTCGTCAAACGGTGAAACCTCCGTCGGCAGTAATTATCTGCCCCGTTATATAATCTGCCGCGGGCGAAGATAAAAAGTTAACTAGTTTTGCGATCTCTTCCGCAGTCCCTAATCTTCCCTTCGGGATATTATCTATAATATCTTTCATTTCGGATTCTGTAAAGATTGCGTTCATCTTGGTATCGATAACCCCGGGGCAAACGCAGTTTACGTTGATTCCCGACGGGGCAAGTTCTTTTGCAAGCGCCTTGGTTAAGGATATAAGCGCGCCTTTCGTGGCGGAATACGCCGTTTCCATAGCCGCGCCGACGCTTCCCCATACGCTTGAAATATTGATAATATTTCCGCTCTTTTTGCCTATCATTTTTCCCGCCGCAAAACGGCAGAGTTTATAGGCGGAAGTTAAGTTTACCGAAACGATTTTTTCCAAATCTTCATCCGTCGTGTCGGTGATAAGTTTATATACGTCTATTCCCGCATTATTCACCAAAACGTCAAGCGATTTAAAATTATCACTTAAAAAATTTATAAACGATAAAACGCTTTCTTTTTTAGAAAAATCGCATTGCACGGGAAAAACCATCTCTGCCAAATCATTCGGCAATGATTTTATAAGCGATAATATTTCGCCCTTATTTTTATTATATTGCGCAATAACGAAATAGCCGTTTTTTGCAAATTCTTCTGTAAGGGCAAGACCTATCTTTCCGCTTGCCCCCGTGATTAACGCAGTTTTCAAATTCCACCTTAAACCAGAATACCCGCAAAAAGATTTTTGCGGGTATAGATTGTTTTTTAATTATTTTAGCCTTTGACCCTTTCCATGTATTCACCGGTTCTGGTGTCTACTCTTATAAGTTCGCCTTCGTTAACGAACATAGGAACTTGGATTTTAGCGCCAGTTTCCAAAATCGCTTCTTTAGTGGCGTTGGTTGCGGTGTTGCCTTTAACAGAAGGTTCTGCCTGAGTTACTCTTAATACTACGAAGTTTTCGCAATCGACAGAGAACGCTACGCCCTTAAAGAATTTAACAACGACAGGGTCGTTTTCTTTGATATATTTAAGCGCGTCTTCCACCTGATCGTAGTTGAGCGGGATAAGGTTGAATTCCTGATCCATAAAATAGTAAAGTTCGCCGTCGGTATAAGAATAGGTCATATTCTTAGTTTCGATAACCGCTTCCTGAATTTTTTCGGTCGGGTTCCAAGTGCGTTCTAATACCGCGCCCGTCATCACGTTTTTCATCTTCGTGCGAACAAATGCCGCGCCTTTACCCGGTTTAACGTGCTGGAAGTCAACTATCGTGTAAACCGCACTTTCGTATTCAAACGTTACGCCCTTTCTGAAATCACCTGCTGAAATCATAATTTTTTCTCCTTAATTTTTGCGTTAAATTTTTAGATTTTTATTTTTAGCAACTCTTTCTTGTCAGAAAAAAGCCGCTTTACTTTTCCGTTTTGTATTATTACCGTATCTTCTATCCGTATCCCGAACTTACCCTTAAAATAAACGCCCGGCTCTACCGTAAAGACCATATTTTCTTTTAAAGGTGTGCTATCTCTTTTGGATAAATAGGGCGATTCGTGAATTTCAAGCCCAAGCCCGTGCCCTAACGAGTGGGTAAAGTACTCTTCGTAGCCGAGTTCGGATAAATTCTCTCTTGCAAAACCGTCCGCGTCGGACGCTTTAACGTTTAACTTGATAAACTCTTCCGAAAGTTCGTTGGTATCTTTAACGGCGTTATACGCGGATATGAACTCTTCGGTCGGTTCGCCGAATATTAAAGTTCTCGTATAATCCGAACAATACCCGTTATATCTGCAACCGGTATCTACCAAGACCACGTCGTTTTCTTTAAGTTTGGTGCTTCCCGAAACGTGGTGCGGAACGGCGGAATTTTTGCCGAAGGCAACTATCGTGTCGAACGCAAGCCCGTCAGCCCCCATTGCGAAGTATTCGTTCTCTAAAAGAGTTTTTATCTCCGTTTCGGTAACGCCGACTTTTAACTTTTTTATGGTTTTATAAAAAGCCTTTTCGGTTATTTCGCAAGCCTTTTTAATATTCGATATTTCGTTTTCGGTCTTAACCGACCTTAAAGATTTAAGTATATCGGACGCGTCAAACAGGCGAACTTTAAGCGATTTATAGTTTTTATATTCGGATAAAGTTACTTCGTCATAAACTATTCCGAGTTTTTTTAAGCCTTCTTCTTTAAGGTAAATTTTAACGTCTAGCAGCGAAGTATAAAGTTTTATGGTTAAATTAGTGCCGTGCGCCGCTTTTTCCGCCGCTTCGATATATCTGCCGTCGGTAAAATAACAAATTTTATCGTGGGATACTATAACTATCCCTTCGCCGATATCTATGCCGGATAAATATTTACGGTAACTTTCGCCGGTTACCATAAACGCGGTATCGCGTTTTTTTATAAAGTCGTTCTTCAAAAATCTTACCTTTTTATTGTATCAAAAATAATGCGATTAGTCAATCTCTTCAAATACATTTTGCATATTCAAAGCGTCAATATCCTGCGTTCCCGCAGATTCGCAGATAATAACAGGCTCTAATTTCAGTTTTTTAAGCGCTTTTGCCAGCGGATAAAACTCCGGTCCGTATATTTTATCTTCAAACGTAAGATGTTTTACTTCGCCTTTACTTGAATATTCTATCTTTGAAAAGTGAATATGAAAATTCTTCATCTTCTCATATCCCAAATTATCTATCATATATTGTAGCCTTAAAAGATAATCTTCTTCGGTTTTAAGGCTGCCTTGCTCTCTTGCGTTCACGTGCCCGAAGTCAACCGTCGGAATAAACACGTCGTCTATCTTGCAAAACTCGGTTATTTCTTCGATAGTGCCTATCTGCCCGATCTTTCCCATAGTTTCGGGGCAAAACAGCATATCGGAAAAACCTTCGGAATAAATTTTTTCTTTTAACCTTAAAAACCTTTCGATGGTTAATGAAACCGCCGCCGATCTTTCAGCCTTTCCCTGACTTGCGGGGTGGAATATAACGCGCTTCGCGCCCATATATCGCGCCGCCCTTGCGGAATCTAAAATATATCCGAAAGATTTTTCGGCGTTCTCTTCTTCGGGGTTTGCAAGGTTTATGTAATACGGTGCGTGAACGGATATTTCGATACCGTTCGCCTTAAACGCTTCGCCTATTTCTAGCGCTCTTTTCGGCGAAAGATTTACGCCGCGCCCGAAAGAATATTCAAAGCAAGATAGCCCCATATCCTTTACCCAAGCGGCGGACTCTTCGCTCGTTTTTTTGCCTGCGGCGTAAAACGCTTCCGAATTTCCGCTCGGCCCGAATTTTATCATTTAAGTTTTTCCTCCGCATATTTAACGTCTATATTGATCCTTTCTGAAAGGTCGGTTAAACTGTCAAATTTTTTTATTTCACGGATATATCCGTGAAAGGTAAGGTCAATATCTTTTCCGTATAGATCGCCGTTATATCCTATAAAGTGGGCTTCAACCGAAAAATCCGAAATACCGAAAGTGGGCTTACCGCCGTAATTTATAACTGCGGGATATAGTTTGCCGTCAATAACAGCGCTTCCGCAATATACGCCAAAGCGCAGCAAAAACTTCTCTTTTGAAAATTCGACGTTCGCCGTGGCAAATCCCAAAGTTTTGCCGACGCCCCTGCCTTTAACTACTTTACCCGAAATAAAATACGGCACGAAAAGGTTTTCGTTTGCCACTTCCACTTTTCCGCAAGACAATAATCGCTTTATTTCGGTTGTGGATATTTTCTCGCCGTCTGACGATTTTACCGCCGCAACGCAATCTGCCGCCTTATTTTTCAATTCGGCGTATTCGGTTAAAAAGTCTGCGTCTCCGAAATCACTTCCGAATTTATAATCTTCCCCGAAAACGTATCCGATAGCGTTAAACTTTTCTTCTAAAAATTTAAGAAAAGAAAGTTTATCCATACCCAAAAATTCGGGAGTTGTCGGCGCAAAATATACCTTTGCGCCAGAAAATTTTTCAAATATCTTTGCCCGCTCTTTTTTAGTGAAAACACAGCCGCCGCTAAAACTTTTAAGCGCCGAGCGCAAATCCCCGTCAAACGAAAAAATAAGCGGAACCGCCGAATATTTTTTTGCGAGTGCAATTGCTCTTTCTATCACCGCAAGATGACCTTTATGCACCGAATCGAAATATCCGAGTGCAACGATCACGGGACTTTTCATTTTATCTGACATACGATTTTATCTTTAAAATTCCGTTATTAACTTCGCCTATTCCCCAAAAATCCGTTTGGTTATACACACGATATATCCCGTCTTTAAATCCGTAATTTTCATAAACGCCGTCTAAAATCTTTTTCGACTGATACGGCGTTAGGATAAGTTTATCAAAGTTTACAGCAAAGTCTGCGGGAATTATATATTTTTCAGGCTCGGAAGACGAAACGAATTCTTCTAAATCTACGCCGTTTTCCATATTAAACGCGCCGCTTTTTGTCCTTTCAAGCGCGCTCATTACCGCCAGCGAACCGCATTTTTCGCCCAAATCCCTTGCGATCGAACGGATATAAGTTCCGCCGCCGCACACTATCTCAAAAGAAAAAACGTTCTTTTTAGTCTCTTCTAGTAAAGTGATGCTCTCTATATTGACCTTTTTCGGGGCAAGTTCGAACTCTATTCCGCGCCTTGCAAGATCGTATCCCTTTTTGCCGTTCACGCATTTGGCCGAATATTTCGGCGGGATCTGCATTATCTCTCCAACAAATTCGGGTAAAACTTTTTCAATCTGCTCTTTCGTGGGGATAACGCCCGTTTCTTTTTCGGTAGTTCCGGTTACGTCCAAGGTGTCTGTTAAATACCCGAAAGTAAACTCCGCAACGTATACCTTTTCTTTTTCAAGCATATACGGAAAAAGCCTTGTGGTCTTTCCTATCCCAACCGGAAGCACGCCGGACGCCATAGGGTCTAACGTGCCCATGTGTCCGCACGGAACGGAAAACTTTCTTTTAACCGCCGTAACTACCTTGGTCGAGCCTATAAACGGCGGCTTTATAATATTGATAAATCCGGTCATATTATTCCGCCATGTGACTTATAACCGCGTATCTTATTTTATCGACGACTTCTTCGTATTCGCCGAAGATCTTGCAGCCGCTTGCCCTTTCGTGCCCGCCGCCGCCGAAGATTGCCGCGATCTCGTTTACGTTAGTTTTCTTTGACCTTAAACTTATCTTAAACGCGCCGTTTTCCGTTTCACGCATCGAAACTGCAACTTCAACGCCTTCGATTCCGGTTAAAAAGTCTATAAAGCCTTCTGTCTCTTCTATTTTTGCACCCGTCTCTTTAAAATCAGAAGTGAATATCGAAATAAGCGCCATCTTGCCGTCGGCAAAATAGCGGATTTTGGTCATCACCTTTCCAAAAAGCGCCGCGCGCTGTTTGCTTTGGCGGGTGAACATATAATAATGAATCTGATTGACGTTCGCGCCGAGTGTAAGTAGCCTGCCCGCAACGGCAAAAGTATTCGCCGTAACGCTGCTATGCCTGAAATTCCCCGTGTCCGTCATAACGCCCGTCATAAGTAGATTTGCTATATCGCCGTCTATCTCTATTCCCATAAGGCATATAAGTTCGTAAATATTTTCGCAGTTGGACGAATTGTTTTTTACGTAGTTATTATCGGCGTATCTGGTGTTCGAGATATGGTGATCGATATTGTAAGTATTTTTAAATGAAGAAAAATTATTTGAAAATTTACCTATTCTTGTAAGATCGGCGCAGTCCACCGCAAAAAAAGCGGAAAAATTCCCCGCTAATTCACGCTTAAAAGATGAGGTTTCGGGAAGGAAAGAAAACTTTTCGGGGATAACGTCGTCACAGAAAACTTCGGCATAAATTCCCGCTTTAATTAAAGCAAGTTTTAGCGCCACCGCAGAGCCTATGCAATCGCCGTCCGGCAGAACGTGGCAAAATATCGCCACGCTTTTTTCGTTTTTAAGTTTACGGGCGATATCTTTAAGTTCCATCAGGATTTTTCTCCTTCGCTTATCTTTATAAACAGTTTGTCCATCTTGTCGCCGTATTCCATAGAGCCGTCCACAATAAAGTGGAGTTCGGGAACGGTTCTGGCGCGGACTACGGCGGAAAGTTCTTTTCTTATCTTTTTTGCGTCTTCTATTATAGCGTCTATCGTCGCTTTTTTCTTGCTTTCGTCCGTTGCGAACACGCTGATATAAACTTTTGCGTGGGATAAATCTTTACTCGTATCTACGTCCATTACCGAAACGATACCGCTTATCGCGGGATTTTTAAGTTTGCGATAAATGATATCCGATATTTCCCTTTTAAGTTCGCTGTTGAATTTTTTTATTCTGTTAGACGCGTCGCCCGTCTTTTTCTGCATAGATCACTCCTGCTTTTCTTCGATTTGATAACTTTCGATAAAGTCGCCGACCTTTATGTCGTTGAACTTCTCTATCGAAATACCGCACTCAAAGCCCTGACCGACTTCTTTAACGTCGTCTTTAAAGCGCTTTAACTGCAAAACGTTTCCTTCGCAGATCATAACGTCGTCACGGTAAATTCTGAGTTTGCCACCCCTGATTATCTTGCCTTCGGTTACGTAGCAACCCGCAACCTGACCGACGCCCGAAATCTTGAATACTTCACGAACTTCCGCTTTACCCATATACGTTTCGGTGATCTTGGGTTTAAGCATACCTTTAAGCGCCTTTTCAACGTCTTCAATCGCTTCGTATATAATTCTATACAGTTTGATTTCCACGCCGCTGTGTTCCGCAATGGACTTCGCGTTGGAGTCCGGACGAACGTTAAAGCCGATTATTATCGCCTTAGAAGATTCGGCAAGCATGATATCCGATTCTTTTATCGCGCCGACTGCCGCGTGAATAACGTTTACGCGAACTTGGTCGTTGGAAAGTTTTTCCATAGAACTTTTTACCGCTTCGACAGAACCCTGAACGTCCGCTTTTACGATCAAGTTCAAAACTTTCATTTCGCCTTCGGAAATTTTACTGAACACGTCGTCAAGAGAGATCTTAGACGCCGCTTTTATCATGCTTTCTCTTTCTTTATTCTTACGTTCTTCGGCAACTAATTTAGTAAGTTTTTCCTGCTCTACCGCGTATAAAATATCGCCTGCGTTAGGAACTTCGTCAAGCCCCATAATGGATACGGGGACGGACGGACCCGCTTGCGCAACTCTTCTTCCGGAGTCATCGGTCATAGCCCTTATCTTACCGGTAACCGTGCCGACTATAACGCTATCGGAAACTTTAAGCGTTCCGTTTTGAACGAGAATCGTTGCGATAGGTCCTTTGTTCTGATCAAGTTTCGCTTCGATTACAACGCCCTTCGCCTTTCTGTCGGGGTTGGCTTTAAGTTCTTTCATTTCGGCTATAACGTTGATGCTCTCTAAAAGTTCTTCAATGCCCGCGCCCGTCTTTGCCGAAACGGGGCAAACTATAACGTCGCCGCCCCACTCTTCGGGCAAAAGTTCGTTTTCGGTGAGTTGGGTTTTAACCCTTTCTATATTCGCTTCGGGTTTATCCATTTTATTTACCGCAACGATAACGGGAACGTCTGCCGCCTTGGCGTGATGTATCGCCTCTATCGTTTGCGGCATGATTCCGTCGTCCGCGGCGACGACAAGCACCGCTATATCCGTTGCCTGCGCACCCCTTGCGCGCATCGCGGTGAACGCGGCGTGCCCCGGAGTATCCAAGAACGTTATAGTCTTTTTATTGACGGTAACCTGATATGCGCCGATATGTTGGGTAATTCCGCCCGCTTCGCCCGCGGTTACGTTGGTTTTTCTTATTTTATCGAGAAGCGAAGTTTTGCCGTGGTCTACGTGTCCCATAACGGTAACTACCGGCGGGCGGGTTATCAAACTTTCCTCGCTGTCGGTATCGTTGCCGAAGCCTTCGCTTAGCACGTCTTCCGCGGTTTTATCGAGTTTAAGTTCTAATTCAACGCCTATTCCGTCCGCGATGAACGCCGCCGTATCGAAGTCGATAGAGTCGTTTATCGTCTTCATTATGCCTTCTTTAAATAGACGTTTGGTGATTTCCGCCGCAGTTATGCCTATCTTTTCGCTAAGCACTTTAAGCGGAATAATTTCGGTATTTATAACCGCTTTTTCTATCTTTATTACAGAAGTTTCAGCCTGCTTTGCCTTTTTAACGGGGCGGAACTTTCTATATCCGCTCTTATCTTCGTCAAAATCGTCGACGCTTATCTGATTTTTGATCAAAGCGCGTTTGTTCAAAGTATGCTTTTCTTCATACGATTTTTCGTTTTGCTGTTTTTTCTTGCCAGCGGAACGCTTATTTTCGGTAGGAAGAATAGGCGGAGCGACGTAAGTTTCTTTCGGTTTTTTAAATCCGCCGCCGAAATTCCCCGAAGCCTTAGGAGCGGCTGTTCTCGGTTTATCGGACGGAGTGAAAGTTTTAAGCGGCGATTTGCTTTCGGGCTTTTTTTCCGACTTAATATCCCTATGCCCGACTATAAACGATGGGCGTGCCGGCGGCACGAATTCCGCTTTTTTCTCGGGCTCGGCGGGTTTTTCCGCTTCTGCCTTTTCGGGTTCTTCATTAGGCTGCTCTTTAACTTCGACCGTCTCCGGTTTACTTTCTTCGATTATAACTTCCTTTTCGGTAGCTACTGGCTCATCCGCCGGCAAGGGTTGAACTTCCGGTTCGGCATAAGCCTCTTTTTGCTCGGCTAAAATCGCTTTAAGTTTAAGGTCAAGCGTGTTTTTAAGCGCTTTGATCTTTTTTTCAATCGCCGAACTTTGGGCGATAGTTTCGTCGATCGCGTTACTTTTTAAAACGTCGTTAATTTTTTTAAGGTTTTCGTTTTGCATTTTTTTGCTTTCCGCCATTTTATTCTCCTATAAGGCATTCGGTTAAGTCGTTTTCGGGATTTTCCGATATTGCTTTTGCAAGTTCTTTATCGGTTATAGCCATAATTTTGGCATTTTCTTTTTTAGTCAGTTCGGCAAGTGTTTTTTCTTTCGTTATAAACCTTTTGCAATTAAATTTTTTTGCAAGCGAAAGGCTCATATCCAGCGAATTTTTCGCCGCGGTTTTGCACACGATTATAAGATTTGCATGCTTTAAACTTTTGCAGGCGTTCCCACCGAATCTGTATTCGCCCTTGCGCATGGCAAACCCTATAAACGTTTCCGCTTTACTTCTCTTTTCCAAAGAAATCCTCCTCGATCTTATCGTAAACGGATTCAGGAACTTCGCACGAAAACGCCTTGTTTATAAGACGGGATTTTTTTAATTTTTTTATACACTCCCCGTCGGGGCATATGTATGCGCCCCTGCCGTTCAATCTTCCGCTACTGTCCAAAACTATTCCGTTCTCGGTTTTTACGATACGGATCAGGTCTTTTTTAGGTTTCATTTGGCGGCAGGCTATGCACATACGCATGGGAATTTTCTTTTCCATACCTTACCTTTTATGATTATTCTTCCGTTTCGGTTTCTTCTTGCTGTTCCGCGTTATCGATTAAATCTAACGCCGCGGATTCGCTTTTAACGTCGATCTTCCAACCGGTCAGGCGAACGGCAAGGCGGGCGTTCTGACCGCTTCTGCCGATAGCGAGCGAAAGTTTATCGTCCGGAACGATCGCAAGCGCGCTGGTTTCACCCGTTTGGATTATCTTTATCGCTCTTGCGGGCGAAAGCGCTTTGGAAATAAATTCAAGCGGGTTTTCGCTCCACAAAATTATATCTATCTTTTCGCCGCCGAGTTCATTAACGATCGCGTTTACCCTTGCGCCCTTTGCACCAACGCACGCGCCGACGGCGTCGATTTCCGGATCGGCGCTATATATCGCGATCTTGGTTCTCTGCCCCGGTTCTCTTGCGATCGCCTTGATCTCCACAAGACCTTGACGGATCTCCGGAACTTCGTTTTCAAACACTCTTTTAACCAGCCCCGTGGAAGTTCTGGATACGACGATCTGAGCGGTTTTTCCGAAGTTTTTAACCTTTTTAACGAAAACGTTGAGTTTTTGATTGAGTTCGTATTTTTCGCCGGGGACTTGGTCTCTCGGCAAAATAACGCCTTCTATCTGATTGCCGCCGAGTTCAACGTAAACGTTGCCGTCTTCTATCCTTCTGACGGTGCAAACCATAAGTTCGCCTTCTTTATCTTCAAACTCGGATACGGTGTTGTTCTTCTCTATTTCGCGAAGTTTTTGCATAATTATCTGCCTTGCGGTCTGCGCGGCGATACGCCCGAAGTTCTTCGGCACGAATTCTACGCTCAAAACGTCGCCTACCTTTATGCTCTTTTTTACCTTCGCTGCGTCTTCAAGACTGATTTCTTCCTCGGGTTCTACGACTTCTTCAACTACGGTTTTAACGCTGTAAAACTTAACGGTCTTTTTATCCGGAATAAGTTTTACGGAAATTTTACTTGCGTCTCCCGAATATTTTTTATAGGCGGATACGAGCGCTTCTTCGAGCGCGCCTATAAAGTCTTGTTCGGAAATACCTTTTTGCCTTTCTAAATCGGCAAGTGCCAAAAAGAAATCTTGGTTAATCATTTTTACTCTCCTAAAGTTAATCTATTTAATTTTTAATCGGTTTTAAGAAAAATCGATAAACTCGTTCATCTTTGAAATATTTTTAAGGTCGACAGTAAATGTGTTCTTTGCGTCGACTTTTATCGTTACGGATTTGCCGTCGTATGAAAGCAAAACCCCGTCGTAATACTTTTTGCCTTTTATGGAGTTTTTAAGTTTGACTTCGACCTTTTGGTTTAAGTGCGACAAATAATCTTCGTCCGACTTAAACGCCCAGTCTATCCCGCGGCTACTGACGTTGAAAGTATAGGGCGTGCCGTCAGTTGGATCTAATTCGTCCAGCGCGTCAGATACGGCTACCGAGAACTTTTCGCAATCGTCAAGATCGGCGCCGCCGTCTTTATGGATAACGGCGGTAAGCGTCGGGTCGGCGGGATTTTTAAATTCGAGGTCGATAAATTTAAGCCCGAGTTTTTCTGCGGTTTTATTCATAAGTTCGATAATTTCTTTTTCGGATTTAATTTTCAAAACGCCCTCCATAAAAAATTATGAGAACGGGAAACCGTTCTCATAAGTCAAGCAACCTATTTCTATATAAATATTACCATATTAATAATAAAATTACAAGCGTTTTTTACAATTTTTTTATAAATATAAAAACAAAATCATATCGCGGCTTTTTCTTCTTTATCTTTTATCTTCATTATTTCTATAAAGGCTTCCGCCGTGGCGTATGCGTCCGCAAGCGCGCGATGGTGGTGGAAGACTATTCCGAAATAGTCCGCAATCGTTTGCAGGTCGAATTTTTTAAGCACCAAAAGATACTTCCTTGCCATTTCATAAGTATCTATAACTTTGTTTTTAACTTCAAAATCTTCTTCGCCCGCAAAGCGCTTTATAAACTTATAGTCGAAGTTTATTACGTTATGCCCCACTAAAACCGCGCCTTCGATAAACTTCATAAAGTCCGGAATAACCGCAGATATTCTCGGTGAGTTTTTTACCATTTCGTCGGTAATGCCGGTGATTTTAACTATCTCGTCCGAAATATGCGCGTTTACCTTGATAAGCGAAGTGAATTGCTCGGTTATTTTTCCGCCTATGATCTTTACCGCGCCGATTTCGGTTATTTCGTCTTTCGCGTCGTTAAGCCCCGTGGTCTCTATATCGAAAACCACGTATTCCTTTTCGGTAAGTTCTTTCGGAAGCGGCTCTTCTTGCTCGAATACCGATTTTACCTTAATCACGTTCGCTTCCGTCGGAAAAACGTTCTTATAATTCTTCGGGGCGCTCTTTTTATATTTATCCTTTTTAACGAAGTTTTCGGGGAACTTGCAGACGTTTATCTTATTATACGTGGTCGATCTTCTTCCGTTATATTCGCCGACGGTTACCCTTGCGATTATAGCGTCGCCGACAGACAACCTTTTAATTCTCGGAAGCGTGTTCTTCTTTGAAAAATACACCCCGCCCGTTCTTCCGGTCGTATCGTCTATATTGATAATGAAAAACGGTTTTCCGTTCTTCGTTTCTCTTTCCGAAATATCGGTGATCGTTCCGCAAATAACTGCGTCGCCGTCTGCAACGTCTTCTATATACACGGCAAGATCGCCCATCGTTAAATCGTCGACTATCTCCACTTGTTCGACCTTTATCGTTCTGTGCGTAACTTTATTCAGTTCGCTCTCGTAAACTTCGTCGGATAAAAGGCTTATATTTTCTTCGCTTTCCTTTTCTTCGGTCTCTCCGGCAAAATCCGAACAAAATTTAGTGCCTAAATATTCGTTTAACTTGCCGAGCGCACCCACGCTTTTTAAGTATTCCGAAGAATCTTTGGGAAGACGCACGATATATCTTACCACGTCGCCGAAAACTTCGGATCTGACATCCCCTTGCTTTAAAAATATCGACGCAGAAGGATAGTTGGTGGTCAAAAATTTATATATTTCGTTATTTATAAGTTCGTCGTTACTCTTTATCTTTTTTACCGAAACTTCGATAAGCGAAAATGCGGGCGGAGTTATTTTTTCCGCCTCTTTAAGGATCATTTCCTTTACTTCGGGCGTAACCGTTTTATCGCAAATAAATTCGTATCTTATCTTTCTTTCGTTTCTGACTACCGTTACGTTTGAAAGCCTTGCGTTTTTAAGCGATTCGTCGAGATTTTTTACGTCGCCTTCAAATTCTTCGCGGGTTTTTACCGTATACATTTATCAATTTCCTCGAAAAATACTTTTCTTACGTCTTCTTTTTTAACTCTTTTAACGATTTTGCCTTTATTAAAGATCACGCAATCGTCTTTCGCTCCCGCGATCCCGAGATCGGCGTCCGCCGCTTCGCCAGGTCCGTTCACCACGCAACCCATGACCGCAATTTTAAGCGGCTTTTTTTCGTTTTTAACGTAGTTTTCCACTTCGGACGCAAACGCCATACAGTCCCACTCGCACCTGCCGCAAGTGGGGCAAGCGATAACTTTCACTCCTTCGTCTATTATTTCGAGCGCGGATAGGATCGCCTTTGCCGCAACCACTTCGCGAACGGGATCGGCGGAAAGGCTTACCCTTATAGTATCGCCTATCCCCTTAGATAAAAGTGCGCCCATAGCGGCGGAGTTTTTGATAACGCCGTTATACTCCCCGCCCGCCTCGGTTACGCCGAGATGCAAAGGATAGTCGGTTTTTTTCGCGATATATTCATACGCTTTTATGGTAAGCGGAACGTAAGACGCTTTTACCGAAACGACGATATTATTAACGCCGTGCTTTTCGAGTATCGCAACGTTTTTAAGCGCGCTTTCCCCAAGCGAGATCTCGTTTTTGCCGTATTTATTCAAAAAGTTTTTCTCTATACTTCCCGTATTCGAGCCGACGCGCACGGGAACGCCGCTTCTTTTAAGCGCTTCCGCCACCTTAATAACGTTTTGTTCCCCTCCGACGTTGCCGGGGTTTATCCTTATTTTATCAGCCCCCGCTTCGATGGCGGAGATAGCGAGCCGATAATCGAAATGGATATCGGCAACTAGCGGAATTTTTATCTCTTTTTTAAGTTCCGAAAAAGCCTTTGCGTCTTTTTCGTCAAGCACCGAAAAACGGAGAATCTCGCACCCCGCTTTTTCAAGTTCTTTAGCCGCTTTAACTGAGTTTATAACGTCAGAAGGGCGGGTGGTCGCCATAGACTGAATAGCGATTTTTTCACCGCCGCCTATATAAATATTGCCTATCTTTACTTTTTTGCTCATAACTTTTACCTATTTAATAAGTATATCATTATTTTTTATTAAGGTCAACGGATAAAATAAAAAACGCCGCATATGCGGCGTTAACGTCCCGTTAAGAGTTTACACGGGTTTTATAAAGGTAAATTATCGTTTCGTAATAATCTTCGAGATACGGTATAAGGTTGGCTTCGTTTTTAATGTCGTTATATGCGTCAGACGCGGATAAAGTGTCGTAATACCCCGTAACGCAGGATATTGCGTCTCTATAATACCCCATTTCCACAAGATCGTCTTTTCCGAAAGAAACCTGCCTTATCTTCATATATTCGATCCTTAATTTTGCCTTGGTCTCTGCTACGGCGTTTAAGTATTTTGCGGATTTTTCGTTTATTGTGTTGTTATACTTTAAAACGGAGCGCATGAGTTCCGATTCTTCGTTTTGAAGTTCTATAACCTTTGCCGCTATATCTTCCGCGTGGATTGCGGCAAAGTCATCGTCTATTTCAGAAAGTTTTTCGGTAAGCGCCGTTTCTTTTGCGGTAAGAGACCCCATTTCGGAAGATATAGACGCGTTTATTTCGGCTATTTTTTTAGCCTTTTCGGTCTCTAAATCCAAAACTTTTTTCGCATAAAAATCGGTGTTTTCCGTTCCCGTTCTTTCCGAAACGTATCCGACTTTTTTTATGGCTTCGTCAAAACTTTCTTCCGCCTTTGCGATAAGCGTTTCTCCTTTACTCGTCAGCGCAACTTTTTCGGCGGCGATTTTATAAAGACTATCCGAAATTTCCGCCTTTGCCTTATAAACTTCCCTTGAATGCTCGCCAGCAAGCAGCGCCGTGGCGATTTGTTGCATTTGGTTCTCGGTTTTTTGAGTATATACAATGGGCGAAACGACGATAGGCTGGGTTATCGCTTCTTCATAGTCGTCGTATCTTATCCTATAATAATGAAATATTCTCATCAGCGTGGTATACATTTCCGGTTTGGTTGTCGGTATAGTAAATTCCATTTTATTCTCCTTTATTCATAAAAGATTTTAAGGTCCGAAAGCGGTTCGTCCGCCCCCAAAAAGGTAAGTTTAACGCGCACTTTTTCGCCGAAAAAGTAAAACCGTTCTTCCCCGTCCGTAACGGTAATGGTTTTTTCGTTAGGCGGAGAGATAAAGGTTATATCAGCCTTTCCCGAAGAAAAAACTTCAACTCTTTTTATGCCTATAAAGCCGCTTTTTCCTAAAACCGTTTCGGATTCATAGCTGCGCTTTCCGTCGCGAAGCCCCAACTTAAATACCTTGCCGTCCGCAGAAAGTTCGTATCCGCCCGAAAAGGAAACGCCAACGCACGTTATAAAATAATCCGTTTTATCGGAAGTGTCGTATGCGTATAAATATTTTACGCCGTCTATCGTAACGGGAAGTAAATACGTGCCGGAATATATACACGCTTTACCTATAACGGTTACGTCGTTTTTATCCAAAAGCCCGTCTATTTTGCATACCTTTCCGTTTTTTAAAATGCACAGTTTATTATCGCTTATAAAATAGCACTCGTCTTCGCCGGAAGCCGAAGTTCCTTCCATAACGCGCAGTTTTTCGCTCTCTATCTCTTCGATTTTATAGTCGTCAGGCATACCGAAAAGGCTTAGCGAATAGATATTTCTTTTTAATATTAAAATCAGTTTTCCGTTTAAGGAAAAGGCGTGCAAGATATTGCCGTCTTCTATCGGGAACTTTATGGCAAAATAGTCGGACTTTACCTTGGGATCGTCTCCGCTGACGTAAATTTTATCTTTATCGCAGATTATAAGTCTGTTTTTAATGCTTATGTAGTTATCCCCGTCGAAAACGTCGTATATCCCGTAGTTTCCGTTAAAAAACACTATTCCACGCTCGCTTTTTATTATTAAAGTTGGCTTTTTGTTATACCGTATTTTATAAATTTCGGGCGGAGAGAGATACTTTTCAAGATTAAACAAAACCGCTCTTCCGTTTTTTATGCGGTATAGCCTTTTATCTTCGCAATAGCAGAACTTTTCGCCGCCGATAACGTATAGTTTTTCCGCGCGGCTGTTTAGTGAAAGGTTTCTTGAAAGGTTAAAGGCTAGCCCGATTTTTAACTTGTTTTTTTCGCACTTGACGCTTATCGGTAATTTTGCCACCGAATAAAAATCGGAAAATTCAAATTTCTTTTCCATATCGTCGATTTTTGTCAGTTTACTTTTTACCATTATATAAAACTCCTGCCCTTTATTTTGGAATTTTTTATCTTGACGACGCGGCTTAAAGCGTCGGTAAACCTATCGTGCCACATAACGCTTTCGTTAAAGTCGTGCTCGGTAAGTAAAAATTCCGCCGCTACTCCGTAGGCTATCACTCTTCTTCCCAAATCGCGCTCAGAGTAGCCTATTTCGTCGGTAAGCCCGTAAGTCGGCGGTAAGAATTTATACGTTACTATAACCGTAGGAAGAGATACCGTCAAAAACTCGGGACTGAAAGAATATTCCACGTTTTCGCCGAAGGTGTCCGTTACCTTTTCTATTTCGAGCACCGTTTCTGACAATTCGGAAAAATAGATCTTTCCGTCCGCGCAATCAACCGTTTCACTCTTTACCATAGGCACGTAGTTACAGCACAATTCGTTTATAACTAAATTAGCGCATCTTGTAAGATTGTTTATCTGACTCATTAAGTTTGCGTCTTCAAGCGTATTTTCCCCGTTTTCAAGGTATTCGATTATTCTCTCTCTTCCGAGATAAATAGCCGCAGTTCTGATAATATCTTTTATTTTCATATCTTCTCCGAAAATCGGCGTCGCAAAATCTTGCGACGCCGACCTTTATTAAATTTTAAGTTTTAAATTTACGCTTCGGTAATTCCCGTGATAACGCCTTGTCCGCAAGGACGAGCGCAGATTAAATCCGCGTATTTAACGAGCGTTGCGGTGTAAACTGGTTTGCCGGCAACCTGTTTTAACACTTTGCCGTCGTCCCCTTCAAGCCATTGCCAGTCGCAAAGTTGATGCAAGGTAAAGTCTTCGGTGTTGAGTAAATACATTGTTCCGTCCGGACAGAATCTGTCTGCAACGATCGGAATACCGTTATAACTCATCGCCTTATATCCGCCTGCAAGTTCCATTACGTCTACGATACGTTTATTCGCCGCAAACAGCGCTTGAAGCGCTCTGCGAACGCCCCAAGAGCAGACGATAAAGTTTACCGTGCCGCCGCTCTGTTCTTCGATAGCGTCGATTGCTTTTTGGATCTTCGCTTCGGTTATCGCTCCGCACGAAGTAAGTTTATACGGGTTGAGCCAAGTATGGCTTGCCTTGTTTATTCCGTAAAGAGTTTCTCCATTTCCGAAGATAGCGCCAAGTCCCGTGATCTCGTTATTATAAGATCCCTGAACCGTCATGATCGAGTTTGCGGGAACTAATTCGTCGCTTATTACCGATCCGCTTACGGTGATTTTCTTCTGAACTCTGTCTACCGTCAAAATTCTTCTTGCGGTAGCGCCGGAAATTTCTACACCCGCCGCCGTTCTGAAATCTACGACCATGCCTTCGATAACGTTTTTAACCGAGTCTAACGTGATAACGCCCGAAGATATTCCGGATACGGTGGCGATTTTACCAGAGCCGTCGCCGAAAAGCATTCTGCCGAAGTTGAAACTTCCCGCTTTTAAAAGTCCTTCCATTTCGGCATTTAAAAGGCTTACGAACGCGCCCGCATTATTTTCGGACGCTCTTACCGCCTTATCCGAAATTTCGATAGTGCCGTAAAGGTTTTTAAGAGTTACCACGAACTGTTCGTAGTTGTTTCCGTTTGCGGAAGGAAGGTCGCCGTCTTCCGTGCCTGCGCCGATCCCGCCGTTAAGCCCGTAGACTGCAAGTTTTTTGATTTCCTTGCCCCAAACGTCGTCTGTGCTTTGCTTGATCATGGCAAGCAAAGGGTTAGTGTTGTTGTTAAGTTGTTCTGCTACAACGTCAAGATAATAAGATTTAAGCGCTTTATCCGCGCCAGTTAAAGTTACTGCCATTATTTATCCTCTTTTATTTTTTATAATATTCCCTTGGCGAGTCTTCCCGCTTCGGAAATAGATCTGGGTTTTTCGGTCGGCGTTTTCACGCCTACGCCGACGCCGTCTATAACGACGGCTTTGCTTTTTGAACTAAGCACCCCTTTAAGATACTCTTTTAGGATATTGTTTTTATCCTCTTCGGTTATATCTTTTTCGGCGGCGATCCGTTCTCCCTCCGGTTTTTCCGACGGAGCCGAAACAAAAGCGGCTTTTTCGGCGGAAAGTTCCCCCTCCAACTCTTTAAGTCTCTGACTGCGCTTGGTAAATTCGGACTGTAAAGAATTGTATGCGTTAAGTAGGGCGTTCACGTCCTTAAACTTGCCTAATGAGATAGCTTCTTCCTTTGCGCCGTTTTCGATTTCCGCCGCTGCGGGTTGCGCTGTTTCGGTTATTTGTTCATTGCTAAGTTCTTTCATATTCTTAATCCCCTTTTTTTATTTTTGTTCGGAAACGTTTTCCGATTTTTTATCTTTTAATCTTTCTTTATGTTTTTTGATATGTTCAAAAAGTCTTGTCTTTTCGTCGTCTTTTAATTCGTCGTATTCGGATAGAACGTATCTCGTGTGTTCGTCGATATGGATAGCGTCGTCGTCTATCTCTTCAATATCTAATCCGAACTTTCTTATCTTTTCGTTTTCGGACTGTGCCTTTTCTTCGTGCAAGCGGGATACGCCGTTTTGGCTATCTAAGTCTTTATACCCCAAAAGGCTTAGCACTTTTTCTTTTACGGAAAGTTTCATTTTGCCGTCTTCGGCGTTGAGCACTCCGCTTTCGTAAAGTTTTAATACTTTCTCCCTTTTCTGCTCGGGAGTATAAGTAAGTTCGTTTTCACTCTCTAAATATACGTCGTCGTTCGCCGCGGCGTTTTGATCTGCGTAATAAACTTTGCTCCTTGAAAAATCGTCTTCTATACTGATTGCCTTAATTCCCCTTACGAACTGGCGGTAAAGCCTTAATATCTTTTTGGCAACGCCCAAAAGGCTTTTTCTTATGATCTCCGCGGTAACGGTCAGCCTTTCGTTGTCTTGCTCAATAAGTAGCCTTAACGCCGAACCGGAAGACAGCCTTGCGTTTTCTTTGCTAGATGAAACGTCCGCAACTCCGCTGATAGTTACGAACTCTTGCAAAAGTTTGTCTTCTTCTTCGTTAAAGTCCGGCGGCATGGGCGCGTTTTCCATCATTTCGGGCGCTTTTGCTCCCTGCCTGTAAACTAAAACCTTTCCGGGTGCCAAGCCGTCTTCGGATAAGTCGTCTAAATCGCAAGCCCCGTCTTCCACCGTCATAATACCCGTGGATAATCTATTCAAAAATTCGTGTTTTCTGTTTTTGACGGCGTTATACGATTTTTGAACGGGAATAAGTCTCTCTATCACGCTGTTTCCGAAAAAACAGCCCGCGCCTTTAAGCGATTCCTGTTTGACAAAAGGAAAACTTCTCGTCCCGTTTTCGCCGTTTTCATACGGAAGGTCGCCGTAAAACAAAAGTTTATCGCCGGCAACGGTTATCATACGGCCAAGCGGGTATCTTTTTGTGGGCTTTTCGTATTTTTCGATAAGGATAGCGGCGTTCTCAATGGTGTTTTTAACCGTTTTATCCGAACGCTTTACCCCGTCTTTAAGCGAAAGTCCGTATACGTCTACGTTTTCCCCCGACACGGTAACGCCGTATTTTTCTTTTATCACTTCGATAGGGACTGCCTTTGCGTGGATTATGCTTGCGCAATCTTCTATGCTTTCCGAAAACAGGCTGTCCGGAAAGATCTCGAACGGTGATACGGGCAATATCTCCACTTCGCCTTCGAAAACTTCTTCTCCGTTATACGCGCCGAGTTTTCTTCCGCCCTTATTGTTCCAAAGAATTTTATAAAACGCCGTGCCGCATATTTCGCTCCACGTGTTCACGCGTGAAGAAACTTCGGGCATGTCGCATTTTTTAAATGCGCTTTCGATAAGTTTTTCGGCAAGGTTAGCGTTCATCACGTCATCGTCGTCCGTTGACCTTGCCCTTACGCAAATATCCGGCTTTACTCTCGAAAATTTAGCGAGTCTTGTTTCGATTATGGGCGCTATATGGTTAAAAACGTCTTTTCTCTGCCAGAAAAATTCGTTGTCTTTTTCGACTATTTCGCCTTTGGCGTTTACGTCGCAGTATTGATTTCCGTTAAAAAAGTTGACGTTTAAAAGCCATTGCCTTTCATACTTTACACGCTCCGCCTGTCTTTTTTTGAAGTCCGAAACGGTTTCTGATACTATCCTTTCGATAAATTCTTCGCCGTAGCCTTCGTTTTCTTCGGGGGTTTTTGCCTCCTCGTTCATACCTGTTACTCCTTTTTTGTTTTTTCTTTCTGTTCGGCAGAATATAATTCGCCTAACAATCTATCTCTTTCATAAAGTAGTTCTTCGTCCGACATACTTTCTAAATTTTCGTCTTTTTTATCAAGTAATATCTTGATTGCCGTGATGTCCGGCGGAACGTTCTTTTTGATAACCTTTTTCTTGCTTAAAACTATTTCTCCCCCGTCAGATACGGCGTATTCTTCGGTAACTTCCGTGCTGTCGTATCCAAGCGCCTTTTTTAAGATGGCTTCGTCGAGGTTTTCTATTTTCGTTTTTTTACGGTTTGATCTTTCTTTCATTTATCACTCGTCTGATTAGTCTCTCCTTATTTTTTTGCACTTCGGTTTTAACCTTTAATATAGGTGTTGCGGCGGGCTTTCTCATTAGGTAATACCTTAATTCGTCCAGCGCGTGGTCGTCGTATTTTTTGGGGTTGTCTCCATCCGCCCACCAGTAACTTTTGAATTCGCGGATAAGGTTTACGCACGTGGAAAAAATAAACAGTTTGGGCTTACCTTCCGCCTTTTTTAAATACCCCTTTACCCGTTCTATCCCCGAGAATAGATCTTTGTTTACGTTTGTGGATAAAACTATTCCGTTTTCGTAAAACAGTTCGGTAACACTTTTAAGCCCCGATAGGGTTTTCTGATTTGCGGCGGAGTCTATAATCCCGTGAATTTTCCCCGAAGAATCTTTCTTCCAGCCGATTTTTTCGCTTATTCTCTTTATCATATCCGAGTGATAGAAAACATCTTTCCCCGCTTCGAAATGTTCGGCGACAGCGTAAACGTTTCCGTCGTAATCCACGCAATACCAGTGGCATGATAGCGGGTTATTAAGCCCCGGATCGATAGAGATAATGTCTTGCCAGTCTGGCGGAACGGGAAAGGGATCTATCACGTGGAAGTTTTCGTCGAACTCCGGATATACTAGCCCGGATGCCGACTTAAACCTTCCGTATCTACGCGACTCTAATTCGTCTTTATCTAAAATAGACGAAAGTTTTTCCACTTCCGATTTATCGAGATACGGGTTATCGCCCCACTCCATAAACTCATACCACACTTCGGGTGAATTTCCTTTATTTAAGAAAATTTCGTCGTAAATAAAGGTAAGCCCTTTAAGCGGAGTCATAGTGCCGAAAATATCACCTTTCTTATCGAAAACGCGCATGCGGCACTCTTCGTAAACGTCTTTCGGGGGCTCTTCGTCAAACCACACGAAGTCAAGAGAACTTCCCTGAAATTTCTCTCTTCCCTGATCGCAAGACTTAAAACCTATAACGCTGGTCTTTCCGAAAACCGTTTTAACGCGTATCTGATCGATTATCCCGTATTTTGCCACGTCTTTTTTACCGGACGCCATAGTTATATCTTCTATCCACGAAGGGTTAAGGTAATCTAAAATTTTTGCCTGTGCAACGTCTCTTTGCACTTGGGTAGATAGAGACACCACCCACCCGAAAACGCTTTCTTTATTTTCTCTATAAGGGTGTATTCCCCTTGCCATATAGACCGTTTCCGCTGCACCGCACTCGGTTTTGCCGCTTCGGTTACCCCCGAAAACCCATCTGTTCTTTTTTGGGCATTTGTGAAACTCTATCTGCTTTTTATGAACTTTATCTCCTGTGTTATAATGCTTTAATCTATCTTCGCCCGTTCTTTTTTTTATTTCTTTTTCGAGCGCCAAAATCTTTTTAACTTTATCCAGTTGATCCATATTAGACAAATTTACCTTTTTTGCGATATTTTCCGGCTTTTATATCCGCGATAAAATACTTATAATTTCTTTCACACATTATTTGGAGCGCGATATGAAAAAATATTTTTTACCGATAATTTTTTCAATATTTTTCTTAATATCCGTTTTTACTTTTCTAACGGGTTTTCGCGCAAGCGCCGACGAAGCAAAATACCTTTTTATAAGCGGCGATCAAGTAATTTTTTATTCGGATCAAAACGCCGAAAAACCGCTTTTTTATATGAACAGGGCTTACTATGCGCGGATAATTTACTCTACCGAATACCTTTATAAGGTGGAAGTTTTCGGCGGAGATACCCCTATGCTCGACGGCTTTATTTTAAAGAGCGAAGACGTTTATATTAAAGAACAAACCCAAAAGGTGTTCCCCGACTTTGCCGTGACCGTGATAAACAGCGCCGCAATGTATTCGGACAGAACGCTAAGTAGCGTGGTGCAATACGTTTTTCCCGAACGGGAAATGCGGTATTACGGCTATTTTTCTACGCCCGACGGCGAAAAACTTGTTTTCGTGAACTATAACGGTAAACTCGGCTATATTAAAAATTCCGATATAACCCCTTTTACCGTTCCGGATAACTCTCCGCCAAAGCCCGTTGAGCCTGACGTTACGCCAGAGCCGGACGATAAAACATCCGAAAAAACCGACAACTTTTTTTCGATCAAAATAACGGTCATAGTCTGCCTTATTTTTGCGGGCATAATCGCGTTTTTTATCGTAAAGCGCCCCGTAAAAGAAAAGGAAACTGCGGCAAGTTATTACGACGAAAACGACTTCGAATAAGCAATTTGATTATTTACCTTCGGCTTATTCTTAAAGGAAAGTTCTTCCTTTTCTTTCACCCTTTCGTAAAGTTTTTTAATAAAATCGATCTTTAAGCAATATTTCTCGAAAAACTCGTCGGTGATCCCTGCGTTTTCAAGTCTTTTGGCGGCTTTTTCCGCAATCTTTATTTGCTTTCTGAAATACGCCCTTGAACTCGTGTCAAAATCTTTATAATACTCTTTCGGCTTTAACTTAAAATATTTGTAGTCAAGGCAGTCTTCTTCGTCTAATTTAAACTTCGGAAGTATCTCTATCACCTTTTTCTTTAAGATGAATAAAATATCTTTCTGCATGGAAAGTTTAACCACCGAAAGACATTGATCAAAAGCCGGCGAAAAATCCGAGAAGGACGATAGCGCCCTTTTTTCAACCAGTTCATCGATCTGCTCTATCACCGCGTCAGTAACGGGATATGCGTATAAAATAGTTTTTGCAAATAAAATATTCATTGTTTTACGCCCCTTTTCGTTTGCTTGCAGGTCAATTATATAAACCCTTTTATCTACAAGTCAACGATATATGTCGATTTTTGTTCAAATTATTTTATTTTTGAACAAAATTATATTTTATTGTCATATTATGGTTGACTTTATCGCAATTTGAGATTATTATTGCAAATTCCGAACATTTGTTCGCTTTTTGTTTGCCTTTATGATAGTTCCAAAAAGTGTCAAAACCTGTCAAGTTTGAAAGTCTTTATAAGAAATTTTGCCTGAAATTTTAATTTGTTTTATTTTTCGTCAATATATATACAAATTTAAATTTATATGATAAAATATTAGTTATGAAATACAATAGAAAAAGCGCACGAAATACTTTCTTGCGCCGAAATTTACTTATTTGTTTGATATTTTCCACCCTTTTGTTTTTATCGAGCGGTTTGTTTTCGCTTAAATTCGCTTCTGCGGTATCCCCCGTCAGTACGGAATTATATCTTCCGAAATCCATGCAAGAATATTACTCGCTCACTTCCCCAACCGAAGTTTTTTATTCGGACGATTATCTTATCATTAACGACAACAAAGAACTTTTGATAAGCAAAAATTCCGAAGGATATATCCGCCGCTCCGATTTTACCAACCTTTCTTACGTTAAGTCTTTCGATAAAGATAATATTTTGCTTACCGATAACGGTTCAATTTACAAATACTCTTTAACAGATTATTCTAAAACACCTATTCAACATGGCGGCTACAACATAGGTTCGGACTTTGACTATAACGGGAACTATCTTATAACAAGCAGTTCAAACAAGGTCATTATCTATACTCTCAGCGGATCGTCGGCAACCATTGTCGGCACGATTTCAGACACTTCCGAAAAAACACCGGTTGCTATCAACTCGCAAAATAAGATCTTCTATCTTAAAACGCAGAATATGCTTAGAATTAGCGCGGTAGATTCACTTGATGATTACGTAGAAATCGAACTCCCTGTTTCCCCCACGAAAATAATCGCGAACGACGATCGGGCTTTCATTATCAACGAAACGGACTCTAAGGTTTATTCGGTTTCGCTTGGTAATGATTATTCGGTCAAAACACTTTCCGCCGACGGAGATATAAATTACGACCTATCAAACGTAAAAAAGACTTCGGGAATTTGTTTTAAGGGCGAAAATCTTCTGATAGCGGACGCCGACCTTAAAGCCGTCAGCGAATTTACGGTATTAGAAAGTTCGCTTTCCTTCACGGGCTTTGCTGTGGCAAAAGGAAAAACTGCCTATAACAGAATAGGCGCGGGCATTTCCGGTTCGGATATTTACACAATGGACAAAAAGACCGCCGTTTTCGACGGGTATAAGATTACCGTTTACGACGAAGACGGGAATTTCGACAATATTTTACTTAGTGCGATAGAAGGACTTACCGTAGATAGATTTGCGTTAGGCGTAAACACCCTTGCCCTTTCAAACGAAGAAACAAGAACTGTAAGAGTTTTAAATCTTACCGATAAAAGCAATAAATTCGGTATGGATATAACCGTTCCATACGGGAGCAGAATAAAAGGACTTAAATACCTTAACGGCTACTATTATCTTTTGGTAATATTAGGCGACACGGCGGCTTCGGGAAGAATATATACGATTTCGGAAAGTTCGGGTGAACTTAAAGAAGTGTTCGGATTCAGCGACTTATATACCGTGTCTGACTACCCTGAATTTGCCGTAACCGTTACGGGCGATTTTTATATAACCGACGTTAAGAACAAAAAAATTCTTTGTTACAGGGAAGAAGACGGATACGCCCCGATAGATTTTATAAGTTTGGACGACAGGGTTTACGATATAGTTAAACTCGGCACGGATATGGGCGGAGCGTTATTTGCTTTAACTTCCGACTCGGTTATATACTTTAACGAAGGAATAACAGAGATCCCCCTATCACTATCTGCAAACGCCATTTCTTTTGCATTAAATTACGACGAAAAGAAAGTTTCATTCATATTTGACGGCGAAGAACTTGTTTACCGTTCCGAATCACTTCCGAATATGGCGGCAAACGACTTTACTGTTCCTGCCGGCTACACAACGTCGGGGGAATCCGCAAATATAGATAACCTTAAAATTTATTCGGTGACGGATAGCGCAAACGTATATTCCGTAAAACACGAAAGCGCAAAAGACAAATTTATCTACCTTGGTAAATACGTCGAAGAAGATCACAAATATGCGTTTATAGATAAAATTGAATACGTTATCCCCTCCCCTGACGGAGACAGCGCGAAAGACAGAGTTAAAACCTTCTTTGCGCTCGCAACGCTTTCCGATAAAAAAGATCCGGTTACCGTGATAGTTTTAAACGAAGAAACGGTGGACGAAACGGATATTAAAGACGTTACGATAGAAAAGGCGTTTATATCGACGGACGTCAATATGTATTACATACCGATAATTACCGAAAACGATTCTTTTGCGATATACCGTGGCGGAAATCTTTTCAGGCTTCCTAAAAACACCGAGATCGCAGTTTTAAAATCACTTGAATTTATCGACAGAACTTTTTACTACTGTTCATACGTATCGGAAGGGCAAACGGTGAACGGTTATATCCCGAAAAACTTTACCGTAGAAATTTTATCCGACGATATTTTGCCGGAAGATTTTGTTTACGGAACGCTGAAAAAAACTACCGTTTATAAAGACGAAAGCTTGACCGAAAAACTTAAAGACGTTGCGGATAATACTCGCGCTAAAATAATTAAAACAAACGGAAATATAACGGAAGTCTCCATCGAAGAGGACGGCGTTTGGATAAAAGGATACGTTAAATCAGACCAAGTTATCGTAAAGCCGAACGATACCGTCCGAAACGTTTTAATAATCGTAACATTATCGATAAGCGTGTTTGCGACTTCTCTGTTTATAATATTAAGGAAAAAAAGTTAAACGTTATAAAGCCCCCGCCGAGTTCGGCGGGGGCTTTGATTTTAAATAATTTATTATTCCGTTCTTTCTTCCGCATATTTTCCGTTTGCGCCCGATATCCCCAAAAGATTGAACTCTTCATCTATATCGAAGTTCTCTGCGTTTTCAAACGCGGCAAGTTTTGATATAGACACTTCGTATGCGGTCATTATCCTTATATCGTCGTCGGAAATTCTTTTCTGGTATTCCCTGCTCTGTATTCTTCCGGAAATTGCGATCTTATCCCCAACCAAAAGATTTTTTGCAAAGCGTGCGTTTCTTCCCCAAGCGATACACGGTATATAGTCCGATTTATTATACGAACGGTTTACCGCGATCAAAATATCGGCTATTTCACGGTTAAATGGCGTTGTCCTGTATACGGGTAACTTACATATATATCCCGAAAGCACGATGCTGTTCGGATTTTTTATGGGCGAAGTTTCCAAAATTTCTCTCACAAACACCGTAAGCATAAGTTTGCTTTTTCCGTCGACGAGTTTATTATAGCTTCTAAACTGCCCGAAAGCGTTGATTGTTACGCCTATTTTAAGATTTTTATCTGAGATTAGCCTTTCAGATACCGTAACGGGTAAAATATCGCCTTGCCCCGATAATCTTTTTACCAGCACGGAAAGTTCGTAAAACCCTTCGCCGTATACTTCGTGCGAAAATTCCGCTTCCGAGATTATTTCCCCGCTGATAAACACTTTATTGTTCTTTTCCGTTAAATTGTTCATATATATTTTTCCTCCAAAGAATTTCAAACGTTCTTTATTTGCTCGCCGAGTGAATTTATCGAATACCCTTCACGATATATAAGATCGCCTATCCTAACGAAAGTATACCCGTCGTTTTTAAGTGCCTTTATTATTTTAGGCAATGCCTCTGCCGTATGTAGCCCCTGATTATGGAATAAAACTATTGAGCCGCACTTTACCCTTTCGGTTATCCTTTTTTCTATCTCCGCGGCGGATAGATCTTTCCAGTCTAAACTGTCCACGTCCCATTGAATAGTGTATAGCCCCAACTTTTCCGCTTCCTCTATCACGGTATCGTTATACTCCCCGAAAGGCGCTCTGAAAACTTCTACCTTTTTCTCCGTAATGTCAGTTATCGCTTTAACGGACGACATAAGTTCTTTATTTATCGCCTTTGCGGAAAGTTTGCTCATATGCGGATGCGTTGCGGAGTGCGTGCCTATCTCGTGCCCCGCGTCCGATATTTTCTTTATATATTCGGGGTGTTTAACCGTCCAGAACTCCACCGCAAAGAAAGTGCATTTTACGTTTTCGCTTTCCATAATCTCCAAAAGTTTATCCGTATAGTCAACTCCCCAAGCACAATCAAAAGATATGGCGACTTTTTTCTCTTCCGTTTTAACCGAATAAATGGGAAGTTTTTTGATCGAAAGACCGTAAAACACGCGATACGCCCCCGTAAAAGACAGCGTGCTTACCGTGACGATAAAGGCTAAAAGTAAGCAGATCGCAATTATAAAACTTTTCTTTTTTAAGACGGCAAAAAACATTGTAACCGTTATTCTCCTGTTTATTTTGTCAAACTTTGTAAAGATTTGACGTATATTGTTGCTTATAATATTTTTTTCTTACTGTAATTTTTATGTTTTTTATAAGACAATTATTACATTTAATTTTATTTTGCTTATTATTTACAAAAACCTTTCTAAATGATATAATATTAAAAATATAAAGGAGATATTTATGAATATTTCAACCTTTGCCGAAGCCACAGAAAGCACCGTAGCAAAGCCTTTCAGTTTTGCAGGGCTTTGGGAAGATATAGTTACTTTTTTCACTACTAAATACTGGAACATAATTTTATTCTTTTTAATACTTATAGTCGGAATAATCCTTATTAAAAGTTTTGCGGCGATTTTAAGGCGGATATTTAACCGCGGCAAGATGGAAAAAATCGCCCAGTCTTTTATCCTTAAAGTAGTTAAATTCACGCTGTATTTAGTATTGATTCTAATACTTTTATCCGTAATGGGCGTTCAGATATCGGGAATTATCACCGCACTTTCCGCCGCCGTTTTAGCGATAGGTATGGCTCTTAAAGATAATATCGCAAACCTTGCGAGCGGAATTATCGTTGTAAGCGGCAAAATGATAAGTAAAGGCGATTTTATTTCGGTGGACGGAAAAGAAGGCACGGTTTTCGATATAAACTTCCTGTTTACCACGATTAACACGCCGGACAATAAAAAAATCCATATTCCGAACGGTAAACTTACCGCAAACCCGCTAACAAATTACGGCGCAAACGGATCGAGAAGAGTTGATTTTACCTTTTCCGTTGCTTATGAAACGGACGTTGAACAAGTTAAGAGTATAGTTTTATCCGTAATGGAATCTTGCGATAAAGTCGCAACCACCCCCGCGCCGTTTTGCAGATTAAAGGTCCTAAATTCGAGCAGTCTTGACTTTTTTGCAAACTGTTGGTGCAAATCGGCAGATTACTGGGACGTGTATTATTTCGTTATGGAAAATGTATTTAACGAGTTCAAAAAACACGGCATATCTATCCCCTTTGCCCAAAGCGAAGTCAGGATTCGCACGGATGAAGTTGCTATGCCCGTAAATAATCTCACGCTAAAAAGAACCGCGCCCGAATTCGCGATCGAGAGCGAAAAAGAAAAAGACGAATTCGAGTTTATAAAAAAAGCTAGCGAAAAAACCCGTAAAAAAGTGAACGAAAGAAAAAAGAAAAAAGCCGCCGTGATCGAAACCACGGAGGCTACTAATAACGAATAATATTAAACCCATCGGTTTACGATGGGTTTTTTTATACCTTTAATTTCTTAAAGTTTGTTGCGTTGTATTTTACCCGAAACGGTTTTCGGAAGTTCGTCTCTGAACACAACTATTCTCGGGTATTTATACGGAGCGGTGTTCTTTTTAACGTAGTTCTGAATTTCTTTTTTCAGTTCTTCCGTTCCTTCCGTTCCCTTTACCAAAACGATACTTGCCTTAACTACCTGTCCCCTTACTTCGTCAGGGGCGGCGGAAACTCCGCACTCTAATACGTATGGAAGTTCCATAATAACGCTCTCTATTTCAAACGGTCCTATTCTGTATCCCGAAGATTTAATAACGTCGTCAACTCTTCCTACGTAATGATAGTATCCGTCTTCGTCACGCCAAGCGGTATCTCCCGTGTGATAGAACCCGTCGCGCCAGGTGGCTTTGGTGCTTTCTTCGTTTTTGTAGTATTCTACGGCAAGTCCGCAAGGCAATCCGTTTTTGATGTTGATAACAAGTTCACCTACTTCGCCGTCTTTAACGGGCTTTCCGTTTTCGTCTATCAACGAAACGTCGTAAATAGGCGCGGGTTTACCCATAGAATCTATTTTATGCGGAGCGCCTATCAGGTTTCCGATTATCATCGTCGTTTCCGACTGACCGAACCCTTCGTGGATTTGAAGCCCCGTAAGTTTTTCAAACTGGCGGTAAACTTCGGGGTTTAACGCTTCGCCGGCAGTAGTCATGTGCTTTACCGAAGATAAATCGTATTTAGATATATCTTGCTTTATCATAAGGCGTAGCATCGTCGGCGGTGCGCAGAAAGTTGTTATATGATATTTTGCGAACATCGGCAGAATATCGGACGCGTCGAACCTATCGAAGTCATATACGAAGATAGCCGCTTCACAAAGCCATTGCCCGTATAACTTTCCCCACATGGATTTTGCCCAACCGGTATCGGAGATCGTAAGGTGAAGCCCGTCGGGATCAACTGTATGCCAGTATTTCGCCGTGTGGAAATGCCCCAACGGATATTTATGGTTATGGAGAGCCATTTTGGGATAGCCCGAAGTTCCCGAAGTAAAGAACATCAAAAGCGGATCGTTTCCGCACGGAGAATCTTCCGTCCTTGCATAGTGCGTAGAATAGAGTTTATATTCTTCGTCAAACGAGCGCCAACCGTCTTTTTTGCCGTTGACTATAAGTTTATGTTTTATAGTCGGGCAGGTTGCGATTGCAAGGTCAGCCTGATGTGCAGTATCTCCGTCAGCCGTGCAGATAATGGTGGATATTTCCGCCGCATCGATGCGGTATTTGAAGTCGTGCTCTTGAAGTTGGTTGGTTGCAAGGATCGCTACCGCACCGAGTTTATTCAGCCCGAGCATTGCAAACCAGAATTGATAGTGTCGCTTTAATACCAGCAATACTTTGTCGCCCTTTTTGATTCCTAACGACTTAAAGTAGTTCGCGCAACGGTTAGACTCTTTTTTAATATCCGCAAAAGTAAATCTCCTTTCGGTTTTATCCTTAGATACGTGGAGCATAGCGAGTTTATCGGGTTCGCGCTCCGCTATTTTATCTATAATATCGAAAGCAAAGTTAAACTTATCGGTATTTTTGAAAGTTATTTTGGTCGGCGTGCCGAAAGCGTCTTCCTCGACGTCTATAAATTTATGATATTCTCTAAAATCGTCGTCAGACTTTTCCTTAACTTCGCCCATAACGATTTGATTCTGTTCTAAATCCGGGATCGGCTCTCCCGACGGGTTTAATACGATCGCGTAAAAATAGCAATCTTTCCCGCCTACGGCGATCATACCATGGGGTGTTCCGCTGTCATAATAAATACTGTCCCCTTCGCTCAATACTTCGCGGTGATTTCCGACCTGAACCATAAGTTTTCCGGAGATGACTATATCGCACTCTTGCCCTTTATGTGTGGTGCATTCTATCTCACCGTTTTCAGCCCCTTCCACGTATTTAGACCTAACGTATAAAGGCTCTGCAATCCTATTTTGGAAAGAATTCGCCAAGTTAAAGTAAGTCATACCGTGTGCTTTTGCGATCTTTTCGCCCTTACCCCTTCTCGTAACCGTGTATGATGAAAGCATAGGGCTCGAACCTTCGATAATATCCGTAGCGTTTACCGAAAACGCACCGGCACAACGGTATATAAACGCGAAAGTCATATCCTTTTCGCCGTTTTCAAGCGCAATATATTCCTTTATAGAAACTCCGGTTTTTTCCGCCATTTGCTCTGCGGTAAGCCCTTCTATTTCACGAAGTTCTTTAATACGCTTTGCAATGTCGCTGATCTTTTTGTTCAAGTCTTTTTCTACCATAGTATTTCTCCTTTCGGGACAAAAAAATCGCCCCAAAGTTTTACTTTGAGACGAGTAACTTTACCCGCGGTACCACTCAAATTGCGATTTCTCGCCACTCTCGGAATCAAACAATCCCTATGACATTAACGCAGCAATCACGGGGAGATTCTACTTGCTTTTCGCTTTCTTTCTCCCGACTCGGGAACTACACCGATTTTGCCTTGCCACCGACTTACACCAACCGTCGGTTCTCTTTGCGCTCCGCAAAACGGACTTTCCTTCACAGTCTTATAATTTACTTTGATTTTATCACCCTTTGATTTTATTGTCAATCGTTTTTAGTTATTTTATTGACTTTTTAAGTTATCGGTTATATAATCGTAATATAAATATACGGAGGTTAGTTATGAAATATATTTGTAACGTATGCGGTTGGGTTTACGACGAAGCCGAAGGATGCGAGGCGTTAGGTATCGCTCCCGGAACTAAATTTGCCGATTTGCCCGCGGACTTCGCTTGCGAACTTTGCGGTGCCGGTAAAGACGATTTCTCCGCTGAATAATTAAGCTAAAAAGAGCCTACGATTGTAGGCTCTTTTTTATTAGCAGCAAGTTATTAGCGTCAAAACCGCAAAACCTATTAAGACACACATACAGGTGGGTTTATAGTGGCAACTTCTTCTTTGTTCTATACAGCAACATCTGTATTTTTTTGGGCAGCCCATATAATATTCATTATAGATGTTTTGATAATTAAATCCGTAACCGTTTTTCAATTTATCGTTACAGAAAAAATAATCGTTATATAGTTCGTTCATATTTTTCTCCTTAAAAGTAATTAAAATAAAATAACGCACTTAACTTTTAAGACTCAAAAAATTTCGGCAAATAAATACCGCTTAAAAGTTATGTACGTTAAGTTTTATATTACATAATACGTTAAATTAGGTATTTATGTTAATAAAAATTACGGACAAATCGGCAACCGCCGATTTTGCTCTTATATCTTCTAGTTATATTCAAATTATTTATATTTAGTTAAAATAGTTGAGTTATAAATATCTCGCACTTTAATAAACTCTCAATTCTTATATTTTTTCAATTTCCGATATAATTTTTAACCTTAATTCATTGATGTTAACATTATTTATTGTTGCCCAATCGGCAAGAGGCGGGCGACTTCCCGTTCCCCCATGATGACATACTCCGCTATGAGGATATTCCATATAACTTTCCCCATAGTAACTCTTAACAAATTTTAAATAATTGTTTGGAACTGGAAATAATTTATCTTCAAATAAGATATTTTTTAATGGAAATATATCCTTGATAGAAAATACATATAACTTTCTACAATATGTTTCTGGCGAAGTAAAAAAAACATTACTTTCACCATCAATGCTAAACAATTTCATAAAATGTTTTTTGATTTTTTTCTTAGACGATTTTTTATGTGCCAAGAAATAATTGTGCATTTTATATATCTTTCTTAAAAGTGTTCCATTAACAATATCTTGATTTTGGCAGCAACAAGAATCATAATAAAAAATATCACAAAAAATTCCCGTATTCTCGTGGTCTATTCCAATTCCAACTGCATTAGTCCCTGGATTTATAGAAAAAGTCATTTTTAAATCCATTTTGTTAAAGTATTCAGGAAGTTTTATAAGCATTTTTTCATAATCTTCTCTTGGCATACCGATATCCATATCATCATCCCAAGGAATAAATCCCTTATGTCTTATTGCTCCTAAGAGTGTGCCATAATCCAACCAATAAGTCCAACCTTCTTTTTTTGCAATTTTATCAAACATTTTAAGCATTAAAAGATTATTTTCCTGTAAAGTCTTCATATTACCTTTTGCTTTTGGGAAAAAAGTTATATCTGTATAATTATTCAAAATGTAATAAATCGTCTTTATTTCTTCATCACGTTTTCTTTTTCCCGTTTTTACATAAAAAAACAATTTTAATGTCTTTAACAATCCACCATGTAACTTTATTTCGTGAAATAATTTCATTTTTAAAACTCCTTATTTTTTTCAAAAAATTAAATCAATTTTAATTACTACCGATTAACAAAGAAATAGACATTAAGTTTTTCTAAAGTCTTTATTTAAATAAAAAAAGTGCCGCTGCAAAGCAAACGGCACTTGTAAAAATGCATCTTTCGCTTTGCTGCGACGCTAACATAATCACTCAAAGATTTGTATGAATCCGCGAAAGAATACACTCTCACCGAAATATACTTTGAGTTTTATAATATTAAGTTAACGTCGCATTTTTATTTTATCATAGTTAACAAATAATTGCAATAATAAGAATAATTAAATTTGATTTAATATTTTTTAATATAAATACTTTTAATCTAAAAAATCGGCAACCGCCGATTTTCTCCCCCAGCAAGTCTCCGCATAATACAACTATACGCAAAAAAAGAAAGGTAGAATAACTACCTTTCTTTTTTTGGTGGAGATGCGGAGACTTGCACTCCGGTCTTGAACGCTTTGATAAAACTTTCTACATACTTATCCAACGTTAGATCTCGAAAAAGTTACGGTCGTCGGAAACCTATAACTTCCTCATAACCGCTAAATTATATTCCCAAAACGCGGCTCGATTCTGAAAATATTACCCGTCTTACTGACGCCTACTCCGAAAACGACGGGAATTTTCGGAAAGACGAACGCAATTACGCTGCGTAAGCTAATTTTTGATTATTAGCATTTAAATTTAAGGTTCCGTTTTAACGAAGCCGGACCTTCGGTATGCTTACGATTTATCTCGGTCGCCCAATCGAAACTGATTCACCCCCAAAGATAAAAGGATTTCTCCTTTTATTTTTTATTGATTTCGTCTATTTCATAAGGCGTTAACTGATATACGTAGTGGTTAAGCCAGTTCATATAAATAAGGTTTGCGGTGGACGCCCAGCACATTTTTATCTCTCCGCTTTTTCCGTTTACGTAATAATTTTCGGGCGGATCGATAGGAAGCCCCCTTTCCAAATCTCTTTTATATTCTTTTTCTAAGGTATCCCTATCGTATTCTGCGTGCCCCGTTATAAAGATAAATTTATTATCCTTTGACCTTATTATTCCCGCGCCCGCTTCTTTACTTGACGCCAAAAGCACCAAATCTTTACAGTTTTTAATATCCTGTTCGTAAACGGTGGTATGGCGAGAGTGCGGCATATAAAACCTATCGTCTGTGCCTTTAAGCAGTCTATCGTATTTTACGAGTTTTTTGTGCTTATATATTCCGAAAAGTTTTTTGTCTAATTTATGCTTTTCTATACCGTAATAATAATAAAGTCCGGCTTGTGCGCCCCAACAGATAAATATCGTGCTGGTAACGTTGGTTTTTGCATATTCGAAAATCTCTTTAAGTTCGTCCCAATACTTAACGTCGGTAAACTCGATATCTTCAACGGGAGCGCCGGTAATTATCATGCCGTCGAACTTTTTATTTTTAACCGCAGAAAAAGGCTTATAAAACTTTTGAAGATGTTCTATCGGCGTGTTCTTTCCGACGTAACTTTCCGTGCTTAAAAGCGTGATATTAATTTGGAGCGGAGAATTAGACAGCAATCTCATAAACTGTGTTTCGGTAACTATCTTAGTAGGCATTAAGTTTAAGATCGCTATTTCAAGCGGACGAATATCTTGCTTTAACGCACGCTTTTCGTTCATAACGAAAATGTTTTCATCTTGCAGTATCTTCGTAGCCGGTATATCTTTTGGAACAATTATGGGCACTATGTTACCCTCCGTAGTTTAAATTTTTTCGAGAGCCTGAGCAATATCTTCTATTAAATCGTCTGCGTTTTCAATTCCGCATGAGTATCTTATTAGCGTGGGAGTTATACCGCAAGCAATAAGTTGTTCGTCGGTAAGTTGACGGTGCGTTGCGCTTGCGGGGTGCAGACAGCAAGTTCTTGCATCGGCAACGTGCGTTTCGATCGCCGCTACTTTTAAGTTTTTCATAAATGTTTCTGCGTCTTTTCTCGTTCCCTTTATTGCGAAAGCGAGAACGCCGCAAGAACCGTTCGGCAAATATTTTTTCGCAAGTTCATGATATTTATCGTTTGGAAGTCCACAATAGTTTACGAATTCTATCTTCGGGTGTTTACTTAAAAACTCCGCCACTTTTTGTCCGTTTTCGGCGTGGCGTTTCATTCTTACGTGCAAACTTTCAAGCCCCAAGTTAACGTAATAAGCGTTTTGCGGAGACTGAATCGAGCCGAAATCTCTCATAAGTTGCGCTGTGCATTTTGTGATAAACGCGCCGCCCAGCCCGAATTTTTCAGTATATACTATGCCATGATAACTGTCATCGGGAGTAGTGAGACCGGGGAATTTATCGGCATATTTATTCCAGTCAAATTTACCCGAGTCGATAATAGCACCACCTACGCCAGAACCGTGTCCGTCGATATATTTTGTGGTTGAGTGCGTAACTATATCCGCGCCCCACTCTATCGGTCTGCAATTTATAGGAGTTGCGAACGTGTTGTCAATAATAAACGGAACGCCGTGTTTATGTGCGACTTTTGCAAACTTTTCGATATCCAAAACCGAGCAAGCAGGGTTTGCGATGGTTTCGCCGAAAACAAGTTTGGTATTCGGACGGAATGCTTTATCTAATTCTTCTTCCGTGCTGTCGGGCGATACGAAAGTAAAATCGATACCCATTTTTTTCATGGTTACGGCAAAAAGGTTAAAAGTTCCGCCGTATATCGTCGAGCTTGAAACTACGTGATCGCCACAGTTTGCTATGTTAAATACCGCAAAGAAGTTCGCGGCTTGTCCCGAAGAAGTAAGCATACCCGCAGTTCCCCCTTCAAGTTCCGTAAGTTTTTTTGCAACCAAGTCGTTAGTGGGGTTTTGAAGGCGAGTATAGAAATAACCGCTTGCCTCTAAGTCGAAAAGTTTACCCATATCTTCGCTGGTGTCGTATTTAAACGTGGTGCTTTGATAGATAGGTATTTGTCTTGGTTCGCCGTTTTTTGGAGTATATCCGCCTTGAACGCAAATAGTTTCAATTCTTTTTTTCGCCATTTTATTACCTCTTTTAATAATTTTTTATTTCACGCTCTTGTTCACGATTTAAATCTTTTTCTTTGAGCGTATTTTTCTTATCGTAAGTGTGTTTGCCTTTACAAAGCCCGAGTTCCACTTTAATTAACGCCTGCTTAAAATAAAGTTTTAACGGAATAAGCGTTAACCCCTTTTGAGCGACTGCGGAATTTATCTTTATCATTTCGTCTTTATGCAACAAAAGTTTTCTGTCCCTTTTTGCATCTTTACTGTTAAATGCGCCACCTTTATCGTAGACGGAAATGTGCATGTTCTTTATAAACATTTCACCGCCATACATAAGGCAAAAACTGTCTTTTAAATTCACGTTGCCGCGGCGGAGAGATTTAACTTCGGCACCGTCAAGCACGATACCCGCCTCGTATCTTTCCAAAATGAAATATTCAAAACCAGCCGCCCTATTTTGCGCTATAACCTTTCCGTCCATAAATGATTATACACCGAAATATGATAATTTTTATACAGTTTAATAAACAAAACGGCAGTTCTCTTGCGAAAACTGCCGAAGTAAAAACTTTTTCTTTACGCGTTAGCAAAAAGTGCCACGATAGCAAACACTACGCACAAAACCGCAAAAACTATTCCCGCGATAACGGTAAGTTTTTTCATTCTGTGTTCAAACGTTTTACTTTTATTTTTACCTAAAAAAGTTTCGGTAGTTCCGCCGAGTGCGCTTACCCCCGAGGAGTTGCCCGGTTGAAACAGGACCACGAGTATTATAAACAAGGCGCTTATCGCCATGATCACAAGCGCGACTATTTTAAGCCAGCCGTGCCAGATATTCCAAAATCCGCCGCTCGCCATGAGCATATTCAATAAATTCATAGTTTCTCCTAACCTAAGTTATATAAAAAGCGTATAAATTATAACACATAAAATATCTTTTTACAACTGTTTTTTAGGTATTTTTATTTTACTATTAAACTTTCGCCCGTCATTTCTTTTGGCTTTTCGATTTCCATCATATCTAAAAGCGTGGGCGCGATGTCGCAAAGTTTGCCGCCGTCTTTTAATTTTTTGCCGATAAACCTTTCGCCTATAACGGCAAGCGGAACTCTGTTTGTGGTGTGCGCGGTGAACGGATTTCCGTTTTCGTCGAACATTTTGTCTGCATTTCCGTGATCGGCGGTAAGAATCGCCGTGCCGCCCATAGCAAGAATTTTATCAACAACTTTGCCTACGCACTCGTCAACGGCTGAAACGGCTTTAACTGCCGCGTCGAACACTCCCGTGTGCCCTACCATATCGCAGTTGGCAAAGTTAAGTATCATTACGTCGTATTTTCCGGTAGAGAGTTCTTCTAATACCCTGTCCGTAACCTCATATGCGCTCATTTCTGGTTTTAAGTCGTAAGTCGCAACTTTTGGCGACGGAATAACAATTCTCGTTTCACCTTCGACAGGCGCTTCGAGTTTTGCGTTAAAGAAAAACGTTACGTGCGCGTATTTTTCGGTTTCCGCAATATGAAGTTGCGTAAGGTTTAACGAAGATAGATACTGCGGAAGTGTGTTTTTTATCTCGTCCGGCGGGAAGGCAACGAACACGTCTTTAAAAGACGCGTCGTAAACCGCAAATCCGGTATACGTCGGAGCAAGGAATCCGCTCTTTCTTTCAAAATACATATTCTTGCCCTTTTCTTCGTCAAAATAAGGCGTGAAATCTTTTTGAGACATCGCTCTTGTTATCTGCCTTGCGCGGTCTGGACGGAAGTTGAAAAAGATTATAGAGTCGCCCTTTTCGATAAGCCCTATGGGGTTGCCGTTTTCAGTTATGTTTGTGGGAAGGACGAATTCGTCCGTAACGCCTTTATCATAACTTGCTTTAAGCGCGGTTTCCGCGGAGATCGCCTTTTCGCCCATACCTGCCGTCAACATATCGTATGCTTTTTCTATTCTGTCCCAGTTGTTATCACGGTCCATAACATAGTATCTTCCGCAAACGGACGCGATTTTGCCGTAGTTTATTTTCTTGATTTCTTCTTCGAGTTCGCGAACGAACGAAAGACCCGACGTAGGATCGGTATCTCTCCCATCCATAAAGCAATGAACGTAAGTTTCCTTAACGCCTTTGTCTTTTGCAAGCTTTAAAAGAGCGAAAAGATGGGTTATATGACTATGAACGCCGCCCGTGGACAAAAGCCCGTATAAATGCAATTTTTTGCCGTTAATTACTGCGTTATCGATAGCCTTTAAAAGTGCAGGGTTAGAGAAAAAGTCTCCGTCCGAAATAGATTTGGTTATCTTAGTTAAGTCCTGATAAACTATTCTACCCGCGCCGATGTTCAAGTGCCCGACTTCGGAGTTGCCCATTTGTCCGTCCGGAAGACCGACGTCCATACCGCTTGCGCCGATAAGAGTTGACGGATACTTTTCAAGCAGTTCTTTAACGCGTTTGCCGTTTGCCGCGGCGATAGCGTTGCCCTTTAACTCCGGGTTATACCCGTAGCCGTCCATAATAATTATACAGTTAGGTCTATTTTTCATACTTATTACCGTGATTAAGGGCACAAATTTTTTGTGCCCTTTTGTGATCTTTAATTAATTAGTCTTTGTAGTTTACGATAGCCGCAAAGTCTTCGGCTTTAAGCGCAGCGCCGCCGATAAGGCCGCCGTCAATATTTCTCATCGCCATAAGTTCTTTGCAGTTAGAAGGTTTCATACTTCCGCCGTATTGAATACGGAGATTTTTAGCGACTTCCGCACCATACGTCTTTTTGATAAGACTTCTGATATATCCGATAGTCTTATTTGCGTCTTCAGCGGTTGCGGTCTTTCCGGTTCCGATAGCCCAAACGGGTTCATACGCAATAACGATATTCGAGAAATCGGTTATGCCGTCAAATCCTTCCAAAACCTGTTTTTTAAGAACTTTTTTGGTTTTGTTCTTTTCTCTTTCTTCCAAAGTTTCGCCAACGCAAACGATGGGTTTTAAGCCGTTTGATAAAGCCTGTTTGGTTCTTTTGTTTACACTTTCGTTGGTTTCGCCGAAGTATTGACGACGTTCGCTGTGCCCTATGATAACATATTCAACGCCGATCTCTTTAAGCATAGCCGCGGAAATTTCACCGGTGAAAGCACCGCTGTCCGCCCAAGCGACGTTTTCCGCACCGAGTTTGATGTTAGTGCCGAGCACGGATTTTGCGGCGATCCATAAATCGGTATAAGGAACGCAGATTACAACTTCGGGTTTAGCCTTTTTAACTAAGGGTTTAAGTTCGTTTATAAGCGCTTCGGCTTCCGCCGCAGTCTTATTCATTTTCCAGTTTCCTGCAATTATAGGTTTTCTCATGTTGATTTTCTCTCCTTTTTATTTATCGTTTAAGCATTCGATTCCGGGAAGTTTTTTGCCTTCGAAAAGTTCGAGAGACGCTCCGCCGCCCGTGGATATGTGAGTGATCTTATCCGCATAACCTAATTGAGTTACAGCTGCCGCGGAGTCACCGCCGCCGATTATCGTAGTAGCACCCGTTTCGGTCATCGCCTTTGCAACGGCGTTTGTGCCAGCCGCAAATACGGGGTTTTCAAATACGCCCATAGGTCCGTTCCAGATAACGAGTTTTGCGGACTTTAATTCGTTTGCGAAAAGTTCGCGGGTCTTGGGCCCTATATCTAACGCTTCGCAGTCAGCGGGGATTTTATCGATATCAGTCGCGGTAGCGTCGACAATAGCGTCGATAGGATTCGGGAAGTCTTTTGCGACCATGCAGTCGATCGGAAGAACGAGTTTTTTATTGAGATCTTTGGCTTTTTGCATCATTTCGTTGCAATAGCCTATCTGTTCGTCGTCCACCAAAGATTTACCTACTTCGTATCCTTTTGCTTTAAGGAAAGTATAAGCCATACCGCCGCCGATTATCAAAGTGTCGCACTTTTCCAAAAGGTTAGAAATAACTTTAAGTTTATCCGCAACCTTAGCGCCGCCGAGAACGGCAACGAAAGGACGAACGGGGTTTTCCAAAGCGTCCGCCATAACTGAAAGTTCTTTTTCGATAAGGAAACCGCAAACGGCGGTTTTAACGAAACCGTATTCAACGATAGCAGCGGTGGTCGCGTGCGAACGGTGAGCAGTTCCGAAAGCGTCGTTAACGTAAACGTCGCAATAAGACGCGAGCTTTTTGCAAAGATTTTCGTCTCTCTTCTCTTCGCCCGCCTCAAAACGGGTGTTTTCCAAAAGAACGACTTCGCCGTCTTTGATTTTGGAAACGGCTGCGTCGGCGGACGGACCTACAACGTCTTCCGCAAACGTTACGGGCTGGCCTAATTTTTCAGCGAGTTTTACGGCAACGGGTCTTAAAGAGAATTTTTCTTTATCTTTAAGCGCTTTTTTAAGATATTCGGCTTTTGCCGCGTCGCGCTCAGCTTCGGGAAGTGCTTCTATCGCCTTCTTTTCTTTCTTGTTAAGACCGAAACCTTCGGTGAAAATATTGTGGGGCTTGCCCATATGGGAGCAAAGAATAACTTTCGCGCCCTGATCGATAAGATACTTAATGGTGGGCAATGCGCCGTTGATACGCGTTTCGTCGGTGATAACACCGTCTTTCATCGGGACGTTAAAGTCCACTCTGACAAGGCATCTTTTACCTTTAACGTCAACGTCTTTAATAGACTTTTTGTTCATAAAATCCTCCAAACGGTTTAAGCCGTCTTTTATATTATTTCTTAAATATTATATAAAAATAATCCGCCGTTTGTCAAACGTTTAACGGCGGATATTGTCTTATTTATATTATTGTTTAAACTATTATTAAAATATTGCGATTACGAACGGTGCCTATAATTTTTTATGCTATACGCAATGTTGGTTATATGGTCGCCGATACGCTCTAAATCGGAAACGGTTTGAAGGTAAACCGAACCGGTGTTCGGGTCGCACTCCCCTTTTTTAAGCCTTTCGACGTGGCGGTTTTCAAGTTCTCTGGACGCTTGGTCTACGCTCTCTTCCAAAATATCGACTTCGCTTAAAAGCGAAACGTCTTTATTCGTGAATACTTCGAGCGACGAGTAAAAGAGTGAACTTAAAGTGGTGGCAACTTCGGATAGTTCGGCTTTCGCTTCGTCCGAAAATTCGAGTTCTTCTTTTATCATTTTTTGGGTGTATTCCATAAGGTTTTCGGAATAGTCGCCGATACGTTCGATATCCGAAACGACGTGATAGTAACTTCCGAGTTTCTTTTCGTCGGCGGAAGTTATAGGCGTTCCCATAACCTTCGTTAAAAAGGAAGTTATGCTCCTATTTAAGAAGTTAAGCGCCGCCTCGTTATCGCGCAAAAGTTCTTCTTTTTCAACGTTTCTGCTTATAAGCATATCGGTGGCGATGTCAAGGTTTTCTTTGGCGATACCAGCCATCTTGATTATTTCTTTTTTAGTGTTTGAAACGGCGATAGGCGGAGTCTGTAAAAGACGGTTATCGATAAAGGTGAGCGTATGTTTTTTCGCTTGCTCGGTCTTCTTTTCAGGAACGATCTTTTCGGCAAGACGAACGAGCGGCTTTAAAAACGGAAGTAAAATCGCCGTAGTAAGCAAGTTAAACGCCGTGTGGAATATCGCTATTTTCCACTCCATGGAACTGCCGATTATACTCTGCATAAAATCGCCGAGTTCATTTCCCCATATCCAAGCGGGCGCGATGCAGATAAGGCAGCCGAAAACGTTGAATAAAAGGTGGATGACAGCCGTGCGCCTTGCGTTTGTGGACGTTCCGATAGAAGAAACCAAAGACGTGATACAAGTTCCTATATTCGATCCTAAAATAATAAATACCGCGGTCTGAAAGTTTATGGCGGAACCAAGGGCTATAAGTATACCCGTAACTGCCGCCGAGCTATGAACAACCGCGGTTAAAACTATTCCTATTAAAATGAGCAAAAGCGGGAAAATATTGCCTTGAAGAAGGGTTTTAATCCATTCAAATCTGAAAACCTTATTCGCCTTATCTTCCCAAACGATAAAGTCGACTGAAACGCTCATTATTTTCAGCCCGACGAATATTAAACCGATACCTATTAAAATATTTCCGAATTTACGCACTTTGTCTTTTTTTGTAAACATAGTGCATATCGTGCCGAGCGCGCAGATAAGCGCGGCATACGCCGCAACGTCGATCCCCGTGCCGCCGGATAGCGCCATTATAAGTGTGGTGACGGTAGTTCCGATGTTTGCGCCCATTATTACGGACGCCGCCTGAGAAAGCGTTAAAAGCCCGACGTTAACAAAACCGACGAGCATGACCGTCGTCGCCGTGGAACTGTTGATTATCGCGGTAACGCCGGCACCGATAGCCACCCCGGCAAAACGGTTGGAAGTGACCTTGCCGAGCATCTTTTTCATATTGTTGCCGGCAATCTGTTCTAAGTTGGAGCCCATCATCTTCATACCGAGCATCAAAACGGCGATGCCGCCCAGCATAAAGAAAATATTAGTATAAACGCTTGTTCCCATATTTACCTTCCTTGGTGAGATTCAAGTTGTGGCTTTTATATTTTACAAAATAATCCGCTATGTAGTCAACCTTTTTTTAAGGGTTTTTACTTTTTGGGAATTTCCCCTTCGGTTTTAAGTCCCTTATAGTCCATTTGGCGAAGCGCTTCGTATACCCCGACGCACACCGAATTAGATAAGTTGAGCGATCTCGTTTCGCCCATCATCGGGATACGGACGCACTCCGAATAGTGCGCTTTTAATAGCGATTCGGGAAGTCCTTTCGTTTCCTTTCCGAAAACCAAAAAGTCGCCGTCTTTATACTTTGCCTCGGAGTGTATCTTTTTGGACTTTGTTGAGAAAAAATAAAAGTTATTGCCGTTATAATACTTGTCCATAACTTCTTCGATCGAATCGTAATACCTTATATCCAAAAAGTGCCAGTAGTCTAGCCCCGCTCTTTTTAAGTGCTTGTCCGTAACTTCAAAGCCCAGCGGGCGGACCATATGCAGCACGCTGCCCGTTACCGCGCACGTTCTTGCGATGTTGCCCGCGTTCTGCGGGATCTCCGGTTCTACCAAAACGATATTTAATGCCATAATTTACCTTCTTATTTTAATATCCCGAGCCGAATTCGCGGTAAAGCCCGCGCCGACGGGAACTTATCAGTCTGTAATCTTTTTCTATTTTTATTTCGGCTTTAACCATTTCCGAACTGCCGGCGGTTTTCACGTTGCCTTTAACGTCCGCCACGCAAGCGTAGTTTTTGGCGCAAAGTGCCATAGCCACTCCGTTTGAAAACGCGCCCGCTCTTAACATAATTTGCGGCATAGCGCTCTCTATCTTTTTAAATACGCATACTATAACGTCTGCGTCGCAAAGTGCCAAAACTCTCGGAACTTCGGGAAAATATAAGTCTTCCGCAACGATTATACCTATTTTTCCAACGCTGGTATCGTATACCCTGAAATTGCCGCCGGGGGTAAATTCCCCGTCGTCAAGAGTGTGCGCCATATCCGAAACGCCCAAAAGTTTGCCCTTATCCGCAATCACCGCAGAGTGACGGAAAACCCCGTAAGTATCGGTATCGCAACCGCATATCACCACGCCGGAGATCTGCTTTGAAAGTTTTGCCACGTCCCCGAAATATTCGGTATCGCCGGAAAGTTCCTTTTTATAGCTTACAAGTCCCAAGCCGTTGAACCCGAAAACCAGCAAATCCGTTTTGCCGATGCTCGCAAGTTTTTCCTGCCATGCCCCGTTAAGCGTTCCGTCGGTTATAAAGCAAACTTTCATGATCTACCCCGCAAATTTAACTATATTCATAGTATTACGGGGGAAAATTTTTTGTTAAAGTTTTGCTATCAAATCCACGATTTCTTCTACCGAGCAAGAAGAGTTTATTGCGGCTTTGATATCTTTTACTCCGATTTTGCCTTTAAGATAATACGGAACGAATTTTCTAAATTCCACAGCCGTCATATCCCCGCGCAGTTTTTGCATGCGCAAAAGGTGTTCTGTCATAAACGATTTAAGAGTATAATCGGTTTTTGTGCCTGTTAACGAAGAAAACAAGAAAGGATTTGCTATTCCGCCCCTTGCAAGCATAACTCCGTCCGCACCTGTTTTATCCATCATATCCGCGGCGTCTTTTTCGGTAAAGATGCCGCCGTTAGCGATCACCGGAATAGAAACTGCGGACTTTGCCCGCTCGATTGCCGAAAAATTCGGTTCGCCCGAATAATAATCTTCACGCACCCTGCCGTGAATAGTTATGGCTTTTGCGCCCGAATCTTCAGCCATTTTTGAAAATTCGGTAGCGATATCGTCGCCTTTTTTTAGTCCTATCCTTATTTTAACGGTGATATTTTTACCGCTTTTAACGCACTCGCGAACCAGCCTTTCCGCCTTTTTTATATCTGAAAGAAGTGCAGACCCATCGCCGTTTTTGAAAACTTTCGGAACTGGGCACCCCATATTTATATCTATTATATTAAAGTTTTTAAGATATTCGCTCTCGCAAGCGGCACGCATAAAATATTCTTCCGAGCCGAAGATCTGGGCTACGGTATTTTCATAATCGCCGCCACAGTATAAAAGCGCGGAATTGTTTTTACCGCCGTATATAAGCCCTTTCGCGCTGACAAGTTCTGTATAGGTGATCCCCGCGCCGAGTTCGGTTACCATACTTCTGAAAGCATAGTCGGTGTAGCCCGCCATGGGCGCCATCAAAACGTTGTTTTTAACCGACGTATTCCCTATAACCAGTTTTTTTAACCGCATTTTTCACCTTCGGATTGACTATCATTATAAAGTTTATCAAAACCGAGATAAAATAGCAAGCGATTTGAGCAACGGCGGCGCCGTAAACGTTATAAGCGGGGTTAGGTATCAAAAGTATTTCTATTATTATTTTAGCCGTTACCCCGAAAGAAAGAGAAATAAGTGGCGAATAAAGTTTATTTAAGCCTATAAGCACGGCGTTTTGCGTTTGGATCATCGACAAAAAAATTACGTTTGCGGAACATAGCCTTATTAAAGAGACCGTCGTTTCTTTTTGCGCGGCGGAAAAAGACGGGAATAAAATTCTGACTGCAAGCGGAGAAAATAGGTATAGCCCGAAAGCAAAAATCAGCGAAGAAAAAAAGGTAAGCGCAAGCGTTTTGGAAGCGCTTTTGTTCTCTTTGCCGATTTTAGCAGAAGAAACGAGCGGGATAGCCACCGCGGCAAGGCCGTAGCAAAGCGCCACGGGAAGGCTTATTATGGTGTTCACCGCGCCCGAGAACATTCCGTAAAGCGCAGTGCCGTCAGATCTATAAACGTTCAATGCGTTGACTATTATAAAACTGTCTATAAACTGAGAAAGCGGCAGAGCGATACCGCAAAGAGTTATAGGCAGAGTTATTTTCGCAAGCCGTTTCGCGTCTTTTTTAAAAGTCGACTTATCGTAGGCGAAATTTATTTTTTCTTTTTTGCCTTGCCTTTTATATGCAAGATATAAAAACAAAAGCGAAATTATTTCGGAAAGAGTTACACCGAGCGCCGCGCCGCCCGCGGATAGCGGAATATTCGGCAAAAAGATATAAGCAAGGAAAAGCCCGAAAACAAGTTTTAAGGCTTGTTCGATAACTTGCGAAATCGCCGTGGGTTTCATATTCGCTTTTCCTTGAAAGTAGCCGCGAAAACAGGATATTACCGAAACGGCGATAATCGAAGGCGATAAAAATATATAGCCTATAAACGCTTTATAATTCCCCTGCGCCTTTGCTATAAAATAAGATAGCCCCGCCATTAAAAGCGTGCCTACCGATCCTATTAATAAAAAAAGTTTAACGGCGTTTATCAAAAGGTTTTTGGCGTTTTGTGCTTTATTCTCGCTTTCGTCAGACGCGATCATTTTAGACAGCGCGCTCGGCACTCCCACGCCGGAAAATTCCAAAAGCACGCAATAGATCGGGAAGATCATTTGATAAAGTCCTAACCCTTCGCTACCCAAAACGTTGGTTAGCGGAACTCTGTAAACAGCGCCCAAAACCTTGGATATAAGCGCACCTATCGCCAAAACAAACGCGCCGCCGTAAAGTTTTTTAGAGATCTTTTCCATATATGTAAAACGCCCGATTATTTCGGGCGAATATTTTAAGAAAACTGCCTTGCGAGAAAACTTGCGCAAACGGAAGTGATTTTAATAACTTCGGGATCGACGGGCTTTTCTTCGCTGATTATAGCGATCGCACCGTAACAATATCCGTCGCCTTCTATCGGAGAAACGATTGCGCATAACGGGGAATCTTCCCCTATATATATCGGTATCTTCTTTCCGGAATTTGCCGCGCAGACGCTCTTTCTGCCTTTAATAACTTCAAAAAGTTCTGCGGATATGCGCTTGCCTTTTATGTCCTTATTTCTCGTTCCCGAAACGAAAATTACATTGTCAGTATCGGCTATAATCACCCCGCCGCCAGTCTTTTCGGCGATACTTTTCGCCATGCCTTCGGCGTAATTTTCAAGACTTTTAACAGGCGAATATTTTTTTAATATCAGTTCTTCTTTATCGGTATAAATTTCAAGCGGATCGCCTTCTCTTATTCTTAAAGTTTTTCTTATCTCTTTCGGAATTACCACTCTTCCCAGCTCGTCTATTCTTCTTACGATCCCAGTTTCTCGCATAAAAAAACCTCCGTTACAAAAAGTAGTATGCGGAGGTTATTTATTTTTATTCGGCGCGGTAAATTTTATATAGCGCCGCATGCCATTTTTCGTATGAAAAACTTGGGTTTGCAGAACTTGTCGACGGAAGATATATCGCCATATCCGCCTTTTGCGGATAGTTTTTTATAAACGTGCTATAAGCAAGTTTGCCGTTGCATATAATTAGTTCAAGTTTTTTTGCGGTAGAAAAAATATCCGTCATATCCGCCGCAACGCTGTTTTTTTCATCTATTTCAGAATCCATACTGCCCTTAATATCGCACTCCGAAAAAACGTCGTATAGCGCGATTTTGTTTTCTTTTAAGAACGCGATCTTTTCTTCGATACTGTTTTTAGGCGTTGCGTTAAAAAAATCATAAAGCGTTTTCCAAAAACGGTTTTGCGGATTACCGTAATAAAAATTCACTTCTCTCGATTTAACGCTCGGAAAACTCCCTAAAATCAGCACCCGTGAATTTTCGTCAAATACCGGCGCAAAGCCAAAAAAACTTTTATTCACGCCGCCCACTCCGTAGGCGTGGTTCTGTTTTGTTTAAACCACTCTGTATCTTTAAGTAGTGTATCGTTATTAGAACACGTTACCTTTACCCCGTCCGTTCCGCTGCTGACTACAACTATTCCGTTCATATCGGAATACGTAGAAACGTTCTCGGGGCTTCCTAGCGTAGTAACGTAAACTTTATCCGTATACTTTGCTATCCTATCGATAAACTCTTGCGCGGGGAAAGTGTGCGAAGGATTTGATTTTTTAGCATATTCAAAGTTCCCCGCAACGCAGGATACCACGCAAACTTTCGGCTGAATTTTTGAAAGAAGTTTAGTATTTGACGCGGTATACGAACCGTGATGCCCCGCCTTAAATAATTCCACCTGACGAAACCTATCCGAATACATTTCGGCAAGTTTATCTTCGCCGTATTTTCCAAGATCGCCGGTAAACAGAAAATCTCTGTCGCCGTGGGTAAACATCACGCATACCGAATAGTCGTTTTCGTCGGAAGTATTATGGTCGTAATAATAGTTATAAAGTATTTCCATAGAAACGCTTTCGGCAAGTTCGTAAGTTCTTCTTGCACCGTTTTGGTTATTATAGCAATCGAGCGCCGTGTAGTGCTTTGCACCTTCTTCCACCGCTTCGTTTCGCTGTGTAATATATCTGTTGTATACTGCCAACGTTGATTCATGTAGCGGAAAGTCTATTATCGTTTCGCAAGTATAAATATCGAAAAGCGAGTTATGCGTATTATCCCCCGCAAAGCACGCTATATGGTCTTGATGGGCATGCGTTACGATAACGTATTCAAGTTTATTATCCGTAACGAAGGTATCGACGTAAGATTTTATATCGTCTACGCTGTTGGTTCTGCTGCCGCCGTCGATCAGAATATCGTTTTCGCCCGCCTTAATATACACGCAGTCGCCCGAGTTGGCGTTGCCAAGCGTTAAAAAGTGTGCGGAAAATTCCCCTACTGCGGGCACGGGCGTAGGAACGGGATCGCTCTTCTTTTGGAAAAACTTTGTATAAACGAAATATCCGCCGACTATTAGGGCGACGAGTATAAGCGCCGTAACTATTACCCATACGGGCGCTTTCGATATTGCCTTTGCGGCGGCTTTCGCCTGCTTTTTGGTTACCTTTCTATTTGCCATGATTATAACAAATGACTTCTTAAAAATTCTTCGCTCTTATCGGATAAGTATTTAATCGGAATATCGAACACGGTCAAAACGCCGGTTTTACCTTCTTTTGCAAGTTTTGCTATCGCCCTTGCATACGCCGTTAAAACGCTTCCGGTAAACTGCGGGTTGGAATCGAGTTTAAGTGAAAGTTCTAAAAGGTGCGATACCCCGTCAGACGTTTTGCCCGATCTTAAAACGAAACCGCCGTGCGAAAGTTTGGAGTGGTTTTGCTTTAATTCTTCTTCGGAGATAAAGTGAACAATCGTGTCGTAATCCGCAAAATAGTTGGGCATTTCTTTTATGCTCTTTTCAATATACGCTTTATCCGCCCCGTCTTCTGCGACTACGAAGCACTCTCTTAAATGTTTATCTCTTACGGTTAAGTTCGGGCAAGATCCCGAGCGAACGGCGGCAAGCGCTTCTTCTTTCGGAATAGTATACTGGATAGCGTTTTTAACGCCCTTTATTCTTCTTATCGCGTCGGAGTGACCTTGCGAAACGCCTTTGCCCCAAAAGGTATAATCTTCGCCGTCCGGAAGCGCTGCGGAAAAAATCATTCTTGCAACGGAGAATAGCCCCGGATCCCAACCGATACTTATCGCGCCGAGTTTTCCGTTTTCTTTTGCCACTTTATCGAGTTTTGCAAAATATTCGGGAATTTTGGCGTGGGTATCGAAAGAGTCTACCGTATTGAAATTTTTAAGCACATTTTCGGTGTTTGCGGGAAGATCGGTTGCACTTCCGCCGCAAAGGATCATAACGTCTACCTTGCCGATAAACTTTTCAAGTTCGTCCGTAGAATACACGTTAACGTCTATTATCGGTTTAATAGACGACGGATCGCGGCGGGTAAATATACCCACGCAGTTCATATCGGGTGCTTTATCTACCGCAAGGCAAACGCCCCTGCCTAAATTGCCGTATCCGACTATACCAACGTTTATCATAAAATTGCCCTCTTTGTTTTTTCTTTAATTTTACTACATCTTAAAAAAATATTAAAGTGTTTATCGTAAAGTTTTCTTTATACGAAATATTATTTTTTCTGAATTTTAGTTATGCTTAAAATATGGGCTTTATCGGCAGTATAAGACAAATTTTTTCCTTAGTTTAGGGTTATAATTCTTTCAATTTTTGATTTTGGGGGTATTATGCGCCTTAAAAGTTTTTCGCCCGACTATATTTCGGTTTTTAAGTATTTAGCGCTCTTTTCGGTTTTCGTGCTTTTTTTAAAGCTCGAAAGCACCGCATATCCATATTCTATTGCGATATACGCTTGCGCAATGGCGCTAAATGCAAATATTATAATAACCCCTATCCTTTTTATATCTTCCTTTTTGGCTCTCGGGGAATTCGGGCTTTTGGCGGCGGCGGGTATCCCCGCGGCGCTATTTATGCTTATTTCTTTTTTATATAAAAAGTTTTCGGTAAAATCGAGGCTCGAATACGCGCTTTACGCCGCCGTTTCTCTTACAGGATACATAGTTTTAGGAAACACTTCTATCCCGTCGCTTTTGGAAAAGCGGCTTTTGGTAAGCCTACTTATTACAATTTTGACTTTCGTTTCCATTATCGGATTTTCAGCTATAACGAAAAAAGGGTTAAAATTCAAACTGTCTTACGAAGAGTTTACCACCGTCGCAATCCTTGTTTCCCTTTTAGGGCTTGGGCTATCAAACACGGTAACTCCCCTTTTATGGAAATCTATAAGCGTTGCCCTTATTCTTTTTTCGGCATATATCTATAAAACGGGTATAAGTTCTCTTTTTTCATGCGCGTTGGGGTTATCGCTCGCGCTCTATTACGGAAATTTAAACTTCGTTGCCATGTTTATTCTGCTTGCTTTGGTTGCCGAAGGCTTTATGCCCGTTTCGAGATTTTTATCCGCGCTTGCCGTTATCTTTTGCGAATATCTGGTGCAAGTTGTTTTTAAAGTATATGCCGATTATTATTTGACGGATATAATCTTCACCGCGTCGGGCGCGCTTATATTTTGCGCAGTCCCAAAAAAAGCGTTAAAGCACCTTAAAGATCGGCTATACTCTTTCCGCGAAAAGCAACTTGTCCGCCAGTCTATAAACCGCAATAGACTTTTACTTTCCAACAGGTTATACGAACTTTCGGAAGTTTTTTCGGAAATATATTCGGCGTTTAAATCTTTTGAAGAAAACAAGGTTTCGGAAGACTCCGCAAGAGAACACATAAAAAAGACGATAGCGGGTAGCGTTTGCGAAAATTGCAACAACTTTCAGAATTGCCGAGAGAAAAAAGTTCCGAAGATCGCCGATATGGACAGGGTTATAAATATCGGCTTTGCCAAAGGGAAACTGTCGCTTATCGACCTTCCGAAAGGCATTACCGACCATTGCTTGCACCCTTCGGATATTATCTACGGAATAAATAAACTTTTATCCGAATACCGCGCGCTTATTTTAGAAGAAGCGAACGTCAATTCCGGTCGTTCGCTTATCGCCTCGGAAGCGGTAGGAATTTCGGATATTTTAAAAAATTTGGCGTTGGAATCCGGCTCGCAACTTAAATACCAAAGCCGAGCCGAAAGATATTTATCAGAAAGCCTTTTTAAAAACGGATTTACCGTTAGCGAACTTTTGATTTACGGCGAAGAAGAAAATTTAAGCGTTGGGCTGATTCTTTTAATGAAAGAATTTTCGTTAGAACGGCTGAACGCGGTTATAAACGCAAGCCTTAACGCGGACATGAGCCTTTGCGATAAGTCGGATATTTCGGAAGAAAAGGTATATCTATCTTTTAGAAGATCCCCCGCTTACGACGCCGTGTTCGGGGTATCGAGCGTAAAAAAAGACGGATCGATAAAGTGCGGAGACACTCACTCCGTATCCCGCATTAAAGAAGACAAGTTTTTGGTAGCGCTTTCGGACGGTATGGGCAGCGGCGAAAAGGCGGAAAAAATTTCGGGAGCGTCGCTATCGCTAATAGAAAGCTTTTATAAAGCGGGGCTTAAAAGTAACCTTATATTAAACACGGTGAACAAACTTCTTGCCATAAATACCGAAGAAACGTTTACCGCGCTAGACGTTTCTATTATCGATCTTAACGATTGCTCGGCAGACTTTATAAAATACGGCTCGCCTATCGGATTTATCATAGGAAAAAGCGGCATAAAGATCATAGAAGGCAACAGCCTGCCACTAGGGATTTTGGAAGAATTAAAGCCTTCCGTTTGCCATGCGAATTTATCGGACGGCGACATTGTGCTCTTTTTAACGGACGGGGTTACGGACGCTTTCGGGTCTTCTTCGGAGATCGTGGAATATTTAAGAACGGTGCCCGCCTTTAATCCGCAAACGCTTGCGGACGACGTTATAAAAAAAGCGCTCGAATATACTGACGGGAAGAAAAACGACGATATGACCGCACTATCGGTCAGAATATTTTCGAGAAAAAACAAATATAAAAGCGCGATTTAATTTCGCGCTTTTACTTTTATATTCAATTTTATTTACCCGCGTTCCGTTCAAAGAAAACGCCGTCATAATACCCTTGTATGCTTTTATCGGTTTTAGCAAGTTCAAGCCTATATTGCGCCCAAGCGCAGTAAAGCGGGTTTTGTTCTATCATAATATACTTTCTGCCGAGTTTTTCTGCGGTAACGCCTGTGCTGCCGCTCCCCGCGAATATATCCAAAACAACGTCGCCCGCATTTGAACTTGCAAGTATCATTTTGGCAAGAAGTTTTTCGGGCTTTTGTGTGGGGTGCGCGGTGTTTTCCTTCATTGACCAGTATGGCACGGAAATATCGTCCCAAAAGTTAGACGGGCAAGTTAGCCTGAAATTTCCGTCTGCCGTTTCTTCCCAGTCTTTTGGCTGTCCGTTTTCGCGATAGGGCGCAAGCACCTTTCTTCTTTGTTTAACGGCTTCAAGATTAAAAGTATACTTATCGCTTACCGTTGCAAAGAAAATGTCTTCCATGCTGTTTTTCCAGTTGGACTTAGCCCCTCTTCCCTTTTCGCGCTCCCACGTGATACGGTTTCTTAATATAAAGTTTTCGGCGATAAGTTTTCCGATTTCAAGCGAACTTATCCAGTCGCAGCAAACGTATACGCTCGCCGTCTCTTTTAACTTCGGAAGAACGGCACTTATCCACGCCCTTGTGTATTCGGCGTATTTTTCGCCGTCCATCTTCTTAAAGGTCTTGCCGTGAAAATCTTTGCTGAGATTATACGGCGGATCTACTATTAAAAGATCAACAGAGCGGTCTTTTATCTTTTTAAGAGCGTCAAACGCGTCCCCTATCGCTATAACGTTCGGCTCTAATTTGGCGGCGGCGGAAACTTTTGCGCACTTACTTAAATATTTATCCGCCTTATCTATCGGAAAGTCAATCGTTTTATTTCTTTTCGATTTCATTTTTACTTATTATAAAGGTTTATCCACGCGTCTATTTTGTTGGTAAGATCTTCGTTGCTTTTGGTCTTTTTAAGCATTTCAAGTAGGCTATCGGTCGCGTCCGATCTTAAAGAGAGAATTTTTCTGAGCTTTAAAGCCGTGTCGTATTCTTTATCGGATAGAAGAAGTTCGTCTTTTCTCGTTCCCGATTTATAAAGGTCTATCGCGGGAAAAATACGTTTTTCGGAAAGATCGCGGGAAAGGTTGATTTCCATATTGCCCGTTCCCTTAAACTCTTCGAATATAACCTCGTCCATCTTGCTGCCGGTATCTACAAGCGCCGTCGCAAGAATAGTAAGCGATCCGCCGTTTTCGATATTTCTTGCCGCGCCGAAAAATCTTTTCGGACCTTGAAGTGCCGCGGGATCTAATCCGCCCGAAAGCGTTCTGCCAGACGGCTCTATGACGTTGTTATACGCTCTCGCCAAGCGGGTTATGGAGTCTAACAGGATAACTACGTGCTTATCCATTTCCACAAGCCTTTTTGCCCTGTTTAAAACCACTTCCGCAATTTTAACGTGATGATCTGGCGCTTCGTCGAAAGTAGAAGAAACCACTTCCGCGTTCACAAAGTGCTTTATATCTGTAACTTCTTCGGGGCGCTCGTCGATCAATAGGATCATTAAAGTAATATCCGGATAATTATTTTCTATGGACTTTGCTATCTTTTTAAGCAATGTAGTTTTACCTGTCTTCGGCGGGGCGACTATAAGTCCCCTTTGTCCCCTTCCGATAGGCGCGAAAAGGTCTATGCATCTTATAGATATATCTTCTTGATTAAACTCGCTTTCGAGTTTTATTCTTTCTATCGGAAAGCAAGGTGTCAAGTCGTCGAAGTGCCGTCTTGCAAGACATCTTATAAGTTCTACCCCGTTGATTTCAGACACCGTTTGAAGGGCTACAGAAGTGCCTTCTTTTTCCTTTTTCGAGTTGGCGCGCCCCTTTATAAGGTCGCCTTTTCTAAGTCCGTATTTTTTTATCAGTTGTGCGGAAACGAAAACGTCTTTATCTGAATTTTCGTAATATTTGGCACGCAAAAATCCGTAGCCCGAAGACATTTGTTCAAACACGCCCTCGACGATTTTTGTATCTTGCCCTTCCGAATCGTAAAGATAAAATTTTGCGGTATCTTCGGGGATCTCCTCATACGGCTTATCTTCTTCTTTTATCAAAAATTCCGAAAGATCGACTTCGAACTTGGGCGGAGCGCCTCTGTTTGAAATATCGACGGGAGTCAAAACCCCGCGCTGGATCTTTATTATCTCTTCTATTAAAACATCCTTTCTTTTAGACGTAGGAGATTTTACGCCTATCTTTCTGCCTATCTCCCTAACCACGTATAGCGGGACGTCTTTAAGCATATCGTAAGTAAAAGTTTTAAATATTTCCATAATTTCTCCTATATATTATCTATATTTTCCCTTTTCTTTATTTCTCTTGCAGAAGAGAGTGCGGAAGAAATCGCAAACGAAAGATTATATCCGCCGCAATCCCCGTCTACGTTTAGCGCTTCGCCCACGATAAACAGGTTTTTAGCGTATTTGCTTTCGTAGGTTATTTCATCTATCCCCGAAGTTTCTATTCCGCCCTTGGTTACCTGCGCATAGTTAAACCCCGTGTTACCCGTAACCGAAATATAATAATTTTTTATCGCGTATGCTATTTCTTTAACGGTATTTGCGTTTGAATTTTTTATTATCCTTTCGCCTATTTTTTTATTCAAAAGCCCCAGTAGATAGTCTTCACGCTTTATAAACGGCGAATTTTTAAGTTTATCGTTAAGAAGTTTTTCGGTTTCCGATATCGAAAACTCGGGCAAAAATTCCACTTTTATTTTAGGAGATTTTTTATCGGTCAGTTTTGCGGACAGATAAAAAATCGTGTTTCCAGAAACGCCGTAGTCGGTAAACAGCAGATCTCCCGTGATCTCCCCAAGGCATTTTTCGCCGTCATAGGCAAAAACTTTCGCCTTTTCTTTTAGTCCCGAAAGCCCCTTTATCTTTTCTTTTTCGGTCTTTAATTGCACGAGCGACGGGAATAGCGGAGTTACCTTATGGTTAAAAGGCGCAAGGAGCGAATAAGCCGTTCCGTCCGTTCCGAAATTCTTTCCCGCCTTTCCGCCGAACGCCGCGATAACGTATTTTGCAAAAATTTCACTACTTGAAGAAGATAATCTATACCCGTCTTTAACCCTTTGGATTTTTTGAACGTTAAACTCCGTTAAAACTTCCACGCCGCAATAAAACAGCCTTTCCCTTAAAATATCCAAAACGGCGCTCGCTTGTTTGGATACGGGATACCCCCTGCCTTCTTTGTCGAATGAAATAGGCATGGAAATACTATAAAAATATTCGGGAAGATTAGCGTTTATAACGGTTTTTGCTGCTTTTATCGCAAATTCTTTTTCGCCGTAATAATTGTCTTTTGAAACGTTCTTATTAGTAAGGTTGCCCTGACCGTTTCCCGTTGCGAGAAGTTTTTTTCCGATCCTGTCGTTTTTTTCCAAAATCACGACTTCGCCTGGCTTAAACCCGTTAACACGGGTAAGTTCGATCGCGGCAAAAATCCCCGCCGAACCGCCGCCGATAATCGCGACCTTATAATTTTTGTTCAAACGTGCGCTCCTTAAAAAAATACTTGACTTAAAGTGATGTTTCTATTAAAATTTTAGAGTAAAGGAAAATAGATATGAATTATTTTGAATACGTTTTTTCAAACTTAACTTACGTTTTGATATTCTTCGGCGCAATAATAATAGTTGTCGCCGCGGCATTTTTAGCGCCGTATGTTCGTAAACTTTTGAAAATGAAAGATAAAAATACCGAAAAAGTGAGTGATGTCGGCGAAAAGCCGAAAGATAGTTCCGATTCGCCCGAAAAACCGGACGGCGGAAAAAATTCTTGAATAAGGACGGAATTTTCCGTCCTTTTATATTTTAACCTATTTTATAAAAATGTCAACCTAAAAATCTTAAAACGTCACGCGGGGTTTTGGCGAAGTTTGTCGCCCCCGTCGCCTTTAAGATTTTTTTCGTTCTGTATCCCCAAAGCGCGGCAACTAGGTCAATCCCTGCGTTTTTCGCAGTTAATACGTCCGGCTCTCCGTCGCCGACGTATAGCGCGTCTACCCTATCTATGCCGAGAGTTTTTAATATAAGTTCCGCGCCTTCGGGCGAAGGTTTGCACTTTATCTTCTCGCTCTGCCCGAGCACCATATCGAAATCGTAGTCTTTTAAAAACCTTTTATACACTTCGTCCGTCGTCGGTTGGGGCTTGTTCGTTAAAATGGCTATTTTAATATTGCGGCTTTTAAGTTCGGTTAAAAGTTTATCTATTCCGTAAAACTTAACCGTTTTAGGGCTATCGGAATTAGTGTAAAGATCGTTATAAAAGTCAAGCCGTTTGCTAAATTCTTCTTCAGATATAGGGTCTTTTATACTGTCTTTGATCAATTTTGCCGCCCCATACCCCACAAGCGATCTTATCTTTTTTTCGGAAAGCCTTTTATGCCCGAATTTATACATTGTCAAATTGACGTTAAAGGTTATATCCGAAATGGTATTAAGAATAGTTCCGTCAAGATCGAAGATAACGAGTTTTTTCATTACATCTGCTCCACGGTCTCTATCCCCAAAAGGGTAAGCGCGTTTGTTAGGGTGGATTTTACCGCCTTGGTTATGGCAAGGCGCTTATTCCTGATTAAAGCGTTTTCGTCGCCTATTTTATTGTCGATATAAAATTTATTGAAAGCGGTGGCAAGGTCCAAGGCAAATCTCGCTATAAAAGACGGTTCGTATTTTTCCGCGGCGGATTTAACGGTTTCACTAAATCTTGCTATCGTTGATATAACTTCGTATTCTTCCGAGTTCAAATCTTCCGCAGAAAATTCCCCGTTATACGCAAATTTATTCAAAACGCTGTTGCAACGCGCAACGGTATACTGAATATAAGGGCAAGTTTCGCCTTCAAATGAAAGCACCCTGTCGTAACTGAAAACTATGTCTTTTATTTTATTATTGCAAAGCGCGCCGAAAATAACCGCACCTGTTCCCACCGCGCGCGCGATCTTTTCTTTATCTTTAAGCGCGGGATTTTTTTCGTCGATTATTCCGTAAGCTTTTTCTATCGCGGTATTAAGCACGTCTTCAAGCAAGATAACGTTGCCGGATCTCGTGCTCATTGCCCCGCTCTCTAACGACACCATGCCGTAGGCAACGTGAATAAGATCTTTCGCCCAAGGCTTGCCCATAAGTTCTAATACCTTAAACACCTGCTTAAAGTGAAGGTTTTGCTGGTATGCGACAACGTATAGGCACTTGTAAAAATCATACGTCGTCTTTCTGTATTCTGCGGCGGCAATATCGCGCGTGGCGTAAAGGCTCGAACCGTCAGACTTTAATATTAAGCACGGCGGCATATCGTATTCGGATAGATCGACTACCGAAGCGCCGTCAGACTCTTTCAATAAGTTCTTTTCTTTAAGTTCTTCGATTACCGGCGCCATCTTGTCGTTATAAAAACTTTCGCCGGCATACGAATCGAAAGACACGTTAAGCATCTTATAAATCTTTTCGACTTCGTTTAAGGTAATTTCTTTAAATAGATTAAAAAGTTCGTTACTCTCTTTATCGCCTTCTTCGATAAGTTTGAAATATCTTCTCGCCTCGTCGTCAAGCGAAGGATCAACCTTTGCCTCTTCGTGGAACTTAACGTAAATTCTGTTAAGTTCTTTAAGCCTGCCTTCTATTACGGCTTCTTTGCTGCTCCACTTTTTAAACGCCACTATAAGTTTGCCGAACTGCGTGCCGTAATCCCCAAGGTGATTTATCCCGACGACTTTATATCCCAAAAATTTAAGGATCTTGCAGAGTGCGCCGCCTATTACCGTGGTGCTTAAATGCCCGATATGAAAGGGCTTTGCTATATTTACCGAAGAGTAGTCTATACAGATGGTTTTGCCGCTTCCTATATCGTCGCTGCCGTATAGATCGCCTTTCGATAAAACTTCGGCTATAACGCTTTTTGCAAACCCGTTTCTGTTTATCTTAAAGTTAAGATATCCGTTCACGGCGGAGCAAGATAATATCACGTTATCAACGGCGAAACCGTTTGCAAGGTCTTCGGCAATCTTTACGGGCGAAGAACGCAAAATCTTTGCAAGCTTAAAACAAGGCAACGCAAAATCGCCCATGTCGCTTGTCGGCGGAACTTCCAAAAAAGAAGCGATAGTGTTTTCGTCTACCCCTTCGATATTAAGTTTTTTTGCAATATACGATTTATAATCCATAACTATCCTTTATTTACTTTAATATAATATCATATATTTTACGTGAAAAGCAAATCAAAAACTTGTTTTTAATTTTATTTTGGATTATAATTATTTATATATTTTAACTTTACGGAGAAAAAAATGAAATTAGGAGTCGTCGGACTGCCGAACGTAGGCAAATCAACCCTTTTTAACGCAATAACCAAAGCCGGTGCGGAATGCGCCAACTACCCTTTTTGCACGATAGAACCTAACGTCGGCGTGGTAGCCGTTCCGGATAACCGCCTTGACGTTTTGGGCAAAATGTATAACACCAAAAAGATCACCCCCGCCGTCGTTGAATTCGTGGATATCGCGGGGCTTGTTAAGGGCGCCAGCAAGGGCGAAGGGCTTGGCAATAAGTTTTTGGCAAATATAAGGGAAACGGACGCGATTGTTCACGTCGTCAGATGTTTTGAAGACGAAAACGTTACCCACGTCGAAAGCACGGTAGATCCCCTTCGCGACATAGAAACGATAAATTTGGAACTTATCTTCGCCGATATGGATTCGGTGAAAAAGCGGCTGGATAAAGCCATTTCTATGATAAAGACGGGCGATAAAAAGTATAAAGTTGAATCGGACTTTTTATCTAAACTTTACGCGCATTTAGAGAGCGGCAAGCCCGCAAGAACGCTTGACGTTTCGGAAGATGAAAAAGCCTATCTTAAAGACTTGTTTTTACTAACCGATAAGCCGGTTATTTATACCGCAAACGTGGGTGAAACGGATATGGGGAAAGACGCGGAAGAAATCCCGCTCGCAAAAAAAGTTAAAGAGTTCGCTTATGGCGAAAACGCCGAATTTATGGTAATATGCGCAAAAGCGGAAGAAGAACTCTCTACCCTGCCGGAAGACGAAAAGGCAATGTTTTTGGAAGAGTTGGGGCTAAAAGAGAGCGGGCTTTCAAAACTGATAAAAGCGTCCTATAAAATTTTGGGACTTATAAGTTATCTTACCGCCGGCGAAAAAGAAGTGCGCGCGTGGACGATAGAAAACGGCACCAAAGCCCCGCAGGCAGCAGGTAAAATCCACAGCGATTTTGAACGCGGATTTATCAGAGCGGAAATCGTCAGTTACGAAAATCTTGTGGAACTCGGATCTTTTAACGCCGCAAAAGAAAAAGGAAAGGTGCGTTCCGAAGGTAAAGATTACGTTATAAAAGACGGCGACGTAGTGCTTTTCAGATTTAACGTTTAATCAGTTTTACTTATTAAATAAAAATTTTTGTATATAAAAAGACAGCGAACTTCGCTGTCTTTTTTATTATGTTTTATATCTTATAAACCGACAAGGGGTGGCGTTTTTTGTTTTCGTTCTTTAAGGTTTTACCCTTTGTGGTTCTATTCTCTATCGGCATATCTTCGGTGTTGACCGAAAACGCCACGCCGAAATCGTCTATCACAGCAAGGTCGAACGGGTCTTTAACGTAGCCCGCGTAAACGACTTTCGCTTCTTTGCCGAGTTCGACTATCTTTATTCCCTTACGGTATCTTGCCATAGGCTCTATTTCGCTTGAAATAACTCGTTTATAGAACCCGCAGTCGGTGATTATAACAAACTCGCCTTCTTCGTCTACTTGCGAAACAAATTTTATCTTGTCTTTATCGTTAAGTTTAATTCCCTTAACGCCGCCCGCAACTCTGCCTTGGACGGGTATATCGTCTTTAAGCGCGTTTAATGCAAGCCCTTCTTCGGTGATATACGCGATAGTGGTATCCGGCAAGTCTTGTTGAACCGATATAAGTTCGTCGCCGTCTTTAAGTTTTATCGCCTGATAGTATGGCTTAATAACGTTGTATTCGCTCCACTCGGTCTTTTTTATCAGTCCGTCTTTGGTGAAGAACAAAAGGTTACCGGTAGGAAGTGTGTTTTCGTATACCGCGAAAAGCGAAACGGGATATTCGTTCCTTGCCGCGTCTTTGCAAACGGAATTAAACTTAATGCCCTTATCGCGGAATCTGCACTCTGGGGTTATCTCTAAATCGATCTTGCAGCAATTACCGAGATTTGTAAACGCCATAAGCGTCATATCGCTCTTAGCCTCTGTAAGCGCAATAATAAACTCGTCTTCTTGCGTAGAACTCTTTAATCCTTTATCGCTTGCCTTATAGTTTTTGGCGGTCATTTTCTTAATCGTTCCGCCTTTGGTTACGGCAACAACTAAATCGTCTATCTGCTTTAACTCTTTTTCGACGTTTTCGATTTTTATCTCTTCCCCGCCGACGATAAGGTTGGTTCTTCTGTCGTCGCCGTGCTTTTTCTTAATCTCGATAAGTTCTTTTTTAACGACTTCCATCTGCTTTTGTTTGCTGTTAACGATTTCAGTCAGTTCTTTTATCCTTATTTTAAGTTCTTTAAGTTCTTCTTCTAACTTATTTACTTCAAGTTTAGTTAGTCTTGCAAGCCTTAAATCAAGGATCGCCTGCGCCTGAACGTCCGATAACGTAAACCGCTTTTTAAGTTTTTCTTTGGCGTCGGCGGTGTTGTCGGCGTTCTTTATGATCTTTACTACTTCGTCGATATTTTTAACGGCGATGATAAGCCCTTCCAAGATGTGGGCGCGCTCTTTTGCACGCTCTAAGTCGAACTTGCTGCGGCGAAGAATAACTTCTCTTTGGTAGTTTACGTAGTAAGAGATAATATCTAAAAGCCCCAACTGACACGGTTTACCGTTGGCGATCGCCACCATATTTATGCCGAAAGAAGTTTCTAAATCGGTGTTTTTATAAAGGTATGCCAAAATCTTTTTAGCGTCTGCGTCTTTTTTAAGCTTTATAACGGCGCGCATGCCGTCTCTGTCCGATTCGTCTACAACGTCGCCTATTCCGCCCAAAATATCCTTTTTGTTTTCCTTTAATTCAACTATCTTTTTTAAAAGTTCGGATTTATTTACCTGATACGGAAGTTCGGATATAACAAGGTTTTCCTTGTCCCCGCTCTCTTTTTCAATCGTAACGCGGGCTCTTATCTTGATTTTTCCCTTTCCCGTTTTATAAGCCTCTATAAGTTCGTCCCCCGCGATTATGTAACCGCCGGTCGGGAAGTCGGGGGCTTTTATATACTTCATCATCTCTTTAAGAGAAATCTTGGGATTATCAATATACGCCACCGTTCCGTTTATAACTTCGGATAGGTTATGAGTTGGAATATTCGTCGCAAGACCTACCGCTATACCCATAGCGCCGTTGACCAAAAGGTTAGGAAATCTTCCTGGCAAAGTGTCCGGCTCTTTTAGTGTATCGTCGAAGTTAAGCGAAAAGTTCACGGTATCTTTATCGATATCGCGCAATAGTTCCATCGCAAGCGGAGAAAGTCTTGCCTCGGTATACCTATAAGCCGCCGCCCCGTCGCCGTCTACCGTTCCGAAGTTACCGTGTCCGTTAATAAGCGGAATACGCATATTAAAATCCTGCGCCATACGGACTAGCGCCCCGTAAACGGAAGAGTCGCCGTGCGGATGATACTTACCCAAGCAGTCACCGACGATCTTGGCGCACTTTTTATGTTGCTTGTCCGGATAAAGCCCATTTTCATACATATCGAAGAGTATTCTTCTCTGCACGGGTTTTAAGCCGTCTTCCACCCTTGGAAGAGCGCGATCTAATATAACGTCTTCCGCATAGGCTATCATTGACTTTTTAAACACGTCGTCAAGGGACGTAAACACGAATCCTTTTTCGTTATCCATTTATCGTTCCCCCTTAGCGTTTTATTTTAGCGAAAGTGTCTTCGCGGTTAAAGTCTGAATTTTCAAAGATATATTTCTTTCTTTCGGTTACTTCGTCGCCCATCAAAATGGTGATAAGCCTATCCGCTTCTGCCGCGTCTTCGATAGTAACCCTGATGAGACTGCGCTTTTCGGGATCCATTGTGGTTTCCCAAAGCTGAGATGCGTCCATTTCGCCAAGACCTTTATAACGCTGAATTTCCGCACCCCTACCGACTTTTTCCTGAACCTTTTTAAGTTCGGCGTCGTCATATGCGTATTCTTCGGTTTTGCCCTTTTTAACGCCGTATAGCGGCGGCATACCTATATACACGTGCCCTTCGTTTATTAGGTCTTTCATATACCTGAAAAAGAATGTTAATAAAAGTATTCTTATGTGATAGCCGTCTACGTCCGCGTCGGACAGAATTATGACTTTATGATATTTTAAATTTTCAATATCGAATTCCGAGCCTATCCCCGTGCCGAGCGCGGAAATTATGGTTCTTATCTCTTCGTTCTGCAAAATCTGATCAAGTTTCTTTTTCTCTACGTTAAGCGGTTTTCCGCGAAGGGGCAATATTGCCTGATATCTGCGGTCTCTCGCCTTTTTGGCGCTGCCGCCCGCAGAATCGCCTTCTACTATAAACAGTTCGTTAAGTTCGGGCTTTCTTCCCGAGCAAGACGCAAGTTTACCGACGAGCGTTTGCGCTTCTATGCTTTTTGACGCCCTTGCGATCTCTTTTGCTTTTTTTGCGGCAAGGCGGACTTTCGCCGCGCCCATCGCCTTATTTATTATAGTTTCAAACGTCTTTGAAAGTTTTTTGTTTTTGGTCAGCGTTTCAAGTTCGTTCACCGTAACGTATTCTACGGCTGGGCGAGCCTCGGGGTTGCCGAGTTTGGTTTTGGTCTGCCCCTCGAACTGAACGTTTTTCATCTTGATAGACAGTATTGCGGTAAGCCCTTCTTTAAAGTCGTCGCCCAAAAGGTTATCGTCTTTATCCTTTAATATGTTCTTTTCGCGGGCAAAGTCGTTAAAAGAACGGGTCAGCCCCGAACGGAACCCCGTTTCGTGCATACCACCTTCACCCGTCGGGATATTGTTTACGTAAGAACAGATACTATCTACGTATGCCGTGGTATGCTGTATCGCGAACTCCACTAAAATACCGTCCTTTTCCGCCTGCGCGTAAAGTGGCTCGGGGTATAAGGTTTGTTTCCCTTCGTTTAAGTATTTAACGAAGTCAACAATTCCGCCTTCGTATTTAAATCTATGGTAAATATTCGTCCGTTCGTCGTGAAAATTTATCTCTAACCCTTTATTCAAAAAGGCAAGTTCCTTTATCCTTTTAACAATCGTGTCCGCGTTCCATACGATAGTTTCAAACACCCTTGCGTCCGGCATAAAGCGGACAAAAGTTCCTTTCTTTTTCGTCTTTTCCTTGGTGTCTTTTAAAGGTGCAACCGGAACGCCGGAGCGGATTTTCCCCGTCTCTTTATCGAGAAAACTTTTAAAAGACATTTTATATACGGTGTTTTTATATACTTCGACTTCCAGCCACTCGGAAAGCGCATTAGTTACCGACGCGCCTACCCCGTGCAGACCGCCCGAATAGTTATAGCTATCAGAATCGAACTTGCCACCCGCGTGAAGTTGAGTAAAAACGACTTGCACGCCCGAAACGCCCGCTTTTGAGTGGATATCGGTAGGAATACCCCTTCCGTTATCTTCAACAGATGCGCTTCCGTCTGCGTATATAACTATGTCAATCTTATTCGCATAGCCGTTTGCAGCCTCGTCAACCGCGTTATCCACGATCTCCCAAAGAATATGGTGAAGCCCTTTAACGCTGGTAGTTCCGATATACATACCGGGGCGCGTTCTTACTGCGTCAAGCCCTTCGAGTATTTTAATATCTTCCGCTTTATAAGTGTTTTTTGCCATTTTATCTCCAAGTATTATTTTCAAAAATCTTTTTTATTATACAATATATTGTGTCTGTTTTCAAGTGCATAAACTACATTTTTGCGGCATTAAACAAAAATAAAGCCCCGAAATTTTCAGGACTTTATTTTTCTTTTTAATATTTTATTTATTTAATTTCAACGAAAGTATATCCCGCGTCTTCCACCGCTTTTTTAACGACACTTTCCGGCAGTTCGACTTTCTTTATCTCGGCAAAGCCTTTTTTAAGGTTTATTTTCACCTTTTCCACTCCGTCAATTTTCATAAGCGCGTCTTCAACTTTCGCCGCACAATGTTTACACATCATACCGTCAATATAAATTTTCATAGCTTCTTCTCCTTCAAAAATATCTGAATCTTCTTTTTTATTAACCGTTTTTTTATCCGTTTTTGCCCTCAATGTGTTTATCCTTAAAGCGTTTAATACGACGAAGATAGAACTTAATGACATGCACCCTGCGGATATTGCGGGAGACAGGCTTACGCCTACCGTTGATAACGCCCCCGCCGCTATCGGGATTGCGATAACGTTATATATAAGCGCCCAGAAAAGATTGCCCTTTATAACGCTTAAAGATTTTTTCGCAATTTTAATAAGTTTTGAAATCGCGCCGACGTTTCCGCTGACTAAAACCACGTCCGAACTGTCGATAGCGACATCCGTTCCCGTGCCCATAGCGATTCCCACGTCCGCCGCGGATAGCGCGGGCGAATCGTTTATTCCGTCTCCGCACATCGCAACAACGTAGCCCTTTTCCTTATATTCTTCCACCTTTTGGAATTTGTTTTCGGGTAAAACTTCGTAAAAATATTCGTCGATTCCAGTCTCGTTTGCAATGGTTTTGGCAACCGAATAGTTATCCCCCGTGATCATCGCGGTTTTAACGTTCATTTCGGAAAGTTTCTCTATTGCGGCTTTGGCGTTCGGTTTTAAAGTATCCGCACACTTAAAAGCGGCAACAGTTTTTTCGCCTTCCGACAGATAAACTTGCGCCCCTTCTAAAATATCGGAACTAGAAACAAGGTTAGCGCTGCCTAAAAAATAGGTCTTGCCATCTATTTTTCCCTTTATTCCTTTGCCTATAATATACTCGTAATTATCTACCTTTAAGTTTCCATGCCCGCAATACTCTTTAATGCTTTCAGCCATCGGGTGGTTAGACATTTCCTCTAACGAATAGCAAACTCTTTTTAAGTATTCTTCGTCCTTAAGAAAAACCGCTTCGGTTACTTTAACTTTTCCTTCGGTAAGGGTTGCCGTTTTATCGAGCAGAACGGCGTTTATTTTGGCGGACTTTTGAATAATTTCAGCGTTTTTAAATAGTATTCCGTTAGACGCCGCAACCCCGGTTGAAACGACCACGGCGACGGGTGTGGCAAGCCCCAGCGCGCACGGGCAGGAAATTACGAAAACGTCTATCATATAATTGAACGAACGGTATAGATCGCCCGTTACCGAAATCCAGACTATAAAAGTCACAAGTGCGATCGCGGTAACAATCGGAACGAACACGCCTGAAATTTTATCGGCAAGCCTTTGAATAGGCGCTTTTTTTGCGCTTGCAGACTTAACGCGTTCTATAATTTTTGAAAAGAGCGCGTCTCCCCCAACCTTTTCGGCGGTAAACTCGGCATAGCCCGATTTAACGATACTTCCAGACAAAACTTCGCCTTTTTCGCTAACTTCTTCGGGCAAACTTTCGCCCGTTATGGCGGATTTATCGACCGTTATAAGCCCGCTTATTATACTGCCGTCGCAAGGGACGTAATCCCCCGCTTTTATAACTACCGTGTCGCCCTTTTTAAGTTCGGAAAGAGAAATTTTTATTTTTTCACCGCTTTTTATAACTGTTACCGTATCGGGGATATACTTATTAAGTTTATCGATCGCGTCGCCCGTGCGTTTTTTAGACAACTCTTCCAAAAATTTACCGAACGTTACGAAAACGAAAACCATAGCGGAAGACATAAAAAATACCTTTATTGATCCGCCCCCTTCCATATCGTGCCCGACGTGCTCGATATTTCCGCTCGCAAAGGCTATTATGCTTACAGTAACGCTGTAAATATACGCCGTTAAAGTCCCCAACGTGATAAGCGTATCCATATTCGGGGAAAGATGGATCATTGCCCTTATTCCGCTTGTGAAAAACTTATAGTTGACAGCCAGCACCAAAGTGCAAAGCACGAACTGAATAGGAACGTTTATTATGGGCTTCGGAACTTTTAGCCCTATCATTTGCCCCATAGAAAAGTATAAAATGGCGATAAGTAAAACACCGGATATAATAAACCGCATTAAAAGGCTTTTAGTATATTCGTCTTTTTTGGGTTTTTCCGTGTAGATTGCCGCGGTATAGCCCGCGGAAACGACTGCGGAAATTATCGCTTTTTCGTCGACTATACCGTCATCGTAAATAACGACCATGCTTTTATCGATCAAAGATACTTCGGCGCTCGATATTCCGACAAGTTTATTGACGGCTTTTTCAACCGTATTTGAACAGGCGGCGCAACTCATACCGCCGATTAAAAACTTCTTTTTCATTAATTCCATTTTAATTATTATAATACCGCCGCTAAAAATTATTGTCAAGCAAATATGAAATATTATTCATATTATTTTTTTCTTGATTTTATTATTCTGGTATGATATAATAATTTTCATGAAAAACGAAGTAAGAGAGCCTAGGCAAGAGCGGTCGATCGAAAAAAAGAAAAGGATAATACAGGCAGGATACGAACTGTTTTCCGAAGTCGGATATTACGGAACGAACACCGCGGAGATCGCAAAACGCGCAGGCGTTTCCACCGGAATAGTTTACGGATACTTTCAAGATAAGCGCGATATTTTGCTTTGCGTTTTAGAAATTTATCTTAAAAACGTGTTTACCCCGCTCGAAAAACTTTTAGATATGTTAAAAGAAACGCCGGACCTTAACGAACTCGTGCCGAAAGTTTTGCAGGAAGTTATAAAAACGCATAAAAACAACCAAAAAATCCACGAAGCACTTCACTCCCTTGCGGGGTCTGACGAGGCTGTTTCGGCAAAATTTATAGGGCTTGAAGACGAAATCACGATAAGATTTTCCGCCAAATTGCAGTCTTTGGGACTAAAAACCGATAACCTTGTTGAAAAGGTGCATTTTTCTATGGATATAATTCAGTCCTTTTCGCATGAATACGTTTTCGATAAACACGAATATATTGATTACGACGAAATGTGTAAAATGGTTTGCAAAACGATAATCAACTTGTTTGATTGATTATATGCGCAAATAGGAATATGATAAACGATAAAAAAGCCCCGCGACAAGCGGGGCTTTTAGTTAGCCTTCTAAACCTAAAATATAATCTGCGCTGACCGAAAAGGTTTTGCAGAGTTTTATAAGAAGTTCTATCGTGGGAAGGCTTTTACCCAGTTCCCAAAGTGATACGGTATCTTGCGTGGTGCATAACCTATCCGCAAAAGCCGTTTGGGAAAGCCCTTCTTCCGTTCTTAATTGTTTTATCCTTTGCCCTATCGTTTCCATATTACCTTAAAAGCCCCGCTGAATAACAGCAGGGCTTATTAATTTTTATTATTTCATTAACTTATCCGTAACCGATAAAAGATCGGAAAAGGTGTTTAATATAAAGTCGGACTTGCCGCATTTTTTAGCGTCGCCTATCGCTGCGGTTTTAAATCCGCCAGCGATGCCAGCGTCTATACCCGCTTCCGCGTCTTCTACGACAAGGCAGTCTTTCGTGTCAAAGCCGAGATATTTTGCCGCGCAGTTGAACACTTCGGGATCGGGTTTGCTGTGGGTGATGTTGTTGCCGTCGCTAATCGCGTCGAAATAATCGCCGAGACCTATGCGCTCTAAAATAAACTTAGCGTTCTTGCTGGAAGAACCGATAGCGAGTTTAAGACCTTTCGCTCTTAAACCGTCTAAGGTTTCTTTAACTTCGGGGCTTAAATCCGCGGGACTCATCTGCTTTAAGAGTTCACGGTAATAGCCGTTCTTTCTATCGGCAGCGGCAATCTTTTCTTCGTCAGTAAGTTTGCCGTCAAAACGCTCTAAAATAATTTCAAGGCTTGCCATACGTGAAACACCGCGAAGTCTGTTGTTGATGGTTTCGTCGAAATAAATACCGAGTTCGTCGGCAAGTTTTTTCCAACCCAAATAGTGATACTTGTCCGTGTGAACGATAACGCCGTCTAAATCAAAAACTACTGCTTTTAACATAAATTCATCTCCCTTTCGTTAAAATAAAACCGTAACGTTGTTTTTTAATGTAAATTTCTTGCCATCTGGCAAAATAACCGGAACTTCGTCGCCGCCGATAAGTTCGAGCGTCAACTTATTACCTTCGAGTTTTGCTGAGATTTTGCTGCCGTGATAGAAGAGTTTCGCGGAGATCTTTTTGAAGAACGGAACTGCGTTCGGCTTAAACGCGATAGCGTCTTCGCCCGCTATAACGCCGAAGATACCGTAAATCATAGCAAGGTATCCGCCGGCAAGACAGCCGCTGTGAACACCTTGCCAAGCGACGCCGTGAATATCGTCAACGTCCATTTTAAGGGTGTTCATATAGTAATTGTAAAAGGATAGCATCCTGTGATTTTTAGCGCTTGCGATAGCGTGAACCGGGAAAGTAAGCGACGAACTGCTTTCGCACATCTGTTCGTAATAATCCCAGTTTTCCGCGAAGTGCGAATAATCAACACCAACGTTTACCATCGTGAATAAGAGCGCAACGTCAGGCTGCTTAATTACCTGACTCTTGTGATAAAGCCCGCTCTTTTTCATTTGGAACTGCTTTAAGGTGCCTTTGCCCGCTTCTTCGAGCCCGCGGGATAAATCGAAGTATCCGTCGAACTGCGGGATCATACCGTTCGGGAGCATAGGAACGTATAAATTTTCGTAAATATCTTTAAATGCGGCATAGTCTGATTTAGTGATCTTATAATCGAACTTTTCGCAAAGATCCAAGAACTTGCCGAAAGCGAACTTAACGCAATAGTTGGTGTAAGCGTCGTTATCGACGTATGGGTGGTGTTCGTCCGTTCCCGTTACACGAAGAATTTCGTATCTGCCGTTGCGGCTTTCAACTCTGCACTTCCAGAACTTCAAGCACTCGTGGATCATTTCCATACCGTAATTTTTCATAAAGTCTTCGTCGCCGGTAGCGGTGTAGTAATGAATAATACCGTAAGGAATATCGGAGTCTATGTGGATCTGCAAGAAGGGGTGACGAGCATAGACCCAAACTTTTTCGTCGCCTAAAACCGAAGAGCAGAAGGCGAACATAGCGCCGTCCATACCGTTTAATTTCGCGTTCTTTTTAGCCTGCGGAAGCATGCGGTATCTATACATAAGTAAATGCTTGGCGGTTTCGGGAGCGGTGTAAATAAAGAAAGGCATCTGGTGAATTTCGCTGTCCCACCAAACGAATTGATTGTATCTTTCACCGGTAAGACCTTTGGCGGAGATACCGTGAACGTCGTCGTTCATGCAGGCGGAAATAGCGGTATGGTAACTTGCAAATCTTAAATAGCCGTCAGCCTGGTCGTCCCCTTCGATAACGATATCCATCGTGTCGAAGTAGTTTTTATAGGCTTTAACGTGAAGAACGCGTTGCTCGTCGTAAGAAACGGCAAGTTTATCGGCTTCTTCTTTAACCCACTCGTTAACGTTTTTATCGGTATCCCTTTCTGTGCCGACAAAGGTGATTTTTTCATAGACGTATTCTTTTGCCTTTTCGCAAACGTGAACGGCACCGAGCCTGCCGTTTTCGGAATACGTAAAGTCCGTTTTGCCCTTGGGGAAAACGCTCTTTATAGCATAAGCCGCTTTAAATTTATATTTGTTAACCGCGTGGAAAGCATAGAACATGCCCGTTTCGTCCGCGGTAAAATCGTCGTTTTTTGTAATGAACTGACCGCAAGTTTTAACAGCGGTGTCTATACCGGTGGTGATCGTTACCGGAAGTTTGTGATTTATAGGACGAACGATAACTTTTTGGCAATAAACGTTCTGATTATTAAAGGACGCAAAACGGCGGAATTCAAGTTCGGTAACGTTGCCGTCGCCGTCGTCCCAAGTGAGTTTACGAACGTATTCTGCATTTGCAGAATCAAGATATCTTTCCCACTTTAAGATCTTGCCTTCCCATGTATAGAAGGTTTTTTCGCCGATAGTGATTTTAACGAGCAAGAAGTCGGGCATATTAACGCAACTGTCTTGTTTTTCAAACGTTTTTAATTTTTCTTCGTCGAGATAATATTTTTTCATATATTCGTTGTCGGTGAAAGGTTCACAGACTTCGATAATTTCGTCAATATACCCTCTGACGAAAGCGCCTTGAATACGGAGCGAGCCGAATTCTTCAAAACTTCCGCGAACGCCCATATAGCCATTGCCGGTGGTAAAAAGTGTGGCGAGAATAGGCTCGTCAGACATTTCGTAATCTTTTTCGGAAAAGAACTTCTTTTCGTTAAGACCAAACATAGATTTTCTCCTTAAAGTAATATGTTAATAAAATTTATATCAAAAATGTTTTTCTTCAAAAAAGAACGCCGAGGCGTTCTTTTTTATTCAATTATTTTCCGCGACTTAATAATCTTTTAATGATAAATAAAAGTGTAGCGGCGGAAATTACCCCGATCGATACGTAGATAGAGTGAACCGAAACGCCGGCAAAACAACTGCCGATGTATTCACCGGTTTCTTGATCGTAGTATTCCATTTCGGGATCCAAAACATCGTCACGGTCAATGTAAGGCAAAGTGCCCGCTTTAACGATACCGATATAGCAGTCCGTTTCGTATCCTGCGCTAACTAATGCGTCGCTTTCAAAGCCGTAGAAAGCAAGGTATGCTTTTCCGTCCTGATCGAGTGCGAAATTGCTTGCGGGAACGTAGCAAACGAAAGATTCAGTTTGGCTATTTTCGGTTACTAAACCGTAGTTTGTGCCGGTAAGTAACGTCGTTGTAATTTTATATGAGTTATTAACTTTTTCAAACTTAACGGAGAACGATACTTTGCCGTAGCCTACGTATTCATCGTTTCCGTTCATAATATTTTCGTCGACGAATAAATATCTGTTTCCGTCATAATTGTCGTTAAGATTTGCGGCAACTTCCCCGTTTTCGGTTAAAGATGCTATTGCGGGAGAAGTGTAGTCATGGCTGTTTCTGAAATACAGTCCACTTGCGTATTCTTTTGAACTGTCAAGATACGGCCAAAAGGAAAGCGTGAACTTATTAGCGGAAGAAAGTGCGTCCGCGTCTGCATTAGCGTCTTGTGTGAAAGTAAAGGCAAAACACGAATCTTTGGATAAGTGAGCGTTTTCTACGTTGTTAAGACTGTTTGCCGTAAATTTAAGTTCAAGCCCGTCGAGAGCGAGTTTTTCGGAATTATGCATCGAATAGTCGCCCCACGTGTGGTCAACATGATAAAGGTGAGTTAAAGAAGAATATTCTTCGTATCTTGCGGTTGTATGCGAACCTTCGGTAGGTTTCATTTCAAACGCCTTTATAAACACGTTCGGATTTCCGCTTTCATAACCGAAAACGCAGATATAAGCTTCGTCCGGTATGTAATTTTTAGAAACGTAAATAACGTTGGTTACGGGAGAAAAAGCGTTTCCGTCAAATGTGATCCTATAAACGTTTGAAAGTTTTTCGAATTTAAGAGAAAATTCAACGGTGGAATTTATCGTCATGCAATATTTTTTTGCACTTTGCGTTCCGAATTCGTCACTCGTTAAATTTTCGTCTTTATAAGCGATAGTCATCGGACCACCGGACGTTACTTCGGCATGCGCGTCGTTCTGAAAATAAAGATTATCCCAGTTCCAGGCACGGTTTAAAACTGCGTTGAATTTTCCACTAGACGGAGAAAATCCATCGGCACTTTCCGTAAGACCGAAACCTATTCTGTTTCCGCCGTAGTTTGTAAGTCTGAATGAAACGGTTTTGCCGTCAAGCGAAATTTTTTCAGAATAGTTGACGTGTGCTCCGCTTTTGCTTACCGAATTTATCTTAACGTAACTTTTATCGCTTGCACTTGCAGTAGTTCCCGCGGAAACGGTATCGAAAACCGTCCAGGCGGTGTTATCGGTAGCATCTTCATACACGGTTGCGGGACAAGAAGTCCAACCGCCTGTATCTTGCGCAGCGCTTGCAGAAGAATAGCCCCCCAAAAAGACCGTCAATAGCGAACCAAAAGCAAGAAGTATGGTTAAAGAAATCACGAGTAAATATTTTACTCTGCTTTTAAGTGTCTTATTCATATTTCCCATCCTTAATCAAAAGTCGAAAATTTTGCCTTACAGCAAGCAAATATATTAGAATCCGCCGCCGTCGTTCCACTTATCGCCGATAGTATCGGAAATACTTAAAACATCGAGACAATCAAAGTCTATAAATTCTAATAATGGTTCATAATATAAATTCTTTTTCATTATTTATTCTCCCAAAATGTTAGCCTTTTATCGTAAACATAATCGTACCGTTTTACTGCTCAATAACTGAGACATTATTGAATATCTGGTCCTTGTTCCGTTCTTAGTAACATCTGCGCAACAAACTTACTGTTCTATAAAAAAGTCGTTGCATAGAAAGTACTTTTTATCGTAATATGTATTGTCCGATTGTTTTGCTATATTCAATATATATATAAGATTATAAGCATTATAAGCGTTAAACAAGATTTTCTATATTAAAAACGGCATAGAACTCCATTTATCCTATTTTTATATATATAATATACTATAATTAATAATTTAAGTCAACAGTAAAAACGAAAAATCAGGCGAAATTATACTAAAAAAATAAAAAAAATTTTAATTTGTGAAAATTTTTAAGTAATTTAGGAAAAATATTCAATATTTCGGCACATATAAGAGTTAAATATGACAAATCGGCGCAAAAACGTTTGTTTTTGCGCCGATTTAGATAAAATCAGACTTTATACAATTATTTAATCGTCATTTTTTAGCCTTTTATTGTATAAGACAACGTCAAAGTTTTGCTACTTAGCGATTGAGAAGATATCGCATATCTAGTTCTGATACCGTTTGCCGTTACATAAAGTGCCATTATTTTATTGCCTTGCAAATATTGAGTGTCGGAAAATACAACTTTTATAGTAAACGTATTGCCAGATTCGCTGCTCTTAGTTATAGAGCTAACGGTTGTCGAAGTATATCCGCCGCAAGCGACTTTTGAAACCGAAACCGATCCCGATGAACCTGTATGCTGAATTTCAAGCGAACTTTCCGCATATTTTTTTAGATAAGTATTCGTCGACGAGCCTATGGACTGACAAGCTGCCACATGTGCAGACTTTGAATACGTTCCGCCAAGACCATAATAATAAGTGCTACCCACGCGAACGTATCCCCTAACAGCAATATCTCTGCCGTAGTTATACGTATTAAGGTTAGCGATCGTTACGTTTACTGTTTCAAAATCGCCTGAAGCCGGTGCAGCGCAAGTTGCGTTATAAGAACTTGTCGTTGAACTACCCGCTGGGTAATTTGCAAGCGTGAAAGAGTCTTTACAATAAATAATGTTCGAAGTCTGTCTCGATGAGGCGACCTTATCTGTCGGAAATACTATTAATCCTATCTCTGTTGCGGTAACGTCACTATAAATACTATTTTTGTATTGATAGGTCGCCATGCCGGAATATTTGACCGCGCCGTTTGAAGTATTTATCGACGTGCCGTTAATCGCTATGTCGAGATAATATGCGGTGAGCGTTTGACCGCTAAGCGACGCAACCAAAATTTTATCTCCGGGATAATATTTAGTGCCACTAACTTTATAGTATGCAACTGCATTACCGAAAGCGTCTTTTCTATACGGAAGTTGAATATATGTCCAAACGTCAGTTCTTGAATTCATGAACGTGAGAGTTTGAGTCCCCGTGCAAGCGGCGTCGCGAAGAGTCAGCTTATAGTTTGAAAAAGTATTCCATCTGGCGGTTAAAGAAACTTTTCCGCCTGCGGAAGTGAACGGAGAACCGCTAACTTTTTGCCCCCATACGGAAAGATACATTGTATTGTTAAAATAATCACCGTCAACGTAAATCACCTGAGAATTTACAGATGATGAAGACGCAAAAGAAGTGGTGTCCGAAATACTCGATCCTGAACGAACGTCATATTGAATTATAACGTATCCGTTCGGAAAAATATCGCTAAATGTATAAGTATCCGCCTTGCAATTCTGGAACCGCATAACTACCCTTATTCCGGTTGAAGAAGAAAGTCCAGTCTTTTTTGCATACATCTCGCCGCTACTTCCCCAAAAAGGTGAAAGCACGCCTGCGGAACTCATATAATACGCAATGTTACCGCCGGATCCATTTGCAAAATAAACTGCGGCGGACGAGCCGTTTTCATAAATATAAGAGCTAAAAACGCTGGTGGTCATAGGGTTGGCACTGCTTGAAGTTACCAATGCCACGCCGACCCCCCCAACGTTACCAGAGGCAAAGTTTAACCCATTTGCAAAATAGTCAATAGTTAAACCGTCAAGCGTAAGAGATTGACCGTTATTAGCATACTGAGCGCCGGAAGAACAGTAAATATTTGAAATGTCGTTATTGCCATTTTCAGCTTTATCGCTAAGCGTTCCGCTTGTGGAAAGGTTGGTTTGACCGAGCCCGCCTACGCAGATACCCCAGTTATTACCCGTTGTTGTCCTTTGCGAAGTATTAACTTGCAAATACGTTCTATAAGGGCTTGTTCCTGCCAAAGAACTACCAAATTTAGTCCAGTCCAAATAACAAGTATAACTCGACTTTAACGTTCCCGTGCCGGGTACTTGACTTCCGCCGCTTTGCGTAATCGTCGCTTTAACGTACCGACCATTATATAAACTATCGTTGTTAGTATCAAGCTTTACAGTCAGATAAAGGTAGCCGGAAGTCGACATATTCATTGTGATATACGAACCATAATCTGCACTATGATTTGCCCAAGCAAAACTCGATCCGCTTGTGTCAGCATAAGCGACGTTATGCCCGCCATTATTTCCGTTATCTAAGGTAGAATCTGAGTTCGTTCCGTAAGATGATGAAAAACAAACCCTTATCTGATTAGTCGTTCCGTATTGACGGAAAACGTTAAAGGCAATGTTCCAAGACGACCCCGCGGAATACAAGTGAGTTTTGGTTACGGCGTTAACAGATGCCGAACTTGCAAGATAAAAAACCAATCCGGTCGCACCTTCCGCAGAAAAGACTTCATATGGAATTTTAAGAGCAAATGAAAGTCCGTTCACGTTAAGGGCGGTAGCGGAATTCGAAGTGCCGCCATAGGTATAATAACAGGCTTCGCCTTTATACCAACTTTTAAACTTGGTATATTCACCGTCAGCAGCGGTAGTAGCCGCACCGGAATCACCGCCTGCAATCCATTTTTCGGCACCATACAAAGCAGCCTTTCCGGGACCGGTGGTATTATACCCCGTCCACGATCCGGCAGCAAAGGCATTTTTAGTTTTGCTTACGCCAAACGAAAAAACAAAAGCAAGTATCAATAAAAGCGTCGCAAGTGTTAAAAGAACTGAAATCCCAACTCTTTTTACTCTTTTATTCATAGCAATCTCTCCTAAACAATACATTGATTAGAAAAAAACACCATTTTAATGCGCGACATCAATATTCTTGTTATAACCTATCAGTGTTTTCTAAATAAATTCACTTTTATTCCATTTTTTTAACTATACCATAAACTTTTAGCAATGTAAATAGTTAATTTGAAATTTTTTTTATGAATTATCGCTAAAACTAAAAAAAACGGCTCGATTTTAAGCCGTTTTTTTAGTTATTATTTAATTTTTATTTTTCCGATTTTGCCGCAGGCGTCATCCAAAGACCGAAGTCTTTCATTTTGATCGACGCGTCCGCAACGTTCGTCATTTCCCAACCGATATTGAAGTCGCTTATCGTAAGTTCTTCGAAAGTAGTATGTGTGAACATCGGATTTTCAGGCGCATTCTGAATATCTTCCAAAGCCTTTTTCGCTACGCTTATAATATCGTATTTAACGTGATATTCTCTACCGATTTCCAGCGCCTCGCCGGAGTTTCCTATAACGTCTTGCGATCTGGGCGTATACATCCACGCTTTACTGTCTTTATCGTAAGAGAATTCACGCGGAGTGCCGTAAGTATTAAACGAATATCTGGTATCGAACAAGCGAAGCCCTAACCAGAAGAAGTTTGTAAGCCCACCGGTAGAGTCTACGCTATTGCTCGAATAAACCTGCAAATATAAAGAGAACTGTGCGGCTCTGGAATTATCCATTACCCCGTAAACGTCGTGCTTGGTTAAGGTGAAATCTACTTCAAACTCGATTTTTTCCGCGTCGATAAGTTTAACCTTACTTGCGCCCGCGCTTCTCGGATCCAAGAAAGTGGAAGTTAAAATCAAATGCACCCATTTACTGCCCGAAGGTCTTTCCATATAATCAACCCCGTCACGGATACCGTCGTGATTGTTATCTTTCGAGTATTCGTTAGAACAAAGGGAAGTAAGTTCGATACTTCTTTGACTGGGAATAACTGTAACCACCGAGCCGGGAGTTGACCATTTATACTCTAAAAGGTCGATCCCGTCTTTATTCTTACCTATCGGTCTTTTCGCCGGTTCGCAATATTCTTCTTGGGCAAGAGAGTAAGTGGCGTGGTGCTGCATTATCGTCCAAATAGGTGTGGACGTTTGCGTTTTATTATAGTGCAAAGCCGCTTGTGTTATATACGGGGAATAACCGTCATCGGCAAGATCGGTAAACACGGGCGTGCTTTCGTTATTCGCCGCCGTAAAACCCTTGCCGTAAGAGTTGTTTTGAACCAAGTTTACCCTACCGCTATCGTCGAACGATTTATCATATTCGGTGGACTTAAACACGTAAGTCTCTCTCGGTTTGCAACCGAACAGCCCCGATACGACAAGAACCGACATCAAAATACATAGTAGTTTTATCAATCTGGATTTTCTCATTATTTTTCTCCTTATCGGGAAAAGTTACATCTTGAACGCGCCCGCAGATATACCTTCGACGAACTGCTTTGAACAGAATACGAACAAGATTATTATCGGTATTGCGGAAATCAAATATCCCGCAAACGCTACGCTATACGAGTGCGTCATATTATAGAATTGATCGGTAAGCGACACGAGTGCGACGGATATAGTCCTTGCATCCGATCTTAATAAAACCAAGCTAGGCCACAGATAGTCGTTCCAAATACCCATAAATGCCTGAACGCCCAAAACAGCGATAATCGGCATTGAAAGCGGAACCATTATCCGCATAAGCACCGTAAGATCCCGTGCGCCGTCTATCTCTGCCGCCTCGAACATCTCTTGCGAAACGCCACCGAAGAAAGACCGCAATAGGAATACCGACATAGGTATCGCGCCCGATACCGCAGGCAATATAACGCCCCATATCGAGTTGACCATACCGAGTGTTTTAACTATTATGTATTGACTGGTTAAAGTTAAAGTTCCGGGGATCATCATGAGTGCCAAAAAGCCCATAAAGATCGCGTTCTTTCCGGGGAAGCGGAAACGAACGAAGGCGTATGCCGTGAGTATCGGCACGATAAGTTGCCCTGCCGTTCCGATCAGCGTTATAACGAACGAATTGAATATGAACTTACTTATCGTCGTCAATGCGATAGAATAGTTGCTTACCGCCACGCGCCATATTATCTGCGTGGGTTCAAACGGCCATTTCTGATCCTGTGTGGGGGTTTTGATACTCTTTACCACGATAAGGTAAATTGAAAGCCACGCCATCAATAGGAAGAACCATATGAATATCTGAGCGAGAGTGGAAGATAGAACTTTCTTACCGATCTCCACCCTATCTTTCGCCGTCTTTTTATATTTAACCTTTTTTATGACAGTTCCGTCGTTTGCAACGAGTTCTTTCATTATTTAACCTCCTCGCTGTTTTTATTCTGGATAAATCTGTTATTGATAAAGGTTAAACCAAGTATCAAAATAAACAGCAATATACCTATGGCGTTGGCAAGACCGTATCTCGAATTCGTGAACGCCTGCCTGTAAATAAGATAGCCGGGAACCATTGAAGAGCCGTTATCGGACGCAGGCTGCGTGATTAAAAGTTGAACGTTATAATCTTGCATACCGCCGATTATACCTGTTATTACAAAGTATTTGATCTGCCCTACCATCATGGGTAAATGGAAGTGAACAATGCGCTTGAAAGACCCAACGCCGTCAAGCTTTGTGGCCTCGATCATTTCGGTGGAAATTCCTTGAAGTGCGGCAAGGTAAATTAGCATCGTCGTGCCGCCCGCCCACGGGAAGCCCCTTATGATGATAGTAAATATTACCATCGCGGGATTAGAATCCCAGAACCACATAGAAGGCTTTGCCCCGAACCAACCTATAACGATATTCGCCAAGCTGTTTTCGGAAGCGGAATAAGTTATGTATTGCGTGATCATAAGCGTTACTATGATAGGAACGACCATCGGGATTATAAGCATTACCCTATAAAATGCCGAAAGGCGTTTTGCTTTCATGCTATATAGCAATTCGGCAAGGAAAAGGTTGGCTACGTGCGTAAGTATAAACGTCGCTATCGTTATAATAAACACGTTTAATATAGATTGCCAGAACACGCCGTCAGCTAAAGCTTCGCCGTAGTTAGCAAACCACACGAATCTTTCCATAGTTACGCCGTTTGAGCTTGTGAACGACGTGATAAGCGACATTATCGGCGGTATAAAGTTAAACGTCAGCAACAGTATGAGTGCGGGCGCTAACCATATATACGCTTTAAGATCGCTCTTATGATGGATTTTTATCCGCGTTACCCCTTCCGGTATCAACGCGTCAAGATCGACTTTATCTTTCTTTTTGTTTTTATTCATTTATCTGCCCCTTTATTTTTTAAGGAATATAAATCGTAAATTTATTTCGGTAAAGTTTTTTCTTTTTCTCTTATCGTTGCCGCCGTTGTGCCTTTCAAATCGTCAACAAGGTTTGCGAAAGAGAAGTTGTGCGAGCCGTTGAGTTCTGCGTTGATATATTTTTTTGTTACTTCCATAAAGTGGTTAGAGTAATCCGTGCCTAAAACGTTCCAACTGTTCCAAACCGCCCAGCTTATCTTGTTTTCGTCTTTTGCGTCTTCAACGTAAAGGTCGAGAAGCGGTTTTAAATATTCGTTGATATCTATACCTTCGTTAGGATTGAGCGGTATTCCGCCGCCGAGTTTACTGACGAGCCTATTATTCTGTTCGGGAGCGGTTAAGAACATCAATAAATCTACGATCTTATCGACCGTCTTTTGCCCCTTATCTTGCGCGGTGTTGGTTACCCACCAAGACGTTCCGTAACCCGCCGTTCCGCGTCTGCTTTGACGAAGCGTATCGTTAGTTATAGAGTCTGCACCCGTTATTCCCAAATTTTTAAGGTCTTGCTGTTCCACCGTGGGATACGGCATTATTTTATAAGTGAACGGTATTGACGTGTTTACCGAAAGCTGACGCAAAACCGCGCCCGTTCCTTCCATAAACGCAACCCTGCCGCCAACGAAACTTGAAAGCGCGTCTAAACTTTCATACGCTCTCGGATAGTATTTTGTCTTTTTCTGAACAAGTTCCAAATACGCTTTATATCTATCGTTATCGACTGCCCATTTTCCGTTTTTATAAGCGGAAATAAGTTCCTTTAAGTCAAGGTTTTTATTCCCGTCAATATCTATCAACGGATCGTCCAAAAGATAGGCAAACATATTGCTTTCAAGCTGAATATCAAGCCAACGATAAGACGTTAAATAGGTATACCCCTTATTGCTTTGGGAAATTTTCTTTTCCGCGTTTATAAGTTCGGTTAAACTGGAAAACGGATAACTTATGCCACATTCTTCAAGGATCTTGGTATTATAAATTATACCTATCGGGATGCGCTCCATATTTATGTAATAATACTCGCCGTCGGACTGCGGAACGAATTCAGTTTCGCCACCGTAAAGGTCTATCCAGCGTTCGGAGCCGAGCGTCCCTTCTTCGCAGTAAACGTTAGGCGACATAAGATATTTCTTTAAAGGCTCGAACCAGCCTTTATCTTTATCTTCTTCAGCCGTCGTTCCGTTCATATAAATAACGTCCGGAGCGGTCTTCGCGTTAAGAAGCGGTCTAAGTGAACTCGTTGATCCGTTATAACTTGTTTCGGCAACGACGACTTTATAGTCTTCGTTTCCGGGAAGAGCCATCCACTCTTTACATAAAGTTTCAAGTTCGTTATACGGATACGGGTTAGACGTGGACTTTTCCATAGACGCCGTTGTGTTATAGTTACCGATATCGCCGCCAGCGTCTAAAACGATAGTATACGGGTCGAAAGGATCATATCCTTCGGAATTCATTGCTTTTATGATATACGTGCCGACCATAAGCGCCGCCATTATTACCGCAAGCAATATAAATCTTACCTTCGACATTTATTCCTCCTTATCTTTCTTGCCGAACCGTTTCGGCGGGTTAATTCAGTCTTTAAGTTCGGCTTTCACCGAAATTTTCTTTATAAAAAATTCGCTATCTAACGTGCCGGGGTTTTCCCAACCTATGTTGGTAGAACCTATCTTCATATCTTTCCACTCGGCACCTTTAAGCCAGCCTTCTTTCTTGGTCAGATCGAAACCCTTTTTTAAATTTTCGATTATATCTATTTTAAATGAATAGGTTTTTCCGATCTGAATTTTATCGTCTTTTATATAAGAACTTTCGTCCATCTTATATATAAGTTTTTGAGTGCCCCTATCGTATTGAATATCTTCGCCCTTAAATATCCCGAAACGGTGATCGTATAGCGGAAGCCCGAACCAGTAATAATCGGGTCTGCCTTCGAAGTCTAATTTTTCAGACGCCGCGTTCTCTATCGTGAAATACCACGAAACCTGTGAAGTATGCATATCCGGATTGAATTCCTTTTCGGTCATCATGTTTTTATCGAACGGAATTTCAAATTCGAGTTCTACGAACATGTGAGCTACGTCAGCTAAAAATACCGAACGATTTTCTGGAACTTTCTGTTCAAGAAGAAGATGTATCCACGGATCGGTATGAGATTTTCTCGGCGCTTTGTATTCTTTAGAGCAAAGAGTTTTAAGCGAGATCATATTTTTGCCGGGATATATAACCACCGATTTACTTTCGTTATTAAAGTCTATTCCGCCGTTTGCCGTTTTAATCGCGGTAACTTCGTCTTTAAGTAAATGTGCAGAATTCCACTCGGTGATAGTCCAACTGTGACCGGGTTTTGCCCCGTCCCATTTAAGTTCGCCGAAAACGTTCTGACCTGTGATTGTACTGTCAAGCCCTTTAAGCCCGAAAACGTGATTAAACTCTATATCGTCAAAAATCTCAACGATTTTTTTATCCGCCATAGAAGACACTCTCCCTTTTTTTATTTTCATACAGACTAAGTTTAACTTATAAAAGGCTATCAGTCAACCCATTTTTTAAAATTTTTGTTACTTTTTTCTTTTTTTCAGCGATTTTTTTCAGCAAAATAACTAATAAAAAATCAATTTTCTTGTGCAAAACGGACAATTTTTGTCATTTTAGGTCAAAAATAGAAAAAAACGCGTGTTTTTCCACGCAGTTTTTTTGTGCAACTTTTTTTAAATATTTTTTCTTTACTATTTTTTCTTTTCTATAACTGTTATCTCTTTATCGTAATTTTCGACCAAACAGTTTTTATTTCAGGTATAAAATTTTTAGAAAGACGCACTTAGCATTCTAAGAACGGAAAGCAAAAATTATTCATGTTCTTTCACTTCCTTTCTGAGCATGTCCCCGGCGGACAGTTTTACGGACGTATAAAGTTTAAGTTTTTGCTGAACGATTTTTGCGTCTTCAATCTCTTTATCCGACATATCGGTAAGCCTTTCTACGGCTATCTTTTTATTAAAAGATAAAGACGGGGATAAAACTTCCAAAACGTCGCCGACTTTAAAGCGGTTTCTCATCTCTATTATCGCGTATTCTCGGTTATCGTTGCCCTCTAATACCGACGCTATAAACTTATGCGTACCCTTGCTTTGGCTGTCGGTATAGTTTACCGTCCTTTTATTCTCACCTAAAAGATACGCCGTAGTAAAATCCCTATGCGCCGTTTTTTCAAGTTCATTAGCGTAAAGCGGGTTTTCTTTATATTCAGCGCCATTAGAATAAAAGGCGTCTATCGCCCTTCTGTATGCGTTCACTACCGTCGCCAGATAGTATTCGGACTTCATCCTGCCTTCTATTTTAAAAGAGCAAACGCCCGCGTCTATAAGTTCGGGGATATAATTTATTAGGTTTAAGTCCTTACTGTTTAAAATATAACTTCCGCGCTCGTCTTCTTCTATCTCCATAAACTCGCCGTCGCTTCCGCGTTCTCTTATCTCGTAGTTCCAGCGGCACGCCTGAACGCACTCTCCACGGTTAGATTGTCTGCCCGTGCGATAGTCGGATAAAAGACATCTTCCGCTGTAAGATATACACATTGCGCCGTGAATAAACGTTTCTATCTCGATATCCGGAACGGCAAGGTGGATCTCCTTTATCTCTTTAAGCGAAAGTTCTCTCGCCAAAATAACCCTTTTGACCCCGAAGTTCTTCCAAAATTCCACCGTCTTATAGTTAAGCGTATTCGCCTGCGTGGATAGATTTATAGGAAGTTTCGGCGCGACGCTTTTTGCAAGCGCGATAAGCCCCGTGTCCGAAACGATAGCGCCGTCTATCCCCGCGCTTTCCAAAAACTTAAAGTATCTTTCCGCCATGAATAGGTCGGAGTTTTTGGCAAAGATATTTACCGTAACGTAAATTTTCTTATTTAATTTGTGGCAAAACTCGGTCGCCGATATTATTTCTTCGTCCGAAAAGTTCCCCGCAAGCGCGCGAAGGCTCATTGATTTTCCGCCGATATAAACGGCGTCCGCGCCGAAGTAGATCGCGGTTTTAAGTTTTTCCATATCGCCCGCGGGCGACAAAAGTTCGACTTTTTCCATTTTGCCTTAATCCGAAAGTTTTTCCGTGACGGCAACGCCGTCTTCTATATCGTAAATCTCTGTTATAAGTTTTTTATCTTCGCACACGGTTTTTAAGTATTTTTCCATACCGTGCTTGGTGGTGGCAAATCTATGCGGCGTTTTTACTTTACCCGTAACGTATCCGCGAAACAGCACGTTATCCGCAAAAAGTATTCCGTTTACCGATAATAGCGGCAATAAATAAGAAACGTATTCCCCGTAATGCCCTTTCGGACCGTCGAGAAAAATAAAGTCGTATTTTCCGGTAAGCACGGGTATAACTTCGGTTGCGTCGCCAAGAATTATCCGCGCCCTTTTATCCACGCCGAACTTGGCGTAATTTTGCCTTGCGAGTTTAACTTTTTCTTCGTCGATCTCTATCCCCGTCAAGCGGGAGTTTTCCGAAGAAAGCAGCATCGCGATACCTGATAGCCCCAAGTTCACGCCTATTTCGAGCATAGACTTCGGCTTATGCTCTTTAACCGTTTTTATCAAAAGTTCAAAAGATGCGTCGCGAAGTATGGGCTCGCCGCTTTTCTTTGCTTCGGCACGAAGTTTAATCAGTTCGCCTATCAAGTTACACCGTTAAAACGATCGGAAGGATCATCGGATTTTTCTTAGTCTGTTTGAAAACGTAATTTTTCAAACTTCTTCTTATAAAAGACGCAATCTCCGTCTCGTCGCCCATCTTTTTTAAGTCGACTTGCGAAAGCGCATTTTTAAGGTTTGCCTTTGCTTCGGCTATCATACTTTCGCTTAGCATCAATCCCTTACCTATAATTTCAAGCGAAGCGACTTCCGCCGAAAACTCGTTAACGCCCAAAACCACGACGATAAGCCCGTCTTCGGATAGATGTATCCTATCCCTTAAAACGAAACTGTCCGCCCCGTCGATCCCCACGCCGTCCACAAAGCGTGAGCCTGCGGAGAACTTTTCGCCGAACTTCATCGTTGAAGAAGTAAGTTCCACCGTATCGCCTATCTCGGCTATTAAAATATTGCTTTCCTTCATACCCATGGAAGAAGCAAGCCTTGCGTGCTTTTTTAAGTGGCGGTATTCGCCGTGAACGGGAATAAAGAATTTCGGCTTTAACAAAGAGTGCAAAACCCTAAGTTCGCCGCGGCACGCGTGCCCCGAAACGTGGATGGGTTCTAACGACTCGTAAATTACTTCCGCACCCAAACGGTATAGGTTGTTTATAACGCCGTATATCATCTTTTCGTTTCCGGGGATTACGGACGCGCTTATAACTACCGTGTCGTTTTCGCCTATCGTAACGTTTGAAAAAGAGCCGCTCGCCATACGGGTTAAAGCGCTCATGGGTTCGCCCTGCGTTCCGGTCGATACGATAACTATCTCTTCGTCGCGGAATTTTTTGGTCTTTTCCACGTCAACGATAAGATTTTCGGGAATATTAAGTTCGCCTATTTTTGCCGCCGCTTCGGCAATATTTATCATACTTCTGCCTGACAGCGCCACCTTTCTTTTATACTTTGCGGCAAGGTCTAAAATCTGTTGAAGTCTATGCACGTTAGACGCGAAAGTGGCGATAATAAGTCTGCGCTTTTGGTTTTTGGAGAACACGTGATCGAGCGTTTCTTTAACCACCGCCTCGCTCATCGTAGTCCCTTCTATCTCTATGTTGGTAGAATCCGCCATAAAGAGTAAAACGCCCTTTCTGCCTATTTCCGCAATGCGTCCTAAATCCGTCGTTTCGCCGTTGACGGGCGTATAGTCTATTTTAAAGTCACCCGTGTGAAAAATCACGCCGACCGGTGTGGTTATAGATAGAGCCACCGCACCCGCTATCGAGTGGTTAACGTTGATAAATTCCACGGTAAACGCACCGAGTTTTATTATCCCGCCCGCCTTAACGCAGTTTAAGTTCACGTCTTTAAGGTTTTGTTCTTTAAGTTTGTTTTCAATAAGCGTAAGCGTTAACTTCGTGCCGAAAACGGGAACGTTCGGAAGATCTTTTAATATGAACGGAAGACTTCCTATATGGTCTTCGTGCCCGTGTGTTATAACGAAACCTTTTATCTTGTTTTTGTTTTCGATAAGATAAGTAACGTCCGGAATAACCAGATCAACGCCGGGCATATTTTCGCCGGGGAAAGTAAGCCCCGCGTCGATAACGATTATATCTTTACCGAATTCTAACACGGTCATATTCTTTCCGATTTCGCCCACGCCGCCGAGAAATCTTATTTTAAGCGATTTTTTCTGCTTGTTGTCGGCTTTAACGTTTATAATCCCGCTATTTTTTACAGGTTCCGCTTTTTGGCGTTTATCCTTTATCGGTCTGCCTTTTGCCGCTTTATTCTTTTTACTATTCGTCTTTTCGGACTTATTGCTTTTAGCCGTTTGCTTTTCTTCGAAAGGCTTTGCCGCCCTGTTTTTCTTTGACGACAAAGAAGGCGTTGCCTTTTGTTTGTCCGCCTTTTTTCCGATCTTTTTATTTTCCGTCTTAAAAGACGCTTTTTTCATATCTTTTTTGTTGTTCAATGTTGCTCCTTAATTTTGCTATAATACTCGATTTTTTTCTGATTTTATTATACACGCAAAGGCGGAAAAAGTAAACCCAAAATAAACCAAATAATTAAAATAACTTTAAATAAATAATATATAAGGGGCAAAAACGCTTGAAAAATTTTTTCCGCAAGCGTATAATAGTTGAGAACGGCATAAAGCCGATTTTAACATTTTGAAAAATTATTTTCACAAGGAGAAATATTATGCGAGTATTTAACTTCGCCGCAGGTCCTTCCACCCTGCCCCTTCCCGTTTTGGAACAAGCACAGAAAGAATTCTTGGATTACCAAGGAACGGGTATGAGCATTATAGAAATGAGCCACCGCGGCAAACCTTTTATGGCGGTAAACGCCGAAGCTAACGCGTTACTTCGCGAACTTATGGGTATTCCGGACGATTATGCGGTGCTTTTCGTTCAGGGCGGTGCATCTCAGCAATTTGCCGCTGTTCCGCTTAACCTTTTGAGTAACGGCAAAGCTGACTACATTGTTACCGGTAACTTTGCCAACAAGGCTTATGAAGAAGGTTTAAAATACGGCGATATGAGCGTTGCCGCTTCCAGCAAAGAAGACGGATATACCTATATCCCCGATATGAATAACGTTAAATTCCGCGACGGAATAGACTACGTTCACTTTACATATAACAACACGATTTTCGGAACTCGTTTTACCGACCTTCCGAAAACTGACGCAACACTCGTAACCGATATGAGTTCCAACATTTTAAGCGAAGTGGTTGACGTTAAAAAGTTCGGGCTTATTTATGCCGGCGCACAGAAAAACATCGCGCCCGCAGGCGTTACCATCGTTATCGTTAAGCGTGATCTTTTAGGTAAGGCTTTGCCCATCTGCCCCACTATGCTTAACTACGCTATTCAGGATAAGAACGACAGCCTTTATAACACCCCGCCTTGCTTTTCTATCTATATGGCTATGCTCGTTTTCCGTCACCTTAAACAAATGGGCGGCGTTCCCGCAATGCAGAAGATAAACGAAGAAAAGGCTAAAATGCTTTACGACTTTATCGATAACTCCAAACTCTATAAAAACAACGTCAATAAAAAAGACCGTTCGCTCATGAACGTTCCGTTCGTAACCGGCGATCCCGATCTTGACGCAAAATTCGTTGCCGAAGCGACAAAAGCCGGACTCGTTTCCTTAAAAGGACACAGACTTGTCGGCGGTATGAGAGCGTCTATTTACAACGCTATGCCGATCGAAGGTGTTAAAGCGCTTATCGACTTTATGAAGAAATTCGAAATGGAGAATAAATAATGAAAAATATTTTAACCTTAAATTCCATAAGCAGCGTTATCGACGATATTTTCGACGAAAGTTATAACGTCGGATCTGAAGTCACTTCCCCCGTCGGAATAATGCTCAGAAGCTTTAAAATGCACGACTACATTCTCGATAAAAATACCGTAGCGATTGCGAGAGCGGGCGCGGGCGTAAACAATATCCCCGTGGAAGAATACGCTAAGCAAGGCGTCGTCGTATTCAACACCCCCGGCGCAAACGCAAACGCGGTTAAAGAACTCGTTATCGCGGCGCTATTACTTGGTTCCAGAAAAATTGCGGACGCAATCAAATGGGTTGAAACCTTAAAAGGCAAGGGCGAAGAAGTAGGCAAACTCGTCGAAAAAGGTAAATCTCAATTCGTCGGCGGAGAAATCGAAGGCAAAAAACTCGGAATTATTGGGCTTGGCGCTATCGGTGCAAAGGTTGCCAACGCGGCTTTGGGGCTCGGTATGGAAGTTATCGGCTACGACCCATATCTTTCGGTAAACGCGGCGCTTAAACTTTCAAGACACGTTACCGTGGTTAAAGAACTTGACGATATTTTAAAATCTTGCGATTATATCACTATCCATATCCCCTATATCGCTAACCAAAATAAGGGTATGATAAACGCCGATATGATTTCCAAAATGAAAGACGGCGTCGTTATAATCAACTGTGCAAGGGGCGAACTCGTCAACAATGCAGACATAATCGAAGGCGTAAATTCAGGCAAAGTTTCAAGATACGTTGTAGACTTCCCTGCGGACGAACTTATCGGAGTTAACAATATCGTTTGCATCCCCCACCTTGGCGCGTCCACTCCGGAAGCCGAAGATAACTGCGCGGTTATGGCGGCAAACCAACTTATCGATTATATCGAAAACGGAAATATCGTAAATTCGGTTAACTATCCGAACTGTTCTATGCCGAGAACCACCGAACACCGTTTGGTTATTCTCCATAAAAACGTTTCTAACATTATCGCCCAGATAACCGGCGTTGTCGGTAACGAAGGCATCAACATAAGCAATATGGCAAACCAAAGCCGTGGCGAATATGCCGTAACCATTATCGATACCGATAAAAAAGTTTCGGAAGAATCCGTTTCGCATATCGAAAATACCGAAGGTATAATAAAGGTAAGAATTATCTAACCATGATAAAAAATCAAAAAGCGGTAAAATTTACCGCTTTTTATTTTAATTGAAAATGCGAACATTTGTTTGACTTTTTGTTTTTCTCGGTGTATAATAACCGTAAAAGGAAGAAACAATGTTTAGCGAAGAGAAATTATCGATACTTGTAAACTCCGCAAAATTCGACGTGTCGTGCTCGTCGAGCGGATCGAACAGAAAAAACAGCGGTGGAATAGGAAACGCGCATTATTCAGGCATTTGCCACTCTTTCACGCAAGACGGCAGATGTATTTCCCTACTTAAAATTCTTTTAAGCAACGATTGCGTATACGACTGTGCGTATTGCGTTAACCGCAGATCGAACGGCATAAAGCGGGCGACCGCCACGCCGGACGAGATTTGTTCGCTGGTTATAGGATTTTACAAAAGAAATTATATAGAAGGGCTTTTTTTATCTTCGGCAATAGTCAAAAGCCCAAACTGGACAATGGAGCAATTATACCTGACGGTCAAAAAACTCCGAGTTGAATATAAATTTAACGGATATATCCACGTTAAAGGTATACCTTCAGCGGACAAAACACTTATCGAAGAAACGGGCAAGTATGCCGACCGCATGAGTTTCAATATCGAACTTCCAAGCGAAAGAAGTTTAAAACTTCTTGCACCGCAGAAGAACAAAACCGCGATAATAGAGCCTATGAAAATGCTGTCTGCCGATAAATACTTTATAACCCCCGAAAGGCGGCGAAGCGACTTTTTACCCGCGGGACAGACTACGCAGATGATTATAGGCGCGTCGCCCGAGTCAGACTCGCATATCCTTAAACTTTCGGAATATATGTATTCAAATTATAAGATGAAAAGGGTTTACTACTCTTCTTATATTCCCACTAACTTTGAAAACACCCTTCTCCCCGTTACTGCCGCACCGAAAATCAGAGAACACAGACTTTATCAGGCAGACTGGCTTTTAAGGTTTTACGGATTTACCGCGGACGAAATAACTGAAGACAACGGAAACTTAAACCTTGAATACGACCCGAAGTGCGCTTGGGCGCTTAAACACCTTGAACTTTTCCCCGTAGAGATAAACTCCGCACCATACGAAATGCTTGTGCGCGTTCCGGGGATAGGGATCAGGTGCGCGTCGAGAATACGCGAAGCACGAAAGTTTTGCAAACTTGACTTTACAGATCTTATCCGTATGCGCGTGGTCTTAAAACGGGCGAAACACTTTATTACGTGCGGCGGAAGATTTATGGGAATAGAAAGCGAAAAAAAAGTTAAAAATCTACTAATTTGTGCAGAGAGTGTAGATTCCGCCGAACAACTTTCCATGTTCGGCGAAACGGAAGCGGCAGTCTCCGCCCTATTCGGTGAATTATGATGACTAATACAAATTACGTTTTTATAGTAGAAAAAGGGATAGACGGACTTTTGGCGGCACTATACGTCAGTTTTACCGACAAGATCTCTCCGAAAGATATTTTTACGCACGGAAACTTTCAATCGGTAATGGGCTGCGAAATATTAAACGCGGGCGCGGAAAAATCAGAAAAGGAAAGAGTTAAAAAAGCCCTTTTCCGCTACGGTGGCAACCTTATAATTTACCGCCTTAAAGCGTGCGTTTCGTCGGACGAAAAGGGCGCGTATATGACGGCTTTTGACTTCGCGTATAAAACGCTTTTGCTCAGGCGTAATATATATATGAACATGAGCGATCCCGTCGTCTCTAAATTCCAGTATACAGTAGAAAAAGTGCTGAACGAACAGCACCGCCAAAAGGGATTTTTAAGGTTTGTGGAGACAGAGCGCGGGATACTTTACTCTACTTACGCCCCCGATAACGATATAACCGAACTCGTTGCGCCGCACTTTTTAGAAAGGCTTCGCGGTATCCCCTTCGTTATTCACGATATAAAGAGAAACAAAGTGGCGGTATCCGACGGGTTTTTGATAAAATACGGATATACCGACACCGCCGCAACTATTAGGCTATCCGAAAACGAAAAAGAATTTTCAGCCCTATTTAAAAGATATTTTAACGACGTGAATATAAAAGAGCGGAAAAATTTACGGCAACAGAACAACTATATGCCCAAAAAGTTCAGAAAGTTTATGCCCGAAACTTACGAAGATATATAAAAAACGCGGTGATATTTCACCGCGTTTTATTATTTACCTTTTTATCAGTGGTTATCGGGAAGTTTAAACTTAAACGTTACGAACACGTTTACGTCCGGATCGTATTCGCTAAAATCCATCGTCCAAGCCATTATAAGCCCGTCGCCTTTAAGTTCGATTTTCTTACCGTTGGTCAATCTGACGGTAACGTTATCGCCAATCTGTTCCCAAGTGCCTTCTGCTATAGTTTCACCTTTTGCGGTAAGCATAAAGGTTCCTTTCATATCAAAGCCGAGATACCAATATTTTATATCGTTTTCAATAGCGTCGTAAATCGCTTTGCTGCTTTCTGCGGAAACTTCGCCCTGCGTTTCATAACCTTCGTATTTAAGCACAGTGCCGCCGACCAAAATAGAACAGCCGGCAAAAGAAAGCGCCGCACAAATAGCGAGACAAACCGCAACTATCGCAGTTAATAATTTTTTCATATCCATATTCTCCTTAAAGAGTATATTCTTATTATATTATATATCATTTTTTCGAATAAGTCAATAACCAATTTTAAAAAAATTGCGTTCTAAAAAGGTTTAACGTCCGAATTTTTATATACCGTGAACTTAATATTATATCCGTTGGTCTCTAACGAGTCGCTTTCGGATATGCAAGCCCAATTATCGAGCATATCCAAGTTTTCATAATAAACTTCCGCTTTTCCGTCTGCCGCCACTTTCGTTACCAAAACTTCCGAGCAATACGGAAGCATTGTTTTATAAAACATTGCCCCGCCTATTATAAACACATCGTCGGGATTATATTTTTTAAGTTCGGTTTTAAGTTCGTCTATGCTATCCACCACGATACAATCTTCCCTTTTTTCTCCACCGGGGAATAAAACGATATTCGTTCTATCTTTAAGCGGTTTGCCGTTCGGAAAAGACTTTAACGTGTTTGAGCCCATAACCACAACTTTTCCAAGCGTTTTTTCCTTAAAATACCGCATGTCCGCGGGAAGGTTGAATAAAAGCCCGTTCTTTTTGCCTATCCCCCAAAATTTATCTACAGCAACTATCGCTTTCATTAAACGGCAACCTCAAACTTTTCGTCTATTTTATTGAATTCGTAACCTTCGAGCTTAAAGTCTTCTACGGTAAAGTCGTAAAAGTTTTTGATTTCGGGGTTTATCCAAAACTTCGGCGCAGGAAATTCGGGATTATTTAACATCTTTTTTATAACGGGAATATGCCTGTCGTAAATATGCGCGTCGGCAATAACGTGGACGAGTTCACCAACCTTTAAGCCGGAAACTTGCGCAAACATATGAAGCAAAACGGCATATTGCACGACGTTCCAGTTGTTTGCCACGGCAACGTCGTTACTTCTTTGATTTAGTATCCCGTTTAAGGTATCCCCCACTACGTTAAATGTCATAGAATACGCGCACGGATAAAGGTGCATTTCGTGCAGGTCTTCGAAATTATAGATATTCGTCATGATCCGTCTTGACGAAGGATTGTTTTTCAAATCGAACAAAACTCTGTCCACCTGATCGAATTCGCCTTCGGGGTAAACGCTTTTTTTAGCGAGTTGGTAACCATATGCTTTACCGATAGACCCCGTTTCGTCCGCCCAACTGTCCCAAATATGGGAGTTAAGGTCTTTAACGTTATTAGACTTTTTCTGCCATATCCATAAAATTTCGTCTATAGCAGACTTAAACGCCGTGCGGCGAAGAGTTAAGATCGGGAACTCTTTTCTTAAATCGTATCTGTTCACGATGCAAAACTTTTTAACGGTGTGTGCGGGCGTGCCGTCAAGCCACTTTGGGCGAACGGGCAAATCCTTGTCCGAAAAACCGTTTTCGATAATATCTTTGCAATTTTCCTTAAAAACTTTATCTGCGTAACTCATACTTCCCCCGTTAAAAGGCGTCTTTGGTCTGTTTTTTCCATCTGTTTGCTATAAAATTAAGCGTTATGCGTTTTGGCGCTATCTTCATTAAACAGTATAAAAACTTATTAAAGAACCCCGGAACGTATTTTATCTTGTTCTTTCTAACTGCCCTAATTGCGCCTTTTGCAACGAATTCCGCGCTCTTACTTGAAAGTTTGCCCCAAAGCCCCTGCCCTTTGATATCTTCTATAATATCGGGGCGAGTGGGAACGCCGCCCGGAAGCACCACCGTAACTTTTGCGTTCGACTTTTTAAGTTCGTAGTGAAGAGCGGTAAAAAAGTTCGTAAGCATGGCTTTTGTTGCCGAATATAGGGCAAAATACGGCATGGGCGATACGCCCGACATAGAACTTATCGTGATGATTTCAAGATTTTCAGCCCTTTTAGATAAAAGCGCGTGGGTTAAACTTACGGTCGCTTCGCAATTCACCCTTAACTGAAACAGCACTTTTTCGGGCGTGTAGTCTATAAAGGCTTTCTGAATATCCACGCCCGCAACGTTAATAATTCGCGAAAATTTAATTCCCTTGCTATCGATATCTATAAGCATATCATTTCTGCTTTGCTCACTAGTTAAGTCGCAGGCAAAGTATTCAATGGAAATTTCCGGGTTTATCGATAAAAGTTCGCTCTTTAACTCTTGAAGCTTTTTATCGTTTCTGCCCGTTATATAAAGATTGTTTTTCATTTCCGCGCATAATTTGCAAAACGCTTTGCCTATGCCGCCGGTAGCACCGCTTATAAATGTGTATTCCATAATTATTTAGTAGTTAATACCTTACTTGAAACTCCGTTTATCATACCGAGTTTTCCGCTTATGCCGTTTATTATTTCAACGGGTGCGTCTAACACCACGCTTATCACGCTTACGTTTTTTTCGCGATACGGGATACCTAGCCTACCTATAACGTATTCTCTCGATCCGTGAAGGATATTATTCACATTTTCGACAGCGTTTATATCGCTGACTATAATCGCTATAACGGCAATTTTATTTTCCATAGTTTTCACCTATTTCATTTTAGCATACAAATTTAAGTTTAGCAATAAAAATCCTCTTTTTTGACGGCTATTTTAAGTTTTTGTATGGCTTTCGTTTCTATACGCGAAATATATGAGCGTGAAATTTTCAAAAACTTCGCCACTTCTCTTTGCGCATAACTTTTTCCGCCTTTAAGTCCGTATCTTAGCGACAGCACGGTAAACTCCCTGTCGGTCAAAGATCTTTTTAAAAATTCAATAAACTTTTCGCTCTCGATACTTTTATCCACTTTTGAAAAAACTTCGTCGTCTTTTTCGTATAAAAGATCCATTAAAGTCAGTTCGTTGCCGTCTTTATCCGCCCCGACCGTATCCGATAGAGACACCACGTTTTTATACTTTTTATTTGCGCGAAGAAGCATAAGTATCTCGTTTTCGATACATCTTGCGGTGTAAGTGGCAAGTTGCGTGCCCTTGCCGTCTTCGTAAGTGTTTATCGCCTTGATAAGTCCTATTGAACCTACCGATATAAGGTCGTCGGTTTCAGCCGCCCCGTTATATTTTTTTACGACGTGCGCTACAAGGCGCATATTGTGCGTTATAAGTTTTTCGCGTGCCGCGCTATCCCCCTGTTTCATTTTAAACAGGCACTCTTTTTCTTCTTCCGCAGATAAGGGCTTTGGGAACGAACTTCCGGACAGCACCGCCCCCGTGAAAAAAGTAAGCCTTCCAAGTAAATATAAAATTTTATCGAAAAACATAATATATCTCCTTTTTAAGTTTTTTAAATCTTATGCAAAACTCAAGAAATATATTTTTCTTTTTTCTTATTTTTTCGTCATAAAGCCCTTTTATTTTCGCTTTTTTATTTTACAATTTTTCCGCGCTTGGAAAAATAAGGGGGTGAGAATATAGAATCGTTCTATTTTGCAAATCATTTTGCATACTACGAAAGGTTTGCCGCTTATCACGCCGAGCGGGGAGAATTCGACGCTCCCTAATAAGTGGGGTAATATGAATTCTTTAAATGTTTTTGGGTTTTTACAGTCTTACACTCTCCCGTCCGTTATAATCTCTATCGCATCGGCAATAGTCTATATCTTAATAGACAGGTTTTTCGGTGAAAAAATAAGGTTTACCGTAAAGACTTATATTCCGTTTGCCACGGGGATCATACTTAACTTTTTTTACGACGCAATAATTTGCGGAAACGGCTTTAATTTTTCAGCCGAAATTTTATCTTCCGGTCTATTGTGCGGTTCGCTCTCAACCGCGATCTTTGCCGCGGCAAAGCGCGTAGCAAGAGGCGAAACCGATAAAATCGACGCCGTGCTTTTAATAATCGAAGGAATTTTGCGAGATTACGTCAGCGACAGCGCTATAAACGTTACCGCAAAAGCCGTGATGGATATTATTAGCGACGTAGTTAAAACCGATCCTAAAAATTTCAAAGTGGACGAAAAGTCCACCGAGAAAATCGCAAAGGCAATAAAGGATAATTCCGACAAAGATATATCGGACGGAGAACTTTACTCTGCGGCAAAACTCATCGCGTCAGCGGTGGAAAACTATAAAAAAACATAAAATTTTTTTAGGCGGAATTTCCGCCTTTTTTTATTTTTGCATAAAAATTCTTCGGGTAATTATACTAACGGTATGCCATTATCGAAAAAATCGGAAAACACCGCAGATAAATTAAGAGAAATATTAAATTCGGATGACGTTGAATATTTACCTCTATCTGCGGCGAATAAAAAAGCCACGCTCGTTTTTATAAAAGATATCGTCGATAAGCATGGGATAGGCGAATTTATCATTAAGCCGCTTAATTCGTTAAAGGGAAGCCTCACGGGTAAAAAACTTTTCGATACCTTTTTAAGCGCGGAAAAAAAGGTTGTTTCTACCATAGAAAAAACCGCCGCCGAAGTTGTCGGCGGAAACACTGTGCTGCTTGTCGACGGGTTTACCTACGCCCTGTCTTTCGGGCTTAAAATGTTTGAAAAAAGGGCGATCACCGAACCACCCACTTCTTCGGTCATAAAAGGGCCCAGAGAAGGGTTTGTGGAAAGTTTGCAGGTAAACGTTTCGCTTATGCGCAGAAAGTTAAAGACCGAAAGTCTTAAATTCATAAACATTAACATTGGCAACTATTCTAATACGCAACTTTGCCTTTGCTATATAGACGGTATCGCGGACAAAAAACTAGTCTCTTCTTTAAAAGAAAGGCTTCAAAATATCAATATAGACGCCTTATTAGATTCTTCATACGTTTCTAAATATTTGGGTGAAAAGAAATCGTCGATATTTAAGCAAGTGGGAAACACCGAAAAGCCCGATATCCTTGCCGCAAAGATTTTGGAAGGAAGGGTGGCGATTTTAGTTGACGGTTCGCCCATCGTTCTTACTGTCCCTTATCTTCTTATCGAAGACTTTCAAAGCCCGAGCGACTACTATAATTCGCCGTATACCGCTACCTTTATGCGCGTTTTAAGGCTTATTTCGGTTTTGATATCGATGTTGCTGCCGGCAGTATTCGTCGCCGCGGAACTATTTCACCTTCAACTTATCCCCCTTTCTTTTTTGCTTACGATAGTAAACAGTATTAAGGGTATACCGCTATCCCCAAGTTACGAGATGTTCTTTACTCTTTTGATATTCGAGATATTAAACGAAGCAAGTCTTCGCATGCCGAGATACGTTGGTATGGTCGTATCGATTGTAGGCGCGCTGGTTTTAGGTGAAACGGCTGTAAACGCCGGAATAATATCCGCCCCCGCCTTGATGATAATAGCCTTTTCGGGGATATGCCTTTATACCGTGCCGGAATTAGAACAGACATTTTCCCTTTTAAGACTGATATTTTTAATTATAGGCGGTTCTATCGGCGGATACGGAATAATCGTCGCGCTATCTATCTTGTTAATATATCTTATTTCGTTCGAGAACTTCGGCACGCCCATATTCGCACCATTTTCGCCGATAGTTAAAGAAGATCTAAAAGACGGAATATATAAGGGATTTATGTTAGAGACTTCTTCCCGCCCGAAGTCAATTAAAAACAGAAACAAAAGAAGACTTAAAGTGGATAAAATGACGGAGTGATTATGGAATATCAGTTAAAAACACGGCAAATTTGTCTTTTTTTTATAGCGTTTTTGCCGCTCGGTAAATTCTTTATGATGCCGAGCGTTATAGCGGGAATCACGGGCGAAGACTGTTGGATATCGGTGCTTATAAATATTCTTATTGACTTTGCCGTATTTTCGGTTTTGCTATACGTTGCGAAAAAGTCTGACGCAAATATCTATACCCTTCTTTCCCGTTCGCTCGGAAAAACGCTGTCTAAAATAGTTTTGATACTATACGTTATATATTTTCTGTTAAAGTCGGTTCTATCGATTTACGAACAGAAAGAATACGTAGAGTCCACTATTTATTTAAATGCCCAAAACGTATTCTACTTTTTGCCGTTTTTTATCGCCGCGTTCTTTCTTTGCGTGAAAAAACTGCGTATTTTAGGGAGGGCGGCGGACGTGTTCTTTTTGATAACGCTTATAGGCTACGTCCTTTTGATAGCCTTATCGATAAATAACCTTGACCTTGCCTCCGTTCTTCCGATAGGCGCAAACGGATTTACGAACATCATTAAAGGTTCTTATAAATCGATCAACTGGTTCGGCGACGCGGTGTATTTCGCCTTTTTTATAGGCGAATTTAAGTTCGGCAAAAAAGACCGTATCAAACTTTCGCTTTCATATGTTATCTCTTGTATTATGACGCTTTTGTTCATTTTGGTATTTTACAGCGTATTTACCTATATATCTTTCCGCCAACGCTACGCCCTAACCGAAACTTCCAAATACACCACGGTAATAAATAACCTTGAACGATTCGACTACTTCGGAATAAGTTGTATTCTTCTTTCAAACGTGATAGGCGCGGCGCTTCCCGTGTTCTTTTGCTCGAAGATACTTTGCAAACTTATAGATATAAAGCGCAAGTGGATAACCATTCTTGTTTTGATCGGCATAGAGACGATACTTATAACGGTATTTTCGGAATATTATAAAAGTATCGAAGACTTTATATTAAACTACGCGGGTTATTATTATATATTTATGTCTGTAATTCTTCCGTGCTGTGCCCCGTTGCTTATAATAAAAAAAGATAAAAACGCAGTCGAAATCAAACCAAAAAAGGAGAAAAAAAATGCGGTTTATCAAAGCTAAAATATTTATCTTTGCATTTTTGCTCTTGTTTATATTCTTCTTTTCAAACGACTTCGGACTTATAGATATAGAAAAGACCGCTATTATAACTGCGCTGGCGTTGGATACCGACGAGTCGGGAGAATACGAATATGAAATAACGGCGCAAATAGCCGTTCCCGAAGCAAGGCAAATAAATACCGAAAATCAAAAGGCCCAAGTTAGCGGAAAAGGAAACACGGTAGGCTCGGCGCTCAAAAATATCGGTGACGTTTCGGGCTGGTTTCCAAAGCTTGCCTTTTGCAATATTATAATCATAGGAAACGGGCTGGACGGGACTAACGTTATAAAAGTTTTGGATTATTTTTCAAAAACGCTCAGAGTGCAGGATTCGGCACTTGTTATTAAGAGTGAAAAGACCGCAAAAGAAATTTTGGAAAAGACAACGCCGCTTGACAATATCTCCGCCTTCGCCCTTCAAAAAATACTATTCAAAAACCCTGGGTTCGATATGGATATAGCAGAGGTTGACGTTAAGACCTTTTGTTCGGGGTATTATTCCCCGTGCGGATCTTCATTTATGCCGATAATAAAAATCGTCGAAGAAGAAAGCTCTTCCGGCGGTTCCGGCGGTAACGGCGGTAACGGTAGTAACGGCGGCGGACAAAGCAGCGGAGAACAGCAGAAAGAAAAGCCCGTGGTTTTCGACGCGACGACCACGGCGCTATATAAAAACGGATATTTAGTAGGCACGCTGAATAAAGAAGAAACGTTTGCGAGAAATTCGCTTTACGAAGATTTCTATAACACGACTTTCGAAGTGAATAACGTTGTTGAAGACGGAGAAGAAAGAAACTATCTTTTGACAATTAAGCGGTGCGTCCCGAAAATAGAAATATCGGCAAGCGATACCGCGGTTAAACTTTCTGTTTCTCTCGACCTATACTGTAAGATAAGCGATCTGAATTCTTCGAGTTCAGACGCAACTTACGAAAAAAACCAGACTCTCCCCGTCTCCGTTAAACTTGCCGCAGAACAAAAATTCGGAAAAAGTTTAAACGCGCTGATTAAATCTTCGATAAATACCGGTTGCGACTTTTTCAGCATAAAAGAAAGCCTTTACCGCTATCATAATAAATACTATAAAAAATATAAAGAAACCTATTTAAATAAACTTCAATATAGCGTCAAAGTAAACGTAACTGGACAAAAGTAAAAAGAGCGTTGCAAAAGCAACGCTCTTTAACTTCGTTAAATATTAGTCAAGGTGGAAGGCAACGTTTATGTCTTCAACTTCTTTATCGCTTATCATAACGATATCGCCTATCATTTTAGCGTGGATAATTGTGTTTGCGGTGAACTCCGCAACTTCTAACCTATCGAACGCGTTGATAAGAGAGTTCCCCGTGCTTATAACGCAGTCGTTTTCCACCATTATAACCGGCGAGTGAGAAGATATGCTTGCCGATACTTTTTCGGGCTCTAACACGTTGGTGCAGAAAGGCAATCTTACGATATCTCTCATCGAAATGTATGATTCCGGAATAGTTCTGGAATCGATGGGCGTGTGCGTGATACCGAACGCCATAAGGTGTTTGGGGTGCGCAACGGTGATCGCGTTGATCTCGGGGTGATCGTCGAATATGCGTTTATGCAAAAGAACCGAACGGCTGGGCTTTTTACCTGCTTCGCACTTGCCGTTATCGATACGAACGATGTCTTCGGGATCAATATACTTTCTATCAACGTGGCAAGGCGTGATAAGGAAACTATCCTTTGAAAGACGAACCGAGAAAGTTCCCTGCGTGCTGGTAAAGAGTCCCTGATCGTAAGATCTGCGGATTAAAGCACACATTTCCTTTCTTAATCTTCTTTCGTCCGAACTATAAACTTTCGGAACGAATTCGTCTAAAACGACTTTGCCTTTCGTGCCGTATGTTTCGATCTGTTCGTCGGTTAAAACGTCGGCTTTTCCGAGCATAGCCGCGGTGATGCCGATATCCGCCGCAAAGTTTAACGTTTCAAAACGCTTGAACGCTTCGAATAAGTTATTCGCACAGCAAATAACGCCGTGGTTTTCCATAACTACCACGTTAAGACCTTTTTTGATCTCGTCAACTATTCTGGTTGCGAGAGCGTCTGATCCCGGAACTTCGTATTTGGCGATACCTACTTTTCCGCAAACGTAGTGCGGGTTAGGTATGATGTTTACTTCCGGTATTTTACGGATCAAACTGTAACTAACAAGTGCCGGTGGGTGCGCGTGCAAAACTGCGGATACGTCCGGACGCATTTCGTAAACCTTTCTGTGGAAAGGAAGTTCAACGGACGGTTTGTATTTACCGATAACCGTGCCGTCGGGCAATACCTTACATATATCGGAAGGAGTTAAAGATCCTTTATCGATACCGGAAGGAGTTATCCAGATGTTTCCGTCGCTGTCAAGTATCGAAAGGTTTCCGCCCGAAGTGGTGGTAAGACCCTTTTGGTATACCCTGTTGATAAGCATAACGATTTGTTCTGCAGGGTGAAGTAAATTGAAATTCATAATGAATTCTCCTTTAATAATTTGCGCTTTTTTCTATCTTAAAAATTATAACTCAAAAGCAATGCACCGTCAAGCGGTATTGATTATTTTATTATTTAAAATAAAATTATCCGCCTATAAAAAGCGGATAACTTAAAATTATTTCGTTCCGAAAATTCTGTCGCCGGCGTCGCCGAGACCGGGAAGAATATACCCGTTTTCGTTTAAGCATCTATCTAACGTGGAAACGTAAATTTCAACGTCGGGATGAGTTTCCGCAACCTTTTCTACGCCTTCCGGAGCGGCTATTATAGACATAAGTTTTATACGTTTGCAACCGCGTTTTTTAAGCATTTTGATCGCGTCGCAAGCGCTGCCGCCCGTTGCTAACATAGGATCTACTACCATAACCACTTTTTCGTCGATATGGGTGGGAAGTTTGCAGTAATATTCCTGCGGTTCCAACGTTTCTTCGTCACGGTAAAGTCCGATATGACCAACTTTTGCCGCGGGGAAAAGAGTTAAAATTCCGTCTACCATGCCGAGCCCCGCACGAAGAATAGGAACTATCGCTATGGAGTTTTCTTTAACTACTATCTGCTTGGTTTTCTCAAGCGGTGTTTCTACTTCGATTTCCTGAGTGGGAACGTCTTTAAAGCTTTCATACGCCATAAGGGTAGCGATTTCCCCTATTATTTCACGGAAGTTTTTGGTGTCCGTGTTTTTATTTCTGATGATCGCGAGTTTGTGGCGAATCAGCGGGTGGTCTAAAATATGAACGTTTTTATAATCTTTCATTTTTTCTCCTTGATATAGCAATTATCTTGCCCGAAATTTCGGGCAAGATAACTTTAATTTTTCCGTATTGTTTTTAATTATTCTGCGTCTTTAACTTCCGCTTCTTTTTCAGTTTCCGCTTCCGCAGCCTTTCTTGCTTCGTATTTCTTCTTGTAGCTTGCGCAGATAAGGTTTACGATGATGCCGAGAATGAGCGCGCATGCAACCGTGGTAATTGTAATTTTGCCGAAGTTGAGATTAAGACCGCCTACGCCGATTACAAGGATAGTTGATACAACGTAAAGGTTGTGTTTTTTGTTAAGGTCAACGTCTTGTATCATCTTCAAGCCGGATACTGCGATAAATCCGTAGAGCGCTACGCAAACGCCGCCCATTACGCAGCCGGGGATTGTCGAAAGGAAGGTAGAGAACGGTCCGATGAAGGAGATAACTATTGCCATTATTGCGGTGCAAAGGATAGTTACTACGGACGCGTTGCCGGAGATCGCTACGCAACCGACGGATTCGCCGTAAGTGGTGTTCGGGCAGCCGCCGAAGAACGCACCTGCCATAGAACCGATACCGTCGCCGAGAAGAGTTCTGTGAAGACCGGGTTTTTCAAGTAAGTCGGTTCCGATGATGGAAGATAAGTTCTTGTGGTCAGCGATGTGTTCTGCAAAAACAACGAACGCAACAGGGATATACGCAACAGCGATGGTTCCTAAGTATGCTCCGAAGTTACCTACTTCGGCAAAGTTGTAATTTCCGCTGAAAGCGGTTATGAACGAGAAGTCAGGATACCATTGAATAGAGTTGAATTTAGAGAAGTCGATTACTTTAAGAGCGTCAACTCCTGCCCAAGCACCGATTCCGGTGAAGAGAGCGGCAAGCGCGTAGCCTGCGAGAATTCCGATTACGAAAGGTATCATTTTTAAGAACTTTTTGCCGTAAACCGAGCAAACGATAGTTACGATTAAAGTTACAAGGCCGCAAGCCAAAGCAACGTAGTTAGCACCGGAAGCAGCAGTCTTAGTAGCGCCGTCCGCAACTAAGTCGCCTACCGCATTACCTGCAAGCGATAACCCGATTATTGCAACCGTAGGTCCGATAACGACAGCGGGCATAAGCTTATTGATCCAACCGGTGCCGCAGAATTTAACGATGATCGCGATTACAACGTATACAAGACCTGCGAAAGCCGCACCGATCAAAAGACCGAGATAACCGACGGACATTGAAACGCCACCGGCAAAAGCAGCCGCCATAGATCCCAAGAACGCGAAAGACGATCCTAAAAATACCGGGCTTTTGAATTTAGTCAAAAGTAAGTAAACTATCGTGCCTACGCCTGCGCCGAAAAGTGCGGCAGAAGGAGACATCCCGTTTCCGATGATCGCGGGAACAGCGATGGTAGCCGCCATGATGGCGAGGAGTTGCTGCAAAGCGAAAACGATAAGTTGCGGGAACTTAGGTTTATCGCTTACGCCGTAAGCAAGTTCCATGTGTTTGTTCATTTTGATACCTCCAAAATTTTTTCTTCAAGTTTTTCTTAAAAAAAGAAGTTCCAAAAAATGGAACTTCAATTATTAACTGATAAAGAAGATAAAGAGATTAAGGAAGACGAAGGCTTTAAAAGGGATACTGTTTCTATTTCAAATTGTGATTTACAAATTTTAGAAACAAAACCTTTCATTTGCATATCTCCTTAACTTTCGATACCGATTATAACATAGCGAAAGTATTTTTATCAACTGTTTTTTAAAACATTTTTAAAAAAACTTTTAAAAAATTTACGGCGGTTTTGTTGCCATTTCGTAGCCCAAAAACCGCCTTATAATTTACTCTTTATTTATCTTATATTTTATACATTATATATAATAGATAAAATCAGTATTTTCTCCATACCATTTTATCGACGACGCCCGTAAAAGACTGAATAACTTTAACGACCTTTGCAGAAACGTTCTCTTCCACGTAATCGGGAACGGGTGTGCCAAGTTTATTATCTTGTGTTAACCCCACCGCGATAGAGACTGCGTTTAAAAGATTTTTTTCGTCTATCCCCGCAAGAACAAAGCAACCTTTATCCATAGCCTCGGGGCGTTCGGTAGAAGTTCTTATACAGATCGCGGGGAAAGATTTTCCGATAGACGTAAAAAAGCTAGATTCCTCCGGAAGCGTTCCGCTATCCGATACTACCGCAAAAGCGTTCATTTGCAAGTTGTTGTAATCTGAGAAAGAAAGCGGCTGGCTAAGTATTACCCTTTCGTCAAGTTTAAATCCCGATTGATCGAGCCGTTTTTTACTTCTCGGGTGGCAAGAGTAAAGTATGGGCATATCGTATTTTGCGGCAAGAGCATTTATCGCGTTAAACAGCGAAATAAAGTTCTTTTCCGTATCGATATTCTCTTCCCTATGGCAAGATAAAAGAATATAGTTTTTCTTTTTTAAATTAAGTCTTTTTAAAACGTCAGATTTTTCGATTTTATCAAAGTTTTTATGCAAAACTTCCGCCATAGGCGAACCTACCACAAAAATGCGTTCCTTCGGAAAACCGCACTCGATAAGATAACGCCTTGCGTGTTCGGAATAAGGCAGATTAACGTCTGAGATTATATCTACTATTCTCCTATTCGTCTCTTCGGGCAAGCACTCGTCTTTGCAGCGGTTCCCTGCCTCCATATGGAATATCGGAATATGAAGCCTTTTTGCGGAAACTGCGGCAAGGCAACTGTTTGTATCGCCTAGAATCAAAAGTGCGTCCGGCATAGTTTGTTTTAAGAGTTTATACGAACAGTTCATAATGTTGCCAACCGTTTCGCCCAAATCTTCTCCTACGGCGTTCATATAAACTTCGGGATCGGACAAAGAAAGGTCTTTAAAAAATATCCCGTTTAGGTTATAGTCGTAATTCTGCCCTGTATGCGCAAGTATGCAGTCGAAATATTTTCTGCATTCTTCTATTACGGCGGCAAGTCTTATTATTTCAGGACGTGTGCCGACGATTATCATAAGTTTAAGTCTACCGTCGTTTTTGAATTTAACGTCAGAGTAATCGGTTTTTATCATAATGTTCTCCGTTTATTGTTTTTCGGTTTCGAATATTTTAAGTTTTTCGTAAATCCTTTTTCTCTCGCTTGCTGATGCGGATATCTTCTTTACGGAAGGTCTTTTGCCCGTAGCGCTTAAAACGCCGTATCTTGCCACTTCGTAAATGAATAAAAAGGGATACGGAATAACCCATTTATACGCCTTCGGGCTTCGCGCTTTAACAGCATTATGCACGGCGATAAACCCGTTTTTAACTTTTCCGTCTTTCGTGCCGTTTTTACCGCGGTTAGATACCAGCGTTCCGCTGAACTTCGCGGTATAATCTTTCGCACCGAAGTTGCCGTAACTTAATATTTCCAAGGCAACCGTTTCGGAAACTTCTTCGTCGGCGTCTTCCGCCCAAGCGGGAAGAGTAGATCCGAAAAGATTGTGACAAACTTTGGTTATAACGCCGGCGTAAACGAAAAGCCCTATATCTTGAACGATTTTAATAAATTTTTCTTCTTCTTTTGTGCCGCCTATTCTATCTACGTAGTATGCCCAGTCGAGAAGGTGCCGAAGCCCCAGTCCTTCGGACAGCATATGGTGTTGCATATGCAACAGAAAAACAAGCCCGTTAAGATCTTGCGGCGGAGCCATAAACGTTTCTTCCGATACCGTTATTCTAATACCCTTTTCGGGAAGATCCGATAGGTAACTTTTTACCTTCTCGCCGACTTCACCGTTAGGGATCCCCGCAACTTCAAAGTGCATTTCAATATCAACTTTATCTTTTTGAAAAGTAACGTGGCATATATGTCCTACGTCTTCGCCCGTGTATCCAAGTGATTTAACGAGCTTTGCGACCTTTTCTTTATCTTTCGGCAAAATCAGAAAATCAACGTCCCCGAGCGCACGTAGAGACGGAGACGGATAGTTTTGCGCCGCCGAAAGCCCCTTTATTATAACGTAAGAAAACCCCGCCTTTTCAAGAGCGGCGGTTAATTCCTTTTGCGCGGCGACCACCTTTTGGTTATTGGTAAGCACGTATCCGCCGAGATTTATCCACTTACTGAAAATATTTTCGTCTATAAAGTCTTTTAACTTACTTGCCGAATTTAACGCGAAAAGCGGAACTGCTTGCAAAATAGACTCTTTTATAACCGCGTTGTAATCGGCTGTTTTAAGATCGGTTTCTGTAAGCGAAAAGTCGCCGTAATCTCTATTGAAATCGGCAGAAAGAAGATATAGAAGAATTTTCTGTTCGATGGTAAGGTTGCTGTATTTCATCTTAAATTTTTCCCGCAAGTCTTTTTAATACCGTGGTAAATTTCGGCTTATTTAAGTGTAAGTATTTATGCGCCTTTGCGGGTTTTATTTTTCCTTTCTTTTCAATTTTATTAAAAATCTTTATAAGTCCGTCTGTCTTTTCCGCGGGGACGTGGATTATGCTGACGGCGTTATTTTTATATAAATCCGAAACAAGTCTGAAATCCCCCGTCCAAAACCTTTGAACGTATCCGCCGCAGGTTATATCCTGTTTATCGCAATATGCCGCTATGGAGATTATAAACTCGTCTCCAAAAGAAGTGGCAAAATTCTTTTTTAGCATCTCGTTATAAACGTTTTCGGCAATTTCTATAAACCGTAAAAGTTTTTCGCCGCTACCCGCGATAAATTCACCGCCGAAATTTGTGATGGGTTCTTCCCTTTCTAAAAAAGCGGCAACTTCTTTTTCGAACTTGACAGTGTTCGGAAGCGAAAGTCTATGGTTTATGTCGTATAAAATAACGTTGTGTTTTGTTTCTTCGAAAAGGTCAATAAGCGAACTTTGTGTGTATGTATCAAGATCGATCAAAACGCAGGAAGAATAGCCTTTAACGCTCATCTTTTTAAGGGCGCAAAGTTTATAAAATGCAAGCCCCCATTTGTAATCAACGCCGAAAGAGAACTCGTCAAACTCTTCGTGAAAAACTTTCACGCCAAATTTATCGAAAATTTTCAAAAATCTTTGCGGAATTTCGGTATCGGTAACAAGCGCCACTTCGACTTCGGGATTAGAAGTTTTCGCGCTGACCAAAGAAACGACCGCCCCTTTAAGGTAAACAGTCAGTTTATCTTTCGCTCCTTTTAAATTTTCACCGGAACATTTATCCGGCGAAAATGCAAGTGCTCCGAAAATAAGATTTTTGCCTGTTTCTCTTTCCATATTTTTAAACCTTTTCGTAAAACGTATCGGGGTTATTGCTATCGAATTTTTCGTTCGCCCACATAAAGGTTATAAGGTTTTCTTTATCTGATAAATTGATAATATTATGCGTGTATCCGGGGAGCATATGAACAGCCGTAAGTTCTTCGCCCGAAACTTCAAAGCGCATAACCTCATCCGTTCCTATTTTTCGCTCTTCGATAAGCGCTTTCCCCGAAACCACGATAAAGAACTCCCACTTGCTGTTATGGTAGTGTTGCCCCTTGGTTATTCCGGGCTTACTGATATTTACCGAAAACTGTCCCGCAGAAAACGTTTTTATAAGTTCGGTAAAACTTCCGCGTTCGTCTGAGTTGGTTTTAAGCTTAAAGGCAACCTTGTTTTCGGGAAGATACGATAAATACGTTGAATAAAGTTTTTTTGCAAAACTGCCGTTCGGAATATCCGGAACGATAAGAGTTTTAGGTTGTTCGGCAAATTTATTTAAAAGCGAAACTATTTCGCCGAGCGTAACTTTATGGGTTACCGGAACGAAACAGAACTTTCCGCTATCCGTCGGCACGGGAGTTAAGCCGTCGTATTCGGCGCGGTGTTCTTTATTTTCCAAACCGTCTAAAAGTTCGGATACAACGTCGTCAACGTAGGCAAGTTCAAGCTCTACGTTCGGATCGCTAACCGAAATCGGTAGATCGTTTGCGATATTGTTGCAAAAGGTTGCGACAGCGCTGTTATAATTTGGTCTTGACCATTTTCCGAAAAGATTCGGGAAACGGTATACCAAAACTTTCGCGCCCGTTCTTATTCCGTATTCGAAAAAAAGATCTTCACCCGCTTTTTTGCTTCTGCCATATTCCCCGTTGTATCTGCCGATAAGCGTTGCCTGCAAACTCGAAGATAACATAATAGGACACTTGTTGTTATGCTTTTCCAAAAATCTTAAAAGATCTGACGCGAACCCGAAGTTCCCTTTCATAAATTCGTCTTGGGTTTCGGGGCGGTTTACCCCCGCAAGGTTAAACACGAAGTCGGCTTTTTGGCAATAACTTTCAAGTTCACTTTCCGTTCCGTCTATATCGTATTCGAATATCTCGTCGATTTTAAGATTCGGGCGGGTTCTGTCGTTTCCGATTTTTAAGTTGTTCAGCGCGCAAACGAGATTTTTACCCAAAAAGCCCTTTGCACCCGTAACTAAAACTTTCATTTTTTCTCCGAAATTATTTTTCAGTTTTATTTAGTTCGTCTTTAATGTATTGAAGTTTGCCTATCGTGTTTTTAACTTCTTCGAGCGTAAGTAACTTGGTGTTATTTGAGTTAAACTCGGTAAGCGGATTTCTGTCTTTATTGCCTTCGTTAAAATATTTATCGTAGTTAAGCCCACGCTTGTCGCAAGGAACTCTGTAAAAGTTACCCATATCGATAGCGTGCGCGCACTCTTCGTTGGTTAAAAGCGTTTCATACATCTTTTCGCCGTGGCGGATACCGATAACTTTAATATCTTCTTTCTTTCCGCCGAACATTTCGATAACCGCTTCTGCCTGAGTTTTGATAGTGCAAGCGGGTGCTTTCTGCACGAGAATATCTCCGCTTTCGCCGTGTTCGAACGCAAACAAAACTAAGTCCACAGCCTCGTCAAGGCTCATTATAAATCTCGTCATAGAAGGTTCGGTTATGGTGATGGGTTGTCCGTTTCTTATTTGATCTATCCAAAGCGGAATAACGCTTCCTCTACTGCACATAACGTTGCCGTATCTCGTGCAACATATCTTTGTCTTTTTGGGATCTACCGTGCGGGACTTCGCAACGATAACCTTTTCCATCATCGCCTTAGACGTCCCCATTGCGTTAACCGGATACGCCGCCTTATCTGTGGAAAGACATATTACCGTTTTAACCCCTTCTTCGATTGCCGCGGTCAAAACGTTCTCTGTTCCCAAAACGTTGGTCTTTACCGCTTCAATCGGGAAAAACTCGCAAGACGGAACTTGCTTTAACGCCGCCGCGTGGAAGATATAATCTACGCCGTGCATAGCGTTTTTAACCGACGCTATATCTCTCACGTCGCCTATATAGAACTTTATCTTTTCGGCAACTTCCGGCATTTTAGCCTGAAACTCGTGACGCATATCGTCCTGTTTTTTCTCGTCCCTCGAAAATACGCGTATCTCACCGATATCGGTCTTTAAAAATCTGTTTAATACCGCGTTTCCAAAACTGCCCGTTCCGCCCGTGATCATGAGCGTTTTTCCTGTGAATAGTGACATAAATATTTCCTCTTTTAATTATTTTTTATCTCATTCCGCGCTATTTTGCGCAGGTTTTTTCTTTAATTTAAGTTTATATAAAACTTTCGCCCGTTCTTCTTTATCAGTTCCTAAAAAGAAGATCAGTATGGCGGATAAAGTTACGAAGGCTATTCCGCTGATAATTAAAGATAACATCGGCGAAACTATTTCTCTTGAAAGCCCCATTGCCACGAACGAGTTAAAGGTTAGTTCGGACAAAAAATACCCGCCGACCGCAAGCGGAAGTTCAAATATTATTATCCCTTTCACCGATTTATAGTAAAGGTATAATATATCGAGTTTGATCGCTTTTGCGTAGTAGATATTCATTATCGTAACCGGACCTATAAACACCGCGACGGCAGTCGCTATTACCGCGCCGAGCATACCCCACCACATAACGAAAGGTATCGTTAGCCCGATATTTAATACCGTTGTTCCGAGCAGTATCCAAGACCTTGCCATACGCTTTTTGATTACGTCTAAAACGTCGACCAAAACGCCGGGTATCAAATTCAAAAGCGTTGGCGCCATCAAGATTATCGCAAGCAGGAATACTTCTAAGTTCTTCTCTTTATAAAAAAGTATTACGAACGGTTTTCCCACAGCCACGAACCCGAAAAGAATAGACGCCGCGATAATGGTTATAAGCCTTGACGGAGAGACGAGCGTTTCGGTAAGTTCCCTACCCGTTTTTCCCAAAGATACGTTTTTGCTAATTTCCGGCATATACATGGCGATCGGTATGCAAGAAAAACTCGAAAACATAGAATAGATAAACTGCGCTATCGAGTAAACCGCGACCACCTCGGTTGAGATCATGATACTTAAAACGGTTTTATCCACGTTGTTGTTCGCCTGATTTACGACCGTTTGAAGAAGAAGCGCAAAGCACAGCGGCAAAGAATCTTTAAGGATCTTTTTGTCAAAGTTTTTCATTGAAAAACTGACGCCGAGACGTTTTTTGCAGTATATGAAAGTTACCGCAAACGCTATAAAAGATAGCGACAAATCTACTATCGCAACTATTATAACATACTTAACCCCTATTATTATAGTCGCAACGAGCAAAACTTTCAATATAATTTTAAAAATGTTTACAATCTGCGCGAAAGCATATTTTTCATATCCTATCAATACCCCGTTAAGCGTGTTGGTAAAAAATGAAAATACCAAATATCCGACAACCATGCCGAATATCGCTTTCGCATACCACATTTCTTTCGCGGTAATCGTTTTTGAATACACCGCGTCCATAGAAAAGAGAAACACTACGCCGATAAGCAATATCAAAAGACCTAAAAATAGGTTCGCATACCAAATGGTGGCGGTATGCTTTTTAACGTTTTCTTCTTCCCCGCGGCTTCGGCAAACGGAAATATTTCTGCTCATTACCGTGCCGATACCAAACTCGAACACAACAAGGTATACGGCAAACGCAGTTACCGTTTGGTAAAGCCCGTATTCGTGTTCGCCGAGCGAACGGATAAGGTATGAAGATAAGAATAATCCGCTGACAGCGTTTATTATCGTATACATATACGAAAGAATTATTCCGTAAGAACGTTTTTTAAGCATACTATATTATTTTATATTTTGCCCTTCTGATTTTGGCAAAAATCGAATTTCCGCAATATTTTTTAACCGCCCTATCAAGTCCTTTTTTATTAAGCGTTTTATTGAAAGCCTTGTAAAACGCAGGCTTAATAACCGAACTGTGATAACTCGGATTATCCTTTATAGCCGCCGCGTGATCTACCGAAAGAATTTGCAGTTTATCTTCCGAAGACTTAAAAAGTTTTTCGCCTTTTTTTGAATTTATTAAAACAAGGCTATACCCTTTTTCCGTATCTTGAACACCTAAAACTTTATCTGCGCCCCAAAAATCTGCGGCAGTTATATCGCTTTGCCGTTTTTTAAGCTTAAACGAACAGTTATAGCAACTCTCCCTTAAATTTAAGTCTGACAAAAACGCCAAATAAAACGGATTTTCGTTCGCCCTTTCCGTGATCTCTTTTCCGCTTTCAAATGTGGCGTTAAAATTCTGATTACCCAAAGAAGGAATTTTTTTTCTGAAAGACACTTCTTCTATCTTGCCGTATTTTTCGGTAAGGCTTTTTAAGTATTCCTTAAAAACTACTGGCGACGGAACGCCGTGGCATATAAAATCTACGGTTAAAAGATTTTCGTATTCATAGTTTAAGTAGGCTTTAAGCCCGCCAACTTCGCAAGGTGTTCCGCAAAACAGCACTTTTTTACCCGATTTAAGTAAGTTTTCGATCTCGATAAAAACTTCTTTTTTATCGCTCTGCAAGTATTTAGAACCCGAAAACTTTTTAAGTTCTTCTTCCGTTTTTGCCGCCGTGTGGCAAAGTGTGAAATCTTTATTAAAAGCCACGCCGAAAACAACTCCTCCGCCGCTTAAAACGGATTTTGCAAGCGCCGGAATAACTCCGCCAGAAGAACTTTCGTTTCTTATATTTTCGTCTTTATTAAACGCGCAGTATGATTTCGGAATAAAGTCTTTATCGTCTTTCGCTTTATTAAGCGCAGGACAGATATTTTTACATTTACCGCATAGAACACACTTATTAAAATCTATTTCGGGATAGAAAAATCCGTTCTTTTGCGCCTTTTTTATCGCCCCCGTCGGGCAAATTTTTTCACACGCAAAGCACCCCGTACATATCCCGCCTTTGCAAATTTCAAACGGCTTTTTCAGTTCGTCTTTTTTTATTATATATTTATTAACGGCGTCAAGAATGCTTTTTTTGTATTCGGGAAGAATTTTAAATAGCCTATCTTTTATCTCTTTTTCGTGTTTTAATATAAACTTAAACGCGTTTTTCACTTCATCGCCCGATTTTAGTTCGGACACCGAAACGACGTAATTTTCACACGTTCCGAAAAGATCTTCTGCGATCCCCTTGCTCTTTACGGAATACCCAAGGCATAGTGTAGGCACGCCTGTCGAATACGCCGCGATAGTCGCGTGCGTTCTCGCCCCCACAAAGAGTTTAAGGCGGGATATCGCAAACTTTAATTCTTCTGCCGTTAAGTCTTTATCTATTAAAGAAATTCTTTCACACTTATATTTTTCAAATAAGTCTTTTAGGATTTTAAGATCGCCCGAACACGTCTTTTCGTCGTATACGTGCGGAATTAAACATATGTCCATATCGGTATCTTTTAATATGAACTCTATAAGGTTGCATACGCTTTTAATCCCTATGCCGTTTTCGCCGGAAAAGAAGTCGCTCACGTTTATGCCGACCGTATTGTTCTTTTCAAAAATATTCGGAAGTTCTATGGGCTTAATATCTAAATAAAATGCGGAATCACATACCTTTATTACCTTTTCTTTATTTAAGCCCGAAGCTATCAAATTATTATAGGTAAGCATTTCTCTCGCGAAAATATAGTCATACCGATTTAAGTCTTTTTTGATTTCTTTTGTTATAGACTCTTCTTCTATCGAACAGCACCATAGAACGCTTTTAATGCCTTTATTCTTGCAATATCTGTTGATCGCAAGCTCTTTTCTCGGGGTGTTGTAGCAATAAATATCCCCGCCGATGTTTATAACGGTATCGCCTTTATCTAAAAGACCTAAAACTTCGCTTTGAATATACTTTTGCCCGCCGAGAGAATTCGGAAACACTTTTCCTTTAATAAGCCCCAAAGCCCTTTGCATGGGGCTTTTGTAGTTTTTATAACGTAGCAAATTGATCCCGAGTTCTTTTGCACACGGGTTGTCGGTAGCATAATCGGAAGTCGCCAAAAAAACGTCGCCCGACTTTCCGCCCAAAAGCGATACGGTAGAGCGCACTATCGCCTCGCAACCTCTGTTTTTATTACCTGTTTGTCCGCATAAAAAATAACTCATTTATAACTTCTCACAAAGATTGATAAAGATCGACGTATTTTAAAAACTTTTCGTTTTCGTCGAAATTTTCTGCCCTTTTAACACAGTCCGAAATATCTTTCGGATTTGAAACCAAACTTAATATCGCGTCTTTTATTCCGCTTACGTTTCCCTTATCTACCGCGATGCCGCAAGTATCGTCAACTATTTCGGTGCTTCCGCCCGTTTTATAGGTTATAACAGGCGTGCCGCAAGATAGCGCTTCTATATTTACCGTTGGGAACGTGTCTTCTTTGGTTGGATTTACGAAAACGTCCGCCGCCGAATAAACTTTTGCAAGTTCGTTTTTGCTGTTGGTTTTTTTAAGTGCCAAAATGTTTTTCGGCAAACTCTTCGCCGTTTTTTTATCCACGCCAACCAAAACGATCTTAAATCTATCGTCTAAGCTTTCGGATAACTTGATAAAATCGCAAAGTCCCTTTTTATCGTCCCAAATATAAGAAACGCCCAAAATTAAGAATTTATCTTCTATGCCGCATTTTTTCTTAAAATCGGAAGGCGTCGGTTTAAATACCGAAAGATCTATGCCGTTATTTATAACAACTGTTTTTTTATCTTTTAAAAAGGATTTTTCAACTTGATTTTTCAGCCAAACCGACGGAGTTACGACCGTTAGATCGAGCGGCAGAATAAGTTCTTTTTTTAATTTAAACAGTTTTTCACTATTATCAGAGAAAAACGAAAAGCTTTTTCTTAATTCGCAAGTTTTACAATCCGATTGCCACTTATCGCACTTTATATAGTCGTAATGCGGGCAATACCCCGTGAACGCCCAGCAATCGTGGAAAGTCCACACTACCTTTACTTTTCTTTCATTTAAAAACTTAAAAAGCAATTTCAAATTGACGTTATGCGAGTGGATATTGTGAAGATGAACTATATCCGGCGAAATTTCGTCGAGTTTTTTTAGCATCTTTTTAGTGATGCTTTTAGAGTTAAACCCGAAGTTTCCGAAAACTCTCGATTTTAACGCCTGCAATTTTATATACGCTTTGTTCCCGAATTTAAGGAGTTTTTCGCCTTCGCTGTCCCCAAGTGAATAGAAAATATAATTTTCAATTCCCTTTTTATCCAAAAGCGTTTTAATCGAATATGCGATTTTTCCCGTGCTGCCGACGTTTGCGGTAGCGTTTATCTGAACGACTTTCATCACACACCCCAAATATACGGATAGATTTTCAATATATTTTCGCCATATACAAGAGTAACGAAGAAATAAGTTATCATAAACATAACAATTACGATTACCGATAAAACAGCTATCCCTTGATCGCTCTTCCTAACTCTATTTACTATCCTTGACATAAATATCGGAACTAATAATAGGTAGTAATAGTTAAATCTCATCGCGAGCGCGTGGACGCTTGCAAACGCCTGCATAAACAGCGCGAACACCAAAAGCGTTCTTAATCCGTAGTCTTCGCGATTCATATACTTTTCTTTCGGAAGAATGAAAGAATAGACCGCGAACATACCAAGCAAAACAATCATACCGAAAGCGCCGGTTTCCGTTGTGTTTTCCCCGCTCTTTTGATATTTTTCGGGAAGTATCGAAAGTATCGCGTCGAAAATCCTTTGCCTAAACGCAAACACCACCGCAAAAGCGAGCAAAACGAATATGGCGTATTTCCACTTTATTTTTATAAAGTAGAAAGGTAGCATAAATATCAGAATAAACGCCGATTGATGGAAGGTAAACGCAAGTGCGCTGATAAGGATAAACAGAATAAATTTTTTATGCTTTAAGCAAAAGAAGGCAAGAACGCCGAGCCCCATTGCGATCGACTGTCTGATTCCTGAAAAGAACATCGTAAAGGGCGCTACGGTTAAAAACAGCGACACGGCAATTAACGGATGTTCACACTCTTTGCAGTATACTATGCAAATCGGCACTACCGAAATAAGCGCGCATATAACGATAAAGGCACGCTCCGACTTGGTTATCGATAAAAATATTTTCTGAAATATAAACCAACCCCACTCGGTATCGAGTTCTAAAACGTGGCTCCAAGGTTGCCTTGCTGTATATTTCAGATCGATAAGATAAACCGAAAGGTCGATACCGACGGAAGAATCGCGAAGGCAAAGCAATAGCGCGAAAAGCACGAAAAAAATCAGTAACGTGTTTCGCGTTAACTTATATAAGTCGCCGACGGATTTTTTTACCGCGAAGAATAAACACGGTAATGCTATCAAAAAAACGTATTCAACCATTTAAAATCAGTTTGACCTTACAAGTGCGTAATATAATTTACGGATCAACGGTCTTATCCCACCGTAAATTCCCATAATAAAAAGTTTAAGACTGTCCGATATACTAATCCTTTTATACTTTTTCGCGGTTTTAATCATCTTTTTCGCGGCAAGGTAAGCGCCGTATTTTTTGAAATACGCCGCAAAGTTATATGAAAGTTTATATTCTTTTTCGTCGATCTCCGCAATTTTTTCAGCCACCCTATCCGCCCAAGACGCGCAGTCTGATACAAAGATCTTTTTGCCTGTATAAGTAAGCTGGTTTTTGTGAACTCTACTTCTCACTCCCTTATAGTCGATAAACTTCCAAGAGTAGCCTTTAATGCAAGCGTCTATCCACATTTCAAAATCCTGAACGTATTTATGTGAAACATTGAATTTAAGATCTTTAAACAGTTTTTTGGGAATTAAAGTCGCACAGCCGTTCACCAAAGATTTTTGCAAGATTTTAACTATCATATCTTTCGGCGATATATTTTGTCCGTCTTTAACCCCGAAGTTAAATTTGGAATTTATGATCGCCGAATTTTCGTCGATCAGATTAAGCGAACAAAACACGATGGTATCTTCTTCGGAGTTTAAGATTTCTTTAACTTCCCTTTCGATTTTATCCGCTTCGTATTCGTCGTCATGCGAAAGCCAGGAAAAATACTCTCCGCGCATATTTTCAATACCGAAGTTTAATGCGGTGGATACGCCGCCGTTTTCTTTATAAAAGTATCTTATCTTATCGCCGTAAGATAAAGCTATCTTTTCGGTAGCGCCGTTATCTTTCGACCCGTCATTAACGACGATAATTTCGGTATTCTTATAAGTCTGATTAAGCGCGGAATCGACCGCACGGCTTAAAAAATTAGAACCGTTATATACCGGGATTATTATTGATACCAAAGGATTATCGTTTTTAACTTTTTCGTTCGCCATTATATTTCGCTCTATTATAAAATTATATATTAATTTAAATATCTATTTATATAAATATACAAAGTAAATAATAACATAATAAGATAATATTGTCAATGTTAATCTTTTAAATAGGCACCTTTATGCAATAAAAAAAGGCTACGGAAAGTAGCCTTTTTATAATTAAATCAGTCAATCGTTAAAATTCAAACGGATCGCCGTTAAAATCGTCTCCCGAAAGGAAACTCATACTAACACCGGAAGTCGGGAAAAATGAAATATCGATAGTCGGTATTTGGTAAAACTTCTTCATACAAACCTCAGTTTAGCGGAACGTCCGGCGTTTCGGGCCAATCGTTCCAAGAATCCGAACCGAACAAAACGTCTTCTAAGGTGAATTTGGAAATTTTTATGATGGGTTTATAATAATCTTTCTTTTTCATACGTTCACCTCATCCATTAATTCCCGAAAAACGCGCTTGACGCTAACCCGAAAAGATACATCGCCTTGCTTAAATTTTTAGTGTTTACGGAAGCATTTCCCATAAGTTTTGCTTTAATATTATCTAGCACGGAATAAGTTATAGTCGTTTCGGTCAAATCGCTTATGTTTTTAACGGTAACTGTAAACGCCTTGCTATAATTTATTGAAAGAATATTGTATACTTCGATAAATTTTCCTACGTTGTTTTCCCCCGTTCTGACCTTAAAGCCTTCGCTTACGGAAATTTCGTAATCACTTAAATCTTCTTCATTTTCCAAATCGAAGTAAAAGCGGATCGCCGATTTATCGAGCGCCATCAAGGTTATATCGCCGGTAAGCGCAAAATCGGTCGCGCCTTCTTCTATATTTTTTTGCTCTTTTATATCTTCCACGTTAACGCTTTCGATATCTGACGCGTAATCTTTTTCGGCGTTTGCAACGTCATCTACGTTATATCCGAACAGAATTTGCGCGTATCCGCCGTAATTCATTATAGACTTACATAAATCAACGAGATTTTCGTTATACCCGCCGTCTATCACCGCGTTGCAGTAATCCCTTATAGAGTAATCGGTTTTGCTGTATAAAAGATTGTCCGATCCGTCGAATAACCGCAGATCGATAAGATCACATATCTGCGCGGAAGCAAGTCCGCAAGATATTTTATATCTTCCGTCCGCACGCTGTTCTAATTCGTTTATACTTACCGTGTCGGTAGTGCGTTCTGTTGAATAAGAAGTTTTGTTGTGATTATAAGTAAGCGTAAAATATGCATTTTCGTCCGCCGTGTAATAAGGCAGATAAATATAGAAGTTAACAACAATTTCTCCGCCGAGCGAAAGCGATACGGAAGCGTTGTAAATCTCGCTATACGTCGCGCTATAAGTTTGGTCACCCGTTACGGTAGCGATCTCTTTATCCCAACCATTAAAAGTAAAACTCTTTTGTTCGGTCGCAGGTTTTACCGGAATATCGCCGTCATATTCGGGAGTTTCACCGTATTCTAACGAATAATTTTTTAATACCGTTCCGTCAAAGTTAATAAAACATATGTCATATTTTCTTGCACTTTCTGTAAACGTTGCGGTGTAAGTCGCGGCACCGGTAACGCTAGTTAGCGCAGGCGTCCACCCCGCAAACGTATATGTAATTTGCGCCGTGGCGGGCTTTACGGGAGTTTCGCCCGTGTAAGTAGGAGTAGTGCCGTATGCAACGCTTTCGGATTTTAGCGTCGCCCCGTCGTAGTTTTTAAAAACCACATTGTATGATCTTAGTGTTCGCGTAAATTTAGCCGTTATGCTCATATTACCGCCGACGGTAGTGCTACTCATTTCGAATTTGTCGAAAGCATACGTATATTGCGCAGTAGCGTTTGACGGCGTCGCTGTGACGGTAGTTCCGTTTACGGTAAGCGTATTACCGCTCGTTGTTATCGTTGAACCGTAAGGAACATTTGCAATTGACGTTGCGCTTATAGTTCCGTAGGACGAGTCGTTCACGCCAAGCGATACCGTATGTTTATCTATTTCCCATTTTGCTTGCAGCGTTCCGTTTGCAGTTGCCTTGCCTGTATATGCCAGCGATAGGTCTGAGTTATATATTTTAGTGTTTCCGTTGTAATATCCTAAAAATTTATAATGCGCTAACGTAGGTGCGGAATATGATATCGTTTTATTCCCCACCATGAAAGACGAACCTTTTATAACAGGATAAACAGCATTTGAACTTAAAACGTTGAAAGAAGTTATGGCACCCGTTTTATCAACTCCGCTTTGGGTATCGTTATTTACCGAAAACGAATACACTCCCGTCGAACTCAGATCCCACGTGTTATTTACATTACCCGATCCTACGGTATCGTATCTCCAAGAAGTATAAAAACTGTTTATTAACGTGCCTTTATAATAGACCTTTGCGCCGTAGTGAAGTTCCTTCGCCGTAAAACTATTGTTTTTGCAATAAAATGAAATTTTATTCGGGCAAGTTACATAGCTCGAAGAACTGACCATGGAGTAATAATCCGGATTAGATTTTTTAGCCGACGCACCGAGATTTGATTTTGAAAAGCTATAATCCACCGTGCTGCCGTCCGTATTGTAGACTGACACCTGAAAATCGTAACTCTTTTGGGGAGTGCCGCCATACCAAACCAAACCCCATTTATACCAACCCCAGCAAGCGTAAATTTCAACCGTGTAAGCGGGATCGCTTGAAGAAGCCGCACTTGCGGTTTTTATCTTGCCGTCGGTTTTATTCATAAAACAGAGGGCAAACCCTGCCGTTAAACAAATAAGGGATGCAATCAACAAACTTAAAATTTTGTTTTTTCTTAAACTCTTCATATTTTTACCTTTTATCAGAATTTGGGTTTAACGCCCAAGTAATCGCAAATAGTTATCGCAAATTTCATTGCGGATTTTATGCCGTCGGCGGTGATGATATTTCCGTCGACTTCCACGTTTGCACCTGTATAAATTGCAAAACCAAGTTGGTTTTTAAAATTATCAGACGGATAGCAAGTGATCCTTTTTCCGTTTGCAAAACCGTGCCTTGCAAGAACCACCGCGGGGGCGGCGCATATCGCGGCGACAAGGTTACCCATCTTAAACATATTTTTTATAAGTTCTATCGCGCGTTCGTTTTTAGATATGTTTTCCGATCCGGGCATACCGCCGGGGACTACCACTCCGTCATATTCTTCTATTGATATTTCTTCTATCACTCTGTCAGCCGCAACGCCGATCTTATGCGAACCGACGGGATTTTTCCCGCTGATTGAAACGATTTCGCACTCTACCCCTGCGCGGCGCAAAACGTCCACCACGGTAAGAGACTCGATTTCTTCCGTTCCGTTTGAAAATAAAACTGCAATCTTCATAATTCACCTTAATTCCGACAAAGATTATTACAAATATATAATGTAAAGTCAAAGAAATAAAAGCAAAAAAATTCTCAATATTAATTCTCATAAAAAGTCGCCCGAATTTAAATTCTATTCTGAGTGGAATTCGGTTTTTGGAAAAATCAATAAAAAAAGCGGCTGCAATAAAGCAAACCGCTAAATATAACTAAAATGCGATAATAAGCGCTAAAATACACGCTTAACACCCATTACTTTATATTATTCGATTTATTCCGTTATAATTTTTAAGTTCTTTCCTTCGCTCCATATAGTCCGGCATGTATTTTTCAACCAACTTCCAAAACTTCGCACCGTGGTTTTTATGATATGTATGCGCAAGTTCGTGAACTATAACGTAATCAGTTAAATAAGTAGGAACAAACGCCATATAAGCAGAAAAATTAAGTGTGTTAGCCGCCCCGCACGATCCCCATCTGGTTTTAGAAAACTTTAACGAAACCGATATATAATTGGCGTTCATAATACTTGCAATATATTTTACGCGTGCGCATATATACTTCTTAAAGTCCCGCTTTATAAACCTTTTAAAACCTTCCGTATCGTTTTTTCCAACGTATAGCACGCCGGATTTTATCTTTGTTCTTTCACCGCACACGTTTTTAACGGTAAGGTTTCCCGAATAGTATGGGATAATCTCTCCGTCCGTTAGTTTAAGCGGTGAAAATTCGGATTTTGCGTTTTTTATTTTCTCAACGTTTTTTATTATCCAGCCTTGCTTTTCGTTTATAAAGGCAAATATCCTTTCTTCGGATAGTTTTTCAGGTGCATAAACTAAAAGGTTACCGTCCCCATCTATCTTTATAGAAAGGGTTTTCCGTTTGCTACGGTATATCTTCTTCGGGGCAATCATTATTTTAAGTAGAACACTTCGTCAAGTTTTGGTTGCGCACCGGTAACTTTATCCATTTCCATTATCATAACGTCTTTCATATACTCGTTCCACTTGTCAACTATTTCGCTGTTCGCCTGCGTTTTTGCAGCAAAAGAAGCACCCTTTTCGCACTCGTAATATCCGAATAGTTCATTGCCGCAGTTCCAAATGGAATAATTGCAAATCCCCGCCGACTTTAATAATTCTTTAAGTTCCGGCCAAATATTGTTGTGCCTTTTAATATATTCGTCAAGTTTGCCTTCTTTTACGGTTGCTTTCCAAGCGTATCTTTCCATAACAGTCTCCTTTTATATACTTTTAAAGTATAGCCGCGTTTAATTAAAAAGTCAACGGAACAAAAAATAAAATCTTTTCACATAAAAATTATAAAATATAATGAAAACGCTTGTAAATTTTTTTGGGATTTGATAAAATACAATAGCAATAAAAATTTAGGGGTATCGCCAAGCGGTAAGGCAACGGACTCTGACTCCGTCACTTCGTTGGTTCGAATCCAGCTACCCCTGCCATTAAAAAAAGAACGGCACAGCCCGTTCTTTTTTTAATGAATAGTTTTCTTGTTTTAAGTGCTGGATTCGAATTAGGAGCCAGCGGCTTTATGTCGCGTGCTTGCCACAGGCAAGAAAACAGTCCAGTGGACTGTTTTGCGGGAGGCTCGAGAGAAGCGAATCCAGCTACCCCTGCCAAAACGAAAAAACAGCCAACGCGCTGTTTTTTTGTTTTGTATGTGGGTGTGCGATTTGACCAAATGGTTC
>CACXGN010000002.1 GCA_902767225.1 uncultured Eubacteriales bacterium | reverse complement strand
TGGTAATGATAAAAGTTTGGGCGCCTACGGGATCGGGAAGTTTAAGCCCTATATCCGGTTACGGACTTATAGATATAGTCAATCCGTATCTTTTAACTCTTATTGTAATAACGCTCGTTACCGTATTTTCGTATTTTTATTTAGCAAAGAGTAAGCATGGTTATGAATTATCGGTCGTCGGCGAAAGTATCAACACCGCAAGATACGCGGGTATGAACGTTAAAAAGATCATTATAAGAACTATGGTCGTTTCCGGCATAATGTGCGGAATAGTCGGCGTTCTTTTGACGGGTGGTATAAACCACACGGTAAGCGATACGATTCACTCGAATATGGGCTTTACGGCTATCATCGCCACTTGGCTTGCTCATTTTGACCCGCTGATTTCGATAGGAACTTGTTATCTTATAACGTTTATTTCAAGCGGCATGGGGCAGGTTAAAATATTCTTCCACTTCTACGATAACTCGATATCAAACGTAGTTATAGGATTTATTTACTTCTTTATTATCGCTTGTTCATTCTTTATCAGTTATAAACTTATATTCAGGAAAAAGAACAAGGCAGAACCTATTCCGGATTTTACGGAACCCGCTAAAACCGATACGGAAACAAAAGCGGAAACGGAAGAAGTTAAATCGGAAGAACCTGATATCCAAGAAAAAACTGAACCCGCTTACGTTAAAATCACGGACCCGATAATTTCCGAAACGGAAGTTAAAGAAGAAATCAAAGAAGAAAAATCGGATCCGCCGGCAAAAAAGCCAACCGTCAAAAAGACGGCGAAACCTAATTCTAAAAAAACAACGCCCGCAAAACCCGTTGCAAAAAAGGCGTCGGCGCAAGCCAAAAAAACTTCGTCAGCAAAAAGCGGCGCGGCAACAAAAAATAGGGCGACTAAAAATAGTGCAAGCGGCAACGCAAACACGAATAAAAAAACAAAGTCTAACGGCAAGGGAGGGAAAAATTAATGTTTACGGAATTATTGATTGCGGCAATTTCTCTTTCGGCAGTTTTCTTATTCGGTTGCCTTGGTGAAACTATAACCGAAAAGAGCGGTAACTTAAACCTTGGTATACCGGGAACTATGTGTATGGGCGCAGCGGGTGGATGCTGGTTCGTTTCACTTTATATGAACGCTTTCCACGATCACCCGATAGGTGTGCTGTTAATTCTTTTCGGAATTATAGGCGCGGTTTTATTCGCAATGATCGCCGGTCTTATTTATTCGTTTTTAACGACCACGCTCCATTGTAATCAAAACATAACCGGTCTTGCGATAACGATTTTCGGTTCCGGATTTACTCAGTTCTTTATGACGAACTTTGCCGATAAAACTTATTACGGCGAAGCGAGTAAAATCATCTCCGCAAGGCTTCCTTTCGCGGCTGATCTCGGTTGGTTCGGACAGGTATTCTTAAATTACGGCGTGCTGACCTATCTTGCGATAGCGCTTGCTATTGCCACGGCTATATTCTTAAAAAGAAGCAAACCTGGTCTTCACTTGCGTGCGGTCGGTGAAAACCCTGCAACGGCTGATGCGGCAGGTATTAACGTAAGCAGATATAAATATGCGGCAACCTTGATAGGTAGCGGCGTCGCAGGGCTCGGCGGGTTCTTCTATATAATGGACTATATCGGCGGAAGTTGGGAAAACGCCGCAACGATTGAAGCACTCGGTTGGCTTTCGGTTGCACTCGTTATATTCACGTTATGGCGTCCGCTTTTAAGTATTTTAGGCTCTATCGTCTTCGCAATGCTTTATATCTTTGCCTTTAAGATAAGTGGCATTTCGTTTGTAGGCACGGAAGTTTTGAAACTGTTGCCTTATATCATAACGATAGTCGTTCTTATTATCACGAGTATTTTCGGCAGCAAAAGCGTTCAACCGCCTGCGTCGCTCGGGCTTAACTATTTCAGGGAAGAGCGATAGTAAATTTTTACAATATAAACTAATGATAAAGCCGCCCCGAAGATTTCTTCGGGGCGGCTGATTTTTATTTCGTTTTATTTAGAAGTTATATCCTTTATAACTTCACTTGCGATTATAAGTCCAACAACGGGCGGCACAAACGCGGTAGAACCGGGAATAGCGCGCTTTTTTGCACTTGTTTTCTCGGTTTGTTCTTCGCTTATGCAACTTGCCGCATTGTCGGTATTTCCGCCGTTTTCGGGCTTTTTGGGCGGCTCTTTTGAATATACAACTTTAAGGCTTTCTATCCCGTTTTTGCGGCATAGCGTTCGCATAACTTTTGCAAGCGGGCAAACGCTCGTTTTATAAATATCCGCCACAGTAAACGCAGTAGGGTCAAGTTTGTTTCCCGCCCCCATAGAACTTATCACCGGCACATCGGCGGCTTTTGAACACTTTATAATTTCAAGTTTTCCCGTAATCGTGTCTATTGCGTCTATCACGTAGTCGTATTCGGTAAAGTCAAAAATATCTGCCGTTTCGGGTAGAAAAAATGTTTTATACGTTTTAACTTCGCAGTCGGGATTTATGCTTAAAATCCGTTCTTTCAGCGCGTCTACTTTGTATTGTCCGATGGTTTTATCCGTTGCGATTATTTGCCTGTTGATATTGCTTAAATTGACTTTGTCGTTATCGATAAGGGTAAGCTTGCCGACGCCACTTCTTGCAAGCGCTTCCACCGCATATCCGCCTACTCCGCCAACGCCGAAAATCGCAACTCTTGAACGGGCTAACTTTTCCATTGCAAAGCTCCCTAAAAGAAGTTCGGTCCTTGAAAATCTTTCTTCCATAAATTTATCCCTTGCATTTTTAAATTGCATAAATTTTGTAACCAGATTATACCACACTTTAATAAAAATTACAAAACTAATAATCTTTTAGAGAAAAAGTATTGTTTGTTGCGTAGAAGATGGGATTTTGCGATTGCCTTTTGCAAAGCAATTTACGGAACTCTCATTTAACTTTTGATTTAGCTTAGATCTTTTATATAGATTATTTTAGTTTTATGCTTTTCACACTTTTAACTGATTATGTTTATAGAAATTGAAAAAGAAAGTTTTATTTATCATTTTTAAAAACTGTTGATTTTGGCATACGGAAATGATATAATATATAGCAACTTCTAATAGTTAAAATCTATATAAAATGTGAGGAAAAACTCTCATGGAAGAGAACACCCAAATTTTTACACAGCATTTTACATTCGGCAAACTGATAAAATATGTTTTGCCGACGGTCTTGGCGATTCTTCTTGCATCGATATACGGGATCGTAGACGGCGTTTTCGTATCTAATTTCGGTGGGACGACGGCATTTGCCGCGATCAACCAAATTTCACCGATTTTCATGATCATCGCTGCAATTGGTTTTATGTTCGGAACCGGCGGTAGCGCCTTGGTCGGAAAGATCTTGGGAGAGGGTGATAGCAAGCGTGCAAACGGCATCTTTTCATTTCTTACGTATGTTCTGATCGCTATTGGCGTTGTTTGTTCATTTGTCTTATGGTTTACTATGGAACCGCTCCTTAAAGCACTTGGCGTAACGGAAACGATGATGCCTTTATGTATCTCTTACGGGCACATTTTGATTCCGGCGCTGACTCTTTTTATGCTCCAGTTCTTTTTCCAGAGCCTTTTAACGACTGCCAAAAAGCCTGGACTCGGACTTCTTTTTACTGTTCTTGCCGGCGTTACGAACGTCATAGGCGACGGAATTTTGGTAGGGGTTTTATCGCATGGCGATCCAACGAAAGCGATTCAGGGAGCGGCAATTGCGACGGCAGCAGGCCTTTTTATCGGTGGCGTGGTTCCGCTTATTTATTTCTTCTGCAAAAACAAGAGTCTTCTTCATCTCGGAAAACCGGATATGGACGGAAAGGCGTTGGCAAAGGCTTGCGGGAACGGTTCATCAGAATTCTTCACAAACATTTCGGGCTCGATCATCAACGTCGTATATAACAGTTTGTTTCTCTATATGATCGGCGATCTTGGCGTTGCGGCATTCGGCACGGTGGGATATGTCAACTCGATCTTTACTGCCATAGCTTCCGGTTTCGTTCTCGGTGTTTCACCGTTGATTTCATACAACTACGGGGCGGGTAATACGGATAACATAAAAAATCTTTATAAGAAGAGCTTGATTCTCGTTATTATTCTCAGCGCCATTGCGACCGTCTTAATCGAAGCTTTGGCAAGTCCGCTTGCAAGCGCATTTTCTCATGGGGACGAAAATCTCATGCTTATCACGGTTGATGGTCTCCGTATATTTACGCTGTCTTTCCTGTTTAAGGGGATTCCATCCTATGGCTCAGGACTCTTTACCGCATTTAATAATGGGCTTATTTCCGGAGTTATTTCGATCGTAAGGACGCTGGTATTTAACTTGGCAACCATTATCATAGTGCCGATCATCTTCTTCCATGTGTTTGGTTCAAGCTATGAAGCTGCATTCTATGGCGTATGGTATTCCATCGTCTTCTCCGAACTATTCTCTACTCTTATGACGTTCGGATTCCTCAAAAAATACAAGAAAAAATATAATTATTAATAAAATAACTCATTTTGGTAAACTATGTTTTACGCAACACGGTTGCAATTGATTGTAACTCTGCAATACTGAGTAATTGACACGATAAGTTATTGCCACTCGTGGCTAAAAAAGGCAGATAGTCTGTTTACTACCTGCCTTTTTATCGTTGGCGGAGAAGATGGGATTTTCGCCTGTGCGACCTTCTCCGACGAACAGTAGGTGTCTACTGTTCGGTGCTGCGCACAAATTGTCTT
>CACXGN010000001.1 GCA_902767225.1 uncultured Eubacteriales bacterium | reverse complement strand
GCTCTCGATTGACCTTGCTGTTTCTTCCTTCGATATCTCGGGTGTAGTTACCGTTGACTTTAACGATCTTAAAGATATAAAGGTTTCTGCTGAACTTACTCTTAACGATACTTTGAATATCTCCGTATTCTTCGAAGATTCAACCGTATTCGTTAAAGTTGGCAATATCGCGCTTAAATCTTCTATCGATACGATCTCAGATTACCTTGATATCTTCGGTTTAGATATATCTTCTATGCTTAATACCGACGGATTAATGGATAAGGTAATTGATATCATTAACTCGATTATATACAATATCGGCTCGCTATCCTTTGACGTGGAAGATTTTGCCGTTACGCTTTCGCATACAGGAATTACGGTTGCTTCGGATAAGTTGAACGCTAAATTATCTTATATGATAAGCGATCCTATCGTTGCCTTACCGCAAGCCGATTACGTTTCTATCGCAGGGCTCGAAGATCTTATTTCTAAGATATATGCGCAATTATCGAATAGATACTTTACGGCAAACGGAAATATTAAAATAGGAAAAGTTCAGATCAGCCTTCAAAATATTAAAATACATAATAAGGGCGATCTTGCCGATCCCACCGCGGCGTTCAATAACGGCGACTTAACCCTCGGCGGAACGGTTTTAATCACCGCAAACGGAAAAACGCATAAACTTTATATTCAATACAGCAACGCGACGTTATACATAATATATAACGATACGCTTAAAGTTAAACTTTCCCGCACGGCTATGGACGAAATGGTCGACCTTATTAAGAGCGAATATAAAAACGTTATTCAGAGTTTGAATTACGGCGAACTGTTATCCTCTACCGACGTGCTTACCCTAATAAAGGAATACGACTTTAAGAACTTAGATAATCTTGTCGGGTTTGTTAAATCGCTTTCTATAAGTAACGGAATATTAGGCGTTAATATATGCGCAGACGACTTAGGTTTAGATTATGATATAGACTTAAAAGCCTATGTAGATAACGGCAATCTTGCGCTTGACGTCAGCATAGACGAAAAATACGGACACATTTCGCTTAACAACAATACTTTTGCAAATCTTACTACCCCGTCCGGTTCGTTCATAGACCTATCGAACGTCAAGGGATTAGTTAAAGGACTTGTTAACGTTATTGAAAATAAGAGCGGAACATATTACCTATCCGGAACGGCAAAGATAAACGTTATAGGAATAATTGAAAGAACCGTTAACGTTGACGCAGCTATCCGCCTTATAGACGACGGAGCGGAAGGCAAAAAGATAGAAGCGGTTGCACACATAAGCCTTGCCAAAGACATTTTGGTTGCGGATCTTGCATCTAACTACATCAAGTGCGGAGACGGAACGCTTATCTATAAGGACGGTTACTTCTACATAAAGCGACTTAATTACTCTAGAAGTTGGTTCCAGTGGAGTTCTTCTACTTCTTATAGAAGGATGACAAGAGAATACTTCGGAAAGACGATGTTAGAGCAAATCGGCTTCTTTGCGGGATTCACCGATAACTTGCTCAATCAGTTCACGGAGAATAATAACGAAATCAAGATCGAAAAAGTTATTAAGAGTTACTCTTATGCAAGTTCAAAGCATACGATAGTTTTAGACGGGCAAGAACTTGCGGGCAGTTCGGCGCTAAGCGATATGACGGCTGTGATCACCGTTAAAAACGATCAACTATCCAGCCTTAACCTTTCGTTCAGCGCGTTAAGCATAATCGATATAAGCGTTTCGCTTGGACTTGAACTTAATAAAACGAATATAAACTTCTCCGAAATAAATAACTTAAATCCTTCAACTTACGGAACGATCTTAAAATAATAGGCATGCAAAAAAGGCGACGGTTAACCGTCGCCTTTTTCTTTTTACTATATACATTATATATATTATATATTTTTTATTATTTATCTAAAAGCTCTTCGTAGATGTTTTTAAGCTCTTTTGTAACCGGTTCTATTGTAAAAGGTTTTGCCATTTGAACCGTTTTTTCGGAAAACTTTTTATAAAGAGATTCAGAAGAGAAAATCTCTATTATCCTTTCCGCAAACTCTTTATCGCTTAAAGCATTAACCCTAAATCCGTTTTCGCCGTTAACGACAAGTTCCCTGTGCCCGCGGTTATCCGAAACGACGGCGGGTTTTCCGCATATCATCCCTTCTATAACGTTAAGCCCCAAGCCTTCGCGCAGACTTGCCGAAACGACAAGATCCGCCGCGTTAACGTAATTTTCCAAATCGGATCTATACCCCAAAAGGAATACGTTATTATTAAGCCCCAACGCATTTATTTGGTCTTTTAGCGCGCCTTCGTTCCTGCCGTTGCCCGCGATAAGAAGTTTCACGTTCGGAAGTTTTGCTAAAACTTGCGGCATTGCGGAAATTACCGTCTTTTGGTTTTTATTGTCGTTAAGTTCGCCAGTACATAGAATAACCTTATAGTTATCTAACGCAAATTCTTCTTTAATTTGCGCCACCTTTTCGGGCGAGAAATTCAAAAACCTATTCTCGTTTACCCCTACGCCGTGAATATATTTTACGTCCGTTTTAAAATTCTGTTTTGCGGTTTCGTAATCTTCTCGGTTTATGGTGATAAGAATATCGGTCTTTTTCGCATAGTGTTTTTCTATGTTATACCAAAGCAACCAACTCTTTCTAGACGCGCCCTTATAAAAATGAAAACCGTGCGCGGTATAAATAACTTTCGTCCCGTTTTTTCGAGCCTTATTCGCCGCTTTTCTGGTCAAAATTGACGCGACGGGAGTGTTGCAGTGAATAACGTCGTAATTACCGTTTTTAATTATATTTTTAAGTATTTTATACGCTTTTAAATTTTTACGGCTTATCGGCGACCTTGCAAACGGAACGTCGAAAATTTCGTCCGCCCCATCGATTTTAAGTCCGTTTTTTTCGGCAAGATTATTTCTTGCGGCAATATGAACGGTTGCTCCCATATTTTTTAAAAGCGCGATAAGCGGTTTATGAAATTGTGCGATATGGCTTTGAACCGATGCAACCAGCAGAATTTTTTTACTCATTTCATGTCCTTTAAGTTTTTTAGAATAACGCCATTTAATCTTTCGTCGTTATTTTCGGAAACGAAGGAATTATGGGGCGTTATGACCGCGTTATCTAACGACCAAAGTTCGCTTTCGTTTGGCAAAGGCTCGGTTTCAAACACGTCTATAACACCGCCGTAAAGCCTTGTTTTTAAGGCTGATATAAGTGCTGACTCCACTACCACTTTTCCGCGGGAAACGTTAACTATAACGCTCCCTTTTTTCATAAGCGAAAACCTATATTCGTCAAAAAGACCTTCAGTTTTTTCGGTAAGTGGAAGAGTTAAAATAACGATATCCGCATTAGGGAGAATTGAGTCTAACTCGTTAATAGTATATATTGATTCAAAATAAGGATTTGTTTTTTTAATTATGTCTACACCCAAAACTTTTGTTCCCATAGCGGAAAACTTTTTGGCACATTCCGTTCCAACGCTGCCGCAACCGACAATTAAAACGGTTTTTCCGTAAAGTTCGATCAGATCCCTTCTCTTTTCAAACTTTCTTCTCTTTTTATTCTCGTAAAAGAAAGCCGACCGTTTATAAAGATCGAGCACGCCGCAAAGAGCAAATTCAGAGATCGGGATATCGTAAACCCCTTTGGCGTTAAATATCTTTACCCCGCGAGCATTAAGATAATCTACGGGAACGCGGTCTAAGCCCGCGCTTAGCAGTTGAACGTATTTAAGATTTAAAAATTCGCGAGCGTCGTTATACAAAAAAAGCCCGTTACAAATAACGCCTTCAAAATCTTTCGGCGAAATGCCACGGGAGACGAGCGAGACCCTTTCGTCCGGGAATTCGGTTACCGTATGCCCCATCGACGAAATTTCGCGAATCAGGTTTTCATTTTCGCAAATTTTGCCCGCAATAAGTATTTTCATAATCTATCGGTCAGTTCCTTGACTATTTTTTTAATTTCCGCACGATTACCTTCAAAATCGGTTGTATCGACTATCGTGCCTTCGAAATATCTTATAAGATTGACTCCGCTATCGAATTTTTGCCTTATTAAATCTATATCGGACATCTTTGAAACGTTGCAAAAACTTCTGGATAAAATCGCCATTTTAGAACCCAAACGGTAGTGTTCTAATATTATTCTTTCCGCAGGAATGTCGCCACGACCTATCGAAGCAATGCCGCCGAACCCATAAAATGCGCCGGCTTTTTTCAGTTTTTTTGTGATGCTTTCCACCGTGCCGTCGGCAAGAAGTTCAAACATATGCTTTTTGTTAAGCGAAAGAGACAAGTCGTTGATTCCGATATGGTATTCGTTGATAGCGTTTAATTTTAACGTATCGTCTAAAATATCGACAGCCTCAGCAGTTTCTATTAAAAGCATGGTTTTAACTCTGCCGTGAACCGCCCCGATAAATCTTTTTACTTCTTCAAGCGTTTTATAATACGGTAGCATTATAATATCCGCGCCGTTTTCAATTACTTTATCGATTTCTTCTTCGGTAGAAATTATACCGTCTTTTGCGTCGTGAACGGGATTTATTCTGACCAAAAGTTCAGCCTTTTTCAAAACGGCTTTAACGGTTTTAACGTCTTCGATTTTATGATCGGACATAACCGTGTCCAGCCCGCCCTGTCTTTCGGCTTTACCGAGACTTTCAAGATCGATAAAGATCCTGTCAACCCCCGCGTTTTCGGCAATTTCCGCAATATCTGCACGGTTAGTTATAAACATCAGTTTTATTACGGACATAAATTTCCCCTTTTAATTTTCTTTGCCGTTTTTATCAGACTTTGCTCCGTCTTTCTCTTTACTTACGGTAGCGCCTTTATTTAAGTTATCGGAATTAGAAAAAACTCTTATAACCGTTAAAAACAAAATTTTAACGTCGAGCGTGAATTTTAAGTGTTCAACATACCAAACGTTTAATGAAATACGTTTGTTCCACTCGACCGTCTTTCTACCGTTGACCTGCGCCCAACCCGTAATCCCCGGGCGAACGTTAAACATTTTTTTCTGTTCTTCGGTATACTCTTCGTAAACCCAAGGGTGATATGTAAGAGGAGGTCTGGGTCCGATAAAACTCATATCCCCTTTTAAAATATTGAAAAGTTGCGGTATCTCGTCTAAACTTGTAGCACGCAAAAATTTACCGAATTTAGTAACGCGCGAATCGTTCTTTTCCAAATAAACGCCGCTACCCGTATGCTCCGAGTTCACTTTCATCGTGCGGAATTTAAATATCTTAAATACCTTTCCGCCCTTTCCTATACGGTCTTGCTTGAAAATCACAGGTCCTTTTGATGTGAGAAGAAGGATAAGCGAAATCAAGATAAACAGAGGCGATAATATAAGGATAAACAATACCGCGAAAAATATATCGAAAAATCTTTTAAAAAAACGTCTATACATAATCTAATTTATAAAAATTACTCTTTTTATATTTTACCATTTTTTATTATAAAAGGCAAGAGTAAATAATATTTATAAAGCGACAATATACGAATATAAAGACCGAACATATGAAAAAGGGAGCGAAAATTCGCTCCCTTTAAATGTTTTTATTAATATTTCTTTCTCACAACGTATTCGGTGTGTAAAATCTTATGCGCTTTGTGTCCGCCGATTTCGCCGAGATAATCGTAAACGTCTTTAATGACGGGGTTATCGTGGCTCTTGCGGAGCGCTTTTTTGCTATCTTCCGAATAAAGCGCGCCTGCACGAAGAGTTTTATAGTCGACGTTTCTTCTGGTATACGCGTCAAGAATCGGTTGACCGCCGCCGTTGATACAGCCGCCGGGACAACACATAATTTCAACGAACTGATAATCGGCTTTGCCGTTTCTTATAAGGTCGCAGATCTTTTTCGCGTTGGAAAGTCCGCTTGCAACCGCAACTTTAACTTTCATACCCGCAACGTCGTAAACCGCCTCTTTAACGCCTTCCATACCGCGAATTTCGGTAAAGTCGGGCTTTTTGAGTTCTTCGCCCGTAAGTTTTTCAACCGCCGTTCTTAAAGCCGCTTCCATAACGCCGCCGGACGCACCGAAGATAACGCCTGCGCCGGAGAATTCGCCCATCGGGTTGTCAAGTTCGCCTTCCGGAAGGTCATTGAACATTATACCCTTTTCTTTAATAAGTTTTGCAAGTTCTCTCGTGGTTAAAACCGCGTCTATATCGGGGTATCCCGAAGCGTTTTGGTGATCTCTTAACTTTTCCGCTTTTTTCGCTACGCAAGGCATTATCGTTACAACGAAGATATTTTTAGGATCGACGCCGTTCTTTTCCGCCCAGTAGGTTTTGCAAAGAGCGCCGAACATCTGTTGCGGTGATTTGCAGGTAGAGAAGTTGGGAATAAGATCGGGATAATAGAATTCCATATATCTTACCCAACCCGGAGAACAACTGGTGATCATAGGTAACGTTCCGCCGTTTTTAACTCTATTGATAAATTCGTTGGATTCTTCGATAATGGTCATATCCGCGCCGAAGTTAACGTCGAACACCTTATCGAATCCGATACGGCGAAGAGCTGTAACCATTTTTCCTTCAACATTTGTTCCTATCGGATTTCCGAATTCTTCGCCGAGGGCTGCCCTTACTGCGGGAGCCGCGGCGACGATAACCGTCTTTTCGGGATCGGCAAGCGCCTTTTTAACGTCGTTGATTTCATATCTTTCGTGGAGCGCACCCGTCGGGCAAACGTTGATACATTGTCCGCACGCTACGCATGGCGAATTTTCGAGATTTTCTTCAAACGCGCAATTTATGTTGGTCTTAAATCCCCTTTCGTTCGCGCCGATAACGGCAACCGTCTGAACTTTGTTACATGTGGCTACGCATCTACGGCAGAGAATACATTTGGTATTGTCTCTGACGAGATAGTCGGTAGTGGTGTCAGGCGCGTCGGTCTTGCTCGAAACGCCGCGGAAACGGTATGCGTTGCAACCGTACTCGTTTGAAAGTTTTTGAAGTTCGCAGTTTAAGTTTCTTTCACAGGAAAGGCAATCTTTTCTGTGGTCCGAAAGTAAAAGTTCGAGCGTGGTTTTTCTTGCCGCGATAACTTTATCCGAGTTGGTGGTAACTTCCATACCTTCGCTGACGGGATAAACGCACGCCGCCACCATAGATCTTGCACCCTTAACTTCTACTACGCAAATACGGCAAGCGCCGATTTCGTTGATACCCTTCATATAGCAAAGGGTAGGAATATTTATACCCGCAACCTTTGCCGCCTCTAAAATGGTCGTGCCGGCGGGAACTGTTACGTCGATACCGTTAATTTTTAAGTTTATCATTTTAATATCACTCATAGTTACGCTCCTTATTAACCCTTTGAGATCGCATGGAATTTACAGTTCGCCATACAAGCGCCGCATTTTACGCACTTAGTCGAATCGATTTCGTAAGAAGGAAGTTTATGCCCTTCTGCGATATAGTCGGTCTTGCTGATGCAACTTGCGGGGCAATTTCTTGCGCACATTCCGCAACCGATACATTTATCTTTATCGATCTTAAACTGTAAAAGTTTTTTACATACGCCCGCGGGACACTTTTTGTCTTTAACGTGAGCGATATATTCGTCTCTAAAGTATCTAAGAGTTGAAAGAACGGGGTTAGGAGCCGTTTGACCTAAACCGCAGAGAGAATTATCTTTGATGTAGTAGCAAAGTTTTTCCATCTCGTCCAAAGTTTCCATGGTCGCCGTGCCTTCCGTAACTTTTGTCAAAAGTTCAAGAAGTCTTCTCGTTCCAACGCGGCAAGCGGTGCATTTACCGCAAGATTCGTCTACCGTGAATTCCAAGAAGAACTTGGCTATATCGACCATACAGTTATCTTCGTCCATAACGATAAGTCCGCCGGAGCCCATCATCGAACCGATAGAGATAAGCGATTCGTAATCGATAGGAGTATCTATAAGCGAAGCGGGAATACATCCGCCGGAAGGTCCGCCGGTCTGAGCCGCTTTAAACTTCTTGCCGTTAGGAATACCGCCGCCGATATCTTCAATTACTTTGCGAAGCGGAGTTCCCATAGGAATTTCCACAAGCCCCGTGTTGTTGATCTTTCCGCCGAGCGCGAAAACTTTCGTTCCCTTGCTCTTTTCCGTTCCGAAGGAAGAGAACCAGTCGGCACCCTTTAAGATGATCTGCGCAACGTTTGCGTAAGTTTCAACGTTATTTAAAAGCGTGGGCTTTCCGAAAAGACCTTTTATTGCGGGGAACGGAGGACGCGGTCTCGGTTCACCGCGGTTACCTTCGATACTCGTCATAAGCGCGGTTTCTTCACCGCAAACGAAAGCGCCCGCGCCGAGTCTTATTTCGATGTCGAAATTAAATCCGAGCCCTAAAACGTTTTCGCCTAAAAGTCCGTATTCTTTAGCCTGCTTTATTGCGACTTTAAGTCTATGAACGGCGATAGGATATTCCGCTCTGACGTAGATATATCCTTGCGTAGCGCCGATAGCGTAGCCCGCGATGGACATAGCCTCTAATACCGCGTGGGGATCGCCTTCTAATACAGACCTATCCATAAACGCACCGGGGTCGCCCTCGTCCGCGTTACAGCAAACGTATTTGATATCGCCGACTGCGTCTTTGGTGAACTGCCATTTTCTTCCCGTCGGGAAGCCTGCGCCGCCACGACCGCGAAGCCCGGACTTTAATATAACGTCTATAACTTCCTGACGATCCATAGTGGTAAGCGCTTTAATGAGCGCCTGATATCCGTCATACGCTATGTATTCGTCGATATTTTCGGGATCGATAACCCCGCAGTTACGAAGCGCAACACGGGTTTGCTTTTTATAGAAGTTGGTATCGGAAAGAGCAACTACTTTTTCTTTTCCCTCCCCTTCTTCGTGCAATAATCTTTCAACGATATTGCCCTTTATCAAGTGTTCGTCAACTATCTCGGTAACGTCTTCAACCGTCATTCTGGAATAGAACGCGCCTTCCGGATAGACGATAACTACGGGGCCCGCCGCACAAAGACCGAAACAACCGGTCATTACGGTTAAAACGTCGTTTTCTAACCCCTTTTCTTTGATCTGTCTGTTGAATTCCGCGAGAATTTGCGAACTCTTATTCGAGTGGCAGCCCGTTCCGCCGCAGATCAAAACCTGCCTTTTATAGTGCGAAACTTCGCCGGTATCAAAAGAGCCGTGCCCACGCATGGCAATTCTCGATTGAGTTTTTTCTCTTATTAAATTTATATCCTGAACAGTCTTTTTCATAACCTTTGCCCTCCGAATTAGTTATACTTCGCTAAAATGCCGTTAACGTCTTTCGGAGTGATTCTTCCGTAAACGTCGTCATTAACGGTCATAACCGGAGCCAAACCGCAGCAACCGATACAACGAGTAGCGTCGATCGAGAATTTAGCGTCGGAAGTGATCTGTCCTGCGCTGATACCCAAAACTTTTTCAACTTCGGCAAGAATATCGCCCGAACCTTTAACGTAGCAAGCCGTTCCTAGGCATACGCCGATTTTATATTTACCCTTGGGGACAATAGTGAATTGAGAATAGAAAGAAACGACTCCGTAAACTTCCGAAAGGGAAAGCCCCAACTCTTCGGCAACGATTATCTGCACTTCTTTCGGAAGATAACCGTAGATTTCCTGAGCCTCTTGAAGTGCGGGCATAAGTCCGCCCTGAACGGATTTGAGTTCGTGAAGTTTCGCTCTTAACTTCTCTTCCTGTTCTTTGGTGCCGTTAAAGGGCACGCCTGATGTTTTTGCCATAAAACCTCCGTATATATGTAAAAAAATAACCAAAATAAATTTTTCTTTTTTACAGCCATAATATTTTAGCACATTTTTTTTCGGTTTTCAACTTTATTTTCATATTTTATTTAAATATATTATATATATTCAAAAACAGAAAAAGCGTCGGATAACTTTCCGACGCTTATCTGATTAAAATTTTTAATATTTAACGCTGTATAAAATATCTTCGTATGTTGGGAACGGGCAGAACTTTTTGCCGAGGATCAGTTCCATACCGTCGGCAAAACGCCTTAACTCTTCCATATCCGAAAGAATAGTTTCCCTGCAATACTTCGCCTTATCCAAAACGCCCGTCATTTTAGAGAACTCTTCCACTTCTTTTTCAAGGCGGGAAAGCGTTTTTAAGAATTTTCCCGAAAGATCGGAGATCTTCTTTAACGCGTCTTTTTCAAGCGTGGCGTCAAGCGAAGCGTCGAATTCTTTTTTGGCTTCGATTTCGGAAAGAAGGAAACTTTCGTATTCGATTATAGCCGGCGCAATTTCCTTTCTTGCCATATCTACGGCGGTAAGCCCTTCGATATGAATAACGTTGGCGTAGTTTTCGAGTTTTATCTCCTGTCTTGAAAGTATTTCGCTTTCGGATAAAACCTTATGCTTTTCAAAAACTTTAACGTTTTTCGGATCGTTATAGTGCGGAACGGCGTCTACCGTGGAAACGTAGTTAAGTAGTCCGCGTTTTTCGGCTTCCTTTTCCCACTCTTTCGAATAGTTGTTGCCGTTAAAGATTATGCGTTTATGTTTCTTAATCGTTTCGCGCAATAAGTTTTCAAGCGCGGAGTTAAAATCGTTCGCTTTTTCCAAAACATCGGCAAAGTTTGACAGTTCTTCCGCGACTATGGTGTTTAGAATAAAGTTCGGGCAGGAAATATTTTCGGCAGAGCCTACCATACGGAATTCAAACTTATTCCCCGTGAACGCGAAAGGCGAAGTTCTGTTCCTATCCGTCGCATCTTTTGGTAGCGGCGGAAGGTTTGATAAGCCTATTTTAAGTTCGCCCTTTTTCTTTGCCGAATAGTCGGAGCCGCTCTCTATCGCACTTAAAACTTCTTCTAACTCCTCGCCCAAAAATACCGAAATGATCGCTGGCGGCGCTTCGTTTGCCCCAAGCCTATGGTCGTTACCTGCACTTGCGACGGAGATCCTAAGCAAGTCCTGATATTCATCCACCGCCTTTATCACCGCCAGCAAGAATAGAATAAACTGTGCGTTATCGCGCGGGGTGTCGCCGGGTTCTAAAAGGTTTTCGCCCGAGTCGGTAGAAAGAGACCAGTTATCGTGCTTTCCGCTGCCGTTTACCTTATCGAAAGGTTTTTCGTGCAACAAACATACCATACCGTGCTTGTTAGCAACGCTTTTAATAACTTCCATCGTCAGTTGGTTCTGATCGCATGCGATATTCGCCTGCATGAACATTGCGGCAAGTTCGTGCTGTGCGGGAGCAACTTCGTTATGCTTAGTTTTAGAATAAACTCCGAGTTTCCAAAGTTCTTCGTCAACTTCCTTCATAAAAGAAGCGACCTGCGTTTTTATAGCGCCGTAGTAGTGATCTTCGAGTTCCTGACCCTTAGAAGGTCTTGCGCCGAAAAGCGTTCTTCCGCAATGGATAAGGTCTATCCTTTTTTCGTAAACGTCTTTACTGATCAAAAAATATTCCTGTTCCGCGCCAACGGTAGGAACGACTTTTTTCACGTTCTTCTTACCGAAAAGTGCAAGTATCCTTTTTGCCTGCTTATCGATAGCGTCCATAGAGCGGAGAAGCGGCGTTTTTTTATCGAGCGCCTCGCCGCCGTATGAACAAAACGCGGTCGGAATATATAGGCTGCCGTCTTTTATAAACGCGTAAGACGTAATATCCCAAGCGGTATATCCCCTTGCTTCGAACGTTGCCCTGAGCCCGCCGTTAGGAAAACTCGACGCGTCCGACTCACCTGCGAGCAGGGAGTTTTCGGAAAATTTCATTATGGGTTCGCCGCTCTTTGACGGTTCGATAAAACTGTTGTGTTTTTCTGCGGTAACCCCCGTCATAGGCTGGAACCAATGAGTAAAATGCGTAGCGCCGTTTTCGATAGCCCACTCTTTCATGGCGTTTGCGACTTCTTTTGCACACCCGCGCGAAAGCGGAACGCCTTCGTCTATCGAGCGGCGAACTTCCGCATATGCGGAATCGCTCAGGCGTTCTTTCATTACTTTTTCGTTAAAGACCATTGAACCGAATTTTTCGGAGACTTCAAGCGCTTTCATTTTTACCTTGCCTTTTCTCTTTTGATTATAAAATTTTATCATTTATGCCGATACTTGTCAAATAATTTGATACTCTTGCCTTTTTATAATATATATCAAGTTAATTTAATTCTTTTTATTGACTTATCACTCAGTTTATTTTATAATAATTTTTAAATTTAATTAAGGGAGATACTCACAATGGGAAACAAAAGACCTGACGATATGGAACGAATTACAAACGAAGCGCTTGCCAAAGCTTTTATCGATGAACAGATAAAAGAAATAAAGGCGCAAGTCGGCGACAAAAAGGTTTTGCTTGCCCTTTCCGGCGGCGTTGACTCTTCGGTTGTTGCCGCACTTTTAATTAAGGCGATAGGCAAAAATCTCGTTTGCGTGCACGTTAACCACGGACTTTTAAGAAAGGGCGAACCCGAACAAGTTATCGAAGTGTTCCGCAACCAAATGGACGCAAACCTTATTTACGTAGACGCGGTAGACAGATTTTTGGATAAACTTGCCGGCGTTTCCGATCCAGAGAAAAAACGCAAAATCATCGGCGCGGAATTTATCAGAGTTTTCGAAGAAGAAGCAAGGAAGTTAGAAGGTATCGAATTTTTAGCGCAAGGCACTATTTATCCCGACATCTTAGAAAGCGACGGAGTTAAGTCTCACCACAACGTAGGCGGACTTCCGGACGATCTTAAATTCGAACTCGTTGAACCCGTTAAACTTTTATTCAAAGACGAAGTAAGAGTGGTAGGCAAAGCGTTAGGTCTTCCCGATAAAATGGTTTACCGTCAACCCTTCCCCGGTCCCGGCTTGGGCGTAAGATGTTTGGGCGCAATAACCCGTGACAGATTAGAACTCGTCAGAGAGTCCGACGCGATCCTTCGCGACGAATTCGCTAAAAACGGTCTTGCGGGAAAAGTTTGGCAATACTTTACGGTAGTTCCGGACTTTAAGTCGGTAGGCGTAGGCGAAAACGGCAGAACGTTTGCTTACCCCGTTATAATCCGTGCGGTAAATACTGTTGACGCTATGACAGCAACCGTTGAAAACGTTCCTTTCGAACTGTTGCAGAAAATTACCGAAAGGATAACTCACGAAATAAAGGGCGTAAACAGAGTTTTGTTCGACATCACTCCTAAGCCCGTTGCCACGATCGAGTGGGAATAATCAAGGAAAATTATGTATAAAATTTTAAGGAAAACAAGTCTTAACCCCACGGTCACGCTAATGGAGATAGACGCTCCGCTGGTCGCAAGAAAAGCCGAACCCGGTCAATTTATCATACTTCGCGTGGACGAAGACGGGGAAAGAATACCGCTAACCATCGCCGATTTTGACAGAAATACCGGCAAGGTTACCATTATCTTTCAGATCGTCGGAGAAACGACGTATAAATTAAACCTTAAAAACGAAGGCGATTATATTTGCGACTTCGTGGGCCCGCTTGGGAAAGCGACGGAAACCGAAGGGCTTAAAAAGGTCGCTGTCGTCGGCGGCGGCGTCGGGTGCGCCATCGCCTACCCCGTTGCTAAAAAATTGCACGATATAGGGGCGGAAGTTCACACTATCGCGGGGTTTAGAAATAAAGACTTGGTTATTTTGGAAAAAGAATTTGCCGCGGTGTCAGATAAGTTTTGTAAAATGAGCGACGACGGAAGTTGGGGCGAAAAAGGGCTCGTTACCGACGCGCTTAAAAAACTTATCGAAAGCGGCGAAAATTATGACGAAGTTATCGCGATAGGCCCGCTGATTATGATGAAATTCGTTTGCCTTACCACAAAGCCGTTCGGCGTTAAAACGGTTGTCAGTATGAATCCCATAATGATAGACGGAACGGGTATGTGCGGCGGATGCAGACTGACTGTCGGCGGCGAAACCAAGTTCGCCTGCGTTGACGGGCCGGATTTCGACGGACACCTTGTCGATTTTGACGAGGCAATGAAACGCGGCGCTACGTATAAGATGCGCGAACGACAAAGACACGAAGATGTTTGCAATCTTTTTAAGGAGGTCAAATAATGAATCCTTCTTTAATAAAAAATCCGATGCCGTCTCAAGAACCGGACGTTAGAAATAAAAACTTTGACGAAGTCGCTTTGGGCTATACCGAAGAGCAGGCTATCTCAGAGGCACAGCGCTGCCTTAACTGTAAGAATATGCCCTGCCGCGGCGGTTGCCCCGTTAAAGTAAAAATACCGCAGTTTATCGCAAAAGTAGCGGCAGGCGAATTTGAAGAGGCGTATAAAATCATAACCGAAGACAACCTTCTTCCCGCCGTTTGCGGTAGGGTTTGCCCGCAGGAATCGCAATGTGAAAGCAAGTGCGTGCGCGGTATAAAGGGCGAAAGCGTGGGAATCGGCAGACTTGAAAGGTTTGTTGCGGACTATCACAGAAAGAACGCTAAAGGCGAAATATCAAACGTTGATAAGAACGGTAAAAAGGTCGCGGTTATCGGCTCCGGCCCATCGGGGCTTGCCTGTGCGGGATATCTTGCAAAACACGGATACTCTGTTACCGTGTTCGAGGCAATGCACCTTGCCGGCGGAGTTTTATCTTACGGAATACCGGAATTCAGACTTCCGAAAGAGATCGTTAAAAAAGAGATCGAAGACTTAAAAAATCTAGGCGTAGAGTTTATGACGAACGTAGTTATCGGTAAAACGCTTACGATAGACGAACTTATGCACGAAGAAGGTTTTTCCGCCGTGTTTATCGGCACGGGCGCGGGGCTTCCGAACTTTATGAAGATCCCGGGCGAATCCGCTAACGGCGTTTATTCCGCAAACGAGTTTTTAACGAGAATAAACCTTATGAAGGCTTATAAAGAAGATTCCCCCACCCCTATCATGCACGCTAAAAAAACGGTGGTATTCGGTGGCGGAAACGTCGCTATGGACGCGGCGCGTAGTGCAAAGCGTTTGGGTGCGGACGTTACCATAGTATATAGAAGAACCGAAACCGAACTTCCCGCAAGGAAAGAAGAAGTCGAACACGCCAAAGAAGAAGGCATAAAGTTTAATTTCCTTACCGCTCCGCTTGAAATCACCAAAGACGAGAACGGCTGGGTAAACGGAGTTAAATGCCAAAAAATGGAACTAGGCGAACCCGACCAGTCGGGTAGGCGCCGCCCCGTCCCGATTGACGGCTCGGAATTTTCTATCGACGCGGACTGCGCGATTGTCGCTATCGGAACTTCCCCCAACCCGCTTATTAAAAGCACCACGGCTGGACTTGAAGTCAATAAAAAGGGCGGAATAGTAGTAAACGGTGAAGACGGCTTAACGTCGATAGAAGGCGTTTACGCAGGCGGCGATGCGGTAACAGGCGCCGCAACCGTTATCCTTGCCATGGGCGCGGGTAAAAACGCCGCTATCGCCATCGACGAATATTTGAGTAATAAATAACAATATTTAAAAGCAAAGACTAAAACTATTTAAACCTAAAAAGGCACGGAAGATACCGTGCCTTTTTGTTATATCTTTTTTATTTTGCGAATTCGGTAGCGCGCCACTCTCTGATGACGTTGACCTTGATCTGCCCCGGATATTCCATTTCCTGTTCGATCTTTTTAGCGATCTCTTTGGCAAGGAATACAGTCTTTGCGTCGTCAACCTGATCGGGTTTGACCATAACTCTGACTTCTCTGCCGGCTTGGATAGCGTAGCATTTTTCAACGCCCTTAAAGCTACCGGAGATCTCTTCGAGTTTTTGAAGACGTTTAACGTAGTTCGTGGTAGTCTCTCTTCTCGCGCCGGGGCGTGCGCCTGAAATAGCGTCCGCCGCCTGAACGAGCACCGCTTCTATTGACTTTGCCTCCACGTCGCCGTGGTGAGCAAGGATAGCGTTTACTACGATATGGTTTTCACGATACTTTTTAGCAAGATCGCCGCCGATCTGCATATGCGTGCCTTCCACTTCGAAGTCCACCGCCTTACCTAAATCGTGGAGCAGCCCCGCTCTTTTTGCGAGCGTTGCGTCAACGCCGAGTTCGGTTGCCATAACGCCTGCAAGGTGCGAAACTTCGATAGAGTGCTTTAACACGTTCTGACCGTAACTGGTACGGAATTTAAGTCTGCCTAAAATCTTAACTAGTTCTGGGTGAAGCCCGAAGACTCCACATTCATACATAGCCGATTCGCCCGCTTCTTTTATCTGCTGATCGAGATCTTTTTTGACCTTTTCAACCGTTTCTTCTATTCTTGCGGGGTGAATTCTTCCGTCTTGAATAAGTTTTTCGAGCGCGATCCTTGCGGTCTCTCTCCTAACAGGATCAAATCCCGAAACTATAACCACTTCGGGCGTATCGTCAATTATAAGTTCGATACCAGTTGCGTTTTCAAGCGTTCTGATGTTTCGGCCTTCTCTACCGATAATTCTTGCTTTCATATCGTCGGAAGGAAGGGGAACAACCGAAACGGTTATTTCGGACGCCTGTTCGGTGCTGCACTTTTGAATAGCCAGCGAAACGATTTCTTTCGCCTTTCTTTCGCCTTCTTCTCTTGCTTCTTGCTCGATGTTTTTCACCATAGAAACGGCGTCGTGCTTTGCTTCGTCTTCGATCGCGGCGACAAGTTGCTGTTTCGCCTCGTCACGGCTCATTTGAGAAATTCTTTCGAATTCCTTTATCATTTGCTCGTGCTGATCTTTAATGTCCGCAAGTTTTTTATCGAGTTCGGACTGTTTTTCTTTTAAGACGTTTTGTTGCCTTGTTGTTTCTTCGTTACGCTTTAAAAGACTTTCTTCTTTTTTATCAAGGGTTTCTTCCTTTTGGTTAAGCCTATTTTCCATACGTTGGAGTTCGATACGCTTTTCCTTACTTTCCCTTTCAAAATCGTTACGAAGTTTAAGCTCCTGTTCTTTAGCCTCTAAAATAGCCTCTTTTTTTATGGATTTGCTCTCTTCCCTAGCGTCGTCGAGCATTTTTTCGGTAACTTTCTGAATATCACCGGTCTTCTTTTTAAAAGACGTATTTTTCAAAAACCAGCCGAGTGCTATTCCGCCCGCTATACCGACTATTAAGCCGATAACGATAAGCGCGACGGTAAGCCCCGTGCTTGCCAAGAACAGAGAGCCGAAAATATTACTTTGCATTTCCATGCCCTCCTTATTTTTATATAACGGCAAAAGCCTTTATATTCATTTATAATTGTATTATAAATCCGCGGAAAAGTCAATATATTCTCCGCGGATAAATACTTATTTACTCTTTTTGTTTGCGCCGTTTTTTGCGGCTTCGGTAATCTTCGCTTTTATCTCTTCGGCAATTTCGGGATTACTTTCAAGATACTCTACGCATCTTTCTCTGCCCTGCGCGATCTTTTCGCCGTTATAAGAGAACCATGCGCCGCTCTTTCCCAAAACGTCGTATTCTACGCCAAGATCGACAAGGCAACTTCCGTTTGAAATGCCCTTGCCGTAAATAATGTCGAATTCCGCAGTTTTAAATGGCGGAGCGACTTTGTTTTTAACTATCTTCGCCTTCGTGTGGTTGCCGTATGCGTTGCCGCCGTCTTTTAAGGCGTCTGCCTTACGAACGTCTATACGGACGCTTGCGTAGAATTTAAGTGCTTTTCCGCCCGCGGTTACTTCGGGATTGCCGAACATAACGCCGACCTTTTCACGAAGTTGGTTGATAAAGATTATAACCGTTTTGGATTTAGCGGTTACTGCGGTAAGTTTTCTGAGCGCTTGGCTCATAAGTCTTGCCTGCGCGCCGACGACTGCGTCACCCATATTGCCTTCGATCTCTACTCTTGGGGTAAGCGCCGCGACCGAGTCTACAACGATAATATCCACCGCCTTACTACTTACGAGCGCTTCGGTAATATCGAGCGCTTGTTCGCCGGTATCCGGTTGCGAAACGTAAAGTTCGTCTAAATTTACGCCGAGATTTTTTGCATACACGGGGTCTAATGCGTGTTCCGCGTCGATAAACGCCGCAACGCCGCCCGCTTTCTGCGTTTCCGCTATCGCATGCAGCGCGACGGTGGTTTTACCGGAAGATTCCGGCCCGTATATTTCAATAATTCTGCCGCGCGGAAGTCCGCCTACGCCGATCGCAAGATCTAGCGAAAAGCAACCAGTTGGCAAAACTTCTATCGAAGAGTCTGCAGAAGTGCTTCCAAGGCGCATGATCGCACCTTTGCCGTATTGTTTTTCGATTTGAACCAAAACGCTGTCTAATGCTTTTGCTTTGTTTTCATCCATTTTTTTATCCTCTTGAATTTCTTATATTTTTTATAGCCAGAAACAGCGCTGCATTTTTCGCCGTTTCCGTAATTTCTTCTCTGTCACCCGTAAAAATATATTTATACACGTGAATTTCGGTAGTGTTTCCGACGGCTATATAACATAGCCCCACGGGTTTTTTACTGTAATCACTATTTGGCCCTGCGATCCCCGTCGTGGAAACTGCGACATCGCACTTACCTGCGGATAATAAGCCCGCCGCCATTTGATACGCCACTTTGCTACTGACCGCACCGTCTGTAAGCAACGCTTCTTTTTCAACGCCGAGCCGCCTTTGTTTACTTTCGTTGCTATACGAAACTATTCCTTCCGAGACCACTTCCGAAGCGCCGGGGTGTTTTATTATTTCAGAAATCACACGCCCGCCCGTGAAAGACTCGGCTACCGCTATTTTTAACTTTCTTAGCGTTAAAAGGTCGAATAGTCTTCCGCTTAAAGTTGCGGGTATTTCAGAATAAAGCCCGTCTTTTAAGTTTTCTACAATATATCGCAGAACGTCGTTTTTAAGCTTTTCGTCTTCCGTCGAAATTTGAAATCTGATCTCCGTATCAAGGTAAGAAGACGAAATATTCGCGTTAAGGCGCAAATTGAATTTCTGTTCCGCACCTACTAAAACGGCGTTTATTTTTTCGACGTCGCCGAAATATTTGAACGTGAAGTCAGAATCCATCATTTTTCTTCTTTAAGAACTTGTGAATTTTTAACGAGATACTCTATTCCCGAAACGACGGTCAATAACACCGAAACGCCCAAAAGGGATAGCCCGATTATATTAGTTACAGAATATAGACCGACGTCTACCGAAGCGCCTATTAAAAGCACGGCTATCGCAATATCTTGGAAGAAAGTTTTGACCTTGCCAGTTTTATCCGCCGCAAGGATCAAGCCCCTGCTTGCGGCTACTATTCTGAACCCGCTGACTATAAGTTCTCTTGAAAGAATCACCGCGACGAATATTCCCGCATACCACGGAAGTATCTGCGCGCCGCCGAAAGGCAAAAGCATAATTATAAGCGCGGTGGACACCAAAACTTTATCCGCAATGGGGTCTAAAAACTTACCGAGATTAGTTACCAAATTGTATTTTCTCGCTATGTATCCGTCTAAAAAGTCGGTAAACGCCGCAAGTAAAAATACTATTGCGGAAATAAGATAGTTATAAGGTATCGCCGTAACGTAGAAAAGCGCGGCAAAAACCGGTATCATAATTATTCTTAAAAGGGTGAGTTTATTTGGAAGGTTCATAGATTTCTCCGTAAAGATCGTAACCTGACGCTTTATGTATTTTAACGTTGTAGTATTCGCCGATTTTAACTTCTTCTTTTGAGAAAAAGTAAATTTTTCCGTCTACGTCCGGCGCGTTGAAATACGCCCTTCCGTAGTATACCAAAAGATTTTCGTCAAAGCCTTCTGCGGCGACCTTAAAGATCCGTCCGCAAAGCGCTTTAAGATTTTCTTTTACAATCGCCTTTTGCACCGAATACAACTTTTTATATCTTTTGGTTTTTTCGCCGGCGGGAATTTGACCGCTCATGTTGTATGCGGGCGTTCCTTCTTCTCTGCTGTATTTGAAAAAGCCCACGTTGAAAAGTTTTGCGCGCTTTAAAAATGCCACAAGGTTATCGACAGCCTCTTCGTCTTCCGTCGGAAAACCCGTGATAAAAGTGGATCTTATCGCTATTCCGGGAACACTTCTCTTTAATCTTTCGATAAGGCTTAAATAAGACTCCGCCGTTCCCTTTCTGTTCATAAGTTTAAGAATCCTGTCGTCTGCGTGTTGAAGGGGAATATCTATATAGCGGATCAATTTGGCGTTTGAAGCAAGTTCACGGATAAGTTCGTCGGTTATGCGCTCTGGGTAGCAATATAGAAGCCTTATCCCCTTTACGTTTTGAAGTGCGGAAAGGGCGCGGATAAGGTCTGTTATCGAACGCGCGGGGACTAAGTCCTGCCCGTAAGCCGTAACGTCTTGTGCGACCAAAATAAGTTCGTTAAGATTGCCGAGTTCTTTCGCCTCGCTTATTAAGTTTTCAAGCGGGACGGAACGGTATTTCCCTCTGATAGAAGGGATCGAACAATAGGTGCAATGATTAGAACAGCCGTCCGCGATTTTCAAATATGCGAAATTAGAAGTGGTTTTAACTCTTTTAATAAGTCTTTCGGTTTCAAGGCAAGGGTTACCTACGGCTTTAACTCTTTTTCCGCCGTAAATACTATCGATGACTTCGGGTAGCTTTTTATAGTCAGAAACGCCCAAAAAAGCGTCCACTTCGGGAAGTTCGTTAAAGATCTCTTCCGAATACTTTTGCGGAAGACAACCGGTTACTATTATCTTCTCCACGGAACCGCTTTTTTTGAGTTCGGACGCCGATAAAATTTCTTCAATCGATTCTTCTTTGGAACTTTTAATAAATGCGCACGTGTTGATTATGACGATATTCGCCTTATCGATATCGCTTACTATTTCGTAACCGTCCGATAGGATACCGAGCATCTTTTCCGTGTCTATTCTGTTTTTATCGCAACCGAGTGAGATTACGCCTATTTTCTTTCTTTCGTTCATACTTTTTTATTCCGGCATCGGACCGTATTTTTGTTCGAATTCTTCTCTCGTTATTAAAACCTTTCTTGCTTTACTGCCTTCGTTCCCCGATACGTAGCCGAGTTGCTCCATCTTGTCTATAATGCCGCCCGCTCTTGCATACCCTACCTGAAAACGGCGCTGGATCTGAGATATCGCTATCGTTCCGCTGTTTATTGCAAACGCAAGCGCGCGGCGGAGAAGATCTCCGTTAGCACCGCCGTCCGCACCCGCGTCGTCATCGACTTTCATTACCGTGTCGTCCTGACGGGGAGCGGTAGTCCTTTCAAGATATTCCGCCATTTCGTCGTTGAAATATGCTTTATTCTTTTCGATAATATATTCTACGATATTTTTAATTTCAGTCGGCTTAATGAACGCGCCCTGATATCTTTCGGGGTCGGGCATAGAAGAGTTGCGATACAGCATATCGCCCCTACCCAAAAGTTTTTCCGCACCCATGCCGTCGAGAATTATAATAGAATCTTGATAGTTGGAAACTTTAAGCGCGATCCTTGAAGGAAGGTTTGTTTTGATAACGCCGGTTATGACGTTCGCCGAAGGACGCTGAGTTGCCAAAACCAAGTGAATACCCGCGGCACGCGCCTTTTGTGCGATTATCTGAATCTTTGTTTCAAGATCCTTTTTAATGCTGCACATAAGGTCGGCAAGTTCGTCTATTATGATAACTATTCTCGGCATCTTCGGGATTTTGTCGTTGGCAATCATACTGTTATAAGAAGATATGCCTTCGATAAACGCGCCCGCTTCTTCGAACATCTTATAGCGCCTTTCCATTTCTTCGATAGCCCAAGACAGCGCCGCCAAAACTTTTTTAGGCTCGTTTATTATCTCGTCTACCATAAGGTGCGGAAGGTGTTCGTATTTTCTGAATTCAACGCGCTTCGGATCTATAAATATAAACCTTAATTCTTCGGGCGAATAGCGCATCAAAAGGCTGACTATCATAATGTGAAGGCAAATACTTTTTCCCGATCCCGTCGCGCCCGCAACCAAATAGTGCGGCGCTGCCGACAAATCGTCGAACATGGATTCGCCTACGATATTTTTGCCTATTGCGAAAGTCAAAGAGTCGGGTTTTATATTTTTGCCCTGCATACCCAAAAGCACTTGCTTTAAGCCTACTGGAACGGGCGAACTGTTGGCAACTTCTATTCCGACAAGGTTTTTGCCGGGGATAGGCGCTTCGATTCGGACGCCGTTTTTAACGGCAAGATGCGCCATAAGATCGTCGTCAAAGTTTAATATCTTTTTAACCGAAACGCCCGAAGGCATTTTTACTTCGTAACGCGTTACCGAAGGACCTTGAACGTAACTTACGGGCGTTGCATCTATACCGAATTCCGAAAGGGTTTCGGCAATAATTCTCATACGCTCCGCATGGTTTTCCACGTTAGAGCCCATAGGCACGTCGTAATTTTCCAAAAGGTCGAGCGGCGGGCGGAAATACTCTCTGTTGATGGGGGGCGTTTCTTTTTTCGGTGGTTCTTTTTCGGTTTCAACCATTTTCGGGCTGTCAAAAATAGCCGCCGAACGCGCGTTGCCGTCCGGTCTTACCCTGCTGGTATAATTCTTTTCTTCGGGTTCTTCCGTTTTTTCGGGCTTATCCCCGAACAGAATATTTCTTGCTCTTCTGTCCCTTACAATGGGCGAAGGCTCGGGCTTGATTTCTTCCTTTATAGGTTCTTCATTTTCTTCAAAAGTTTCTATATCTTCCGCGTCGAAGTCGAAAAGGTCTTTCCTTCCGTCTCTGCCCCTTGACGTGCGAACGTTTTGGATTTCTTCCGCAATCGACTCTGCCGCGGGTTTTTCTTCGCCGGCGAATATTTCGGGTTCTGCCGCGATCTCTTTTTCGCTTTCATTATCCGTAACTTCGGGAATATCAGCGTAAGAACTCAAAAAGGAATCCGCGTGCGATTTTGCCGAATCGTCTAAAGCTGTTTCGTTTCTCTCTTCGTCGTGAAGAATAAGCGGGATATCGCCGACGTTTTCGGCGGGTTTAACTGTATCGGAAACCACCGTCTGCGGTTCGGAATAAAGGTTTACCCGCTCAGTCAAATCTATTTTTTGCGGGGTTTTGATATATTTTATCTTTTCGCTTAGTTCCTTTTCGTAAGAATCTGAGTAACTCGCACCCGAATTACCCATACCGAAACCGCTTTTCGCATAATCGATCTTTATGCCGACGCCTTCGTCTTTTTTAAGTTCCTTTTTACTTTTAATGCCGAAATCTTGCGCGTTGGTAACGAAAAGTTTTTGCGTGGGCGCACTCTCCGAAACGGCGGAAGGAACGGGATATTCTTTCTCGCCCGCCGCGGCAAAATCGGGAAGTTCGACCGTTTCTTCTTCGCTTTTTACGTAAGAAGAATTGAACTCGCTTTTAGCGTTTTTGCCCGCACCCTTATTTTTACCATTAAAGTCTTTAACCAGGAAATATCCGAGTGCGATAATTATAATAGACACAACGACGTATGTTCCGACGGAAGACAAAACCGCAGAAAAGCAGTATGCGATAAGTCCGGTTATGACGCCGCCGCCGCTTGACGTGGCGATACCGCCTTCCGCAAGCGAATAGGAAAGCGAAAGGTATTCGCCGAAGGGTCTATTCACGTATTCACGCATGGTGATCGTGTGAACTAATATCGCAATGAAAAATAAAAGACCGAATATCAAAAGTTTTTTCTTTCCGGAAAGACCCGTCTTTTTATCGGTAAAAAGCAGAACGCCTAAGAAGATGATAAAGGCACATAAAGGATAGGCAAAATATCCAAAACAACCGAGCAAGAACTGATTGACGAGTTTGCCGGGGGTAGAAAATACTACTTCGCGCGTGATAAGGCACACCAAAGCAAGCGTGGCAAATAACATTAAAACCACGCCGAGCGTTTCCTTTGTGAATATGGGTTGTTTTTTACGAGAGTTCTCTCTGCCTATTCTTTTCAAAATTAACACCTTCTAAGTAGCTATAAAGTAATTATACCAAAAATAAACGGCATTTACAATTCTTTCTCGATTTTTTTTACTAGTTTTAAATAAAATATTATAAGTATATTAAAATAGCGAAAAGGGAATCTCCGCAAGGAAGATCCCCTTTTGATTTTTTATTTATCAGCCCTTATAAATAAGCCTGCCGCATTGATCGCACTCTATTATCTCGCCGTTTTTAAGTTTGGAAAGATCAGCCATATTAAGTTGCATATTGCACGCCCCGCAGAACTCTCCGCGCACGGCGTAAACTATCGGAAACATCTTTTTTTCGCGCTTTTCGAGATACTTTGCCATAAGCGCGGGATCGACTTTTGCTTTAAGTTTTTCAAGTTCTGACTTGATAGCGTCCATCTCCGGCTGTTTTTGCGCCTTTAATTCATTGTAAAGTTTTCCGTTTTCGTTATACTGCGCGGTGGCAGACTTCGTGGTATTCGCAACGGTTGCGTAGTCTTTTAATACGGCTTGTATATCGCTTTGGATCTTAGCGCAATCGGCGGAAACGGATTTTATCTTCGCAAGCAATTCTTCCGTCTTTTTGATAAGATAGTTCACGGCGTTTTCGTCTTCCGCCTCCGATACCGCGTTCTCAAATTCGCTTTCCTGATCTTTAAGCGCTGTAAGTTTATTGAGCATACCCTCGTATGCGGAATAAAGTTCAGCCGCCTTAACGTCGAGTTTATTTATGCTTTCCGGAGCGCCCGCAAGATATTTTTTCGCGGCGACCGCTTTTTTTCTTACGTCGCTTTCCGAAAGTTCGGTTTCGATCTTATGTAGTTTTTCGTCCGCTTCCTGATACTTTAATAACTCTTCAATCATTTTGTTTCTCCTTACTTAAATCTCTTGTCGCAAAAATATAATATTTCCGCTTTTTTACTTTTTTCTTTAATTTTTCTATAAAACTCGGCAAAGCCGAACTCTTCCGCCGCATAGTGCGGGATAAGAACGAGTTTTTTGCCGTATTCGATAATTTCTTTAATAACGTGGTGCGGTGCGTCGGAAGTTATTATCGCGTCCGCATCGGTCGCCCCTTCTTTTATTGCGGAAAGCGCGTATCCCGAGCCGCCGCCGCAAAAGGACGCAGCCTTTTCCACCTTTTCGTTAAGTTTTCCGTATGCGACGATTTTGCTGCCGAAATTGATTTTAGCGGCTTTTATAAACTCGCCGAAAGTTTTATTTTCCACCTTAAATTCTCTTCCGTAGCCGTGCTTTCCGTCTATCAGATTAAGAATTTTATACTCCTTGCCGCCGAGACCTTTGCATAAATTTGCGTCGATCCCGTCTTCCGCGTAGTCAAGGTTTAAGTGCATAGATATAACGTTAATAGAAAACTTTGCCGCAAGTAAAAGCGCGGAAGTTTCTTTATCGTCTTCGCTTAAACTTTTTATCGGGTGATATATCGCGGGGTGATGCGTTACCACCGTATCCGCCCCTATCCGTTTTGCACGGCGAACCGCCGCTTCTGATAAGTCTAACGAAAATAAAACTTTACTTACTTCTTCGTGACTTTTAACTATTATACCGCTGTTGTCGTATTCTCCGCAATTTAAAAGCGTTCTTTCTATGGACATAGGCGCAAACTCGTCTAAAAGCGCGAAAAAGGAATTTACGTTATACATAATTTTTCAGCCTATCCCTTATGCCTTTAAGCCTTTCCCTTTCGGATTCCGAAATATTGTCTCTCTTTATGTATCCCGAAAGTTTTTTGATCTTGATTTTAAGGTCATCCGTAAACGCTTTGCCGCGAACTTCAATGTTGGTTCTTCCGAACTCTTCTTCTTCGGGGCTTAGCGTATCTTCGCCGATCTCGGCAACTATAAGATCGTAAAATTTTCTTCCGCAAGAAAAGGTGTAATCTGTAATGATCTTATATCCGTTCTCTATCAAAAACCGCCTTAATTTCGGGCTGTTTTTCATGGGTTGCAGAACGAGCGTTTGCGGGTGGAAAGACGAATTAGTTAAAATGCTTATTATTTCTTCTCCGCCCATACCGGCAATTACAGCCTCGTCGCAAAACTCTATGCCCTTAAATCCGTCGGACACCACGCCCGTAACCTTTCCGCCGTCTATCTCTTCCGCAAGAAGTTTTTTCGCTTTATTAAGGCATTTTTCGGAAACGTCCGATATTATATACTTTTCGCTTTTATTCTCGCTTATGGCAAGTTTTGTTACGTAGCCGTGATCACACCCTACGTCCGCTAAAACCTTAACGGGTTTTATCGCTTTAACTATCTCTATTATTCTTTCTTTCATATCAATCCAAAAAATCTTTAAGTCTTTTTGAACGGCTGGGGTGACGGAGTTTACGGAGCGCCTTTGACTCTATCTGCCTTATACGTTCTCTCGTAACGTTAAATTCCCTGCCTACTTCTTCCAAAGTTCTCGGTCTTCCGTCGTCAAGCCCGTATCTTAAACGCAAAACTTTTTCTTCACGCGGGGTTAACGTATCCAGCACTCCGATAAGTTGTTCTTTAAGCATCGTAAACGATACCGCTTCCGTCGGAACGGCGCTGCCTTCGTCTTCGATAAAGTCAGATAAGTGGCTGTCTTCTTCTTCGCCGATAGGCGTTTCAAGCGATACGGGGTCTTGGGCGATCTTCTGAATTTCTCTTACCCTTTCTTCCGTAACTCCCATTTCGACCGCTATTTCCGCGGGGGTGGGCTCTCTACCGAGTTCTTGCAAAAGTTTTCTCGCAATTCTCGTTTGCTTATTTATCGTTTCCACCATATGGACGGGGATACGTATAGTTCTCGCCTGATCGGCTATCGCTCTCGTTATGGCTTGGCGTATCCACCAAGTTGCGTAGGTCGAAAACTTAAAGCCTTTTTGATAGTCGAATTTTTCAACGGCTTTCATAAGCCCAAGGTTTCCTTCCTGTATAAGATCCAAAAACTGCATGCCCCTTCCCATGTATCTTTTCGCAATCGAAACGACAAGCCTTAAATTCGCTTCGGAAAGCATACGCTTTGCGCTTTCGTCTCCGTCCATCATGCGCTTTGCGAGTTCGATCTCTTCGTCGGGCTGCAACAGTGGAACTTTACCTATATCTTTAAGATACATCTTGACGGGGTCGTCCATACTGACTTCTTTTAAGATCTCGTCGTAAAGTTCCTTGTCCTTTTCATACTCGTTGACTATCTGTATTCCCGAATCGTCAAGCGTCTTATATATATCTTCAAGTTCCGTGGGGCTTGCCTGATATTTTTCAAGCTTGTCGAAAAGCGCGTCGGTAGTGATGCTGCCGCGTTTTTTATACTCTAAAATAATGTCCGTAACGACGTCAGTTAACGCTTGCTTTCTTTCTTCGTCTTCGTTTACCTGTTCGGTTAAGGCTTTTTCAAAAGTTTCTTCCATTTTACTCCTTCCTTTTACTTTAAGGATAATATCTTTTTTCTTGCAAGCGCGCCCGATAGCGCACTTGCAAGTTCTTTTCTTTTTTCAGTATCGGTTTCCGCTTTATATAGCGCGATAAGTTTTTGTATTTCGTCTTCAAGCCCCGCTTCCGTAAGTGTTTTAACGCAGTCTGAAAAGTATTTGGCTTTATCGAATTCGTTTTTCTCGTTCGATATTATCGCCGCGATCAAGTCTGTTTCTTCCTTGCCGTCAGTTCCCAAAACTTCGTATAGGTCGTTAAACACTATGGGCTCGGAATTTCTTTTCCGTTCTAAAATATAAAATTTGATTTCGTTGAACACGTCTTTATTAAACGTGATCTCGTTTATATCTTTCTCTTCGGCATAAAGTTCGTTTTTAAGATAAGACGCAAGAATAAATCTCGACGCGACCGATATTTTATCGCCCGTGCTCTCTATCGCCTGATGATCTATTTCCTTGCTTTCGGGTTTGCTATCCGGAAGCGCGTATAATTCACGGCTAAGCGATTCGTATGTTATTCCCGTAAGATCGCGAACGGATTTTAAAAGATCTTCACGCTCGGCGGGAGACGGGCTTTGCTTTATCACCTTTATCGCTTCGGTTATGTATTTGCGTTTTCCGTCAACCGTCTTTATATCGAAAGTCTTTTTAAGAATATCCAGTTTAAAATCGATAAGCGGTTTTGCCGAATTTAAAAGTTCTTCGTAAGCGGATCTGCCTTGCGTTTTTATCACTTCGTCGGGGTCTAAACCGTCGGGCAGAGAAACAACTTTAACGTCCAGACCTTCGTCACGGAAAATTTCCAGCCCGCGGATCGCGGCTTTCTGCCCCGCAAAATCCCCGTCGTAACTTATTATTACCTTTTCGGCGTATCTTTTTACTATTCTTGCCTGATCTTTCGTGAGCGCCGTTCCCATGCTCGCGACCACGTTTTCAAACCCCGCCTGAACAAGTGATATCGCGTCCATCTGCCCTTCCACCATTATCACGGTGGAAAGCCCTTTTTCGTTCTTTAACTTCTTTAAGTTATTAAGATTAAAAAGCGTTTTCCCTTTGGAAAATATCGAAGTCTCTCTGGTATTAACGTATTTACCGACGTCTTTTCTGTTATCTATTATTCTGCCACAAAAGGCTATAACGTTTCCGAACTGATCTATCGTGGGGATTATAAGCCTGCCGGCAAGCGCGTCGTAAACGTGGCTGCGCCCGTTCCTTTCGGACCTTCCACAAACGCCCGATTCCACCATTTCGTCCAAAGTGTAGCCCTTTGCCTTTAAATGGTCCACCACTTCGCCGTATCCTATCGACGCTCCGAACCCGAACTTTTGAAGAGTTTCGGAAGTAAGTTGCCTTTTTTTAACGTATTCGACGTGTGCGGGGCACTTGCCGGAGTATAGGTTGTCCCTATAATACCTTGCCGTATCTTTTAAAAGCGCCAAAAGCCTGTCCCTTTTGTTTCTCTGCTCTTTAACCTTTTCGTCGTCATACCTAAATTCAGGAAGGGGCATTTTTGCGCGCTCGGCTAAAAACTTCACCGCGTCGTTAAATTCGAGCGATTCTATCTCCATTATAAAGGTTATAACGTCGCCGCTTTTATGACAACCGAAACAGTAATAATACTGGTCGAGCGAATTTACCGAAAAGGACGCCGTTTTTTCGTGATGGAACGGGCATCTTCCCCAAAAGGTAGAGCCCCGTTGTTCTAACGGAACGTATTTGGAAACAACGTCAACAAGATCGTTTTTCGCTTTAAGTTCGGTTATGAATTTGTCGTCAAATCCTCTCATTATTCTTTCCAACCGTCGGGAATAAATATATCGGAAAAGGTCTTTATCGCAAAACCGTCCGACATACCCGAAATAAAATCGCATAGCACGGTGTCTACGTCGTATTTATCCAAAAGCCCTACGTAAAACGCCGGCATCTCGTTTAAGTTCTTCTTAAAATATTCAAACATCGCGGAAATCATTTTATCCGCGCGCTCTTCTTCTTTTTTGAACGTTTTGTCGTTATACACGTTTTCAAACATAAACGTCCGAAGTTCCGCCGTGGCAGCAGCAACTTCTTCGCCCATTATAACTTGGTTTTTGCCGTTGCTTTCGTTATAGATAGACAATATCATGGTGTTTATCCGCTCGCTCGAAGTGCCGCCTAAAACTTTAACGGCGGACTTCGGCAAATCTTCTTTGGTGATAAATCCGCCGGCGATAGCGTCGTCTATATCGTGGTTTATGTATGCGATGCGGTCGGCTATGCTTACAGCCCGCCCTTCCAAGGTTTTGGCTTCTCCGCTCATCTTGTGGTTTATTATTCCGTCCACCACTTCGCGGGTAAGGTTAAGCCCCTTGCCATCTCTTTCCAAAACGTCAACAACCCTTCCCGATTGAACGTTATGCTCAAAACCGTTCGGGTTTAATCTGTTTAGTATCCGCTCGCCCGCGTGCCCGAAAGGCGTATGCCCCAAATCGTGCCCCAAGGCGATGGCTTCAGTTAAATCTTCGTTAAGAGATAGCGCCCTTGCAATACTTCTCGCCACCTGCGCGACCAAAAGGGTGTGCGTTAAACGCGTTCTGTAATGATCGCCCTCCGGAGAAAAGAAAACCTGCGTTTTGTTTTTAAGCCTTCTAAACGCCTTGCTGTGAATTATCCTATCCCTATCGCGCTGAAAATCCGTGCGCATAGGACAAGACTCTTCCGGATACAATCTTCCTACCGTGTCCGAAGACTTTTTTGCGAACGGCGATAAAAACATTTCTTCTATCTTAATGGTTTTTTCCTTCACCCTTTTTCTCCTTCGCGAAAGGCTTTTTCACAATTCATATTTATAATACGCATTTTAAATAAAAAACCCTTTTTTATTTTAAAACTTATTTAAAAATAAAAAAATCCGCCCGAATCTTTTTTAAATTCGGACGGAAAGTATTTAAGTTTTACAGTTTTTAATCAATAATATTACCGCAATAAATACATACTGCTTTTTCGTTTTCGTAATAGTTTGCTACGGCGCCGCAATGATTGCACCTTCTCGGAGATTTTTTCGCATTTACCGACAAAACGTCATTTTGACCGTCTGTTTTTTTACGGATAGCCTCACCGACACGGAAATAGTCGTCTAAATATCCTTTCTTAAAACACCTATCGATCAAGCCACGCGTTTTTGCGCTATTAACGCCGAGTTCAGCCGATATTTTATTCAAATCAAAAATCTCCTTTAACGTTATACAGTCACAAAGTTTTTTTTCGACGACTTGATTTTTATAGTTGTTAGTAAAAATATATATTGCATATATGCATATACCGACAATCAATACCGTAATCGCATACAGCCACCATATCCTTAAAATAGCCGGCAAAGCCAAACATAATACAATTATAGATATTAACGCACCAAGCAATATTTTATATTTTTTCGTATTAGGCTGCGGTCGGTTCATATTAATTGTTCAAATCCATAATCGCAGCGCCGATCTCATTGATGATTTCGCGGGCAAGTTCCTTTTTTACACGTATTACTTTTTCTTTTTTGCTTCTGAAAGGTATTCCTATGATTGGAATTATCGCAAGCAATCTTAATAAAATATTTTTCTTCTTTGGAGCAGTCGATTTAGCGCCGATTGTAAACGGATAGCCTTCCGGACCGCCATAATGAGTTTCCAAAAATAAATCGAACGAACACGAACGAAGTTTTTTGAGCGCGCTTTTTAAAATAGGAATGCCGATCAACGCCAGAGAAAAAATACCGCCTATGATAGCCTGAACCGTCGCCCAGAATTTGCCGTGTGCACCGTAAGTCGCGCTGACGGCTTTTATCGCATATAGCGGCACTTCGTCACGATTTAACGTTAACTTATTTTCGATAGTGGAAACAATACGTTTATTTGTAAGGGTCAAGGTTGAAATCAACTTATCCCTCTTAAACATTCCACCCTCAGAAGAGTAATCCCAAGACTTAATTATAATTTCGTCTTTTGCAAGTTTTAGTTCCATTTTTAATCCTCCTTATTAGAACTTATGTCAAAGTATAGCATATTTTAACTATATTGTCAATTAAAAAATGGAGTATATGTAGTTAAAAATTGCTTTACAATAATAAAGAGGTCAATTTGAGATGAACGTTATAGAAAAACTTAACAAACTGCGTCTTGAACAGAATATGAGTGTTTATAGGCTTTCCGAACTCACGGGGATTAACCAATCTACACTTGCGAACACCTTTTCAAGAGGAATCGTTCCGTCTATTGCCAATCTTGAATCTATGTGCGAAGCGTTGGGAACTACTCTTTCGCGTTTTTTCTCCGAAGAAGAAGTCTACGAACTTTTAAATAAAGAAGAAACTAAACTTTTGCAAGATTTCCGCAGATTGCCAAAACCCACCAAAAAAACCGTCGCAAAACTTATAAGCGACTTATCCGAACAATATCCAAATAATTAATCGATATATTAAAAAAGCACTCTCTTCCGTTTTGGGAATGAGAGTGCTTTTTGTTTCTATTTTTTTAATTTTTCAAAATTTTCTTTAAGAACTGCCCCGTATAACTTTCGTTTACGGTTGCAACTTCTTCCGGCGTGCCTTTTGCGATCACCGTGCCGCCTGCGTTTCCGCCTTCGGGCCCGAGATCTATAATATAGTCCGCAATTTTTATTACGTCTAAATTATGCTCTATCACCAAAATAGTGTTGCCGGCGTCTTGCAAGCGCTTTAACACCGTGCAGAGTTTATCCACGTCGTAAGAGTGAAGACCGGTGGTCGGTTCGTCTAAAATATACAGCGTTTTGCCCGTGCTTCTTTTTGAAAGTTCGGTGGCAAGTTTCACCCTTTGCGCTTCTCCGCCGGATAAAGTCGTGGACGCCTGACCGAGTTTGATATACCCTAAGCCAACGTCTCGCAAGGTTTTGATCTTATTATAAATGGAAGTTACGGGTTCAAAGAATTCGCAAGCTTCGTCTATCGTCATATCCAAAACGTCGCTTATATTTTTGCCCTTATATCTTACTTGCAGAGTTTCCCTATTATATCTTTTTCCGTGGCATACTTCGCAAGGCACGTAAACGTCGGGCAAAAAGTGCATTTCTATCTTGATAACGCCGTCGCCTTCGCAATGCTCGCATCTGCCGCCCGAAACGTTGAAAGAAAATCTGCCGGCTTTATATCCGCGTTCTTTCGCGTCCGGCGTGCCTGCGAAAAGTTCCCTTATTGCAGAGAAAACTCCGGTATAGGTCGCGGGGTTACTTCTCGGCGTTTTCCCTATGGGGGACTGGTCTATCTGAATTACCTTATCGAAGTGCTCGACGCCCAAAATATCTTTATAGTTCCCTTCAACTTCTTTTGCTCGGTTAAGCCTATTTGCAAGCGTGGGATAGATTATCTCGTTAACCAGCGAACTTTTTCCGCTGCCGGATACGCCCGTTACCGCCGTGAATAGCCCGACAGGTATATCCACGCTGACGTCTTTAAGGTTATTCTGTTTTGCGCCTATAACTTTAAGCCACCTGCCGTCCGGTATTTTTCTCTCTGTCGGAACTTCGATTTTTCTTCTGCCCGAAAGATAATCGCCCGTAATCGAACGCGGGCATGCAATTATATCTTCCACGCTGCCCGATGCTACCACTTCGCCGCCGTGAACGCCCGCCTTGGGGCCTATATCCACAAGGTAGTCCGCGGCGCGCATAGTGTCTTCGTCGTGCTCGACGACTATTAAGGTATTCCCTAAATCGCGCAACTTTTTGAGCGTGCCCAAAAGTTTTTCGTTATCTCTTTGGTGAAGCCCTATGCTCGGTTCGTCCAAAATATATAAAACGCCCGAAAGCCCGCTGCCTATCTGGGTTGCAAGCCTTATTCTTTGCGCTTCGCCGCCGGATAGAGTTGCCGCCGCCCTTGAAAGAGTTAAATACCCAAGCCCCACGTCTATCAAAAAGTTAAGCCTTGCCTTTATCTCTTTTATAAGCGGTGCGGAAATTATTTTATTCGTTTCGGTTAGCGGAAGATTTTCTATAAAGTTAAATAATTCGGTTACCGACATTTCGGTAAGTTCGACTATGTTTTTGCCGTTTACGGTTACGGCAAGCGCTTCCTTTTTAAGTCTTTTGCCGTGGCACGTTCCGCACGGGCGCACGGTCATATACTTTTCTATTTCTGCCTTGGTATAATCGCTCGTCGTCTCTTTATACCGCCTAAGTAAGTTCGGGATTATCCCTTCCCATCTGGCGTTATAGCTCGTGTTAAAGGTCTTTAAGTTATATTCCATACGGATCTTTTCGTCTCCGCTGCCGTAAAGAATAATATTGTAAATTTCCTTCGGCAAGTCTTTAACCGGCACGTCCATAGAAAATCCGTAGTGTTTAGATAGCGACTCGAAACTCATTTCGGCTATCTTCCCGCTCTCGATATTCCAACCGGTAACGGTCATAGCGCCTTCCCTTAAAGTTTTGTTCGGATCTTTAACGATCTTCGCCTCGTCGATCTCGTTTTTAAAGCCTAAGCCGTGGCACTCCGGACACGCGCCGAACGGGTTGTTGAAAGAAAAGAGTCTCGGTTCTATCTCTTCGATACTCGTTCCGCAGTTCGGGCAGGAATATTTTGTAGAATAAAGCGTGCTTGCCGCGTTATCTACTTCTTCTATAATAACTATGCCGTCGGCAAGTTTTATAGCCGTTTCAAGGCTGTCGTTAAGCCGCTTTTCGATACCTTCTTTAACGATAAGCCTGTCTATAACGACGTTTATATTATGCTTTATGTTTTTATCTAAATTTATCTCTTCGTTAATGTCGAAAATTTTTCCGTCGATTTCTATTCTCGCATAGCCGCTCTTTCTAAAAGATTCGATCTCTTTTTTATACTCGCCCTTTTTGCCGCGCGCAACGGGTGCGTTTACCAAAATTTTAGTGCCGACCGGAAGCGACATCACCTTATCCGCAATCTGATCGACCGTCTGTTTTTCGATTTCTCTTCCGCAGTTGGGACAATGCGGAACGCCCGTTCTTGCGAATAAAAGACGCATATAGTCGTAAATTTCCGTTACCGTGCCAACTGTTGATCTCGGGTTATGCGAAGTGGTTTTTTGGTCGATGGAAATCGCCGGCGACAATCCGTCGATTAAGTCCACGTCCGGCTTATCCATTTGCCCAAGGAACATGCGCGCATAACTCGACAAACTTTCTACGTATCTTCTCTGCCCTTCGGCGTAAATCGTGTCGAAAGCAAGCGTAGACTTTCCGCTGCCGGATAGCCCCGTAAATACCACGAGTTTATCTCTCGGGATCGTTAAATTCACGTTTTTAAGGTTATTTTCTCTCGCACCTTTTATCGTTAAAAATTCTTTCATACTATTTTCTCAGTTTTAATTTAAGTTTCGCTATCGTATCTCTTATTTCGATACACTTTTCAAAGTCGAGATTAGCGGACGCTATTTTAAGCAACCCTTTAAGTTTTTCTATCTCGTCCGGAATGTCTTGCTTTTTAACGTCTTTCGTTCTGTCTGCCTTTTTAGTTATTTCAAGCGTGTTTTTAACCGCCTTCACAATGGTTTGCGGCGTTATGTTATGTTCAATATTATACTGCGTTTGAATAGATCTTCTACGGTTAGTCTCGTCGATCGCGCGCTTCATACTGCCCGTTATAACGTCCGCATACATAATAACTCTGCCGTCCGCGTTTCTTGCCGCCCTTCCGACCGTTTGAATAAGCGAAGTTTCGCTGCGCAAAAAGCCTTCTTTATCCGCGTCTAATATGGCGACGAGTTTTACTTCCGGAATATCCAAGCCTTCCCTTAAAAGGTTAATGCCGCAAAGCACGTCAAACTCTCCGCCACGCAGCGCGGAGACTATCTCTATCCTTTCCATAGTGTCTATATCGCTGTGCATATATCTGACTTTAACGCCGTTTTCTTTTAAATATTCGGTTAGGCTTTCCGCCATCTTTTTTGTAAGGGTTGTAATAAGAACCCTTCCGCCGTCCTTTTTCACCTTGTTTATTTCAATAAGCAGATCGTCTATCTGATTTTTCGTCGGGCGGACGGAAATTTCGGGATCTATAAGCCCGGTGGGGCGGATAAGTTGCTCCACAACTTGCCCCGCTTCGCCCAGTTCGTAAGGCGCGGGGGTTGCCGAAACGCATATCATCTGCCCAACCCTTTCGTCGAATTCGTTAAAAGTAAGCGGTCTATTATCGAACGCCGATTTAAGCCTGAACCCGTATTCCACAAGGCTGGTCTTTCTGGACTTGTCTCCGTTATACATAGCGCCTATCTGCGGAATAGTCATATGCGATTCGTCGATAAACACGATAAAGTTTTTCGGAAAATAATCTAAAAGCGTAAACGGTGGCTCGCCGGGGCTTCTCCCATCAAAATATCTGCTGTAATTTTCTATCCCCTTGCAAAACCCTATCTCTCGTATCATTTCAAGATCGTAGTCAGTTCGCTGGTTTAATCTTTGCGCTTCCAAAAGTTTTCCGCTGTCGGTGAAAAATTTAACTTCTTCTTCCTTATCCCGCTCGATCGCGGCTGTCGCAAAACCTATCTTTTCCTGCGCGACGGCGTAGTGGCTTGCGGGGAATATCACCGCGTGCTTTAATTCTGACACAACTTTCCCCGAAACGTATTCGGCTTCGCAAATTCTGTCTATCGTGTCGCCGAAAAATTCCACTCTTATAAATATTTCGGTGTTAGACGAAGGAAATATATCCACCGTGTCGCCGCGAACCCTGAAAGTCGATCTCGAAAAATCAAGGTCGTTCCTTTGATACTGTATCGCAACGAGTCTTCTCATAAGTTCGTCTCTGCTCATATCTTCGTTCGGGCGAAGGGATAAAGCAAGCCTATAATACTCTTCGGGAGCGCCCAAACCGTATATGCACGAAACGGACGCGACGACTATCGTGTCGCTTCTCTCCGAAAGAGAGCAAGTGGCGGAGTGGCGAAGTTTATCTATCTCGTCATTTATGGCAAGGTCTTTTTCAATATAGGTATCCGTGCTGGGAATATACGCTTCCGGCTGATAATAATCGTAGTAACTTACGAAAAATTCCACACGGTTTTCCGGAAAGAACTCACGGAATTCGTTACAAAGCTGGGCGGCAAGCGTTTTGTTGTGCGCGATAATAAGCGCGGGACGGTTTACGTTCGCTATAACGTTTGCCATAGTGAAAGTTTTTCCCGACCCCGTAACGCCCAAAAGAACTTGCGTTCTTAATCCGTCACGTATGCCTTCGGTAAGCTTTTCGATAGCCTGCGGCTGATCGCCCGTAGGCTTAAATTTGGATTTTAATTTAAAATCTCTGTATTCCATAAATTCTTATATAACCTATTATTGCCGATAAATATAAAATTAACTGCAAAATAAAAAACCGTTCTATGCTATATATTGTAGCACAAAACGGTTTTTGTTTAAACCTTTTTCTCACTTAGCGGCGATTAATTTTCCGTATTTTAACTTAAATGTTAAAAGCGATAGGCAAAACGCCGCTATAAAGTATGCAATAACGATTAAAAACGGAACGAGCGCACTTGCCCCGGTAAACGGAGACGCAGACAAAGTTATTCCGTTATAAAAAGGTAATGCCGAACAGATATTATAAAATACGCCGCCTATCTGTTTTAAAGGCATCCATACCCCGCCGAACAATCCCGTTCCCGTTATGATAATCGAGCATATAGGTCCGGCGGTCTTTTGGGTGTTTGCAAGCACGCCGACAAACAGCCCGCATGCAGAATAAAATAGCATAGACGGAATATTATAAAGCATCGAAACGAATAATCCGCCGCCGAAAGGCAAACCGAATATCAACCCCGTAATATAGATTAAAACCGTTTGGAACAGCATAATGGGTAAGGCGGATAAAAGGACGGCGGAAAGATATTCGATAGGCTTAACGGGAGACACTAAAATTCTTACCAAAAACTGTTCTCCGCTATCCCCCGAAACGTTAAGCGCGATATAAAGAGTGGTAAACGTATACCCGAAAGCGGCAATTCCCGGAACGAAACTTTCTACCTTGAATACGTCAGTTCCGCCGACCCCAGAAAATAGCAATTCCATTAAAACGAGCATTACTATAGGCGGAAGAATACAAAGCACGGGCGCAAGCGGGCTTTTAACCGTTTCCGTTAAACTACGTTTAGTAAGTGCTAAAATTCTTTTCATAAGCCCTCCGTGATTTTTAAGTAAGCATCTTCGAGAGTGCCTTTTTCGGTAACTTTTTTAATATCGCTAACGCTACCCGTAAACAGCAATTTTCCACGGCTCATAACGGCGATAGCGTCGGAAAGTTCTTCCGCCTCGTCCATATAGTGCGTCGTGTAGATTACCGTAGTGCCGATTTTTTTAAGCCCTTTTATGACTTCCCATAGTTCCTTTCTCGCTCTCACGTCAAGATTGGCGGTAGGCTCGTCTAAAACTAAGATTTTAGGCTCGGATATAACCGACATCCCTATCGAAAGCCTTTTAAGACACCCGCCCGAAAGTTTTTTAGCGGGCGTTTTTTCGTATTCGGTAAGAGTTAACTCTTCCATTATCTTTTGAACTTTCTGTTTTTTTAATTCTTTGCCGTAGCCGTAAATCTCGCAAATAAACTCTAAATTCTGCCGCACGTTAAGATTTAAGCACACCGAAGTCTGCTGCGGGACTACGCTGACGTATTTTTTTACGCTTTCGGCACCTTTATAAACTTTTTCGCCGAAGATTTTTATCTCGCCGTCCGTAATGGAAGTCAGCCCGCATATCATACTTATAAGCGTGCTTTTGCCCGCTCCGTTTTCACCCAAAAAAGTAAAGATCTTTCCTTCTTCGATATTTAGATTTACGCAGTTTACGGCAGTTATATTTTTATATCTTTTCGTCAGATTTTTTATTTCGATCACTTTTGTTCACCACCGTCTATACCGTCAAGAGCGTCTGATATTAAATCCGCCTTTACTATGGCTATTCCCTTTTTCTCGTCCCCCAAAACGACAAGTAAATCCCCCGTTTTAATGCCGAAAACTTCTCTCGCTTTCATCGGGATGACTATTTGCCCCTTTTCGCCGACTTTACATATGCCGAATAAATGCTTACCGTTGTTTCCCATATTTCTCCTTTACGTATGAAAAGTATAACTTTTCATACTTTTATTATACATAGAATTATTACGTTCGTCAACCTGTAACTAAAATATTTTAATCATCATAAGATAATATACAGCACGAAAAGGAGTCTTTTTATGTTTTGTTGTAACTCGAACAATAATAACAATAACAACGTTACGGTAATAAGAGGTCCTATGGGGCCGACGGGTGCGACGGGTCCCAGAGGACTTATAGGTCCGCAAGGCCCCGCCGGAGCAACGGGTCCGCAAGGTCCCGCGGGGGCAACAGGCGCAACCGGAGCAACGGGTCCGCAAGGTCCCGCGGGAGCGACCGGAGCGACCGGAGCAACCGGACCGCAAGGTCCTGTCGGTCCGCAAGGTCCTATGGGACCCCAAGGTCCTATGGGACCCCAAGGTCCGCAGGGAGAGAGCGGAACGAACGACGTTTTATATGCGTCTAACACGGGCGCTTTGGTAGACAGCGGAGCAATAATTCCGCTTACCTTAAACGCGGCGACAAGCGGAACGACTATGAGCGTAAACGCAAATACGGTTATTCTGCCAACAACCGGATACTATCTTATATCGTATTTTGCGAACGGCTCTGTTCCGACAGGTAACCTTGAACTTTCGCTTTACCTTAACGGCAGCGCTATCGCGGGAGAATCGGTTTCGGCGACCAACGTTGCCGGCGAGATTGCGGCAGCCGGAAAAACTGTTTTATTAAACGTTACGGCGGCAAACTCGAATATCGCTATTTACAACACTTCAGATTCGATAGCGACCTTGCTCGGCGCTTCGATCACAGTAATGAGCATATAAAAAACGGGGGTGGCTTTTTGCCACCCCTTTTTTATTTCAAAATTTATCAAATGAATTTGCTTTCGGTTACTATTTTAACGTTACTTTCCTTATCGACGTAAACCGTAATATCTCCCAAAACGTCCGTTCTTAATATTTCCGTTTCGGGATCGATTTTATATAACGCTTTTAAGGTTGCCGTCGAAGGATATGAGTTAGGGTTAACCCCGCTTACCGAGATTACCGAGTAATCGGGGCGGAACTGCGTAAAAAACTTTTCGGAAAAGTGTGAATAACTTCCGTGATTTGAAAGCTTAATCAAGTTCACGGCAGTTAAATCGATAGCTGCCGCCCTGTAATAATAGTCGTATATTCCCGTGAAGAATTTATTATACACTTCGTTTTGGCTTTCAGCCGAAGAATCGCCCAAAAATACCGCCTGAAAATTCTTATACTTTAAATAAGTTATAGGCGAAAGATTCGAAATATCCTTGTTTGAAACGGAGTCCGCTCCGCTACCTAACACCTTTTCGGCGGCAAGACTTTCGGGCGATAAAAAGCCCATAAAATAATCTTCCCCGATGGCGAAAGATGAAAGTTCGGCGTTTTGCACCTTAGATTTTGACTTTAACTTCTCTAAAACTTCGGAATATACCGGAAACTCTTCTATCCCGTTTTTATACGGCACAAAAGCCGTGCCTATTTCAAACTTATCTATAACGGGTATAATCGCGCCGATATTTTCTTCTTCTATTGAAGAAAGAACTAAATAGTCGATTTTGCCGGACAAAAATTCTTCGAGCGAAGACGTTATCTTGTCGGACTTATCCGCCCCACCGCAGTCTATCACCGCGTTTTTGCCGTCGGGAAATCTTATCGCCGTGCACTCGCCGTCGCCTAAACTAAAAAACCGAATAGCAAAACTGCCGTTTAAATTTTTATCTTCCGCGTCCGCACTTTTGCAACCTAAAAATAAACAAAAGGAGATAAAAACCAAGATAAGCAAAACGGCGAACTTTCTTTTGTGTGAATACATAAGGATTATTTATCCCGTTTTTTCTTTCCTTTTTTCAAAAGTTCAATATCCGCTTTTATTTTCGGAATTTTTTCCATCGCCGCACGGTAGCCTATCTCATACATTATAGAGCCTTGCGTAAAAGACGTGGGCTTAAACTCTTTTAAATCGGGGTGAATCATAACGTCCGCGTATTCATAGCCCTTTTCCCAAGGCTTTTCGATTTTCCCTTTATAGGTCGGGAATATCTTATCGAGCATACTTGCGCTCTTAGGTTCGTGCGAAGATAAATCTATCGCAATAACGTAATCCGCACCCCCAGCTTTTAACACGTCCGCGGGAACGGAGTTTGAAAACGCGCCGTCAATATATCTTTTTCCGTCTATAATCACAGGCTTAAAGAACGGCGGATAACTCGAAGACGCGCAAAGCGCCGTAGCCACCTGACCGCTTTTAAATACCTTTTCGTCGCCGGTATCAAGTTCGGTAGCCACCGCGAAAAAAGGCTTATTTAACTCTTCGATATTTTTCTCGCCTATGTTCTTATCGATAATTTCGGCAACCTTTGCCGTATCGATTTTCATCATGAGCATATTCGCAAGTTCGCCGAAGTCTATTTTTTTAAGCAATTCCATTATATCGGTCGAAGAATACCCGTCCGCATAAAAAGCGCCTATTATGCTCCCTATGCTCGTTCCGGCGACCACGTCGAAGGCTATATTATTTTGCTCGAACGCCGATAGCGCGCCGAGTTCTGCAAAACCCTTCGCCCCACCCGAGCCCAAAGCAAGACCGATCTTTAACTGTTTTTTCTTTTTTCTTCCGAATAAAAAACCGAATAAACCCATAGTTTACTCCTTATCGCTTGTTCCTTTATTTTCCGCCGTCGGTTTTTGACGGACGATTTTAACAATAGTTATAACTAAAATTATTATCGCTAAGCCGAACAGCGCCCATAAAACGTAGTCTAGCGCAGAGATATTCCATATGACGATAAAAAGTTCGGCAAGAAGAGAAATTATCACGCCCGCTATAAGGTTTCCGGCAACGATCGGCAAAATACTTTCCTTAAATTTAAGCCCTAAAAATACCGCGATGGCAGTCCCCGTCCACACACCCGTCATCGGAAGGGGGATAGATACGAATATAAACACCGCAAGCATTTTAAACTTTAAGGCGCTTTTTTCAGAAGATACGCCCTTGCCGTTTTTAACCGATCTTTCTGCCCTTCCGTTTATATAACTTTCGATTTTAAGCACGAATTTATTGAACCATTTTGCTTTTTTAAGTAAGTTCAGTATCGGGATAAGCAAGAAGAATACCGGAAAGAACGCAATGGTAGATCCGAGATAAGATAGCCCAAGCGCCTCGAAAAAGCCGTATCCCACACCCCTTGCGAAGACTATTCCGCCTTTAAGTTCGATAAGCGGGAAAAACGAAACTATCGCGGTGGCGATAAAATTATTCCCTATAAGGTTCGCGATAGACGCAATTATTCCGTCCATAATTTCTCCAAAGGTCTTGAAATTTGATTATAATTAAGTATAATATAATTACATAAAAAAAGCAAACGAAAATTTTGCCGTAAAATAAAGGGAGGGAACATGACTACTCAAAAAATGCTGTCGGCACTAAGAAAAGCGATCAATCAATATAAACTTATTAAAGACGGCGATAAGATTGCCGTCGGCGTTTCAGGCGGAAAAGATAGCGTAACTCTATTAAAACTCCTTGCGGAATATAAAAAGTTTTCGCCCGAAAAATTCGACCTTATTGCAATTACCGTCGATCTTGCTTTTGAAAAACAGGATAAAGACTTTAAACCGATACAGGCGTTTTGCAAAGAACTCGGCGTAGAATACTATATAGAACATACCGAAATCGGCAAAATCGTTTTCGATATAAGGAAAGAGACCAGCCCTTGCGCGCTCTGTTCTAAAATGAGAAAGGGGGCTTTAAATAGCCTTGCCGCGCAAAAGGGTTGCAATAAGGTGGCGCTTGGCCACCATAAAGACGACTTGATCGAAACCATGTTTTTATCTATGTTCTTTGAAGGCAGGCTTTCTACCTTCGCCCCGAAAAGTTATCTCGATAAAACGGGCGTTACCCTTATCCGCCCCATGCTGTTTTTAGAAGAAGCGGATATTAAAGCGTATTCAAAAAATCTGCCCGTTATGGACAGTTGCTGCCCCGCGAACGACTACACTAAACGTGAATACGTTAAAACGCTTATCGGCAAAATATCCGAAGATATACCTAACGTCCGCGAAATGGCGTTCACGGCGCTTATCCACCCGGATAGATATAACCTGTTCGATAAATTTGAAAGCGAAGTCGATAAATTTTAATAAAACACTAAAACAAAAAGCGGGGTTTTACCCCGCTTTTTGTTTTGCCCGCCGAAAGGTGGGTTTTTATTTTTTAGAAAACTCGCAACCGCAATAATTTTGACGGTAAAGAGAATACGTTTTGGATAGTTCAATAGACCTTAAATACCCGTTGCGCTTTTTAAAATCCGACGGAAGGTATTTTACGCCTATCTTTTCGCCGACGGCTTTCCCTATCCCGTTTATTCTTTCGCTGTTTTTAAGCGGACTTAAAGTAAGCGTGGTCGCAAAAAAATCAAAACTGTGTTCTTTTGCAAATTGCGCCGTTTTATTTAACCTAAGGTTAAAACACTTAATGCACCTTGCGCCGCCCTCCGGCTCGCCTTCAAGCCCCGAAACTTGTGCATAAAACTCTTCGGATAAGTGATCAGTAACGACCGTTTTAACGTTCAAATTCTCGCAAAGGCGTTGCTGCTCTTTTGCTCTTAATAAATATTCGGCTTCCGTATCTATATTCGGGTTATAATAAAAAACGGTCAGATCGAAAGCGTCTTTAAGCCGCTCTATGCAGGTTGAAGAACACGGCGCGCAACAACTGTGAAGCAAAAGTTTAGGTCTTTTATTAAGTCGCAAATTTTCTTCTATTATATCTTGCAAGGCGGCGTCGTAATTTATTTTATTCATAAAATAATTTCCTTTTCGGTAACCTTGCCGCCGTTTTTTACTACGTTAAACGCCTTTCCGCCCGCGCTTATCACGTTTGAAATTTTGCCGTCTGTAAATTCAACCGCACAGTTATTTTCAACGCACAGCGCGCTATTAAAATCGCTTGATAAAAAGTTTTTCGCAAAGTCTTCTCTTCTTTCGTCGTAATGCGGGCACATAAGCCCGTCTAAAACCCCCATACCCTTTTTAAAGGTATATTCGCTGCTTTCCCCACGCATTATCTCAAAGTCGGTATACATATCCTTAAACCAGCAAATGGCGCCGGCGGAAAGACCGCAGATTATTTTGCCCGCATTATACGCGTCCATAACCATTTTAAGCAGCCCCGTTTCTTTCCATTTTTCGAGCATAAAAACCGTATCGCCGCCGCCGATATATATCATATCCGCCTTTTCAAACTTTTCCCTTATATGCTCTATATTCATCTCGCCGTAAACGATAAGCGCGACTTCCGCCTTAATATCGAAAACAGAAGTATAAGTTTTTCTGAACGAATTGAAATAAGGCATGGAATCGTGAGACGCCGTGCCTAAAAAAAGCGCGGTGGCGCGGGTATCCCCAGCGTGCGCTTTTGCTAAATTCGCAATATATTCGTCAATTTTAAGAGTGGTTTTGTTTTTGATTTCGCCGCCGCCTATCGCTATTATTCTTTTTGCCATAATTTATCCTAATAAAAAGGTCAGACGTTCGTCTAACCTTTCAAAATCTTTTTAGCGTTTTTATAGAAGACTTCTTCGGCAGTTTCTTCGCCGAACTTCCTTTTAACTATTTTATACGCGTCTTGCATCACGATATCTCTGCCGTCGTGCAAGTCGCTTGCCACAAAGTCAACAAGTCCGTTCTTAAACAGTTTTTTCACCATCTTATGGTGAAGTTTTTTGCTGATGCCGGCGATCGAATCGGCGTTGACTTGAATCATGCCGCCCATCTCTTTAACTTCTATCGCTTCGTCTAACGTGCAGTATTCGTATCTTTCGATATGTGCAACTATCGGGATATATCCCATATTCGCTATCTCGTAAACCGTTTCGGCAATCTCCGACTGGTTTACCAGATCGAATTCTATCAAAACGTATTCCGAGCCGTTTAAGGTAAACTTCCTGTCGTATTCTTTTAACTGTTGCTTGGTAAGTTTGGTAACGAAAATTTCTCTGCCGAGATAGATATTCAGCGGAACGCCCGCTTCTTTTAAGTCGGCTTTAAGTTTTTCGGCAAGTTTAGTAATCTCTTCATACTCCGCCTTATAACCGTTAGTAAAGTGTGGCGTACATATAACGTCCGTCACCCCTTGCTCGTATAATCCTTTCGCCATATTAAGCGAAATTTCTTCGGTTTCGCTTCCGTCGTCTACCGTCGGAATAAGGTGTGAGTGAATATCGATCATAAAAATCTTTTAACCGTTTTCTCCGTTACTTGGTTTCTTTTTCTTCGGTTGCCGCTTTTTCGGTAGCGAGTGCGGCATTTTCTTCCGTGGGAAGATCTACCCCGACGGGCGGAACGTAGTTTTCGTCAACTTCCAGCCTGTCCGTATTGTCGTCGTCAATATACGCTTTATAGTAACTGTAATAGTTATAGCCTTTGCCGTAATACTTGCCGTAGCCGTAGCTTTTATCCTTTTTGGGATCATACATAGAAAATACCGTGCCCAAGATGTTAGCGCCGTTCTTTCTTAGTTCTTTAACGGCTTCGGTAACTTGGTTTCTGGTGGTTACCGCATATGCAACCAAGAATATAACGCCGTCCGATATCTGCGAAATATGAATAAAGTCCGAAACTTGCAAAACGGGCGCGCAGTCTAAAATAACGAAATCGTATTCGTTACGCAAGGTATTGATCATTTCTTTGAACTTTTCCGCAACGAATACTAATGACGCGTTATAAATTTTAGCGCCCCTTGTTATAACGCTGACGTTTTTATATCTGGTCGGCTTAATAATGTCTTTAAGTTCGGAAACGCCCAAGATATATTCGGCGATACCGTTATCGATAGAAACTTTGAATCTCTGCTGAACTCTCGGTTTTCTGAAATCCAGATCTACAACTACAACCTTTTTATCGGTAAGCCCCAAACTTACGGCAAGGTTTGCCGCAACAGTCGTTTTACCTTCGTGGGAAACAGCCGATTCAATCTGCAAAACCCTGTTGTTCCCGTCTGCGGAAAGATACAGGATATTATCTTTCAATCTATTATACCCTTCAACTTTGCTGGAAAGAGAATTTTCGGTAACGATAATTCTATCAACTTTGTCGTGCTTGGTTTTCTTCTTTCTTTTAAGTGCCATTATAGACTCCTAATATGCGTTATTTCACTCTTTGAGTTTGCATTTAAATTAATTATACAATAAGAATCGGTTAAAATCAATACTTTAACCAATTTTTATCGGTAATTTTTAAGTTTTAAAACCAGCTAATCTTTACAGGCGGAAATCTCTTCTTTTAGAATAACGGCGTGCAACTCTTCGTCGAGCATTATTCTTTTTAAAACGGCGGCAACCTTTTCGTCTTTTATATCTTCCGCCGCCGACTTATAAAAATCTATTGCGATAAGTTCGTCCGAAAGATCGTCTATAAGCATTTTTTTGGGACTTTTACAGTAAGACACAAAAGACGCGTCGAAAAAAGACGGACCGAAAAAACCCGTAGTGGCATAGATAGGATCTTTTCCAAGCACAAGAATGAGCGACGCTAAGATTTTTAAATGTTTCATCTCGGCGACGGCTATTTGCATTATCTTATCCGCCGTGCCGTCTTTACCTTCTTTTTTAAAGTAAACAGACTGGTAAACGTATTGCAATATCGCCGTCAGTTCGCCGTGCCTTCCTGCGTATGCCTGTTCGATAAGTTTAACGTATTTTGGATTTTTTTCTATCCCCGATAGCGACGGATAAGGCATATCTACTATTAAAGGTTGCATAACTTCCCCCCAAGCGTTTTTCTTTACAATATGCTATAAGGAAAAGTTTTTGTGATCAAACTTTATATTTTGACATTATTTTTAAAAGCATGCCCAGCCCGTCGTTTATTTTTTCTTTAAGCTCCACGCTATAACCGTAGTTTTCGGCAAGCGCAACTGTTTCCGAAAGGTTTTTGATCTGCTTTTTATCCGACGGAGAAAGGTCGTAATACGAAAGCCGATCGATAACGTTTTTAACGTGCGTAAAATCCACTTCGGGAGAGGACGCCGTTTTTTGCCGTTCGGGTTCTACCTTAAATCTTACGGCGGGGGCGGTCTGTCTATCCCGTTTTACAGTTTCTTCCCCTTTTTCCTTTTCTTTTTTTATTTCGCCGTCGATATAGCGAATAAACTCTTTTTGCGCGTTATACCGAATTTCTTTCTTTTTGGGTATAAGCACATACGGAATAAAAAGCAGCAAAGATACCGCAGCGGACAAAACTGCGTAAAACAAAACGGATATTCCCGCCGAAAGGGTTATTGCGCTCTCTATGGCTATAACCGTTCCGGATACAATAAAATAAATGGATCTTATTTGCTTTCCGAAAAAAAGTTTTAATGCGGAAAGAATAATAAAAAGGCAAAAAATAAGCCCTGCGGAAAGATAAAAAATAACGTCTTGCCCCAGAGCCACGGTCAGATTTTCAGACCAGTCGAAAAGTGTGTGCGTCATAATAACTCCTTTTTTATACGATACATCGCACTTTTTTTAATATTTACGAAAGTTTTGGCGAATATTAACTTATTTAGTCTATAACCACGCTCTCGCCCGAAACAAGGTTTAATATGACCTTTTCGGTAACCTTAACGTTTAATATTTTTTCGGTCGCCAATGCGTAGATGCGGAGTTGATCTTTATAAGTTTTATATAGTCCTTCCGCAGACTTTTTGGAATACTTATAGTCGATTATTTTAGCCGTTTTTCCGTCGGTTAACAGTAGGTCGATAACGCCTTGAATAAGCACTTTGCCCGCGCTTTCAGATCCTAAAACGTCTTTTGCGGGAAGATTTACTATAAAGGCTTTTTCGCGGTAATCACTCATTTTACCAGCGCCGCCAAACGCCCCGCTTTTAATGCACCTTTCTATCTTAGATAGGTCGATTTTCTCTAAATCTTTTTCGGTTAAAACGCCCCTTTTTACAAGTTCTTTTGCACTATCGTATACGGAAGGAAGCGAAACTATATCGTAATATTCCATAAACTTATGCGCTATTATTCCGCGTTCTTTGTCGGTGGAAACGGCACTTTCTTCGTCGAACATCGAAAGAACGGGCGTATTATCGTTCCTTTCTGAAAGTATCTCCGAAACGCTGCTCTTTAAGGGCAAGGTCGTGTCCGCAATAAACGGATAAGAAAATGAATAATTTTTATCCATAATCTTTTTAACTTCTTCGTCTTGCTTTGAAATCAAAACTTTTCGGACGGATTTAGGGGTGTTTATAAGGTAAAACTCCTCGTCCGTATGCTCAATAACCGGAAGACTTTTCGGGATATAATGCCAGTATTTTTCGGCGCCCGTAAACTCGTCCGTCCTATCGTCTTTTGCCGCCTTATAAGTTAAGTGCAATGAGTAAGTCGCACGCGTTAAAGCAACGTAAAACAGCATAAGTTCTTCTTTTATTAAGTTTTCTGCAAACCTTTCTTTAACGGCATGTGTAAGCAAGGTATCGCCCACGGTCATTTTTTCTTCGTCGAACTTCTTGACCGCCAAGCCGTATTTTCTATCCGTTATGACCTGCCCTTTCGCGTCTTTATCGTTTTCTTTTTTTTCAAGCCCGCAAACTATAACGACGGGAAATTCAAGCCCTTTTGATGCGTGTATCGTCATTACCTTTACAGCATCTTCCCCGCCGGTAAATTCAAACGTTATATTTTCTCCGTCCGATTTAACGTATTCGATAAACTCTTTAACGGTATAGTATTTATCGCCCGAGATCGAAGCCGCTATAAAGGCGCGCATCCTTCCGACTTTCATCTCTCCGCCCTTATCGGCAAAGTAAAATTCTTCCAAATGCTTGTCGCTAAGAAGTTTATCCAAAATATCGTGCGCGCTCTTAAAGTCGGACAAAAACCGCATCTTTTTAATATATCCGTCAAACTCCGAAAGCCTTTTAATAAGTTCTTCTGAAGCGTTATTAAGCGCGTAAAAATACGCGTCGGCAAACCCCCAGTTTCTTGGGCGGTCTTTTACTTCGTCCGAATACAAAAAGCAGATAGAAGCAAAGTCTTCATCTGTAAAATTGCCTATCGGGCTTTTCATAACGGTCGCAAGAGACACGTCGTCCGAATAGCAGTCCAAAAGTTTCAAAAAGGCTATAAGCGTTTTAACTTCGGGATAGTTTACCACCTGTTCGGCAATAGGGCTTACCACGTCTATATTGCGCCTTATAAGACCCTTAACGATAGAAGAAACGTAAGACGTTTTCGCGTTTCTCGATAGCACGGTTATATCTTTTTTAGTTACCGGCTTAAACTTTTTCTCTTTCGGGTCGTAATAATTTTTTTCAAGTTCTTCTTCTATAATTTTCACAATAAGCGCGGCGCTTTTGGAAATTTCGTCTTCTTCTTCGCCCCTTATCTCTTCCAAAACGTCGTATATTCTCGGTTCTTCGGCGGCGGTATTCCGTTTTTCTTTGGTGCAATACATATGTATCTGCGCTCTACCGACAGCGCCATCAGGATATATCCCGCCTGAGATTAGTTTACTGCTCTTTGAATAATCTTCCCCGAACAGTTCTTTTTTCATCGAGAAAGAGAATATTTCATTTACAAGGTCTATGACAGCGCTTGCCGAACGGAAGTTATAATTAAGCGTAATCGCCTGATCTTTTTCGCACGACATCTTTTTATACTTTTCGGCAAAGAATTCATATCGGCAGCCACGAAACCCGTAAATACTCTGTTTAACGTCGCCGACCATAAACAGGTTGTCCTTTTTGATATGGTTCAATATCTCTTCTTGAAGCCCGTTTACGTCTTGATATTCGTCGATAAACACGTATTTATATTTGTTCTTTATTTCTTCTCTTGCCGACTCGTCTTTTAAAATTTCAAGTGCAAATCTTTCTATATCCGCAAAGTCCAAAAGGTTTTCTTCCCGTTTTGCTGCGGAAAAGTTTGCGCTAAAAGATTTTACCAACTCGGCAATGACTTTGGTGTGTTTATAATATTCAACGTAATTATCCTTAAAATCCGAAATCAACTTAGATTGAACGGCGATTTTTTCTTTTAACTTCAAAAGGGCAGCTTTTTTCTTTTTAACGCTTTCCTGTAAGTCGCGCGCGTCGCCCGTAAGTTTACTTTCAAATTCGGTTTTATAATAGAATCCGCCAAATATTTCCACCATTTTAGATAGATCTTTGCAACCTTTAAGACTATCTATAAGCCCTAAATAGGCGTCGCAGAACGCTTCGCCCTTTTTTAAGCCACAAGAAGAAAACTTATCTTTCGCAGATTTAAAGTCGTTATAAAACCCGTCGAACTTTTGCATATATCCGATTAGTAAGTTATCACTAAGTTCACGGCAACCTTCTTCCGTGTAGTATTTATCCGACGCATTTAAAAGTTTTTCGGGATCGGCTTCGGTAGAACAGAAATTATATATGCCGAGAACAAGCCCTTTAAGTCCTTCGTCCGAGCGGGCGGAAGTGTGCCTTTCAACTACCTTTAAAAATTCGGGATCTTTTTTTTCGTAAAATTCCCTGAAAGTTTTATCTATCGCAAGGGCTTTTAAGGGCGCGGCGATCTTATCGTCCGCTATGCGGTAATCGGGGGCGCAACCTATCTTGAAGAAATATCTTCTTATAAGCCTTGAACAAAAAGAGTCTACCGTGGATATATCCGAATACGCAATTTTATTGAACTGTTCGGTTAAAAACGCGTCGGGCGCTTCTTTTAGCCTTTTTTCAAGCGCCGCTTTAAGTTTTGCCTTCATCTCCGCCGCCGCAGACTCGGTGTAGGTTACAGCCAAAATTTCCGAAACGTCCGCCTTTTTTTCGCAGATAAGCCTTATAAGCCTTTCGATCATAACGAAAGTCTTCCCGCTCCCTGCGGAAGCGGAAACTATCAAGTCTCCTTCGTTATGGTTTATTACCTGTAACTGTTCTTCTTTTAATTGTGTTTTTTTGCCTTCCATTAAGCCTTTTCGTCCTTTTTATCGGTAAACAGTTTATCAAAGGTCGTAGAGTCGACCTTTTTGGGATTTCTTTTGCCTATCGCTTCGCCGCCGCAAAAACCGCTAAACGGGCAATAGTTACACGCCCCTACGTGCGCCGACGCCGGAATATATCCTTCGGACATACGCAAAGCCGCAAGTTCGGAAATCTTTATCGCGTATTTAATATAATTTGCCATGGTGGATTTAGAAAGGGTGTTTTTTATCGTCCCGTCCTTATCGCGCTTTATCGGAAGATTTTCACTCTCCGTATTTACCGGAAGAGCAAAAGCCTTATCTTGGGCGAAAAGCGCGTCTTCTTCGTCAAGCGTTTTGCCTGCGTAAAGTTTATCCTTTTTCTTGTCGTCTGCGGTATACTTTTCCGCGGCGCGAAGATAATACGCACCCGCAAGGTCTTTATCCTTAAAATAAGACGCGTAAAGGAAAAGTTGCAACTTTATCCCCGCAAACAGCGCTTTTTCAGCGTCGTCCACACCGCCCGTTTTATAGTCGATTATTCTGAAATAGTTTTTATATTCGTCTACCCTGTCTATCTTTCCGGTTAGCGTGTATTTACCGTTGTTTATTTTAACTTCAACTTTTTTCTCGGTGGCAACGGGTATAAAAGAAGAATTCTTAATATCCGAAAATACCTTATAGCATATCCTTTTCGCTTCTTTTACCGTTCTTTTAAGTTTTGCGTCCGCGGTAGGCTCTAACGTAAACCTTTTAGTATCTTCGTCCGCTTCTATAATCTCGCGCGCTATTTTATCGACGGCAGCGTCGGAAGACGCTCTGTCGGTAACCGAATATAAATTATCTTTTAAGGCTTTAACGTAAACTTCAAGAATATTGTGGATAAGGTTTCCGACAGACAGCGCGTCAAGATCGCCCGTCTCTTCGCTCTTTACCCTTATTATCCTTTCCATAAACGCGCGATACGGGCAGTTATGATAAGTTTCTATAAGCGTGGGGCTGATAATCGAATCTATAAGATCCTTTTTCGTTCCGCCAAGCCTTATTTTCAACTCTTTGTTTGAATAAGCAAGTATCTTTTCGTATATATCGGATTTTGCGGCGTTGTAATACGCGGCACCCACCGAAAAGTCGTTAATTTTCTGTTCGGCGAAATCGTCGCAAAGCTTAGCAAACTCCGAAAGCCCTTGTTCGGGAGTTAAATACTTGTTTTGATAAGCGTATCTTTTAACGGTAAACTTGTCCGAAAAAAACCTTATAAGTTCGCTTTCGGCGTTCGAACTTTTTGACGCGGAATTAAGCGGATAAGATAAAATCAATCCGTCCGAAAAACTTGCGAGCGCAAGCCCCAAATTTTCTTTTATTCTGTCGTTAACGATCTGAATTTTCGGCTCGACCATTACCTTAAATTCCGAAAGTCTGTTTATATCTTTATCGGATAAAAGCGCAACGTCTTCTATAAAAGACGGAACGTTTGAGTTAAGCCCCGGAAAGAACAGATACTTTGCCTTTGCCAAGGCAATCTCTTTATATCCGCCGATAAACACGGCGTCCGAATACTGCGGAATAATGGAAAGTTCCAGCGCGGAAACGCCGCTTTTGAATACGTTCTTCCACTCGTAAACGGATAAAGAAGTATCTTTAAGCAGTCTTTCCATATCGGATAAAATTCTGTCTACCGCACCGAATATCTGCGCGTTTTCTTCCGCTTCTTCTCTTTCGCCTAAATCTTTTAATACGGCGGACATTTGCTTTAACTTTTCTTCCGCGTTTAACTTAATTAAAAGTTCCCTGACGTTAAACCGCTCGAAAAACGAGCAGACGTATTTCCTGAAATTTTCAAACTTTTCTTTTTCCGCTTCGTCTGCAAATCCAAGCGTAAACGGATTTTTTATCGCCGAAAAGTTTACGCCGAACCGAATAAGATATTTGCCGAAAGCATCCGTAAAATCCTTATCCGGCTCTACCAGCGGATTTTTAAAGAACGAGCATAGAGCGCTCCTTTCAAAGTTCTTCCTAAAAACGTCGCAATAGGCGTAGATTAAGGTTATAAGCGGGTTTGCGTCCGGCTTTCTTTTCATATCCAAAAAGAAAGGTATTTTAAGTTTATTGAATACCGCCTTGATATCTTCTTTATAACTTGCGGCGTCCGACAGCGCGACCGAGAACGCGCCATATCTTAGCCCGCGCGTAATTACCGCGCCCTTTATCGTTTCGCCTATCCGTTCAACTTCTTCTCTGACCGTTTTGGCGGTGGATTGCACTATTTTATCCGTCTCGAATATTTTATCCGTTTTTGCGGACGGATCGAACACGCTTTCTAATATTATCTTACTCTCTTCGCAAATATCGGAAAAGACGTTTTCTTCTTCGACTTTAACGCCGAGATTTTGGCAAATTTTATTAAACGCCTTTACCGTTTCGCCGAGATAAAGTGAAGGATTTTTGCCGCCTGTCAATATCGCGGTAACGCTCTTTGCGTTTTTAATCAAAGCGGAAACTACTTCCCTTGCCTGCGCAGTAAAACTCGTATACCCCAAAAGATACACGTCGCTGTTTTTAATTTCTTCGTCTTCTTCGATTATTTTCGGAAGATCGGCAAGCGCTATGCTTTGGTCGGTAAACCCATTTTCCGCCATAAACTTTTCGTAAGCGGAATATACCGCCTGAACGTCTTTTAGTTTATCTTTTAAAAGTTCGTCGCCGTCGTCTGATATAACGCTTAAATCTTCGGGAGAAACGTTCGCGCTTTTAAGCTGCACGATAAGTTCGAATAACGGCGCTGCTAAATTTATGCGGCTTTTATTAAAGCAATTAAGCGGAATAGTGTTTAAAATATTTTTTACCGCCATTACCGAGCCTTCTTTCGAAAGTGCGTTTAATTGCGACACTTTCGCGCGCAAAAAGTTGCCGAACGAATAAACGTCGGTATTGAAACTTCCGCCCACTCTGTCGCAAATGCGGCGTTCCGCCATGAGAGAGATCTTCTCTTCGCAGAATATCAGGTTCTTGCCGAAAAGCGAGTTCGTTTTGCCGTCTAATAGGTCCGTAAGAACGTTAAAAACGTTGAAATACGTGTCTGTGATAAATAGTTTAGCGCTTTTAATCATAGGAATATTGTAACATAAATTTATAAGATTTCAATATAAGATTTTACAATTCGACTTTATTATGATATTATTATATTATCTTAAATAAAAGGTAATAAATATGAAAAAATTTATAACCGCCGTTTTAATTGCGGCAGTAATGCTGTTTTGCGGCTTCGGTTGCGGAAACCTTTCCGAACTTTATTGCTTTTCCAAAAACGCTTGGAACGGCGGCGGCGAAGGGCTTGCGGAGTCCGGAGTTGCCGAAACATTGACCTATAACGTTTCTATCTCAGAAGACTTTAACGAGAACGGATATAACTTTATAAGGTCATCCGGTATATACTCCGATTTAAGTTACGATATCACGGGGACTTATACCGTAAACCTTTCGGTTATTGAAAAGATCGATTCTTCGGTAACTTTTGAAAGCGATATTTTAGAAGACACGATCAATCTTATAAAGGTTAATACCGAGTTAAACCTTACCGCAAATTATTATTTCGACGGCAAGGCCGAAACAAAAACGGATACCATATCGGATACATACTATATTTTGCAAGGCGATAAGGAATACGCGCCGTTATACTCCGAAAGAACTTACGATTATAATATAGTCAACGCGTTTAAAGGTGTAAGTTTCGCACGTCAAAAAGGAAAAACCACGGCGCTTTTCAATAAGACCGAATATACCGTTAAAACAGAAACCTATAACTTTAAAACCGAACAAACGGAAACTTCTTCTAGGACGAATAAATACAACTATAAAACGCTTATATGCAACGAAGAATTGCTGTTCGCTTTAAGGAATATAAACGTTGAAAAGGACAAGACCGTTTCTCTACCCACCGAATCTTTCGTGTATAATAATTACAGCACGTTAAACGTAGGTTGCTTTACCGATAAAGCCGAAATAGAGTTAGAAAATATCAGCGTTAACGGAGAAGAAAAAGATCTTACCGTAAACGCCAAAGGGCTTTCGTATAAACTTAATTCCACGCAGTCCGGAAGAGCGCAACTAGCCTATATCCAGACCGCCGAAAAAGATACCCTTAAAAACCGCGCGCTTATGGTAAAATACGTTCAGCCCATCTCCGAATACGGCAACCAACTTATAATGGGCGCTATGATATATACCTTATCTTCGGTGTCCTTTTCTTAATTATCGTATAGGCGATTGTCAAAATCTGTCATATTAAAAGGCGTAATCAAAAATTACGCCTTTTTCTTTTTAAGTTTTATTTATAATAAAAAAATAAAAGCGCGAAGCGTTTGCTTCGCGCTAATAGTTTTATTCAACGGAAAAGAACACTTTATCTACGTCGGATAATCCGGTTATAGAAGTGAAGTTATCTTTATCCACTCTTGAAAACGCCATATCGGAGACGGTGTATCCGGTAAATACCGCTGCGCCTTCGCTAGTTCCTTCGGGTCCGAAAGTATTTAGTGCGGTGCAGCCGTCGAACGCAAACGCCAAAATCTCAACTTCCGAATTTTTAACGGTAACCTTTTTTAAGTAAACACAGTTTGCGAAAGCGCCTTCCGAAACGGTTTCAAGCGAGGCGGGCAGAACGAGAGAAGTTATCTTGCTCGATTCAAATGCGTATTTTCCGATAGAAGTCAAAGTGTCTGGAAGAGTAAGTTCAACGATCGCAACGCCCGAAAACGCGTGATCCCCTATACTTTCAATACTTCCGAATGTTAAACCGCTTTTTAAGTTGGTGCAACCTTCAAATGCATATTCCCCGATCGATTTAACTTTGTTCGTATCGATAGTGGTTAAAGAGACGAAGTTATTGAACGCGTAATTACCGATAGCGGTTACGTTGTCGCCCAAAACTATTTCTTCGATATGCGTCCAGTTATCCGTTCCGCAAGCGAAAGCATACATAGGAATAGTATATTCGGCAGCGGGAGTAACGGTAACTTTTTCTAACGTTGCGGGAATATAATGGTCTTCGGTTTTGTTTTCGCCGGAAGCGTAAACCTGCGTGAAAAGCACGCCGCCGTCGTATTCTTCCGTTCCGAAGATATAAGCAAAAGTTCTTTCCGCGTCGATAGACTTATCTTCCGATTTGTCGCTTTCGGCATAGTATCCGTCGGCGATGGGCGTGCCGCCGATAAAGGGAAGAACCAACTCTTTTAATTTACCCATATTCTTGAACGCGCCTGCGTCGATCTTTTCAACGGTATCTGGAACGATAATTTTCGTTATTGTATCGTTGTCTTTAAATGCGCCCTGCATGATCCTACCCACCGTTACGGGGTTGCCCGCTTCGTCTTTGGCAAGCGCGGCGATATCGATAACGGTATCTTCGCCAGAATATCCGTATACCGTCCAGGTAACGTCGTTATTGAATTTCTTTATTTTCAATCCGGATTTTTCGGAAGGGGTTTCGCTTCCGCAAGCGACAAGCCCTATAACGCAAAGTGCCATAACGATTGAAAGTATTATTATTTTGAAAGTTTTTCTCATATATGCTCCTTAGCCGCCTAAAATATACAGTTTTGCTTATATAAGTTTAACATTTATATAGTTAAAAGTCAATAAATAATATATATTTTACCCCTTTAAGAAAGCAAAAAAAGCGGCAAGAACGCCGCTTTTTGTTTTTATAAAACTATATAATCGCTTTTCCGCTGAAAAAACTGTCAAAAAATCCGTTTGCTTCCGCTCCCGCTCTTTCAAAGCACCCCACCAAATCGTCGGGCGCGGCGTTTTTATAAGCATATTCTTCGTAGTAATTTTTTAAACTTTCAAAGAACACCTTATCCCCCACGCTTTTTCTTAAATACTCGAACATTATGCAACCTTTAACGTAGGCGATATTCACGTATTCGTATTCGGTTTTATATTCGTTTATTGCCCGAAGCATTGACGTATCGGTCTTTTGATAAAGCACGTCGCTCACCGAACAAAAGGTTTTATACGTTTGCTCGGAAGAGCGTATCATATTTTCCCTGTTAAGCTTTCCTTCCGGATATTTTTCGTAGTAAATTACCGTCGAATATTCGGCGAGCGCCTCGTCTAAAAACGGATACTTTATCTCGTTGTTTCCGACTACCGTCTGCCACCATTGATGGGCTGTTTCGTGAACCGCCACTTCACCGCGGGACGAAGAGTCTAATTCGTCTGATATTATTACCATCGCGGGATATTCCATGCCGCCCTGAATAAACTTGCTTTGCGCCACGGAATAGGTTTTATAGGGGTATTTCCCGAACTTTTCGGAAAACAGTTCTATGGAACGGGATATTTTTTCAAAGGTGTTTTGCGGCGTTTCGTCGTTATAAAAATAATACGTCACGTCCACTTCCCCGATTTTTGCGCTTACCGTTTTAAACTCTTTTGAAAGGGTTATCGAAAACGACCTTGCGTTATCTATCTCGAAAACGTTTTTGACAATGCCGCCCGATTTTTCGCTTTTAATAAGTTTTCCGGAAGCCGCGGCGGTATAATCTTCTTTATAGGTAAAAGTAACTTTATAGTCCGCGCAGTCCGAATAATAAGGATCGCCGTATTCGTAGTATAAGCACTCGTAAAATCCGTTTTCGTCCCTTGCGCAAAGAATAGGATAAAAGTTTGCAAGATTTATAGTTTTATCGTTTATCCCCGTCCTTGCAATGACGTTTGCAATCGTTATTTTATACTCAATAAAAAGTGTGTAATCTTCTTCGGGATATACTTCGGTATCGAGTTTTACGGATAAAATATTTTGGTCTTCTCCGCAAACCGAATAATCAAGATCGCCGCTTTCTGATTTTACGGAAAGTATCTCTATTCCCCCGTAATTTACCCCGTTCGGATATGCTTTTCTTTCGTCTGAAACAGATATAGGTCTATATTTTGCGTCCTTTTTAAAAGCGTTTGCAAACAGGTTGAATTTAAGTTCTTTAACCGAAACGGAAGAATCGTTAAAGTATTCCACTTTTTCTTTTCCATTTATCACGTTTTCATCGAGCGAACACTCTATTTCGTATAAGGTTCTGTCCGCGTTCTTTCCGCCGCAAGAGAAACAGACGGTAAGAATAGGAAAAATAAGTATAAAGCACAGTATAAATGCGGTTTTTTTCATATAAAAACTCCCGAACAAGCCGTTTGATACAGTCTATTCGGGAGTTTTGATTTTTATGATCTATTGCGTTTATTTGTTGTCGAAATCCATATACTTCGCACAGTCGATTTTCACGCCGTTTTCTAACGTTTCAAAGTGCAAGTGCGCACCTTCTTTATACTCTCTTCTGTTCGTGGTGGAAACTTCGCCGATAACCGTTCCTTGAACTACCGTATCGCCCGATTTTACGGATACGTCTTCCGATAGCGAATTGTATACGGTTTTAAGTCCGTCGCCGTGGTCTATCGTTACGGTATAGCCGTTTAGCACGTCGTTCGTAACGCTTTCGACCGTTCCGTCGTAAACCGCGTATACCTTAGCGCCCTCTTCCGAGAAAAAGTCTGTCGCAAGGTGAGCGGTGTAGTGAGAAAGAGTACTGGAAAATACAGCCGTTTCCGAATAATGATTGATTTCCGTGCAGTTTTCAACTGGGATAATAAAGTTCACCGTTTTTTTAGGCACTTCGGGAACGTCGGGAACGTCAGGCTTGGGATCGACGTCTTCTTTATTCGGGTCAACGACCTCTTCTATGGGCTTATCGACTGATATTTGCGCGTTGTCTTCGTGACCTACCATCATCAGCACCACCGAAAGCCCTATTGCCAGAACACATAACGCCAAAACGAGATAAGTAGCGTTCGCTCTGAAAAAGTTTACTATTTTTCTGTTTGATTCTTTCATATAATCCTCCGAAACTAATATGTAATCAATAACTTCCGTATATCATGGGCGTTCCTACTGTAACGGTTTTTTCACCCACGAAAACTTGTATATTGAAGGTTTTCCCATCGACGGTTTTTTTATACCTGATTTTTGAAGAAAAAGCGAAATAACTTACGCCTTCCGAAGTTTCTTCGGTTTTAATAAGCACGGCAGAATACCTTGAAAATATTTCTTCGGGAGAAAGATTTCCTTTCGGCACGGAAAAACTTTCACCCGTTTTGGAAAGGATAAACCGCGCGGAAAAATCGGAGACCGCGACCGCCTGCGCGTTTGACGAGTGCGAAAAACAGTATACCGTAAACTTATCCGAAAGCCCCGAAAACACGGGCGCGGAGTTTGCGTAGAATAATAACAGCAGCGCCACCGCGGTGCAAAATAACGTAGCGATTTTTCTGAACATAAAAATACTCCCACCGTTTCGGTGAGAGTATTGCCGTATTTTTATTATTTATACCATTAAATTTCGTATTCCAAAAGTCCCGCGTCACGAAGAACGGATAGCCCGTTTATTCCGAAAGGCGTGTCTCCCGCATATTTTAGTTTTGAAAATACTTCTTTTTTATCGAACGCCTCTTTAACGATTTCCCCACCGAGCGCCGAATATGCGCTCAAAACGCCGGTTTTAAGTTTTAAAAGCGCCGCAGTTTCACTTTTAAGTTTATAAAAAACTTCTTCCGCTTTTTTCAGGTTCGGTTTTATAGAATTTATTTGAGAAAGTAAATTATTTACGGTAACTTCTTCCGATATATCTAAAAAATCCGCCACTTTTTCTGCCCTTGAATTATAGTTTATAATAGGCAAAACGTTGAAAAAACCCTGTTCGGTCAAAAGATTGTATAAATAAAAGGTTTCAAATGCCGCGGATAGTTTTATCGCCGCAAGATTTTTATATATTTTATCTTTAATAAAATAAGATAATATCTGCGGAACGGAACTGCCTATAAACTTGCCGTCTGTAAGCGATGCCGCCATTTCGATAAAAATCCCGTTTTTTACAGTCGATATGGCTCGCTCTTCGGGTTTTTTGCTGAATATATCGAACTCGTCGTATACAGCGGATCGCGCCAAGTTATACGCCGCTTTATTTAGTTTTTCACCCGTCGCCGCGCCGTATATCCTGTAATCCGTGAAGGCTGCAAGATTGCTCATTATCTCCGCATAAGAACTTGCAAGCGTATTAGCGCCGCTTTTTATAAGGTCAAAATCCAAAAGGATATATCTTTTAACGGATATTTTGATTTTATCTGATTTTTTACCGTTTTTAATATAAAGTTGGGTTGATAAAATACCTTTCGTGATCGTATTTTGCGGGATAAGAACAAGCGGAATACCCTTGAAATTGCAATAATATGCAAGGCTTTCAAAAAGTTCCGCGTCAAACGTTACCGCAAGGCGCACGTCGTCCGGAAGATTAAAGATTTCGCTTAAAGCGTCAACCGATAGAAAGCCGTCCTCTATTATAAGCCCAGCAATCTTTCCCGAAAGCGAATTAATGGCGTCGGTAAGCGGCTTTATGAATTTTAAATACGTTTGCTTTTTCGCTATAAACGCTATTTGCGAACTCGGCGCTTCTTTGGAAATAATAAACCGAAAGTTTTCGATATAGTTTCCGCCGTAAAACTTTGAAAAATATTGTTCTTTTTCTTCGCAAAAAAGCGTGTTATATACGTTATTTAATTGATCGATACTTTTGTTATCTTTCATAATATCAGTTTTAAGATTAACCGAAAAAAGAAAAAAAGTCAATAGAATTATAAAAAAGTGGACTTTTTTGCATAAAATGCGCTAAAATCACCCTATTTTCGACAGTTTTTTTAAAAAAGGTATTGAAAAAAAATTTCCGTATGGTATAATAATCATAAGAAACTTCGGAGGTTAATATATGAATAAGAGTGACTTGATAAGATCGATCGCAAATAACGCCGGCATCACGTTAAAAGATGCCGCTACCGCATTCGACGCTGTCGTCGATGCCATCACGGAGAATTTGAAAAACGGGGAAAAAATTCAGATCTCAGGTTTCGGAACCTTTGAACTAAAATGTAAAGACGCTAGAGAAGGAATCAATCCCAAAACTGGCGAAAAAATCAGTATCGCCGCTTCAAGAACTCCGGTATTCAAATTCGGAAAAGCCTATAAAGATTCTTTTTAATTAAACCCGAATACAAAAGCCTTGTGAAAAATTCACAAGGCTTTTATTTTTTGAAAATATAAATTAAAATCAAAAAGGTGCGTTATAAACGCACCTTTTTATAATTTGTTTTATTCCTATTCGCTAATTATTTAACGATTTTGGAAACAACGCCGGAACCTACCGTTCTGCCGCCTTCACGGATAGCGAAACGGAGACCTTCTTCCATAGCGACGGGGGTTATAAGCTTAACGTCCATTTTAACGTTATCGCCGGGCATAACCATTTCTACGCCTTCGGGAAGTTGGATAGAACCGGTAACGTCGGTCGTTCTGAAATAGAACTGAGGACGATAGTTGTTAAAGAAAGGAGTGTGTCTTCCGCCTTCTTCTTTGGTAAGGATATAAACCTGACCTTCAAATTCGGTGTGAGGTTTAACCGAACCGGGTTTAGCGATAACTTGTCCACGTTCGATGTCCTTTTTGTCGATACCACGTAAAAGCGCACCTACGTTGTCGCCTGCCTGTGCTTCGTCAAGAAGTTTTCTGAACATTTCAAGACCGGTAATAACGGTGTTTCTGGATTCGTCGGAAAGACCAACGATTTCAGCGGGATCGTTAACGTGAGCAACACCTCTTTCAACTCTGCCGGTAGCAACGGTTCCACGACCGGAGATCGTGAATACGTCTTCTACAGGGAGAAGGAAGGGTTTCGCATCGTCTCTTTCAGGAGTCGGGATGTAGGTATCTACAGCGTCCATAAGTTCGAAGATGCATTTGCATTCGGGAGCGTTCTTGATTTCTTCAGCGGTGTGATCGCCCTGAGCATATTCAAGCGCTTTAAGAGCAGAACCCTTGATGATGGGGGTATCGTCTCCGGGGAAACCGTATTCGTTCAAAAGTTCTCTGATTTCCATTTCAACGAGTTCCAAAAGTTCGGGATCGTCTAACTGATCGCACTTGTTCAAGAATACTACGATATAAGGAACGCCAACCTGACGAGCGAGAAGAATGTGTTCTCTCGTCTGGGGCATCGGGCCGTCGGTAGCAGCAACGACCAAGATCGCGCCGTCCATCTGAGCAGCACCGGTGATCATGTTTTTAACATAGTCTGCGTGGCCGGGGCAGTCAACGTGAGCATAGTGACGAGCAGCGGTCTGATATTCAACGTGAGCGGTATTGATTGTTATACCTCTTGCCTTTTCTTCAGGAGCCTTATCGATTTCGTCATATCTCATTTTCTGAGCTTCGCCGAACGCCGCCAAAGTCATAGTGATTGCGGCGGTAAGGGTGGTTTTACCGTGGTCAACGTGGCCGATAGTACCGATGTTAACGTGCGGTTTACTTCTGTCAAATTTAGCCTTTGCCATAAGAAATTTCCTCCAAATTTTTGTGGTTTATTTTTTATTTTTATTTTATTTTTTTTTGGTTTTTCGTAAAAACTATATTTATTTTACAATAGTTTTTATCAATTGTCAACGATAAATCAGGCTTTTTTGCCTATTATCTTTTCAGCGACCGACTTCGGAACTTCCGCATAGTGGTCGAACTGCATAGTGTAGTTACCGCGGCCCTGAGTTCTGGAACGGAGATCGGTTGCGTATCCGAACATTTCCGCAAGCGGAATATGCGCGTCTATAACCTTAACGCCGCTTCTGTCTTCGGTGCCTTGGATTATTCCCCTACGGCTGGTTACGTTACCCATAACGTCGCCGAAATATGCGTCCGGCGTAAGAATTTCTACCTTCATTATCGGTTCTAAGATAACGCACTTAGCCTTAGCAAGACCGTCTTTTAACGCCATGCTACCGGCAACCTTAAACGCCATTTCGGACGAGTCGACGTCGTGATAACTTCCGTCGTAAACGACGACTTTGAAGTCAACGACTTCGTATCCTGCGAGTATACCGTTTCTTGCGGCTTCTTGGATACCTTTATTGATCGGCTGAATAAATTCTTTCGGAATAGAGCCGCCGACTGTTTCGTCAACGAATTCGTAACCTTTACCGGGTTCTTGCGGAATAAGGTGAATTTTACAATGACCGTATTGACCGTGACCGCCGGTTTGACGTTTGAATAAGCCTTCTGCGTCAACCGCCTGACGGATAGTTTCTTTATAAGCAACTTGCGGTTTACCTACGTTTGCTTCTACCCTGAATTCACGGAGAAGTCTGTCAACGATAATTTCAAGGTGAAGTTCGCCCATACCTGCGATAATGGTCTGACCGGTTTCGCCGTCGGTATAAGTTTTGAACGACGGATCTTCTTCGGCAAGTTTAGCGAGCGCAAAGCCCATCTTTTCCTGTCCCGCTTTGGTTTTCGGTTCGATAGCGACCTGAATAACGGGATCCGGGAATTCCATCTTTTCAAGGATGATGGGGTGATTTTCATCGCAAAGCGTATCGCCCGTAGTGGTTTCTTTAAGACCTACAAGCGCGCAGATTTCGCCCGCAGCAACTTCTTCGACTTCTTCTCTGTGGTTTGCGTGCATACGAAGTATTCTCGCAACCCTTTCCTTTTTACCCTTAACACTGTTATAAACGTAAGAACCGGTTTTCAATACGCCGGAATATGCGCGGAAAAACGCGAGTTTACCGACGAACGGGTCGGTCATGATCTTAAACGCCAAGCCGCAGAACGGTTCGTCCGCCGAGGGCTTTCTGTCTTCTTCCGCACCGTCGGGATTAGTTCCGACGATCTGACCTATATCAAGCGGGTTGGGAAGATAATCAACTATCGCGTCCAAAAGGTTTTGAACGCCCTTGTTTTTATAAGATGAACCGCAGAGAACGGGAGTAACCTTCATGGCGAGCGTCGCTTTTCTTAAACCTGCTTTGATCTCTTCGACCGAAAGGTCGCCTTCTTCAAAGTATTTATCCATAAGCGCGTCGTCCATTTCGGCAGCCGCTTCGACGATCATTGCGTGATATTTTTCGACTTCGTCTACCATATCCGCAGGAACGTCGGTAACTTCGATATCTTTACCAAGGTCGTCTTTATAGATATCCGCCTTTCTGGTGATAACGTCTACAACACCCGCGAAAGTATCTTCTTTTCCGATAGGAAGTAAGATCGGGATAGCGTTGGTATGAAGTCTTTCGTGCATCATTTCTATCGCGTGATAGTAGTTTGCGCCGTTGATATCCATCTTGTTAACGTATGCGATTCTCGGAACTTTATACTTATCCGCCTGACGCCAAACGGTTTCACTCTGGGGTTCAACGCCGCCCTTTGCACAAAACGTTGCAACAGCGCCGTCCAAAACACGGAGAGATCTTTCAACTTCTACGGTAAAGTCAACGTGCCCGGGGGTGTCGATTATATTGATTCTGGTGCCTTTCCAGTAGCAAGTGGTAGCCGCGGAAGTAATGGTGATTCCGCGTTCCTGTTCTTGAACCATCCAGTCCATGGTTGCTTCGCCTTCGTGAACCTCGCCGAGTTTATGAGTTTTGCCCGTGTAGAACAAAATTCTTTCGGTAGTGGTCGTTTTACCGGCATCGATGTGCGCCATTATACCTATATTTCTGGTTGTGCTTAAATCAAATTCTTTAGGCATAATCTTTCTCCTGATTAATAGCGGTAGTGAGCGAACGCCTTATTCGCTTCAGCCATTCTGTGGGTGTCTTCTTTCTTCTTGACTGCGTTACCCGTGTTATTGAAAGCGTCAACGAGTTCCGCCGCTAACCTTGCGCTCATTTCTCTTTCGCCTCTTTTTCTTGCGGCGCTAACGAGCCAACGGATAGCGAGAGTCTGTCTTCTTTCGGGACGAATTTCGATAGGAACCTGATAGTTGGCACCCCCTACTCTTCTTGCCTTAACTTCTACGAGCGGCATAATGTTGTTAAGCGCTTGGTTGAACATTTCTTTAGCGTCCTGTCCGACCTTTTCTGCGGCAACGTTAAACGCGTCGTATACTATATTTTGCGCAATTCCCTTTTTACCGTCAAGCATAACTTGGTTGATAAGTTTGGTAACAACTTTATCGTTATATACGGGATCGGGAAGAACGTCTCTCTTTGGAATATTGCCTCTTCTCGGCATAATTTAATCCTCCTTTAAATTTTTTTGCGCGAATTTCGCGCTTTTTAAGGGAAAACCCTTAACTTAGTACAGCTATCGCTTGCCCAAAGGGTAGCGAATCTTCTGTCTTTCGACATACTGCCTACCAAATCGGGTTTATTTTCCGAATTTTCCGATTATAAGTAGGTATTAGTTCAATAATTTCTTACTTAAAATTATTTAGGTTTTTTAGCGCCGTAACGTGAACGAGCCTGTTTACGTTTTGCAACGCCGGCGGTATCTAAAGCGCCGCGAACGATATGATATCTTACGCCCGGCAAGTCTTTAACTCTTCCGCCACGGATAAGCACCGAGCTATGTTCCTGAAGGTTGTGACCTTCGCCGGGGATATAGACGATACCTTCCATCTTGTTGGTTAATCTTACTCTGGCAATCTTACGGAGTGCAGAGTTAGGTTTTTTCGGGGTAGTGGTGGTAACGGATAAGCATACGCCGCGCTTTTGAGGACATTCGTCGAGAATAGGCGACTTGGACTTATAGGTTATTTTCTTTCTGCCCTGTCTGATTAACTGTTGAATTGTAGGCATTTAATTACCTCCTTATATTTTTTCGGATTTATTCGGAAAACGGATTCGGAAAACTCCGTTTCGGAAATCTTTTTATAGTCGGAATCTTCTTCCGACAAGTTTATATTTTACCAAAAAACCTTTGATAAAGTCAAATAAATTATATCGCTTTTAAACTTTTTTACGGATTATTCGACCGTGATTTCTTCGCTTGCCGAACTTTTGGTAACGACTTGCGGCGAAACGTTCTTATAATCTTTAATTCCCGTTCCTGCGGGGATAAGTTTACCGATAATAACGTTTTCTTTAAGACCCAAAAGCGGATCGATCTTGTTGTTGATCGCGGCTTCGGTCAAAACTCTTGCGGTTTCTTGGAAAGACGCTGCGGATAAGAAACTTTCTTTCGCGAGCGCGGCTTTCGTGATACCCAAAAGTATTCTCTTGCCGACGGGGGGTCTTAAACCGTTTTCGAGCGCTTTCATCGTCTCTTCTTCGAATCTATAAAGATCGATCTTTTCGCCGGGGAGAATTTCGGTGTCTCCGGGGTTTTCGACCTGAACTTTCTTCATCATCTGACGAACGATTATTTCAACGTGCTTATCGTTGATATCAACGCCCTGAGTGCGGTAAACGTCCTGAATTTCTTTCAAGATGTAATCCTGAACGCCCTTGATACCTTTGGTCTTTAATATATCCTGCGGATAAACCGAACCGTTGGTCAAAACCGAACCGGGTTCTACCCTTTCGCCTTCTTTAACGGCAACGCCCGTTCCGAACGGAATAGTATAGTCCTTGGTTTCGCCGTCGTCGGTATTTATTATAACGTGAATAAGTTTATCTTTTTCGGTAATGGAAACTGTTCCGGAATACTCGCTGACTATAGCGGCGTGCTTGGGCTTTCTGGCTTCGAAAAGTTCTTCGACTCTCGGAAGACCTTGCGTTATGTCGCCCGTGCTTGCGATACCGCCGGTGTGGAAGGTTCTCATGGTGAGCTGCGTTCCCGGTTCACCTATGGACTGCGCGGCAATGATACCGACCGCTTCGCCCTTCTGAACGGGAAGGTTGTTACTCATGTTCTTACCGTAACATTTCGCGCAAACGCCCGTCTTGGATTTACAGGTGAATACGCTTCTGATTTCTACTTCTTCAACGCCTGCGTTTACGATTTCGTCCGCCATGTCTTCGGAAATCATTTCGCCGGCTTTTACCATAACTTCGCCGGTTTTGGGATTTACGACGTCTGAAACGACGAATCTGCCCGCGATACGATCGCGCAAGCCTTCGATAAGTTTGCCTTTGCTACCGTAAATAGCGGAAACCTTAATTCCCTTGGGCGCTTCGCCGAGTTCTGCAAAACAGTCGTCTTCTCTGACGATAACTTCTTGCGAAACGTCGACAAGTCTTCTGGTAAGATAACCGGAGTCCGCCGTTTTAAGAGCGGTATCCGCGAGACCTTTTCTTCCGCCGTGCGAAGAAATAAAGTATTCGAGAACGGAAAGTCCTTCACGGAAGCAAGACTTAACGGGGATTTCGATGGTTTTACCGTTAGGATCGGTCATAAGTCCACGCATACCCGCAAGCTGCTTGATCTGGTCGATAGAACCACGCGCACCGGAGTTAGCCATCATAAGGATCGGGTTGAACTCGTCAAGCGTTCCTTTAAGCTTTTCGGTAACGTCGTCGGTTGCTTTCTTCCAAATAGAAACGACTTTTTTGTATCTTTCGTCGTCGGTGATATAACCGGACTTATAGAATTCTTCAACCTTTAAGACTTTCTCTTCCGCCGCCTTTAAGATAGCGGGTTTTTCTTTCGGCATGTGCATATCGAATACGCTGGTGGTTATTGCGCCGATAGTAGAATATTTATATCCTAACGCCTTGATCTTATCAAGAACGTCAGCCGCACAACTTGCGCCGTGGCGCTTAAAGCACGCGCCTACGATCTTCTGTAAATCTTTCTTGCCGACAAGTTTATCTATTTCGTATTTGAGATAGTCTTCTTTTTCTTTTCTTTCGACAAAGCCGAGCGTCTGCGGAATAGCTTCGTTGAAGATTATTTTACCGACCGATGTTTTAACTCTGCCGGAAACTTCTTCTCCGTTTACGTTTACCGTTCTGCGGACGACGATTTCGTCTTGCAATCTGATCTTTCCCGTCTGATAAGCCATCAACGCTTCTTCGGGTGAAGAATAGGAAACCAAATATTCGGGAACGCCGTAAACGGTGCCGTTTTCGTCCTTTCTGCCCTTTTCGTTGTATTTTTCGCCTATATGACGTCTGATAAGCGTAAGGTAGTATGAACCCATGACCATATCCTGGGTAGGACTCATAACCGGCTTACCGTCGGAAAGTTTTAAGATGTTGTTAGAAGCAAGCATCAAAAATCTTGCTTCCGCTTGCGCTTCGACCGATAGCGGAACGTGAACTGCCATTTGGTCGCCGTCGAAGTCGGCGTTGAACGCGCCGCAGACAAGCGGGTGGAGTTTGATCGCTCTGCCTTCGATAAGAACGGGCTCGAAAGCCTGAATCGAAAGTCTGTGAAGCGTAGGTGCACGGTTTAAAAGAACGGGGTGATCTTTAATTACTTCTTCCAAAACGTCCCATACTTCGGTTTTGGCGCGTTCTACCGTGCGTTTTGCGTTCTTTATGTTGTGGCAGATGTTCTTTTCAACGAGTTTTTTCATAACGAACGGTTTGAAAAGTTCGATCGCCATTTCTTTCGGAAGACCGCATTGATAGAGTTTAAGTTCAGGACCGACTACGATAACCGAACGACCGGAGTAGTCGACACGCTTACCCAAAAGGTTTTGACGGAAACGACCTTGCTTACCACGGAGCATGCCGGAAAGAGATTTAAGTTCTCTGTTTCCCGCGCCGCTTATAGCCTTACCGCGTCTGCCGTTGTCGATAAGAGCGTCAACCGCTTCTTGAAGCATTCTCTTTTCGTTTCTTATGATTATCTCGGGCGCGCCTAGTTCCATAAGTTTTTTAAGACGGTTGTTTCTGTTTATAACACGTCTATAAAGATCGTTAAGGTCGGAAGTCGCAAATCTGCCGCCGTCGAGTTGTACCATCGGGCGAAGTTCGGGCGGAATTACGGGAAGAACGTCAAGTATCATCCATTCGGGGCGATTGCCGCTCTTTCTGAACGCTTCGATTATCTCTATCCTTTTAACCGCGCGAAGTCTTTTTTGCCCCGAAGAGTTTTCTTCCAAAATCTTCTTGGTTTCCGCGCTTTCTTTATCGAGATCTATTGCCATTAAAAGTTCTTTGATGGCTTCCGCACCCATACCGGTTTTAAATGATCCAACGCCGTATTGCGTTTCGAGTTCGATCTTTTCCCTATCGTTTATTACCTGTTTGTATTCGAGCGGAGTAGTGCCCGGATCCAAAACGACGTGGCTTGCAAAGTATAATACCTGCTCTAACGCCTTGGGGCTCATATCGAGCATAAGACCTATTCTCGACGGAACGCCCTTGAAATACCAAATGTGCGAAACGGGAGCGGCAAGTTCGATGTGCCCCATACGGTCACGACGAACTTTGGATTTAGTAACTTCAACGCCGCACTTATCGCATATAACGCCTTTATAACGGATACGTTTATACTTTCCGCAGTGGCACTCCCAGTCTTTGGTCGGCCCGAAAATTCTTTCGCAGAAAAGACCGCCCATTTCGGGTTTTTGCGTTCTGTAATTTATGGTTTCGGGCTTCGTAACTTCGCCGTGAGACCAACTTCTGATTTTTTCGGGAGACGCAACTCCTATCTGTATTGAGTCAAAATTGTTAAGTTCAAACATTGATTATACCTCCCTTACTCCTTATCCTCTGATTCGTCGTCAAAATCGTCGTCTAATAAGTCGACGTCCGGAATCGTAGTATCGATTTCGCCGGCGTCTTCGAATAAGTCGTCGGAATTGAATTCAAACTCGTCGATATTGGCGTTTTCGGTATCTTCGAACAAGGTTTCTTCAACTTCGTTCTTTTCTTCGTCAAGACGAATCTCGTCAAAATGACGTTTTTCACGAACTTGCGGAATATCGTCGGTATCGCTTTCGATAAGATCTTTGATAGCGAATTCTTCGTGATCTTCGGTTAAAACTTTAACGTCGAGAGCGAGCGATTGCAATTCTTTAAGTAATACCTTGAACGCTTCGGGGATACCGGGTTCGCTGATATTCGTGCCTTTAACGATGGATTCGTAAGTTTTTACCCTGCCGACAACGTCGTCCGACTTAACTGTAAGAATTTCCTGTAAGATGTGCGCCGCGCCGTAAGCTTCTAACGCCCAGATTTCCATTTCACCGAAACGCTGACCGCCGAACTGGGCCTTTCCGCCGAGCGGTTGCTGGGTTACAAGGCTGTATGGTCCGGTTGAACGCGCGTGGATCTTATCGTCTACCAAGTGGTGAAGTTTTATCATATACATCTGACCGACCGTAACCCTGTTTTCAAAGGGTTCGCCCGTTCTTCCGTCGTAAAGCTGGATCTTTCCGTCTACTTCGCCGTCTGGGTTAACTATATTGTTTTCTTTAAGCAACGCTTTGATATCGCTTTCGGTCGCACCGTCGAATACCGGCGTTGCGATCTTCCAGCCGAGTTGTTTGCAAACAAGTCCTAAGTGAACTTCGAGAACCTGTCCGATATTCATACGGGAAGGAACGCCGAGCGGATTTAAAACGATCTGCAAAGGAGTTCCGTCTGCCATAAACGGCATATCCGATTCGGGAAGGACTCTCGAAACGACGCCCTTGTTTCCGTGACGGCCCGCCATCTTATCGCCGATAGATATCTTACGTTTTTGCGCAATGTATACTCTGACGAGTTTATTAACGCCGGGAGCGAGTTCGTCTTTATTCGCCCTTGTGAATATCTTAACGTCTACTACGATACCGCCTTCGCCGTGCGGAACTTTAAGGGAAGTATCTCTGACTTCTCTTGCCTTTTCGCCGAAGATCGCGCGGAGCAATCTTTCTTCGGGGGTAAGTTCGGTTTCGCCCTTGGGGGTAACTTTACCGACCAAGATATCGCCCGAATTAACTTCCGCACCTATTCTTACGATACCGTTTTCGTCAAGATCTTTAAGCGCGTCTTCCCCGACGTTCGGAATATCTCTCGTGATTTCTTCTTCGCCGAGACGTGTGTCTCTCGCTTCGATTTCGTGTTCTTCGATATGGATAGTCGTGAAGTAATCTTCGCGAACTAATTTTTCCGAAAGAAGTATAGCGTCTTCGTAGTTATAGCCTTCCCAGCTCATAAAGCCGACAAGGATATTTCTTCCGAGCGCAAGTTCGCCGTTTTTGGTAGAAGGACCGTCTGCAATGGTCTGACCTTTGGTGATCCTTTCGCCCTTTTCGACGATCGGTTTTTGGTTAAGGCAGGTGCCTTGGTTGCTTCTTTCGAATTTTTTAAGTGTATAAACGGTGTCTACGCCGTCGTCGCCGGTAACGACGATGCGGTCGCTTGCAACGCTTTTAACCACGCCGTCCGCAGAAGCGTTTACCATAACGCCGGAGTCGTATGCGATACGTCTTTCAATACCCGTCGCAACGATAGCGTTTTCGGGGCAAAGGAGCGGAACTGCCTGACGTTGCATGTTCGAGCCCATTAGCGCACGGTTGGTATCGTCGTTCTCTAAGAACGGAATAAGCGCGGTAGCAACCGAGATAAGCTGTTTCGGAGAAACGTCCATATAGTCCATATTCTCTTTAACGTCTTCGGTTATATCTTCCCTGTGTCTGCAAGAAACACGGTCGTTTTTGAAATATTTATTATCGATAAGCGGTTCGTTCGCCTGCGCAACGATGAAGTTATCTTCTTCGTCGGCGGTAAGATAATCTACCTGTTCGGTAACGATCGTTTCGATAGAACCGTCGTCTTTAACGGTGTGAATAACCTTTCGGTAAGGAGATTCGATAAATCCGAATTCGTTTACCTGCGCGTAAGCCGCAAGAGACGAAATAAGACCTATGTTCTGTCCTTCAGGGGTTTCTATCGGGCACATTCTTCCGTAGTGAGAGTGGTTGACGTCACGAACGTCGAACGTGGCTCTGTCACGGTTGATACCGCCGGGGCCTAACGCGGAAAGTTTTCTCTTATGTGTGAGTTCCGCGATCGGGTTGGTCTGATCCATGAATTGAGAAAGTTGCGAAGATCCGAAGAATTCTTTGATCGCCGAACTTACGGGACGGATATTGATAAGTCCCTGCGGTGTAACGTCTTTGGGATCTTGCGTAGCCATTCTTTCTTTGATAACTCTTTCGAGCCTTGCGATACCGATACGGAATTGATTCTGTAAAAGTTCGCCGACCGAACGGACCCTACGGTTGCCGAGGTGGTCGATATTGTCTATCGAGCCGATACCCTTAACCAAATCGAGGTTTACGGAAACGGACGCGACTATATCGTCTACGGTGATGTGTTTATGATTGAGTTTATCGATCAACGGACGCAAGATCTTTTTATCTTCGAAAGAAATGCTTTCGGGGGCGCCATTCGCGATAATATCGTGATAAAACGAGCAAGCCTTAACGAATTTAATTCTGACTTCTTTGGCTTTTTCGCTGTTCTTCTTCTCTTCTTGGTTTTCTTCGCCGTCCAAATCTTTTTCGGTGATGTAGAAAATATCGTCGATTTCCTTTTTCAAGATGTCGGCAGTCGCTTCTTCGCCGTTTTCTTTAACGAGCGCGTTGACCTTTTCGGCAAATTGAAGAGTAGGATAATAAACGTAATCCAAAAGACCGAAGGGTCTTGGATCTAATCCTGTAACTACCTTAAAGTTTACGGTATTGTTCGCGATGATCTTGTGCGATTCGCCGTCGATATCCGCAAAGAATACGTTTATGCCCGCGTCCTGAATAGCGTTCGCGGTCGCTCTGTCTATTATCTGACCTTTAACGGCAAGAACTTCGCCGTCCGGAGAAATAACGTCTTCAAACGCTTTAAGTCCGACGATTCTGACGCCGAGTCTTAAAGTCTTGTTGAATTTATATCTTCCGACGCGAGCCAAGTCGTAACGCCTTGCGTCGAAGAAAAGGTTTTTAAGGTGCGTTCTGACGGATTCTTCGGTCGGAATTTCGCCGGGGCGAACACGGCGGTATAATTCAAACAAACCGTCGAGTTCGTTTTTGGAAGAATCTTTTTCACAGGTTAAACGGATCATCTCGTTGTTCGCGAAAAGTTCCGAAAGCGATTCGTCGCTGCCGAAACCTAACGCACGGAGAAGAACGGTTGCGGAAAGTTTTCTCGTTCTGTCAACGTGAACCCATAATAGGCCTTGGGAATCTTGTTCGAATTCAAGCCAAGCGCCCCTTGACGGGATAACGGTGGTGTCGAATATCTTTCTGCCGGACTTGTCCACTTCCATGTCGTTATATACGCCCGGAGAACGAACGAGTTGCGAAACTATAACTCTTTCTGCGCCGTTTATTATAAACGCGCCGTTGTCGGTCATAAGCGGAAGATCGCCCATGAACACTTCGGAGTCAATCGCTTCGCCGGTGACTTTATTGATAAGTCTGACTTTCACGCGGAGCGGAAGCGCAAAAGTAGCGTCCCTGTCTCTGCACTCTTTTTCGTCATACTTAGGTTTACCCGCAAGACTGTGCTCTAAAAAGTAGAGTTCAAAGTGATCGGAATAATCGGTTATTGGCGAAAAATCTTCTAAAACTTCGCTTATGCCTTCACGGATAAAAGCATCGTAGGAGTCTTTCTGGATTTTGACAAGATAAGGAAGTTCAATCGCTTCTTTGATTTTGCTGAACGTTTTCCTCTTAATCTTGCCGCATTCGATTTCTGGTAAATTACGTGCCATCAAAACACACTCCTTAAAAAAATTTAAAATGTCCGCCGGCGAGGGTTTACAAACCCGCAATTATGTAGTATAATACTCTCGTCGGGAAAAATCGGTTTTTATCAATATTTTCTTGCCGATTCGGGATATTAAAGCCCGACTTGATTTTGTGATAAAATGTCACAAAAGGCGCTATTTATCGATATTAAACCATTATAATACATTTTTTAATAATAATCTAAATGGAAAGCGTTGTCAAGCGATTGAAAAGATTTTTTTAAAAAATTTGAAAATTCTTTGAAATTCGCGCTTTTTCGGGGTAAATTTTTATTATGCGCATAGATAAATTTTTAAAAGTTTCAAGGATATTGAAAAGGCGTTCGGTCGCAAAGGAAGCGGCGGACGGAAACAGAGTTAAAATCAACGGCAGATCTGTAAAACCTTCTGCTACCGTAAAGGTGGGCGACGTTGTGGATCTCGGCTTTAATTCGGGCACTCTTACTTTTAAGGTTCTTGCTATAAAAGAAACCGTTAGAAAGGAAGAGGCGGACTCCCTTTACGAAATAATTACGGAGTGAAAATGAAAGTATCGCTTATTCTCACCTGCGCCGGCAAAGGCGAGCGCGCGGGATTTGAAAAAAATAAACTTTTGGTAGACTTCGGCGGAGAAACCTGCCTATCTCGCGTGTTTTCGGCTTTTGAAAATTCGCACCTTATTGACGAGTTTATAATCACCGCGGCGGAAAAAGATTCGGAAGAAATAAACGCGTCTTTCGGAAAAAAGGCAAAAATCGTTTTGGGCGGCGCTACCAGAACGGAGTCCGTTAAAAAAGGGCTTGCCGCCGCCACGGGCGACGTTGTGCTTATTCACGACGGGGCAAGACCTTTCGTTACCCAAAAAATTATTGCAGACTGTATTTTAAGCGCACAAACGTTCGGCAGCGGAATAACCGCTATCCGTTCAAAAGATACCGTGCTTAAAAGCGAAGAGAATCCGGAATACTTGGGAAAAGACGATATATATATAGTTCAAACACCGCAAGCCTTTATCATGGAAGAAATAAAGCGCGCCTACGCTATGGCAGGCAATACCGTTTTTAACGACGACGGAGAAGTTTACGCAAAATATATCCGCCCCGTAAAACTTGTGGAAGGCGATAGTAAAAACGTTAAACTGACTTTCAAAGAAGACTTCGAAGCGTTAGGCTCTCCCCTATACCGCTTCGGCACGGGATTCGATTGCCATAAACTCGTCGAAGGAAGACCGCTTATTTTGGGCGGAATAACTATTCCGCACGATAAAGGGCTTTTGGGGCATTCGGACGCGGACGCGCTAACCCACGCCATTATGGACGCAATTCTTTCCGCTCTTTCCTTGCGGGATATAGGCTACCACTTCCCCGATACAGATCCGAAGTATAAGGGGGCGAACAGCATAACGCTACTTAAAGAAGTGCTTTCCATGATAGACGAAAAGGGCTATAAAGTTTCTTCCGTTTCGGCGGTGATAATGGCAGAAAAACCCAAACTACTATCATTTATCCCAAAAATAAACGAAAACCTTGCAAACGTTATCGGAATACCTGCCGATAAAATAGGGATCGGCGCAACTACCTTAGAGGGCTTGGGCTTTGTCGGGCGCGAAGAAGGAATTTGCACCCACGCCACCGCAACGCTTATAAGAAAGTAAAACTCTACATATAAAAAAGGCTTTGCCGATTTTTTAATCGGCAAGCCTTTTATTTAATTTTAATATACTATGCTAAATATTTACCGTCGTATAATTTGTTATCTATTTTTAAAGTTATTCTTGCCGTTAAAGATATTGTCGCATTATATACCGCGCCGTCTTTATCCGTTCCGCTTAAAACTATCGGAGTAAAAGATGATATAGTATTATGCTCATCGATAATTTCCCCTTCTACTTCTAAGTAATGGTGAAATGCTCCGCAATAAACAATAATCTTTTTACCGAGATAATTATATTCTTTTAAAGACACAGAAAACCATCCTAATATCGCAAGCAGAATACTAAATAACAACTCTAACAATCCAAATATAACGCAGACGGCAGACGCCAAAGTTATAAGCCAAATCCCGATTCCCATAAACGGCACGATGCATACTATCATAAGAATAATTTTTTCAATTGTAAGTTTTTTTACCCTATCCATAATTTCACCTCTTGTGTTTTTATAAAATTATAACATAGAAAATTCTATATTTCAAATAAATTTATAGAATATTCTATAAAATAAAAATATGAGAGAGAAAAAAGAAATTGCTTTTAAGGATATACTTTCGGCTATTCTTAAAGAAAACGGCTTAACGCAAACGCAATTTGCGGGCGCTATCGGAGTGAAACAAAGTCAGGTTTCGGAGTGGCTTAAAGGAAAAGCAAAACCCGGATACGATACTTTAAGATCGATACTTTTTGCCTTTGAAGACTTATCCGCCGAATATCTTTTGGGGCTTGAAGAATAAAAAGTGCCGCCCGAACGGTTCCGTTCGGGCGGCTTTTAATAATTTTTCGCAAATGCTTAAAGCCGTGAGTTTCTCACGGCTTTTGATTTTGGTTTTTATACTTTATAAAAAGGTGAAATTAGTTTTCTTTCTTCTCTTTTTTCGCAGTATCAACAACCTGTTTGCCATCGTAGTAACCGCACTTGGGGCATACCTGATGCGACGCTTTGAGTTCGTGGCATTGAGGACATTCCGAGAGATTCGGAACGTTTAACGAATTTTTCCATTGAGCAAATCTTGAACTCGTTTTGCTTTGAGATTTTTTACTTTTCTGAACCGCCATTTTTCTTCACCTTCCTGTTTTATTTGCATTTACACCCGTTTTCGTTAAGGTTGCCGCCGCAATCGGGGCAAAGACCTTTGCAATCTTCTTTACATAATAAAGTTACGGGCATAGATATTATAATTTTGTCGTCAACTATTTTCGACAAGTCGACCGTGTCGTTTTTTAGTGGATATGCATCTTCCCCGTCGTCCGATACGCCTTCGCTGAATTCGATAGCGAAATCTTTTTCGGTTTCGGTAAGGCAACGCGTGCACTCGCCTTTAACCTTAAACGATATCTCGCCTTCGATAAACGCGCTATGGCGACCGGTTAAGGTAACCTTACCGACTACCTTTATCGGCAAAACTATTTCGGCGGACGGAATATCGATAAGTTCGGTTTCGGGATTATACTCGAAATAAAAACTTTCTTCTTCCTTGCCCTTTTGCCATAATTTTTTAAGGTCGATCAACATATTATCCCTACGAAAACGCTTAACAAGTATATACTATTTATTTTTGCTTGTCAACTTTTTTTCAATATTTTTTACAGTGCAAGTTCTTTGGTTTCCCTTGCGATAGAAAGTTCTTCGTTGGTGGGAACTACCAAAACCTTAACTTTGCTGTCTTCTGCGTTGAGATATCCTACGCCCGAGCCGTAAGCATAGTTACGATCGTTATCGAATTTCGCGCCGCAATATTCCATATTTTCCATAACCAAACTACGAACGAGCGGAGAGTGTTCGCCGATGCCGCCGGTAAACACGATAGCATCTACCCCGCCCAAAACGGCGATATAACTTCCTACGTATTTTTTAACTCTATAAGCGACCATCTCTATTGCGAGTTTTGCTCTTTCATTGCCTTCCTTTGCCGCCGCCGTGCAGTCACGCATGTCGGAAGAAAATCCCGAAATACCGAGCATGCCGCACTTTTTATTGAGATAGTTCACAACTTCTTCGGGTTTTAATCCGAGTTTAACTCTTAAATAATCAACCGCCGCGGGATCGATATCGCCGCTGCGCGTTCCCATAACCAAGCCTTCAAGCGGAGTAAAGCCCATCGAAGTATCCATACACTTTCCGTCTTTAACCGCAGAAATCGAAGATCCGTTACCCAAGTGGCAGATAACCATCTTTGCGTTTTTGTTCCCCAAAATCTTGCCCGTTTCTTCGCTTACGAACTTATGCGAAGTGCCGTGGAAACCGTATTTTCTGATCTTATGTTCTTCGTATACTTCGTAAGGTATGCCATACATAAACGCTTTTTGGGGCATAGTCGAGTGGAAAGTGGTATCGAAAACCGCCACCATCGGAACGCCCGGCATAACTTCTCTGCAACTTTTAATACAAGCGATATTGCCCGGCATGTGAAGGGGCCCTAATTCGGCGTTCTTTTCGCAGATTTTAATAACTTCGTCGTCGATAACTACGGAAGACTTAAAATCTTCGCCCGAGTGAAGAACTCTGTGCCCTACCGCGCTGATTTCTTTAACGCTATTTAGCGCGCCGTTTTTCTTATCGAGCATAGCCTCTAATACGAGTTGCATAGCCTCTTTATGCGAAGGCATATCTTTATTTATAACCGTTTCTCTGCCGTCGAAAGTCTTTTGCGTTAAAACGCTGCCCGAAAAGGTTATTCTTTCGCAGATACCTTTTAAGACCACGCTTTCGTCTTCCATATTTATAAGTTGATATTTAAGAGAAGAACTTCCCGCGTTTATAACTAAAATTTTCATTTATCTTTATCCCCTTTATTATTTTGCCTGAAGCGCGGTGATTGCGATTACCGCTTTAACGTCGTCCGCAGAGCAACCGCGGGACAAATCGTTTATCGGTTTTGCAAAGCCCTGACATATCGGACCTAACGCCATAAATCCGCCCAAGCGTTCGGTGAGTTTATAACCTATATTTCCCGCGTCAAGGTCGGGGAAAACAAGCACGTTGGCCTTTCCCGCAATATCTGATCCGGGCGCTTTACTCTTTGCGATCGCCGGAACGATAGCGCAGTCAAGCTGGAATTCGCCGTCGGCTTTAAGGTCGGGAGCGATTTCATGAACTTTCGCAACCGCGCTAACTACCTTATCAACGTCCGCATGTTTTGCGCTGCCCTTAGAAGAGTGCGAAAGGAACGCCACTCTCGGATCGAGCCCTACTATCTCTTTCGCGCTTTCCGCGGAAGATACCGCTATGTATGCAAGTTCTTCCGAGTTGGGGTTTTGGTTAAGCCCGCAATCGGCGAAGATAAACGCACCGTCCGTGCAGAAAGGATTTCCGCCTTCGGGCGCAAGCATAACAAAGCACGAAGAAACGAGCGGAACACCCGCCTTTGTTTTTATAACTTGAAGTCCGGGGCGAAGAGTGTTTGCCGTGGAGTGGCAAGCACCGGAAACAAGCCCGTCAACGTCGCCCGCTTTAAGCATAAGCGCGCCATACATTGTATAATCTTTAAGTATATAAGATTTAGCGGCGGAAACGTCGGCATATTCGGGAAGCCCCGTCTTTTTACTGATTTTGCCTTCTCTTGCCTTAAACAAGATTTCGGCGTAAGCGTCGGTTTTGCTATAAGTTATCGGATCGATTACCGTAACGTTCGATAAATCGACTTCGGGATTATTTTTAGATATTTCTTCGGGGTTGCCGAGAAGGATAACTTTGGCTATTTTTTCGTTAGCAGCCTCCGCCGCAGCCTTAACTACCCTTTTGTCTTCGCCTTCGGGAAGAACTATCGTCTTATTTAAAAGACTTGCCTTTTGTTTGATACTTTCAAGTAAAGTTGCCATAAACCGCTCCTTTTGAGTTTTAATCGTTGAAATTTTTATATAAATGTTGTAAAATATACGAAACGGATATTTACTATATTATTTTACACCAAATTAATTTAAAAGTAAATTATACGTTTAATGATTTTGAGGTTTTTTATGAAATTTTGCTGCGTTGTCGCCGAATATAATCCATTACACGTCGGACACTTAAAACAGATACGTTATATAAAGGAAGAACTTAAAGCCGAAAACGTTATAGTAATAATGAGCGGCAACTTTACCCAGCGCGGCGAACCCGCCGTTATGAATAAGTTTGTCCGTGCAAAACAGGCGGTGCTTGCCGGCGCGGATTTGGTGATAGAACTTCCCACCGTATTCGCCGTAGAAAATGCGGAAATTTTTGCAAAGGGCGCTATAAAGACCTTAAATTCGCTCGGCGTAAATTACGGGCTGTGCTTCGGGGTTGAAAGCGGCGCGAAAGAAGATTATATAAACCTTGCCACACTTTTAAACGACGAAAGTAAAGAATTTAAAAAGGGCTTAAAGGAGATACTCGAAACGGGCGTTTCGCTCGCAAAGGCAAAATTTTTAACCCTTAAAAAACTCGGCAAGGAATACGACGAAAGTTTAGTCGATTCCCCGAATAACGTTTTGGGGCTGGAATACACGAAGGCGTTGCTTAAAAGCGGCAGATCGGCGGATATTTACCCTATGCCGCGCTCGGGCGATCATAACTTGGAAGTGATAAAAAAAGGGAATTTCAGCGCAAGAAGTATAAGAAACGTTATTAAGACCGGTAAATTAAAAAAGGTCAAAAAATATCTTCCGGCATACGTTTTTGAAAATATTAAACCATACCCCTTTGAATTCGATAAAATAACGATGGCAAAACTTATCACGACGGATACCGAAATACTCGGCAAGATTGCAGACTGCACCGAAGGGCTTGAAAACAGACTTAAAGCGCTTTCCAAAGACAACAATACGGTAGATTCTTTGATAGCGCGCGCAACCACCAAAAGATACACTTCGTCGAGAATAAGAAGAATACTTATAAATAATCTTTTGGGAATAGACGCGGCGCTCGTTAAAGACGGGCTTGAAAACCCGACTTTTATAAAGGTGCTTGCCGTAAAAGAAGAAAGGAAAGACTTGATCTCCGAACTTTCAAACACGGTTAAAGTTCCGCTTATCACCAGAAAGAGCGACGCGGACGGTTTAACCAAAACCGCAAAGGCGGTCTTTATTAAAGACGTTACCGCAAATGACCTATATAATCTCGTTTCGGGTGAAAAACAGAACGAACACCTTACGCTGTTTATATAACGCCGTAACAATAAGATAAGAAATTTAACAATGAAAAAACGGTTTGCGTTCCGCAAACCGTTTTTTGTGTTTAATATATTTATTCATTTGGGAAAAGACGTTTACATACTTTATTGATAAATCCTACGCCTGTAAAATCATAGTCGATCGGCTTGAAACTCGTTTCAAGAAAACTTTTATCAATATCTTCTAATTTATCGAAATATAAAATATTATTTTTATCATAAAAAGGCTCTTTTAAAATATATGGGCTATTCGTAATAAGTTTTTTATTTCTTGCCAAGACCATAGGAAGTCGCATAGTGCAAGAAGATAATCCAACGGGTAAAATCACTTCAAGAACCGCCTTACTCGTTTCTATTAACGATATATTCTTTTTATATGGGCAATAATCGATATATAGAACGGAGTCTTTATACTTCTTCATAACGGAGTCGCCCCAAAACCCTTTAAAATCTTGGAATTCGCCAAGTTCGCTTTTTGCAAACTCCAAGCCTTCTTTTGTTATTCCTGGCGGTATGTAAAAAACGCACTTCCATCCCCTATCACTTAAATACTTAAATATGTTTATTATAAAATTTGATCTTTCGGGACCACCCGCACGCCCAACGTAAACAAGGTCGCACGTTTCTTTAAAGCCTAATGTTTCTACTGAACCACATTCACAATAAGCGCCATAATATTCTATCCCGTATTTTTCGGCGTCTAAACGGTTAAATGTCAAGAATAAATCAAATAATTCTTTTTTATCTAACTGATATTTTGTCATTTCAACCATACAATCGTATTTATGAAATACAAATTTAGCGTTGACAAACCACTTCTTTAAGCATTTTATAAAATCAAAAACCTGTTCTCCGTTTGTGACCATTGCATAAGCGTCGGAAAACACGAAGAGAATTTTTTCCTTTCTCTTTAATTTGAAAAATTTATATTTAAGGGCCGATTTATACAGAAAAATTTTCAACCTTAACGGAACACGTGATTGAACCTTTTTTGATAAAAAAACTCGCTTTATTTTGCCAAGTTCCTTTTCATAGAAATCGCAGTATTCTATATCTTCGGCTTTCTGGATATCAGACATCGCCCATTTCGATGCAGAATTCGACGGCCCAAAAAAACTTTTCTAACCATATAAACCTCATTTTTCTAATAAAGTTGATATTATTTTACCCTTTCCCCGACGTTTTGTCAATATTATACATATTATTTAATCAAACATAGCGACGTATAAATTTTATATAAAAAGCGTCATCGAGTTGATGACGCTTTTTTATATTTATTTTTATTTAACTTATTAAACGTTGCCCTGTGCTTTCATAGCTTCGGCAACTTTTATAAAGCCGGCGATGTTCGCACCCGCCATATAGTTACCGGGCATACCGTATTTTTTAGACGCTTCGTCGCAAGCCTTAAATATAGAGATCATAATGTTGTGAAGTTTCTCGTCTACTTCTTCGAACGTCCAAGAATATCTGATGGAGTTCTGGCTCATCTCTAAGCCCGAAGTAGCAACGCCGCCTGCGTTAGCAGCCTTTGCGGGACCGTAAAGCATCTTGTTTGCAAAGTAAACGTCGATCGCTTCGGGGGTGGAAGGCATGTTCGCGCCCTCGGATACGACTTTACAGCCGTTTTTAGCAAGGATAGCAGCGCTTTCGCCGTCTATTTCGTTTTGGGTTGCGCAAGGAAGAGCTATATCGCAAGGAATAGTCCAAATACCCTTGCAGCCTTCGTGATATTCGGCGTCTTTATGGGTATTTACGTATTCTTTAATTCTTCCCCTATTTACTTCTTTGATCTGTTTAACGAGATCGAGATCGATACCGTTTTTATCGTAAACGTATCCGTTACTGTCGGACATAGCGACTACTTTCGCACCGTATTCGGTAGCCTTTTGGCAAGCGTAGATAGCAACGTTTCCGGAACCCGAAACAAGAACGGTTTTACCTTCAAAACTCATGCCGTTTGCTTTAAGCATTTCGTTGGTGAAGTAGCAAAGACCGAAGCCCGTCGCTTCTTTTCTCGCAAGAGAGCCACCGTAGGTCAAACCTTTGCCGGTTAAAACTCCAACCCACTCGTTTCTTATTCTCTTATACTGACCGAACATATAGCCGATTTCTCTCGCACCCGTTCCGATATCGCCGGCGGGAACGTCGCAATCTGCGCCTATGTATTTGCAAAGTTCTGTCATAAAGCTTTGACAGAATCTCATTATTTCGCCGTCGGATTTACCTTTGGGATCGAAGTCCGAGCCGCCTTTCGCACCGCCCATAGGAAGGGTGGTAAGGCTGTTTTTGAATACCTGCTCAAAACCCAAGAACTTGATTATTCCGAGATATACCGAAGGGTGCAATCTTATGCCGCCCTTATAGGGGCCTATTGCGGAGTTGAACTGAACTCTGAAACCGCGGTTAACCTGGGTTTTACCGTTATCGTCAACCCACGGAACTCTGAAAATGATCTGCCTTTCGGGTTCTACTATTCTTTCCAAAACACCCGCTTCGACAAGGTCGGGGCGTTGTTCGATAACGGGTTCTAACGAAGTGAAAACTTCGGTTACCGCTTGAATAAATTCGGGTTCGCCCTGATTTCTTTTTTTAGTTCTTTCCAAAAGGTCCAACAAATATGCGTTTTTGATAGCCATATAACTTTCCTCCATTTCGTATTGAAATTACAAAAAAATTATATCACAATTTTTTTATAATGGAATATTTTTTGTTCAGATTTTTTATTTTTATTTTTTATAATTATTATTATGTGGAATTATATCAAAGCTAAAAGCACCGTTGCAGATCGAGTATCACGGCGAAACATAAAAGCAAAGCCAGCCCCACCGTATGGATTATAGCCTCTACCTTTCTATTTACGGGCCTTTTTAAAATCCACTCTATTAAAGTAAACACCACATGCGAACCGTCGAGCGCAGGTATCGGCAAAAGGTTAAATACTGCAAGGTTCACCCCGATAAATCCGGCGATATTGAGTAAATACCTAAATCCCCCGACTTTAATCGCTTGCACGGTAACGGAGATCGTAGTTACCGTTCCACCCATAGACCCTATGCCTATTCTGCCGGTCAGCAGTTGCCCAAGCACGGAAAAAACCGTTCCCGCAAGCTTAAAAGAATAATCGAAACTTTGCCCGATAGTAGAAAAGAACCCGAACCTGACGCTGGTGTTATAAAGCCCGCTTTTAGTTATTTCCCCCTTTTCGCCCGCCTCGTAAGATACGCCGAGCGCTGTAAAGAGTTTTTCGTTATCTTCTAAATTTTTAAAATCGGTATCGCACCTCATTGCTATTTTTACGTCTAAATCTTTCCCGCCACGGCGGATCGAAAAATCGACAAGATCGCCTTTTTGCTTATTTGAGATAGCGTTCATAAGGTCAGTCGTTAAATAAGCGTTTTTGCCGTTTGCTTTAATTATCACGTCATACGGAGAAAAACAATATTCTTCCGAAAACTCGGTAGTCGGCGTCATATCCACAGTCACCAAAGCCGTTCTGCCGTAAATACCGAACATAGAACAAATCAGCACGAGTGCGAAAAGATAATTCATAAGTGCGCCGGATACTAAAACAATAATTCTTTTCCAAGGCGCTTTGTTGTTGAACGCAAGCCCGTCGTCTTTAACGTCTTCGCCCTCTCCATGGAAGGCGCAAAACCCGCCTATCGGGAAGGCGCGAACAGAAAATATTTCGCCGTTCTTTTTGACCTTTTTAAAAATCTTCGGTCCGAACCCTATCGCGAATTCGTCTATTTTGAATTTCAATATTTTACCGGCAATGTAATGCCCGAACTCGTGAACGGTTATCATTAAAAGAAGCACTAATACCGCTAAAAGGACGTAGCCTATCACGGATAGCACTTCTAAAAAAGACGACATAAATAAAAAGTTCATTTATTCTCCGAATTTGCTTTTTACGAACTCTTCGCCGAAAAAGTTCGCCCTTTCAAGATCGGAAAACTCTTTCGGTTTTTCGCTTTCCACGTAAGAAGAAAGCGCGCCGTATATACTATTATATATATCATTAAACCCGATTTTATTCTCAATAAACAGTTTTACGGCGTATTCGTTCGCTCCGTTCGCCACGGCGGGATAGCCGCCGCCACGTTTTCCCGCCTCTATAACGAGCGGCAAGCACGGAAACCTATCTATATCCGGAGCCTCGAAAGAAAGGCTTTTAAGTTTGGCAAAATTCAGTTCGGATAGCCCCGCGTCTATTCTTTCGGGATAGTTAAGGGCAAGCGTTATGGGAAGTTCCATAGAGGGATAAGACATTTGCGCAATAACGGAGTTATCTTCAAACTCCACCATAGAGTGGATTATGCTTTCCCTATGAATAATAACGTCGATATTATCTATCGAAGTGTTATAAAGCCATTTCGCCTCTATAACTTCAAACGCTTTATTGACGAGCGTTGCGCAGTCTATGGTGATTTTTGCGCCCATATCCCACGTGGGATGTTTAAGCGCGCTTATCGCCGTTGCCTTTAAAAGTTCGGATTTTGTGAAATCGCGGAACGCGCCGCCGCTCGCCGTTAGAATTATCTTTTTGAAGGGCTTATTAAAGTCAAAATTAAGGCATTGCCATATCGCCGAGTGTTCGCTGTCGATGGGAACTATTTTAACGCCCTTTTGCTCGGCTCTTTTCATTACGAGTTCGCCGCCGACGACAAGGCTTTCCTTATTCGCAAGGGCGATGTTTTTGCCCTTTTCGATCGCGTCTAATACCGCTATTATACCCTTAAACCCTACCAAAGATACCACCACCAAGTCGGCGTCTTCTACGATAGCGTTTTTAAAGGCGTTTTCGCCGAAAAAGAATTCCGTGGATTTTGCGTAGTTAGGCAATTCGCCCGTAAAATTTGCGAGCGAACCGACTTTCGGCGAAAACTCTTTTACCTGTTCAAAAAAAAGACGGGCGTTGTTTCCGGCGGCAAGCGAAACGATTTTGAACTCGTCGCTATGGCGACGGCAAACGTTAAGAACTTGTCTTCCGATTGAGCCCGTGCTTCCTATAAGCGCTATTTTCTTCATAGCAAATCCTTATATAAATAAAAATACGAAAAATATCAATACGGCGGCAAAACAAATACCGTCGATCCTGTCCATAACCCCGCCGTGACCTGGCATAATGTTACCCATATCTTTTATACCGACTTTCCTTTTGATAAGGCTTTCGAAAAGATCGCCTAATTCGGTCAAAACGCCGGCGACAACGCCTATTGCGGCAAACACGAGATATGGATATGGAATATTTAATGCGGGATTAAATATCGCGTAAGTTAAAACCGCGCCGATAACTCCGCCTATAACTCCGCCGATAGCCCCCGCCCAAGTTTTTTTGGGGCTGAGTTTGGGGCACATTTTTTTGGCTTTGCCTTTTCTTATCTTGTTATAAGTCATGCCGACAAGATACGCCATCGTGTCCGAAATGGGTGAAATTGCGAATATCAGCAGCATGGCGATAAATCCTTTGGGGGCTGCAAGATCGTTGGCAAGCAGCATTACCAAAATAAATAAAGACGGATAAACTATCGGAAGCGCTGAAACACCGAAAGTTTTAATATCCTTTTTTTCAATAGCCGTGAATATCGCGACTATTATAAGCGCTAACAAGATAAAGTCTATCGAAAGAAGATACGCGAACTTCGGATAAACGAGATAGCGCATAAGCGCGTAAAACGCAGGAAAAAGGACTCCGAAAACCGTGCAGATTATCACGTTTTTCTTTACAGAATAATCCTTTACAGCGCGCGCCACTTCAAAAGTGCCTATCGCGCAGAATATCCAAGTTAAAATCTGGAACAATCTTGCGTCAACATATTCGCGAAGGAGAAAAAACCCCACGACCATCGCCACAAAACACGTTCCCGATATCAATCTTTTTCCCATACTAAATTACTTTTCCGAATCTTCTTTTTCTATTTTTAAAACTCTCTATCGCCTTATCTAATTCCGTTTCGTCAAAGTCCGGCCATAAAACGTCGGTAAAATACAGTTCACTATACGCACCTTGATAGAGCATAAAGTTTGAAAGCCTGTATTCCCCGCCCGTTCTTATAATAAGATCGGGTTCGCCGAAAGGCGCGGTATAAAGTTCCTTTGAGATACTGTCTACCGTAACTTCTTCGCCGTTTTTTATAAGCTTATTCACGGCGTAAACTATTTCTTGCCTTGCGCCGTAATTTATAGCGATATTTAAGGTGTGTTCGGTAAAGCCCTTTGACTTTTCCATATCGGCTATTATCAGTTCTTTAAGGTCTGGGGATAGCATATCTATATCCCCCATGACCGAAAGTCTGACCTTGTTTTTCAACACCTTTTTTATAAACTTATTAAAGTATATTTTTAGTAAGTGCATAAGCGCGTCGACTTCTTCTTTCGGGCGCGCCCAGTTCTCGGAAGAAAACGCGTATAACGTTAGCGTTTTTATACCGGAGTTAAAGGCGTGCGTAACGATCCTATCGACGTTTTTAGAACCGGCACTATGCCCGAACGAGCGCTTTTTGCCGCGCATTTGAGCCCATCTGCCGTTTCCGTCCATTATTATTCCGACGTGTGCCGGAACACCGCTATTTACTTCTTCCATTATACAGATAAAATATCCTTTTCTTTTTCAGCGGTAAGTTTTTCGATTTTTTCGATAGATTCGGTTATAACCTTATCTATTTCTTTTTCGTAGATCGCGTGCTCGTCTTCGGAGATCTCTTTATTGTTCTTCATCTTTTTAAGAGCGTCCATAGCATCACGCCTGATGTTACGAACGGCAACTTTGGAATCTTCGGACATTTTCTTTATCTGTTTAACGAGTTCTTTTCTTCTTTCTTCGGTAAGGACGGGGAAAACGAGCCTTATAACCTTGCCGTCGTTTGCGGGGGTTATACCGAGATTTTCTGCAAGCAACTGCTTTTCTATAACTTTAAGCATGCTTGCGTCCCACGGGGCGATAACAAGGCATCTTCCTTCCGATACCGAGATGTTGCCCACCTGATTTATGGGAGAAGGCGTGCCGTAATAATCTACTAACACTTTGTCTAAAATATGCGGATTTGCTCTGCCCGCCCTTATCGTGATGTATTCGGAATTCAATACCGAAACGGTTTTTTCGGTTTTTTCAACCGTTTCCATTAAAATCATTTCAAACTGTTCGTTTTCGATACCCATAATTTTCTCCTTTAATCTTTATTTGATAAGCGTGCCTATTTTTTCGCCGCATACCGCTCTTACGAGCGCGTTTTCTTCAAATAGCCCGAACGCCAAAACGGGAATATTGTTTTCCATACATATCGTAATGGCGGTCGTATCCATCGCTTTTAAGCCTTTTTCGATATACTCTTTATAGTCTACCGAATCGAGCTTTTTAGCGTTCGGATTAAGTTTCGGATCGGAATCGTAAATCCCGTCTACGTTTTTAGCGAGAAGTAAAATATCCGCGTTTATTTCCGCGCTGCGAAGCGCCGCCGCCGTGTCGGTAGTAAAATACGGGTTACCCGTGCCGCAAGCGAACACGACAACTCTGCCTTTGTTTAAGTGAGACATTGCCTTTCTTAAAATATAAGGCTCCGCAACTCTCGTTATGGTGAGCGCCGTTTGAACACGCGTCGGGATATTCTTGCGTTCTAACGCGTCTTGAATAGCGATAGCGTTTATAACGGTCGCAAGCATACCCATGTGATCTGCCGCGCTTCTGTCCATTTCGACACCCTGTCTGCCGCGCCAGAAGTTTCCGCCGCCGACAACAACGCCGATCTCCACGCCGAGTTTTTTAACTTCGATTATCTGATCTACTACTTTGCTTAAAATTTCTTCGTCTATTCCGTGTCCGGATTTGCCCGCAAGCGCCTCGCCCGAAAGTTTAATAAGCGCCCTTTTGTATATTGCCTTGCTCATACGCTACTCCTACAAATATATCTTTTTTTATTATAACAAAACAAAGTGTTTTTGTCTATAAAAATAATAAAAAACCCTACTCAAAGCAGGGTTTTAGATTTTTGATTTATTTTACTTTTTCATTTGCGCTTCAACTTCCGCCGCGAAATCGTTGACTTTCTTTTCAAGTCCTTCGCCCATTTCAAAACGAACGAAACGGGTAACGGTAAGTTCTTTGCCCATTTTTGCGGAATAGTCTTTAACGACCTTTTCGATAGTTAAAGAAGGATCTTTAACGAACGCTTGGTTTATTAGACAGAATTCTTCGTAATACTTTTTAACTCTGCCTTCTACCATCCTGTCTACGATAGCCGCGGGCTTTCCTTCGTTAAGGGCTTGCGCCTTTAAGATCTCTTTTTCATGCTCTAATACTTCGGCGGGAACTTCGTCCGCTTTAACGTATAAGGGTTTAGCGGCTGCGATTTGGAGCGCTAAGTCGTGAGCGAGTTCGTGAGTCGCGTCGCAGGTGCAACCTTTAACTTCGACTAAAACGCCGACTTTGCCACCCATGTGGATATAACTTTCGACAACTCCGCCTTCGGTAGTAAACTTCGCAAATCTGCGGATAGAGATCTTTTCGCCGATTTTAGCGGTAGCCGCTATCGTTTCGTCGGATTTAGCGGCAACGAGTTCGTCGATATCTTTAACGTCGTTATTAAGAACGTAGTCCGCAACGCCGTCAACGAAAGCCTTATATTGATCGCCCTTCGCAACGAAATCGGTTTCGCAGTTTACTTCTACTAAAACGCCTTTGTTTCCCGCAACCTTTGCCGCAACGATACCTTCGGCAGCAATTCTCGACGCCTTTTTAGCGGCGGTCGCGATTCCCTTTTCTCTCAAAAAGTCGATTGCTTTTTCCATATCTCCGTCCGTTTCGGTAAGCGCCTTTTTGCAATCGGCAATACCTGCTCCGGTCTTTTTGCGGAGATCCATTACGTCTGCACTTGTAAACATCTGATCGTCTCCTTTATCTATTATTCTTCAACAGGTGCGGCGGGTGCTTCTTCCTGAATAGGTTCAGCATTTTCCGCTACTTCTTCTTTTTCTACCTGTTCGCCCTGGTTGGCTTCGATAACCGCGTCCGCAATTACGCTTGCGATAAGTTTTACCGCACGGATAGCGTCGTCGTTACCGGGGATAACGTGATCGATTAAATCGGGGTCGCAGTTGGTGTCGGTTATTGCAACGATCGGAATATTTAACTTTCTCGCTTCCATAACCGCAATGTCTTCCTGATCGGGGTCAACGATAAACATAACGCCGGGAAGCGTTCTCATTTCTTTAATTCCGCCAAGGTTTAATTCCAACTTGTCGCGTTCCGCTTTGAGTTCTGCAACTTCTTTTTTGGGAAGAAGATCGAATTCGCCCATCTTTTCCATGTTGTTGAGTTTATTTAACCTATCAACTCTCGAACGGATGGTCTTAAAGTTCGTAAGCGTGCCGCCGAGCCATCTGCTATTGATGTAATACATGCCGCATCTTTCGGCTTCTTCTTTGATAGCGTCCTGCGCCTGCTTTTTGGTGCCGACGAAAAGTATCGTCTTGCCTTGCTTAACCTGGTCTACAACGAACGGATAAACGTCGTTTTCGATAAGATCAACGGTCTGCTCTAAGTTGATGATGTGAATACCGTTTCTTTCGCCGTAGATATACTTCTTCATTTTCGGATTCCAGCGTCTCGTCTGGTGTCCGAAGTGAACTCCCGTTTCAAGGAGTTGCTTCATTGTGATAACTGCCATAAAATTTACCTCCGTTTCTCCTCCCCGCAAGGCTTTTAGGAACAACATTTCCGATTAGAAAAAATTTTCGGAAAACACGAAAGTTCCGTCCTTTTCGGGTGTGAATTTTTATGCTTTGATATTTTAGCATATATTCTCGCCGTTTTGCAACCTTTTTTAAATGGTTTTTGATATTTTAAATAGATTTTAACCAAAATAAACAACAAAAAAGAACGCAATTGTTTTGCGTTCTTTTTTGATTGTTTTATTTTTATTGATTTTTATTCGGCGTCTTCTTCGTCTTCGTCAAGCGCCTTGCAGAATTCTTCGAACACTTCGTCTAAAAGTGCGTCGTCTTCGATAGGTAAAAGTTCTGCGGTTTCTTCGTCGTCACCCGAGAGTTCTAAGATAATAAGGTCGTCTTCGGAGATGCCTTCGATATCTTCGGCGGGTTCAAAAGCCGAATAGTTTTTACCCTTATGTTCTATCGTGCCGACAAAGTAGAATTTAAGTTTTTTTCCGTCGTCGGTGGTGAGTTCGACAATATCGTCCTCGCAACCGCAATCGCAGTGATCTTCGTGATCGTGTTCACAACCGCAGTCACAATGTTCATCGTGAATATGCTTTTCTTTTTCGCTCATAATATTCTCCTATAAATTTATGATTTTTTATTTTTAAGTTCGTGCAAAAACCCGTCGAGAATTTCAGCCGCGGCAAGGTTATCCACGAATTTTTTATTCTCGCCAACCGTTTTGCCGAGTTCTTTTAACGTTTCTTTCGCCATAAAAGTGGTGCAACGCTCGTCCACACAATAAATGGGCAAGCCCGTTTCTTCTTTAAGTTTATCGATAAAGAATTTTGCCTTTTCGGTCTGAATAGAAGCCGTTCCGTCAAAATTCACCGGAAGCCCGCAAACTATCGCCGTGGCGAACTTATCTTTAACGTATTTTTTTATCGCAATCAAATCGGTTTTAAGATTTTTGCGATTATACGTTTCAACGGGAAGCGCGTATTCATTAAAGGGATCGGACACGGCAACGCCTATCCTTCTATCCCCGATATCTAATGCCAAATATCTTTCCACACGGATATTTTAGCATATTTTATCTATTACCGCAAGGATTTTATAAACGGCATTTTCAAAAAAAGGACGCCGCAGCGTCCTTTTTATTTACTTTTGTTTTTTTCCGTTTTGCTTGCCGCCTTTTACTTCGGACATCTTTTCGATAACCTGATCTTGTCCGTCTTTGACCATTTGCCTTGCCTTAACGGAGTTGGTTACAATAAGTGCGCCGCCGATCATGCCGAGCGCCACACCCGCTAAAAATTTATCGTTCATACTACCTCCTTTACTAAAAGTATGGGCAGTTTCCGTCGATTTATGTTGCGGCTTTATTTAATCTTCCAGTTCAAGAATATAATCTGTCGAAACATTATAATATTTTGCAAGTTTAATCAAAACGTCGATGGGCAACTGTCTTACACCGGTTTCGTATTGAGAATAAGTATTTTGTTTTACGTTAAGATATTCTGCAATCTCTTTCTGCGTTTTACAATTTTCTTCTCTTACTTGTTTTAATCTCATAATATCATTATAAAAATCTCTATATGAGATATTGACAAATATCTCATTTTGTGATATTATTGGCAAAAAAGGAGATTTTTTACTATGAGAAAAATTTACACTACAATTTTTATTGTTTTAGCACTGGTTGCGTGTGTTTTCAGTCTTTCGGCATGCAATGATAATTATAAAGATTATCTATATTTAAAAAGTAACGGCGTAGTCGAATACGAATATACTGAAAAGTATGATAACGGCGAGCAAGATAATATGCGCAGTATACTTACCGTAAAAGATAAAAAAGCGACCGACGAAATATATGTGTACGACAACTCGGCAAACGAATGGAAATATCAAGTTACGCTTTATTATTTTTTATTAGATAATGGTGATTATCTTGTTGTCTACCCTAATGTTTTTATCACAAATGATGTTGATGTATCTATGTATGATTCTCGCTTTGCTTACACAATAAAATCCGCATATTTTTTTGAAAATGATTGGAAACTTAATAATTTTAAGGTTAATTCAATATCAAAACAAATCAAAACTCCTGAAATACCTTCCGAAGTTAATTATATTTATTTAAGTAACTGTCAACCTATTGAACTTTCAGATGATATTTTTAATGATCTTTTATCCGGTCAAGGTTCAGGAAGAATTGTAATGCAAGGTGAAAACGCAGGTATTAAAGGTATTATAGCCTTATCAATTAAAAACAAACACTTAATTTTTGATCTTGACGAGTTCACAGAAGAAAATGTTAACGATTTCTTCCCAAAATATAAAAAAGCACAAAATAGATCATATTATGATAGTGATACCGTTTATTATTTGAACTTAGAAAATGACTCTTATCTTACGGTCTATAAAAGTAACGGTGAGTGGCAATATGATCAGGCAGCCAAAACTGATTGGCAAAAAATGAAAAGCGATTTAAATGAACTACTTACAACAAACAACTTCAAAATTTTAGAGTATACGAAAGATATTACTCTCGATATTCCGGAAGAAGTTTTGAAAGTTTATAACGATTATATAAACAATGAAGAAACCACGTTTAATTTAACGGCAGATACTGATTTTGAAGCAATTGAAAGCGATATGGTTTCTGAAGAAGATTTAATACTGTCATATTTTAGAGACTTTTATGAAACAATTCTCCTTAAAGACCCGAGAGGCGGCTCCGGAATAACACCGCTTCTTGATATACGCTCAAACAACACGTTTGAATATATTTACAACGATAATTATCCCGTCATAACCAAAAGAGACTACGACAAGATTGAGCAAATAGAAGAAAATACTGAAACAAATGGTGGATATAGAAATCAATATTTTTACGACGTATCTAACGGATTTATAGAATATGACGAAGATGGGAAAAAAATACTTGAATATACCGCAGAAGAAATCCGGAACGCCCATGAACAGTTTAATGAATTTTTTGATAATGCCTTATATCCTTCGATTGAAAGTATTATTTATAACGGAGACGAAAAAAGTTATCAATTCCACTCTACTATGGGGCAGACTTTTTTAATAAAGATCAAGGACGATCGAGTTATTTACTTAAAAACTGTTTCTGATGAAAAACCTGATGAAATTTCAATAGTAAAACTTTACGATATCGGAACAACAACAGTTGAACTGCCTGATTCAATCAATAAATAATCAATTAAATAAAACACGAATATAGAATATTTAACAGTTTATAATAATGTAAAAAACACTCTTGCACTTTATTGCAAGAGTGTTTTTTTAGATAGTTAAAATTAAGCGCCTTTTTGTTTGCTCTTATAATCTTCTATCGCCTTTTGGATCGCTTCTTCCGCAAGAACCGAACAATGGAGTTTCTGCGCAGGCAATCCGCCGAGTTTTTCAACGACGATTTTATTAGTGATTTTAAGCGCTTCGTCAATAGTTTTGCCTTTGATCATTTCGGTAGCGGTAGAACTCGTTGCGATAGCGGCGGCGCAACCGAAAGTTTTGAATTTTGCGTCTACGATAACGTCGTTTTCTATCTTCAAACTGATCTGCATAATATCCCCGCAAGCGGCGTTTCCGACCGTGCCTATTCCGTCGGGATTTTCTATTTCACCCACGTTTTTGGGGTTTTTGAATACTTCCATTACTTTTTCGTTATACATAATTTATTTCTCCTTCTGCCTTAAATAGCGGCGACATTTTACGAAGTCTATCTACCGCGGTTTTAATTTCTTCAACGCAATAATCAACTTCTTCCACGGTGTTGTGTTTTCCGAACGAAAACCTTATCGAGCCGTGCGCAAGTTCGTCCGGTAGCCCAAGTGCCAAAAGCACGTGCGACGGTTCAAGCGAGCCCGAAGAGCAAGCAGAGCCCGAAGATACGGCTATTCCCGCAAGATCTAAACTGAACAGTATGGATTCCCCTTCTATATACTTAAACGAAAAGTCTGCGTTGGCGGGAAGTCTCTTTGCCCCGTCAACCGGCCCGTTAAGTTTAACGAACGGCACTTCAGCAAGCACTCTTTTAATAAATCTATCGCGAAGCGAAGAAACGTATTTGGCGTTTTCTTCCAAATTTTCGTCTGCGATGCGGAAAGCCTCCGCAAACCCGATAACGCCGGGAACGTTAGTCGTTCCGCCGCGCTTGGTTCTTTCTTGGTGCCCGCCGGTGATTATGCTCTCTATTCTGACGCCCGTCTTTATATAAAGCAGCCCTACCCCTTTCGGCCCGTAGATCTTATGCGAACTCATACTCATTAAATCTACGCCCAAGTCTTTAACGTCGATTTTAAGAACGCCCGCCGCCTGAACGGCGTCCGAAAAGGCGAGCGCGCCTTTTTCGTGCGCGATTTTTGCGATTTCTTTTATAGGTTCTATCGTTCCGACTTCGTTGTTTGCCATCATGCACGCAACGAGTATCGTATCGTCGTCAACTATGCTTTTAAGGTGATCCAAATCCACAAAGCCTTCTCCGTCGACTTTCATATATTCGATAATAAAGCCTTCTTTTTCGAGCGCCTTTGCGGTGGAAATCATAGCGGCGTGCTCAATAGGGCTGATTATTATCTTTCTGCCCTTATCCTTAAACGCGTGCGCCACTCCGCGGAGCGCCCAGTTATCCGCTTCCGTTCCGCCCGAAGTAAAATATATCTCGCCGGGTTTTGCACCGATAATTTTAGCGATACTATCCCTTGCCTCGTCTACCCCTTTAACGGCGTTTCGCCCAAAAACGTGCTGGCTGTTCGCATTGCCGAAATTTTCGGTGAAATACGGCAACATCTTTTCTAAAACTTTTTTATCAAGCGGCGTGGTTGCCGCGTGATCGAAATAAATAGGTTTATTTAACATATATCCGCCTTTAATCTACTTTGCCTTCAATCATCTGAGCCAAAGTTATATCGTCCAACAGTTTATTTATCCCCTCGTAAAGTTTTTTCCATACCTTAGCGGAAGGACAGCATTTGCACTTTCCGCCATCCGATACGCACTCAACCAAAACCATATCGTCTTCAAGCGTTCTGACGATCTCGCCCACAGTTATCTCTTCTGGGCTTTTCGCCAAAAAATATCCGCCCGAAGCCCCTCGCGCCGCGGTAACTATGTTTCGCTTTGAAAGCATCCGCAAAATCTTTTCAAGATACTTTCCCGAAACACCGAGTTTTGATTCCAAAGTGCTTGCAGATACGGGGTTATCCGGGTAATTATTCCCCAAAATATGGCACGCCATAAGCCCATAGTGCGTTTTGGAAGAAAGTTTCATTTCGCTTCTCTCAAAAGTTAATTGCAACCTTTTTGGTTGCAATTACATTATAGACCTTAAAAACAGGATAGTCAACAAAAAAATCGAATTTATTCAAAATATTTTAAAATACAAAAACGCCGATTATTTTCGGCGTTTTAAGTTTGATTTTATCAGTCTTCAATGTCTTTAACTTCGTCTAAAACTTCTTTGATCTGAACGATTGCTCTATCCATCTGCTCTTCGGTATGGGTTGCCATATAACTCGTTCTGATTAAACTATGCCCTACGGGAACGGCGGGCGAAACGGTCGGATTTACGTATACTCCGCGGTCAAACAGTTTTTGGCAAGCGGTAAACGTTCTGACGTTTCCGTAAGTCATTATAGGAATTATCGGCGTTCCGTCGTTATTGTCCAATATTTCGATGCCGGCTTTAACAAGCCCCTTTCTCATATAATTTGATATATCGCGAAGGCGAGCAACGCGTTCTGGTTCTCTTTGCAAAATTTCAAGCGACTTTCTCGCACACGCTACCGACGCGGGAGTTATGCTCGCGCAGAAGATAAACGGGCGGGAAGTGTGGCGAACGTATTCGCAGACTTCTCTTTTTGCAGCCATATATCCGCCGATACTTGCAAGCGACTTTGAAAAAGTTCCCATATAAATATCGACTTCGTCTTCTAACCCGAAGTGTTCCGCAGTTCCCCTTCCGTGTTTGCCTAAAACGCCTAAACCGTGCGCGTCGTCAACCATTACCCTTGCGCCGTATTTTTTGGCGAGCTTAACGATTTCGGGAAGTTTACAGATATCGCCGCCCATACTGAAAACGCCGTCCGTAACGATCAAAATACCCGCAGTTTCGGGAACGGATTTTAATTGACGTTCCAAGTCTTCCATATCAGAGTGGTTATATCTTAAAAGTTTAGCGTATGAAAGACGGCAACCGTCGTATATACTTGCGTGGTTTTCTTTATCGCCGATTATGTAGTCGTTTCTGCCGGCGATAGAAGAGATTATGCCGAGATTAGTCTGAAAACCCGTTGAAAAGGTAACGACGTCTTCTTTATGCAAAAATGCGGCGAGTTCTTTTTCCAAAGCGACGTGTGAATCGAGCGTGCCGTTTAAAAACCTGCTACCCGAACAGCCCGAGCCGTATTTTTCAAGCGCTTTTATTCCCGCCTCTATAACTTCGGGATGCGAAGTAAGACCCAAATAGTTATTCGAGCCTATCATTATGATGTTTTTACCTTCCATAACGACTTCGGGGCCCTGCTTGGTTTCAAGTTGGTGAAAGTATGGGTAAATCCCTTTTTCTTTTGCCATATTAAGGATTTCAAGGCTACCGCACTTTTTAAATAAATCCATATTTTCTTCCTTTAGATTTAATATGAATTTATTATATAACTTTCTTTATTCATTTGCAAGTAAAAACGCGTTTTTTAACTTATATTCTTTTTATCATTTAACCTGATAAAAGAAAAATAACCGCCGTTTTTATCCTTTTCGGCAAGTTTTTTATAGAGTTCGGCATTTTCGGCACGCAAAAGATCTATTTTCTCTTTAAGTTCTTCATTTTCTTTTTTAACTTCTCTAAACAGCCTTTCGTAAAGCCTGTCTATTTCTTGCTTTAATCTTATAAGCGTTACCCTGCCCACCGCGTTTTTAACGCGTTCGGTTATATCCGTTTGATTATCATTTACGATTGTTTTTTCAGTTTTTTCCATACCGTCTCCTTTCGGTATGGAAATTATCGTCATTTTTTTACCGATTTATACGTAATTTATAACGTATGTATTTTTATTTTTCAAGCGCGTATCCCGCGGCTATAAAACTTAACGGGATTTACTTCGGGAATATCGGAAACGTAGTTAAGGGCTTAAAGCTCGACGCGTATAGCGGAACATTCGTAGAAATTTGCCCGCTTTGTAAAGAAGAAGATCAAATCTCTTTTATTATCGATAAAAACTTTAAGGAATTAAAAATCGATAGTCTTTCTATAACAGACTTAAAGGGCGGGTATCTTTTTAAATTTTTGCCTTCGTATCGGCACGGCGAAGTTAAAGTTATAGCCGCCGCCGAGTATCAAGACCTTAGCGCAAGTATTAAACTTGAAAGCGGAATTAAAATATCAGTAAACTGCGGCGGGGCTACCTTTACCGACTACATAAACCGCCGTTTTGACGACGCAAAAATAAAGCGGATAGTCCTTAACGAAAAACCCCTTTTGTTAATCGAACTGCGGCAAGATAATAAAAGCGAGATCACCCTTGCCGTTTACGACGTGTTCCCAAAAATAAAACGGCTTATGTTTATCACCGTGGACGAATATTCGTCGGAAGAAGGGCTTACTATCACCGAAAGAAAAAAGGATATAGCAAAACACGTTATTAAAAGAAAAGTGGAATTAAAGGACGGAGTTTTGACGGAAACCGAAAGAGAAGTTACACGGTCGAAAAACTTCTCCGAAAATAACCTTACCGAAAAAATATTGCCTTACGCCTTTTTGGAAGAGTTTTTATCGAGCGGGAACGTTGATATTTATCTCGGCGGAAACGTTTTGAAAAACGCCCAAAAAATATCAGACTATTTGGGGAACTTTATCGGCATAATGCCACCGCCTCCGTTTAGATCTCAAACCGAAATAGGCTTGATATACGAAAAGGAAGAAAACGAATATGAAGTTAACTATTTCACTTTTGAACTTGACGATCGAAAAATCGTGAATATAAAAAGATCGGAAGACTGAAAAAGCCCGCGCAAAAGCGCGGGCTTTTTGGTTTATTATTTTTTATGCCTTAACCGACTCTATCTTAGCGGTAGCGATATTGCCCTTTCCGTTTTGATTCCAGATAGGAATACGGACGGTGTGATGGTTAAACGAAACGTATTCTTCGCCTTCCGCCGCAAATACCGAAACGAAGTCTTCCCCGACTTTAACTCTCTTGTTTGCGGGATCGTAGTTGTTGTTAAAATCTTCACTCGTCATTATTCCATAAGTAAGTCCGTAGTTTTCGTCAGCCTTGGTCTTGTCAAATTCGCCGGTATAATAAACGGTGTAATCAACGTAATAGGTGCTGTCGTCGAATATCGCGGAGATAAGATCGAACGCCTCTTTGTTTTCCTGTTTATCTAAATCGATTTTTCCGAAAACGCAGAAATATCCGTCCATTTTGGTAGTGGCGGTCGTCGGCATATAAAGGCTTGCTCTGCCGGAATTCATAGAAGAATCGCTCGTGGTGTAGCCGTTATTCGCAGTCCAGTCTCTCCAAAGCCCAACGTAGCCCTTCGCGTTGATAAGGTCTGAGCCTACCGTTCCGTTATATTCAAATTCGCCTTTGATATTATGCACGTAAGACTCGGCGTTTTGAATAACGTTAAAAGAATCGTCGAACTTATAGTCGCCGAAGGTTATAGCATTTTCTGTTTCGGACGTGTTTTTATTGACGTAAAATAGCGAATTATCGTAATACCCTTTTTTGGCATAGTCCACTATCGTATCCACCGTTTCATCCGCAAGGTGGCGGTAAAGATCTATCGTTATCGTTTTGGTAACGGTCTTTTGCTTTGAAATATCGTATACGCTTACGTTAACTTCAACCCGCTTTAAGTCTTCACAGGCAAAAAGCCCCAAAGATAAAACGCATAAAACGACGATAAGTAGTGCATTGACGAATATTTTAAAATTACGTTTCATAATATTCTCCGTTTATATGTGATTACGTTTATTTTACATTTATTTTTAAACATTGTCAATAAAACTTTTGCCTTAAAAGGGCGAATTACCTCAAAAATACCCTTCCGCCCAAGTTTTATATAAAAACGTTTTCAAAGAGATAAACGAATAGTTAACGCTTTGGTTAAAAATTTGAACGAAAATTGATAATACATTAAACAAAAAAATACGGACGAAAAATTTCGTCCGTATTTTGTTTTTTGCGTTAAAATTATTCAGCAACAGCAGTTGCGCCGGCTTCTTTGAATTTCGCGATCATAGCGTCCGCGTCTTCTTTGGAAACGTTTTCTTTGATTACCTTTCCGTCTTCAGCCAAAGCCTTGGATTCGATAAGTCCTAATCCGGTAACTTCTTTGATGACTTTGATAACGCCGATCTTGTTTCCGCCGACTTCTTTCAATACAACTTTGAATTCGGTCTGTTCTTCAGCCGCGGGAGCAGCTTCAGCAGCAACAGCAGCAACCGCTACGGGAGCAGCCGCGCTTACGCCGAATTTTTCTTCGATAGCCTTAACGAAATCGTTAAGTTCGATAACTGTCATATTTTCAATTTCTTCTAACATTTTTTGAATGTCTGCCATTTTTATATCCTCCACTTAAATACTTAATTTTTATTTTTTTGTTTTAAAGGTTATTGAGCCTTTTTTTCTGCCACTTTGTTAAGAGCAATAGCGAGCGCTCTCGGAACGCCCATAAGAGCACCTGCGAGCATTGCGTAAAGTTGATCTTTCGAAGGAATGGATGCGAGAGATTTAACACCTGCCGCGTCAACCTTGCCGCCTTCGACATACGCGCACTTTACGGTAACTTTGTCTTCATACTTCTTGTTTGCGTTAATAATAACTTTTGCGGCGCCCGTTTCGTCCGTTCCGAACGCAACCGAAGTGGGGCCGTTTAAGTCTTCGTCAAAACAAGTGATTCCTAAGTCGTTGAACGCACGGCGAACCAAAGTGTTCTTTAAAACTTTGTATTCAACGTTGTTCTTTCTGAATTCGCCGCGAAGTTCGGTATCTTCGGCAACGGTGAGTTTATTGAATTTAACAAAAACTACCGATTTGGAATTTTGGATCTTTGCTTTGATTTCTTCAACTACTTGTTTTTTTGCTTCAAAATTTGCTGACACCTTTCTACCTCCTATTTTAATGAAAAAGCCCTTGAACACGAAACGGAACAAGGGCGCAAAAAACGCTTTAATTTCCGCCTCGGTCGGTTTTGCCAAACGGCAAATTAACACCTACTGTCTTAGGCTATTAAGTTTTAACGTTTAGATTATACCACCCGTAAAGGCGGCTGTCAACTAAAATTTAGCGTTGATTTTGATTCCGGGGCCCATGGTGCTGGCTACCGAAACGCTGCGGATATAAAGGCCTTTCGCCGCGGCGGGTTTCGCCTTAACGATGGCTTCCATAAGCGCGTCATAGTTTTCTTTGATCTTGTCTTTTCCGAAAGATTTTTTACCGATCGGGCAGTGAATAATGGCGTTCTTATCGAGCCTATATTCAACTTTACCTGCTTTGGTATCTTTGATCGCCTTTTCAACGTCCATCGTAACCGTTCCGGATTTAGGATTCGGCATAAGTCCTTTCGGGCCTAAAACCTTACCGATACGACCAACCAAGCCCATCATATCGGGAGTGGTGATAATAACGTCGTAATCAAACCAGTTTTCGGTTTGGATCTTTTGGATCATTTCTTCCGCACCTACAAAGTCTGCGCCTGCGGCTTTTGCAAGGTCTGCCTTTTCGCCCTTTGCGATAACGAGAATTCTAACCGATTTACCCGTTCCGTTGGGAAGAACGATAACGCCTCTGACCTGTTGATCCGCCTGTTTGGGATCAACGCCTAAGCGAACGTGAAGTTCAACTGTTTCGTCGAACTTAGCCTTTGCGGTGTCAAGCATTAAAGAAATTGCTTCGTCCGCTTCGTAAAGTTTAGCGGATTCGATATTTTTAACGCTGTCAATATATTTTTTTCCGTGTTTCATTTTTTACCTCCTGTGGTTCGTTCGGGCAAAAAGCCCTCCCACTGATTCCTTAATCTACGACTTCGATACCCATACTTCTCGCAGTGCCGGCGATCATGCTTGCCGCGCTTTCGAGAGTATTTGCGTTAAGGTCGGGCATCTTAATCTTGGCGATTTCTTCAACCTGAGCCTTGGTTATTTTTGCAACCTTGTTCTTGTTGGGGACTGCGCTTGCCTTTTCCAGCCCGCACGCTTTTTTAATAAGCACGGGAGCCGGAGGCGTTTTTAAAACGAAGGTAAACGAACGGTCCTGATATATCGTCATAACGACCGGAATAATAAGGCCTGCCTGATCCTGCGTTTTCGCGTTAAATTCTTTCGTGAACCCGGGAATATTGATTCCGTGCGGGCCGAGAGTAGAACCTACGGGCGGACCGGGAGTTGCCTTACCGGCGGGTAATTGCAATTTTACGATTGCCGTAACTTTCTTTGCCATAATAAATTCCTCCAAACGGTGGTAATATCGTCGCGCCAGTGTAAAAATTTAACGCGACTCCCACTTAATATACAAATCGGCTAAGCCGAACAGTATCAAGTAAATTATGATCAGCCGTTAAGTTTTTTGAGTTGAACGAAGTCAACTTCAACGTCGGTAGATCTTCCGAACATTTCAACGTTGATCATAGCCTTTTGCGAAGCTTCGCTGAGCGAGATGACCTTGCCTGCGAACGATTCGAGCGGGCCTGAAACGATCCTTACTTCGTCGCCCACCGTGAAATCTATTTCAACGGCGTGTTCTTCGAGCCCCATTCTCGCAACTTCTTCGCTAGTTAGCGGGAAAGGTCTTCCTTGCGGGCCGACGAATCCGGTAACGCCGCGCGTGTTGGTAATGGCATACCAGAGATCGTTGTTATAAATCATTTTAAGAAAAACGTAACAGGGAAATTTCTTCCTTTCGACGATTTTCTTCTTGCCGTTGGCCTTTTCTTCCAAGGTTTCTTCGGTAGGAATTTTCACGTCGAAAATGGTTTCTTGCAGATTGTTGTTTTCAACAAACTGTTCCAAACTGTCTTTTACCATCGCTTCGTAACCGGAATACGTATGAAGGACATACCATTTTGCTTCTTCCATAAATATCTCCTTTAAACGATAAGTTTAAGCAACTGGAAAAGACCGAAGTCAAATGCGGTAATAACTATCAAAAAAGCCAAAACCACAACGATAACCACGCCCGTCTTTTTAAGAACGTTCGGGAAAGTTGGCCAACTGACCTTTTTAAGCTCGGAAAAAACGTCTTTAAGTTTAGCGCCCATACGTTTAAAAATGTTGGGTTTTTTGTCGCCTTTAACTTTTTTACGATCTTTCTTGGCGTCTTTTTCGTTAACTGTGTTTTCCTGTATAACGAAATCGTTTTTCTGTTCTTTCTTTTTCATTAATGCCCCCGTATTGCCGAAAAATCGGCGGACAGCGAATAATTATTTCGCTTCTTTATGCGTGGTGTGTTTTTTGCAGAATTTGCAATACTTAACGATCTCAATTCTTTCGGAATCGTTCTTTTTGTTTTTAAAAGTATCGTAGTTTCTCTGCTTACATTCCGTACAAGCCAAAGTAATCTTGCTTCTTGCGCCCTTTGCAGCCATAATCTATACTCCGAACATGAAAAAATTAACACCCCGCTTCCGAGATGCTAATTGATTTTAACATTTATATACCTTCTTGTCAACGGTTTTTGCCCGATTTTTAAATATTTTTTGCAAAAAACTGCTTAAAAAAACGACATTTATATATATTGTGTTAAGCAAGCTTTTTGTCGCACAAAATATTGTCAAGGCACGTCAAAAACTTTAACTTGTGCCGAAAAATTTTAAATATAGTTCTTTATCGGACTGTATATATCGGCTTGACCGATAATTTTTTCTATCTTTTTTTGTGAAAGGGTAGTTTTTTCTTTACCGCCCGAAAATACGACGATTTCGTTTATCGCGTCTACGGATAAAATAGAAACTAACCGTTTTACGGATATATTCTCGTCCACCGCTTGCTTTTTATAAGGGATACCGCGCTTTAACCTTTCAGTATTTTGCAAAGAATATATTTTTATATATTTGTTTTCCTTGTTTTTATCGAACGCGCCGAAAAGCACGAACAAAGAAAAGAAGAGTAGCGAAAGGTTAAAATTATAAAAGCAAGACGCGATAAATAGCCCGAAAAGAACGAACGCTGCCGTAAGCCCTATCGCGCGGCATACCTTTCTTGCCTTTTCTTTATCGGTTCTTTCGGCGATAGTTGCAAAAAGCACTCTGCCGCCGTCTAACGGGAATACCGGCAGAAAGTTGATAAGCGCAAGCGAAAAGTTTGCCTCTGCCGCAATATCGGTAAAAGCATAAGATTCGGGATAGATCCACCATACTGCGACAAAAAGTATACCTATCGCAAGGTTAGTTAAAGGACCGGCAAGGGCAATTTTAAATTCGTCTTTACTTTTAAGCCCTTCGATATTGCCGTTTATCACCGCGCCGAAAGGCATAAGGGTTATCTTGTTTAGCATATACCCCGCGTTTGCCGCCACGAAAGAATGCCCGAGTTCGTGAACTATCGCCGAAACTGTGTATATTATAAAAATTAAAATTCTACCCGTTAAGGCATAGTATAGCCCGAACAGGTAGAATAAAGGATGAACGGAAAATTTTATACTGCCCATACCACCGTGTTTTCGTTCAGAGTATAATCCGTGATCATTTCTTTTCCGTCATAAAAGCACATAGAAACTTCTTCGCCCTTGCTGTATCCTACGGGAATAGTTTTATAAACGCTTTCCCCGTTTATTACGTAAGCAAAGTCAAGCCCCGAAAAAACGGTTTTGAACTTTTCGCTGTGCATAATTTCTATATTGTATTTGCCGTTCTCTTGCGTAACGGCGGTAACCGTGCCGTCGCACGGCGAATATAGGCTTCCTTCGCCGGAAATGGTCATAACCCCGCCGTCAAGCGAAACGTTTTCGGAAGAAGAAACCGTAAGAACGGGCGTAAAGTCCGAAAACTTTTCTATAACCGGCGCTTTTTGCGTGCTGAACACGTTTTTAAAAAACGTGTTTATTCCGCTGTTAGGAACTAACGCGTTGGTTAAAAATATGGTCGCTATAAGCGCGCCTATCAAAATAAACTGAAATGTTACGAAACTGAACCCGCCGATAACGGCTTTTCTCTTTTTCTCTTTCCTTATGGTTACGGTGGGTATTTCTTCGTTTTCGGTCACGTTTTCGTATTCTTCTAAGTTTTCTGGGCTTTCCGCTATTTCTTTCGCCGATAATTCTTCTTCACTTTCTTCGGCTATCGAATTGACCTTTTCAAGTAATTCGTTTTTAACTTCTTCGTCGGTCTTTTTCCTTCTCGAAAACCTTTTCTTCTTTGCACGCTTGTAAGTTATGTTGCAAGTGCTCTGCGGGATTTCGAGCATTTCGGCATACTGCAATTTTTCGTTCATAAACATCTCCCTTTTTCCTTTTGTAATAATCTTTATGACCGCCATTTCAATAATATTCCGAAAAACTAAAAAGGCGCGGAAAATTCTTTCCGCGCCTTTTTAATTATTTTGTCGATTTTATTTTTCCAAAAGTTTTTTCATAAGTTCCACGCCGGACGGAACGAAGTTTCCCGTTTCGCTTGCGTAACTTTCGGTATACCCTTTTGCCTTTGCGCCACCGTATACCTTGTTGCTTTTATATATAAGATACGGTATGGGATCGGAAACGTGCGTCATTAAATTTAAGGGAGTAGGATGATCGGGGCAAATAAGCACAGCAAAGTCTTCCCCGCACCCTTTAAGATAATCAAGGACGGGCGCAACGACTTTTTCGTCTATTTGCTCTATCGAATAGATTTTATGTTCGGCGTCGCCGTGGTGTCCGCACTCGTCGGGCGCTTCCATGTGGATATATATAAAGTCCAACCCGTTTTTAAGCCCGTCTATGCACGCTTGCGCCTTGCCCGAAAAGTTCGTGTCGTAATTCCCCGTCGCGCCTTTTACTTCTATAACTTTCATGCCCGAAATTATCGCAATACCTTTAAGTAGGTCTACCGCAGAGATCATGCCGCCTTTAAGCGCAAACTTTTTTTCAAAGTTTTCTAAGGCGGGTTTTGTGCCTTCGCCCCAGAACCAGAGTGAGTTCGCGGGGTTTTTGCCCGCCTTTATTCTCGCCTTGTTTATCGGGTGGTCTTTAAGCAGTTCGTAAGACTTTTTCATTATGTCAAGATAAACTTTTCCGTCTTGCGAAGTAGGTAAATGATCTTTTATGGGCTTGCCGGTAATATCGTGCGGGGGCGTTAAGTCGCCCGCGATTTTACCGAACGCCGTAACCAAACAATGGCGGTAACTTACGCCCGCGTAAAGCGAGTGTATCTCGTCATCTAAAAACCCTTTTAGGTATTCGATAAGTGTTTTTGCTTCTTCGGTGGTTATTTCTCCCGCGCTGTAATCTATCATTGTTTTATCTTCGAAAACTTCTTCGCCGGATAGGGTTACCAAATTTGCGCGTGCGGTAACGTCGGTATCTTTTAAATCTATACCGATACTTGCCGCTTCTAACGGAGAGCGGCCCGTGTAGCAGGATTTGGGATCATACCCTAAAACGGAAAGGTTTGCAACGTCGCTGCCGGGCTTCATGCCGACGGGGATAGTTTTGCATAGCCCTACTTCCGAAACTTCGCAAAGTTTATCGATGTTAGGTTTTTTTGCAAGGTCTAGCGGAGTTTTGCCGCCGAGCGAAGGTTGGGGATAATCCGCCATGCCGTCGCCTAAAATTACAACGTATTTCATAGTTTGCTCCAATTTATAGGTAATTTTTTGTGTTTTATAAGGTATTCGTTGGTTTTGATAAAGTGCCCGCACCCGAAAAATCCGTTATACGCGGAAAGGGGGCTTGGGTGCGCGCTCTCTAAAATAAGGTGCTTATTTTGATCTATAAGCGGCTTTTTACTTCGCGCGTTGCCGCCCCATAAAATAAACACGACGTTTTCTTTTTTTTCGGAAATAATCTTTATTATCCCGTCGGTAAACTCTTCCCAGCCCTTTCCTTTATGTGAGTTTGCCGCGTGCGCTCTGACGGTTAAAACCGAGTTTAAAAGAAGCACGCCTTGTTTTGCCCAGCCGGATAGATCGCCGCTTTCGGGAATATCGCAGTCAAGTTCCGCTGCCATTTCCTTAAAAATGTTTTGCAGTGACGGCGGTTTTTCTATCCCTTTCGGCACGGAAAAGGATAGCCCCATCGCCTGCCCTTCTTCGTGATAAGGGTCTTGCCCGATAATAACGACTTTTACGTCGTCAAAATCCGTCATCTTCATACTGTTAAAGATGTCGAACATAGAAGGGTAGATTGTGCGGGTGGAATATTCCTTTTTTAAAAACTCCCTTAGCGATAGGTAAGATTCGCTACTGAAAAGTCCGCTTAAAAGTTCGTCCCACTTTTCCGAAATTTTTACCATAATATATTATTATTTTATCATTTTAAGTTGATAAAAGCAATATAATTCAGTATAATAAATAAAAGGTTTTTGTATGTGGGAAAAGATTTTCCGTTCGGTTTTAATAGGGCTTGTGCTCGCAATTGACGCTTTTTCGGTTACGATAGCAAACTGCGCCGCCTATAAAAATTCACTAAACAAAAAGAAAGAGTGGGCTATGCCCGTTTGCTTTGCGCTCTTTCAAACGGCTATGCCTATCTTGGGCTATCTTATCGGCTCGATTTTCTCCGAATATTTAAGCAAGGTTTCGGGAATTTTCACTGCCGTGGTTTTCTTTTTGCTCTCCGCTAAAATCGTGTTCGATAATATAATGCAACTTCGCGCCCAAAAAAAGAAAAACGAAATTAAGTTCAGCGATTATAATAAGCCTGACGAAACCCCCGCAAAACCCGCCCGCAAATTCGGAGTTTGGCTTTTGCTCGTTCAGGGCGTCGCCACAAGTATAGACGCGCTTTTCGTCGGCGTTACTATGGTTAGTTATAATAACTTCGTCTTCGTCGCCGCGGCGATAATCGGCGCGGTAACATTTGCCGTCGTTTCGGCAGCGCTTTTTATCGGCAAATCTCTCGGCAAACTTCTCGGTAAATATGCCGAGTGGCTGGGCGCAGTTATCCTTTTCGCCCTTGCCTTAAAGGAATTGATTTCAGCATTGATATAATTTATATAAACTTTTAAGCACTTAAAAAGGCAACCGAGCGGTTGCCTTTTTGTTTTGATTTTATTTAGTTATTTAGTTAAGTCTTTTGGCGATTGCCGATAAAAACTCTCTGCTATTCAGTTTTTTGGGCGAGACTCCGTCTTTATGGAAGAGTGCAACGAGATCGCCCGTCATTTCGCCGCCTTCGATAGTATCTATCGTTGCTTTTTCTAACCTTTCGGCAAAGGAAACGAGTTCGGGAATATTATCGAGTTCGCCGCGTTTTTTCAGCGCGCCCGTCCAAGCGAATATGGTGGCGACGGGGTTAGTGGAAGTTTCTTCGCCCTTAATATATTTATAGTAATGGCGGGTAACCGTGCCGTGAGCCGCTTCGTATTCGTATATCCCTGCGGGGGATACTAAAACGCTGGTCATCATGGCAAGGCTGCCGTAAGCGGTGGCGACCATATCGCTCATAACGTCGCCATCGTAATTTTTGCACGCCCAAACGATACCGCCTTCGCTTCTAACGATACGAGCCACAACGTCGTCTATTAACGTATACATATATTCGATACCGGCTTTTTCAAACTTTTCTTTATACTCTTTTTCGTAAATTTCGTTAAAGATCTTTTTGAAATTCCCGTCGTAAATTTTGCTTATCGTGTCTTTTGTGGAAAACCAAAGCGGCAACTTCATATCGAGCGCGTAGTTAAAGCAAGAACGCGCGAAACTTTCGATACTTTTATCGGTGTTATGCATAGCGCAAACCACGCCGCCATCTTTAAAGTCGAAAACAGTTTCGGTTACCTTTTCGCCCTTTTCGTTATAAAAGGAAAGTTCAGCCGTTCCTTTACCCGTTTTGCCGTCTACCGCCTTATAAATATCCCCGTATGCGTGCCTTGCTATAACAATAGGCTTTTTCCACGTTGGAATATAAGGGGTTATTCCGTCGACCAAAATAGGCGCTCTGAAAACCGTGCCGTCCAAAATGGCGCGGATAGTTCCGTTGGGGCTTTTCCACATCTTTTTAAGGTTATATTCTTCTACCCTTTGCGCGTTCGGCGTGATAGTCGCGCACTTTACGGCAACGCCGTATTTTAAGGTGGCGTTCGCGGAATCGACCGTTACTTTATCGTCCGTTTTATCCCTTTCTTTAAGTCCCAAATCGTAATACTCGGTCTTTAAGTCCACGAAAGGTTCTATCAGAATTTCTTTAATCCACTTCCATAAAACTCTGGTCATTTCGTCCCCGTCCATTTCGACGAGCGGCGTTTTCATTCTGATTTTATCCATAAGTTATCTCCGTTATTTTATGTTTTTATTTTACCATAAAACCTTTTTTCTTACAAGCGTTTTGCGCTCTTAATGCCGGTAAGGTTCAAAAGAGAAGAATCGTATCTGGTTTTTACCCCGTTTTCTTTAACGAAATTCCTTTCCGCCGCTGTAAGAATATCGTTTAAGATTTCCGAAAAGCCCTTTAAGGTATCCGAGAACAGATAATAGGCAAGCGAACCGGGAACGGAATTTATTTCGTTTACGAAAACTTCGCCGTTATAAACGAAATAATCTATCCTGACGATCCCCGAAAAATTTAACTTTTCGTAAACTCTTTTAGTAGTCTTTTTTATTTTATCGCTTATCTTTTTATCGATGTTTGCGGGGAATTCTCTGCTTCCGCCCGCATACTTATCGTTAAAGGTAAGCACTTCGTCTTGCCCTATCGGGCGCTCACACTCGGAAACTATTATTTCGCCCTTTGAGTTCCTATACGCCGCGCAGTTTATCTCCGTAAACCCAGTAAGAAGCGGCTCTATTATGGCGCTTTCCGAGTATCTTTGGGCAAAGGATATCGCATACGGCAACTCTTCGGGAGAGTTCGCTTTTTTTATCCCGATAGAAGAGCCGAGAGTAGTCGGCTTTACTATTAAAGGATACCCGAGTTTTTTAACTTTTTCGTAGTCGGTAACGCCCTGCGTTTTTACGTATGGCAAAGTTTTAACGCCTATTCCCGCCATTGCGATTTTGCTAAACGCCTTATCCATAGTTACGGAAGACGCTAGGGCTGGCGGAGACGCAAGCGGGATCTTGCTCATTTTAAGCAGCCCAGCAAGGCTTCCGTCTTCACCGCGTTCACCGTGCAGACAGTTTATCGCCGCAAATATCGGGAAAAGCGGTTTATGCTTGTTGCCCTTTATTTTATATAAAACGTTATCTCCGCTAAATATCGTTACCCTTTCAAGTTTTTTGACCGAAAGGTTTTTAAAGTTTTCTATATCTTTTAAATCTTTGCCTATATACCATTTACCGTCGAAGTCTATATAGATAGGCACTCCTTCATATCTCGTTTTATCGAGAGTATTGACCGTCATTACTCCGGTTATTACCGAAACGTCGTGTTCTACCGAAGTTCCGCCGAAAAATACCGCTGTTCTTTTCATAAAAAAACACCTCCGCAAAATTTTTCCGCTTTGGTGTTTCGATATTTTTATCTTTACTAAATATCTTTTAACTGTAATTATCGGGAAGGTCGTTTTCAAACAAGACCACGTCTCCCTTTTCAACAGTTTCGTTAAGCATTTCGTTTCCCTTTTTAAGGTTTTTGGCAAAACTTATATCGCTTTTATCCATACCGCCTTCGATAAGCCCGTTTATAAGCGTTTCTGCGTTATGGTTGCCGATTATTATAACCTTATCGGCGTGCCCGGCAAGCAGTTTGCCGAAGTTAAAGTTAGCGACGTTTTCTTCCTTCCCAAGTTCCACAAGCCCAGGGGTTACTACTATCTTTTTGCCACTGAAAATATCTAAAACTTCCATAGCGGCTTTGATTCCGTCCGTATTTGAATTGTAACTGTCGTCTATTATAACTATATCTTTATTATTCGGAACGAGTTCGAGCCTATGCCCCACGGAAGAAATTCTATTTATGCCGAGCGCTATTTCTTCGGGCGTCATACCGATCTTATACGCGACCGCCGCCGCAAGGCAAACGTTGCTTATGCTGTGCCTTCCGAGCAGCACCGAAGAACACGTTACGGATTTTTCCCCTTCAAAGGTCAAAACGAATTTAGTTCCGCGCGCGTCCGTAAAAATATCGCTTGCGCGAACGATATTTTCTTTTCCGTCTATTCCCGCAAGATACTTTTCGCCGTTAAACCTTCCGAAAAGTTCGTTTGCCCCTTCGCTATCCGAATTGAAAAACGCCTTTCCGCCGCTCTTTAATTCTTCAAACAGTTCATACTTGGTATCTTTAATGTTTTCTATCGACTTAAAAGTTTCAAGGTGCTGTAAGTTTATCCCCGTAAGCACGGCGATATCGGGATTAACGAGTTTTGATAAATACCTTATATCCCCTTTATATCTTGCGCCGAATTCCGCAATAAACACGTCGTGCGTGCTGTCAAGATTTTTAACGGCAAGCGATATTCCCATAGGCGTGTTGTAAGACTCGGGAGTGGCAAGCACTCTATACTTTTGGGAAAGTATGGTTTTAAGCATTTCTTTAACGCTCGTTTTGGCGTAACTTCCGGTGATTGCGACCTTTAACACGTCCGCACGGGCAAGCTTATCTTTCGTAACGTTATAATAGTGCGTTCTGATTGCCCACTCGAAAGGTTCGTTCGTGCAATACGCCAAAAAGAGAATATACGGCGAAAGTATCGGCATAATACAGATTATCGCATATCTTAAAATGGCAACCACCCTTTCGCCTATCGCGAACGAGATAAGATCGATAAGGATCAAAAGCCCGAACGTAAAGGCGCAAAGGAACAAAATGAACGTTGCCGAAAGCCTAACTAACCGTTTGGTTTTTTTAAGCGGAACTTTGGCGTTTACCGCGCTTTCCGTGTTGATATAAAGCACCATAAATAGAATATACGCGACAAAGCCGACGTATGACGCAATATCCCTTCCAAGAAGAGACGTAAAGCACATATTTAAAACGCAGAAGAACAAAAAGCCCAAAAGGCTTAAAAGCATAAGTCTTGAACGGTATGGCGTTTCGCTGCTACCTAACCACTTAAAGTATCTTTTTCCGTGATACCCGCATTGCTGCAAAACGAGCAAAAACTTTACGGAAGAAAAGAACAAAAGCACGCCGTTTAAGGCTGCAATTACCGCATATATTATAAACTGATTGTTAGATAAAAACTGTGAAAAAGTGGAAGCGTCTGTCGGAAACATACTTCACGAGAGCAAAAACTCTCTTACCTCCGTGTTGAATTTTAATGGCTTATCTATAAAGCAAAAATGCCCTGCGTTTTCAATGATTATAAGCTTGCTGTTTTTTATTTTTTCGTTTAATTTTTTCGCCATATAAAGGGGCGTTTCCCTATCGTTTTTCCCGAACACAATAAGCGTTGGGTTTTTTATATCGCCTATATAATCGTCTAAATGTTCGTTGACTATTTTACAAAAACTTTGTTTCATCACGTTATCAAGTGCAAGATAGTCTTTTGAATAAAACCGAGATAGTTTTTCTTTCGGCAAAAACTTTTTTAAAAGGCTAAACGCAATCTTTTTGCGATAATAATTAAAAGTTCTTTTGGGTTTTAACCCCGCCGCGCCCGTCAGCACGATCTTATTATAAGCGTTCGGGTTTTTAGCCGCGCTTTTAATTACTATTCTTCCCCCGAAAGAGTGGGCTATAACGTTTGGAGAAATAAGCCCGTTCTTATATTTATATTCTTCGACTTCTTTTATATAGTCGTCAAGCGAATATGGGTATTCCATACCCGTGTTTTTGCCGAACCCTTTAAGGTCCGGACAATACACGTCGAAATACCTTTTAAAATAAGAAGTCTGATAGGCAAAAGTATCCGAGTTTGCCAAATATCCGTGCAGAAATAAAAGTTTTTCTTTTTCTTTCGTAAAAACTCCGCTTTGAGTTTTTATGATCAGATCTCCTTTATAAAGATTAAAGCGTCTTCGCCGTCTTGATAATACTTCTTCCTTTCGGAAATTTTACTAAATCCCGCTTTAATATAAAGATTTATCGCGGGAAGATTCGATCTTCTGACTTCTAAAAAAATCTTTTTCGCGCCCTTTTCTTTAATGATTTCCACGGCTTTATTTATAAGCGAAAATGCGTAACCTTTTTTCCGCTCGGAAGGGCTAACCAACACTTCTTCTATATCCGCAAAATCTTCCGAAACGGTGAACGAAATAATCGCAGATAGGTCATCTTCTGATAAAGCGAGATAATATCCGTTTTCACGGTTAAGAGAAGCGCGCAAAACTTTTTCCGAATACCCGTCTTTATAGTCCGATTTTTTTTCAAACCGCAAGATCTTCTCGGCGTCTTTTTCGGTTAAGAATTCAAATCTCACTTTCTTCCCTCTTCCGCTTGGCTTAGCCTTACGTATAGCGGCGAAATTTCGTCAAGATCAAAAGTTACTTTGTCGGCGTTTTCTTTTACCGCCGTTTTTAACCCGTTTACCGGATCGACTATTTCACAATCTATTCCGTCGCACTTTTCGGCAGATAAAAGGGTATATTCTTTTGAAAGTTCAAAAATACGCTCTCTGTCGATATACGAAGGCTCGATAACGACTTTGCCGTCGGAATATCCCGAAACGTAATATCCGCCGTGCCCCGCGTCTATAACGGCAAGCACTTTTCCACTGGTTTTATTATACGCTATAACGTCGAACGAAGTTACTTTAAGCGCGGGTTTTCCCGTTGCGAAAGCAAGCGCCTTTACGGTAGATACGCCTATTCTTATACCCGTGAAAGACCCTGCCCCCACCGTGCATGCGAAAAAGTCAATATCGCCGATAGATAAGCCCGCTTCAAGCAGCAATCTTTCAACGGTCGGCATAAGCGTTTCGGAGTGCTTTACCCCGCAATCGCTATCGTAAGCGATATAATCTTTTTTGCCGACGGATAAAATAACTATTAAGTTTTTACTGCTCGTGTCAATCGCAAGATAATTCATAGAATAATTTTTCTCTCGTTTTCGCTTAATTTTTCGATACGGACGGTCTTTACCTTATCGGGCAGAACGTCTTTAATGTTTTCAGCCCACTCTATAACCGAAATATTGTCTTTTCCAAAGTAGTCGGTAAGCCCTAGCATTACCGCGTCTTCCCCCGAACTTAACCGATAGCAATCGTAATGATAGACGTAATTCCCGTAAATATTAAGATACGCGTAAGTGGGGCTTGTAACTTCGTCTTTAATGCCAAGCCCTTGCACCAAGCCTTTAACGAAGTGCGTCTTCCCCGCGCCCAAATCGCCGGATAGGAGCAAAACGTCTCCTTTATTAAGGGTTTTTGCATACTCTTTCGCCACGGCGATAGTCTCTTTTTCGGAAGAAGTTACTATTTCGCTTTTATCGTCTATACTTATTATATCATCCGCTTTTTCAGACTGCAAGTTTATTGCCTTAAATAAGTGAGAAATGCGCTTATAAAGCAGCAGCACTATGACGCTGATCATAACGCCTTTGAGCAAGTTAAAAAGCAAAATATACAACCAAAGCAACTCGAACGCTTTTTCTGCCGGCATTTTAAAGAATAGTTCATACATCGGGAACATTATATAGCGGTTGCACATCAGCGCCACCGCCGTCTGAACGAGTATTCCGATCAAAAGCGTGATTAAAACTGTTACGATACCCTTCTTGAAATGGTATACGACGGTCGGTATTATGATAAAAGCCACGCAGACGATAAAGTTTGCAAGTTCACCCACTCCGCCGGTGCTCGATGTCATAAGTTTAAGCGTTTCCTTAACGCCGGAGATAAGCACCCCCGCGATAGGGCCATACATAAAACCGCCGAGAAGAATAAACACGAACGAAAAATCGAGTTTTAAAAAACCCGCCGCGGGAAATATAGGAAACTCTAAAAACGAAACCGCGTAAGATAGTGCGGCGAACATCGCGATCCCCGCGATATTTTTGGTTGAAAAAGTTTTTTTGGTCATAAAAAACACCCCATAAAAATCGGGGCGTAAAAACAAAAATATTTTATCTTTTCACATCCGGACTATACCGTCGGTCGGGGAATCGCACCCCGTCAACCGAAAAATCGGCTCGCAGACTATACTGCCGGTGGGGAATTTCGCCCCGCCCCAAAGATTTATACTTAAATTATAATCTCCCCTACCCGCCTTGTAAAGCGTTTCAGCGAAGATTGACGGTTTTTATATTAAAATCTTTAAACAGGTCTTTGCCTATTTCGTCCGCATACGGGGTAAGAACTCCGTCTACGCCCAAATTAAACAGCGCGGTAAGCCCTTTTTCGGACAGCACGTTGCCCAAAATTTTGAGAGTTTTGGTCCTTTTGTATTTTTTGATATACGCGATCTTTTCGGTTATTTCGTTTTCGGAAGCGTCTCCGAAAACGAGCGTCACGCCGTCCACTTTGGATTTTTCAACCGCTTTTACTACCGACTTTATCTTTTCTTCGGTAAGTTCTTGGGCGGAGATCGCTATATCCACGCTTTTAGCAAGTTTGCCGAGTTTTTTGACCTGTTTTTTGAATTCTTTTCCCTTCGCGTCTTCAAGCAATAAAACGGGCATGGTTACGTAAAACCCCTTTACCCCGGATCTAACACACTCTTTCACGGCGACGATCTTATTTTTAAAAGAAGATTCGCCGAACGGGAAATCTATTATCGCCCTTATTCTGTTTTTAGGATATTCGGAAGTTTTTATCTCGCGCTTTAAAGACGAAAGATATGCGGGTGCAAGAACTATTTCGCCGAGATTTAATATCGCGGCGTTCTCTTCTATCTTGCTAAATTCTTTGCCCGAAACGTCGTAGCGGACTATAACCTTTCCGACTCGGCTTAAAAAATTCCTTATTTGATAAACGTAGCACTCGTCTTTTACCGTGTCCGAATTTTTCCCCAAAAGGGTCGCAAGTTCTGAAAATTTATCATTTGAGATAGGGTTTTGCTCTTTTTCCGAAAGTTCAAATTCGGTTACGGCAGTCTCTTCTGTTAAGGTTAACTCATTATTCGGCAAAGCCTTTATTTCTTCTTCGGAATTTTTCTTTTTATTATTTTTAAAAAGCATAAGATACCTCTTATTATTTGCAAAAAACGAGAAAAAGCAACAATTTACTTTTCGTTTTTCATAAATTTCTATGTTATTTTACTTTTATGAACAGCAATTCGTTCGATATAACTTCTTCCGTTTTTTGGGGATTTTTATGCGTGGTTCTGCTTTTTGTCCTCTCGCTTTTGCTCGTGGTCGGCGCGAAAGCGGTAATTTTATACATCAAACAGATGGTAGATAAGATCCGCTATCTTCCGTCCGAAAAAGACTTTAAGCCCGCTCCGCCCAAAAAAAGCCCCGTAAAGAAAGCGGAAAAGCCTATTCGCAGTATCGAAATAAATCCTGACGAAGTAGATAGAATTTACGTCAAAAAGATATCCTGATTAAAATCTCGTAACGTTCTTTCCGTCGTCCCAAAGGGATTCTAAATGGTAAAATAATCTTGACTCGTCGTTAAAGATATGAACTATAACGTCGCCGTAATCGAGAACCGCCCAGCGCCCTTCTCTAATGCCTTCGCTGCGGATCGCGCCGACGCCGATCTTTTCGTTTTCTTCTTCGACGTGTTCTATAAGCGAGCGGGTATGAGTCATACTCCTGCCGCCGGCAACGACGTAAAAGTCGCAAACTTCGGTTTTTCCGCCGAGGTCTATCATAACTACGTCTTCGGCTTTGTGGTCTTTAAGTATTTTGCAAATGTTTTCGGCAAATGTTTTAGAATCCATAATATCGTTCCTTATTGTTTATTATTATTTACGTAAAAATCGTATGCGTTGACCGTTTCGAAATAAACGGGCATTTTTTTTCTTAAAAGGTGCAGGGTTTCTTCCTTTAAGCACTCGGTAAAGCACTTATCGAAATCCCCGTCAAAATATGCGCGAAGTTTATCCACACCGTCGTAGTCCCGATTTTCTTCAATCATATCGGCGACGAATATAAGTTTACCGAGAGTAGTCATATTCGCCTTTCCGGTGGTGTGGTATTTTATCGCGTCTATAATTTCGGGATCGAATATCCCCACTATCTTTTCGGCAACGTATGCGCCCAAAAATTCGTGAACGACGGGCGGCGGAACATTTTGCGGCAAAGTAAAATCCGGATAATCTTCCGGCGAAAGGTATTTAGCGCAATCGTGAAAGAGTGCCGCCGTTAAAACCTTGCTTTCGGGAAGATTAAGTTCTTTCGCTTTTTTAATGGCGGTAACGGCAACCCCCGCCGTGTGGATAAGTCTTTTTTTTGTCAAGTGCGAAAGAAGAAAATCTATCTTTTCATCCCCACGGTAAACGCCGCGTTCTTTGATATAATTTGAAACGGCGGGAATACAAATTCCTTCAAGGTCCAAATTTAGCATAGAATAAACGCGGATTTTAGTCGAAGAAAAATTCTTACCGATATACGAAAGTTTTATAAAATCTTTATCGAAAGTTTGCTTAAAATATTTTTTCTCGGCGGCAAAATCGGTTTTGAAATTTTCCCTTTCAAAAACCGCAAGCGTTGCCGCGGCAAGTATCCTTTCGGGAAATTTCCAAGTTTTAAAGTCGGTGAGCATATCTCCCCCGACGATAAAGAAAAGTTTTGCGTTAGGATACAACTCTTTATAATGCTCTACGGTAAGATAGGTAAAACTCGTGCCTTGCTTTTTTATCTCGTAATCCGAAATAACTGCCTTATCAATCCCCGAAAAGGCGATAGACAGCATATTTATTCTATCTTCCGCCGAGGCAGGAATTAAAGTTTTATGCGGAGACGAAAAGGTCGGCATAATTATAAGTTTATCAAGATTCAGTTCGTTTATAGCCGCTATCGCAACTTCCACGTGTTCGGCGTGAACGGGATTGAACGTTCCGCCGAAAATACCTATTTTTTCCATACGGTTATTATCTCATAAAATAATTATAAAATCAATCTTATTATAGAATAAACGCCCTAATTTCGGCAATACTTTTTCAAGGTGAAATTATGAAAAAATTTTCAGTTGCGGATATACTCGATATTATTTTTACCGCTTTTATAAGTTTTATTATCTTTTTCGTCATATTAAACTACTTTATACCCCGCCCGTATTCTTTTATAGTCGCAGGGGCGCTTACGGTTATAGTTTTGTTGCCCGTTTATAGACTTATTGTAAAAAATTCGGCGGGAAGAAAACTTAAAAAGGCGGAAAAGGCGGTTATGGACGAAACGCTTACCCACCTATCCGTTTCCGATAAAAAGCGGCAGACCGAAGTTTTTACCACCGCGCTTTCTAACCTTGATCTATCTTTTGAAAAAAAACGCGGCTATATCTCCGTTCCGGATAAGAATATAGACGTGTTTATTTATACGGAAGTAGACGGACTTAAAAAAGCGGACGTGGTTAAAGCGTTTAACACCGCAGGGGATCGCACCGCCGTTATATTTTCTTGTTACGTTGATAGCGGGGTTAAATCCTTTTCCGAAAGGTTCGGAGAAAAAATACGCATAATTTACGGAAAAAGTCTTTACCTGTTTTTAAAAAATTCCGACGCTCTTCCTAAAAACTTTATAACCCTTAAAAAAGAAAAACCCACAACGGGGTTTTTGGATAGAATATTAGACGGAAAAAAAGCCGTTAAATACGTGCTTTTCGGGCTCGCATTTTTCGGGCTTTCGTTTTTAGTCAGATATAAAGTGTATTACCTGACTATGGGTTGCTTATTCTCCGCCCTGTCCCTTATCGCGGTTTTATTCCGCCGCCAAAGGGAAAAGGATAGTGAAATACCCACCCTTTGATTAAAACTCTATATGCTTAACCTTGTCCGACTTGCTGCGCCTATAAAAAACGATTTTCCTTCCCGTCGCGCAAACGAACTCCGCGCCGAGTTTTTCGGCTATAATAAAGCCCGCGTCTTTTGCGTTAAGCCCCGAGTTTTCAAGCACGGTAACTTTTATAAGTTCCCTTTTTTCTATTGCGGAAGAAAGGCTTTCAATCAAAGCGTCGTTCACTCCGTTTTTGCCTATTTGCGTTATCGGTTCTTCGTTCGCGGCAAGCGAACGGAGATTACTTCTCTGTTTTGAATTTAGCATATCTTTTTCCTTTTAATCTACAAATTCGAATTCTTCTCCGCCGATAATAACGGTGGATTTTTCATTTGCGCCCATTTTTCTGAGTTCGTCTATTATTCCGCGATCTTTTAAAACCTTTTGAAGATACGATAGCGAGTTCATATCGTCCATAACGACGTTCCTTTTTAAAACTTCGACCAAAGTTCCGGTAACCACGAAAGTTTCGCCTTCGCGCAAAATTTCGTAATCAAGCCTTTCGGGTTTAACGTAGTTGAACTCTTCGTATTCGAGCGGTTTAAGTTCTGGAAGAGTTTGAAGCGTTTCGAATATCGCCTTTTTAAGTTCGTCAAGCCCGTCGCCGGTCAGCGCGCTTATAGGAATAACCTTACGCCCCTTCACCTTCTTTTTGAACTCTTTAAGTTTTTCTTCCGCAGAATAAGCGTCACACTTGTTCGCAACGACGATTTGCTTTACCTTTGCAAGTTCTTTGCCGTATTTTTTAAGTTCGGCGTTTATTTTAAGGTAGTCTTCGTAAGGATCTCTTCCTTCGATTCCCGAAATATCCACGACGTGCACAAGCATACGCGTTCTTTCGATGTGGCGAAGGAACTCGATGCCAAGCCCAAAACCTTCGCTTGCCCCTTCGATAAGCCCCGGAATATCCGCAACGGTGAACTGATTGTCGTAATACTCGCAAACGCCAAGGTTAGGAGAAAGGGTTGTAAAGTGATAGTTCGCTATCTTCGGTCTTGCCTTGGTTATCCTTGATAAGATGGTAGACTTTCCTACGTTCGGGAATCCCACAAGCCCCACGTCCGCAATGGTTTTAAGTTCCAAAAGGACTTGGCGCGACGTAGTCTTTTCGCCCGTTTGGGAAAAATGCGGAGCGTGTCTTCTGGCGTTGGTGAACCTTGCGTTTCCCTTTCCGCCGTCGCCGCCCGTTAAAACAACTCTTCTTTGCCCGTCCGAAAACATATCGGCAATGATATTGCCCGTTTCTTTATCCCTTATCACCGTGCCGCACGGAACTTTTAAAATAAGGTCCTTTCCCGCCTTTCCGAAACATTGTTTCGGACCGCCGGGCGCACCGCTTTCCGCAACGAATTTGGTCTTATAGTAATAATCGGCAAGACTACTAACATGCCTGTCCGCAACGAAAATAATATCGCCGCCTTTGCCGCCGTCTCCGCCGTCGGGGCCGCCGCCGACCTTCCCTTTAAAGTGAAGAAAAGACGTTATCCCGTTACCGCCGTCGCCTGCCTTTATTGTAATTTTCGCTCTGTCAATAAACATAAGTTACCTTTTAATTTTCTTTTCGCATAAATCTTTTATGGGGCAATTTTCGCAATTCGGTTTTATCGATTTGCAATAACTTCTGCCGAGATAGATAAGATAATGATGAGTTCTCGACCAGTCTTTCTCGTCAAGAATTTCCATAAGTTTATTTTCGGTAGAAAGCACGTCTTTGCAATCGACAAGCCCGATCCTGTTCGACACTCTGAAAACGTGGGTATCGACCGCGATCGCGTTTCCCTTAAATGCCACGCTGTAAACCACGTTGGCGGTTTTTCTTCCCACCCCCGCGAGCGAGCGCAACTCTTCAAGGCTTTTCGGCACTTCCCCGTTAAACTTTTCAATTATGTCTCGGCTAGTGGATAAAATATGCTCCGCCTTAACCTTATAAAAACCGCAAGAATAGATATACCTTTCAAGTTCTTCCTTTTTTAAGGTCAGCATCTGTTCGGGCGTGGAGTATTTTTCAAAAAGCACGGAAGTGACTTTATTCACACGCTCGTCCGTGCATTGAGCGGAAAGGATCACCGCAACGAGCAACTCGAAAGGCGAATTGAATTTAAGCGCCGGCTTATCGGTAAACTCGTGCGAAAGCCTTTCCACTATCTCTTTTGCGATCGCTTTGTTCATATTATTAACATATTATCAAAAAAAATATTTTTTTACAAGCGATTTTTTATAATATCAAAGTGTTTTGACAGACACTTCGCCCCGTTTTAACGAAACCAGGAAAAAGCCGGCAAAACTTTTTGTGGAAACGGAAAATAGCGCCCTTTTTACCGCCATAAACATAGACGGCGGAACTTTCACCGAAAGCCCGCACCCTACACCCGCGCTTTTGGGGGTGTTTACTATTTCGTTCATTATCCCGTTTTTGCTTAAAAACCTTGAAAAGGCTACCGTCTCAGAACGGAGACGGAACGCCACGGCAACGTATTCCATAAAATTTTTCTCCTTTGCATAATCGCGACTGTTGATTTATACAATATATTACATAATATTAAAATCCGTGTTTTTTCGTTACGGAAACGAGGTGCGATCTATGATTTATTTTGACAACGCCGCGACGGGCGGCTTTAAGCCGAGCGCGGTTACCGACGCCGCAATAACGGTTATGAAATACCTTTTAGCAAACCCCGGAAGAAGCGGGCACAGATTGTCCGTTACGGGGGCGAAAGCCGTTGAAAATTGCAGAACGGTGATAGCCGAAACCTTTAACGCCAGCCCCGAAAGGGTTATTTTTACCAAGAATTGCACGGAAGCGCTTAACGTTGCGATATTCGGCACGGTAAAGCGGGGCGGGCACGTGATCGCAACCACTTTCGAGCACAACTCGGTTTTGCGACCGTTAACGCATCTTAAAAACACGGGCGAAATTTCGCTCGATATAGTTTGCCCCGAAAACGGGAAAGATATCGTTTCCGCCATAAAAGAAAAAATCCGCCCGAACACATATCTTATCGCGGCAACTTCGGTTTCGAACGTTACGGGGCTTACCCTTCCCGTTAAAAAAATAGGCGAACTTTGCGATGAACACGGCATTTTATTTTTATGTGACGGAGCGCAAGGCGGCGGACATATAAATCTTGACATGAAAAGAGACCGAATAAACCTTCTTGCCCTTGCTGGGCATAAAGGATTATACGGTCTTATGGGTAGCGGAGTTTTGGTTGTTGGAGACGGCGTAGAAGTATCGCCCTTAATGTTTGGCGGAACGGGCAGCGAGTCTATGAATTTAGATCAGCCCAAAGACTATCCCGACCGTTTAGAGTGCGGAACGCTTAATCTTCCGGCGATAGCGGCGCTATCAGAAGGCGTAAATTACGTTAAGGATAACTTAAATACCTTTTCGGAAATACTTCTATGCTACACCGACGCAATGATAAAAAAGTTAAGCCGCATTTCGGGGGTTAAACTCTTTTCCGCCCCGAACGCGGCGGGTATCGTTTCTTTTAGTATAAATGGTTTGCCGAGTGCGATCGTCGCCGACGCGTTAAACTGCGATTACGACGTTGCCGTGCGCGGCGGATTGCATTGCGCCCCGCTGACGCATAAGTATTTAGGCACGGAAGAAGACGGGCTGGTGCGTGCAAGTTTATCCGTGCAAAATACATACCGCGAAATAAATTACTTTACTTCCGCAATAGAACGAATTTGCCGCCGCTAAATCTTTTTAAGTTCGTTAACGACTTTATTTAACATAGACTTTTGTTTGTCGTCTAAAAAGGGAGAAACCAGCCCCGCGAAGTTATCAAGATCGGCGTTAGAAAGCGTGCCGTTCTTTTTGCCTTTTTTCGCCTCGCGATAAATCGCCATCAAAAGTTCGTTCTGATTTTTGCCGTCGTATTTATTTGCGAGTGAACTTACAAGATTAAATATGTTCCCGCCGTTATCGTTTGACCCGTTGTTTACGTAGTTATTGAAATCTTCCATAGTGCTCCTCCTTTTTTAAGTTCAATTTTATTTTATGAACTTCATATATTATATTGTTAGCGGGTAGCGTATGGAAATATTACAATTTTTATTATCATTTTTGTTAGACGAATACGGAGCGGGTGCGTTAAAGCCGATATTAGACGGGTTTTTGGATAATTCTTTCGATATAAAAAAGACCTTATCGGGCATAAAAGCGAAAGATCTTCTGCCTATTCTGCAAGACTTTTTATCCGGAACAAAAAATACCCCGTCCGATAACGGGCGGGGATATAAAACTATGCCTATCGAACGTATCGCCGATAAAAGTATCGTTGAAACCTTAAATAAATATTTTGAAGAAACTTCCGCTTAATTTAGCCTTGCTATCGCAAAATTAAGAGCGTCATCGGGGTTAAAAGCGGAATTGCCTAAAACGGCCTCTATACCCCTGTTGCCGCTGGGATTTTTCTTTTGCACGCAGGTTTTTCCGTCCGGCGAATAAATGAACGCCGCGGTAAGTTTTAACGCGCCACCGCGTGATAGTTCGTATGTTTCCTGCATAACGCCTTTGCCGTACGTGTGGGCGGGAAGCGACGAATCGTCACGGTTTTCGACTATAAGTTTTTCGGCGGTAAAATTATAACTTGCGTCTTTTCCGTAATATAAAAGCGCGTTAAGAAGGCACTCTGAGGCGGACGCCGTGTTCTCGTTCGCAATTACCGAAAGGCTTTCAAGATAAGACTGATAGCAGTCCTTTGAAGATACGAAGTGGGTTTTTATGCCGGCGGAATCTTCCGCATACGCCACGATTTTTTCTCTTCCGATAAAGAAAGAAGAAACGTCGCAAAGTATATTCATAAACCCGCCTCCGTTATCGCGAAGGTCTAATATCAGTTTGGTTTTTCCGTGCGCTTTAAGGTAATTAAACGCCGTTTGCATTTCTTCGAAAGAACCGCGCGCAAAGCCCTGATATGTTATTATAGCGGTCTTTTCGTCTAAAAGGGGATTGCCGACGGAACTTTCTCCGTCTTTTATTTCGGTAAACACTTTTTTGCCGTCTACCGTTCTGAATTTCATCGTAACCGAATTATCCTGATAGGAAATGTAACTTGCAATATACTCTTCTTTTGATATCTCGCCGCTACTCTCTATCCCTTCCCGCTCGTAATAAACGGTAAACGGCGAACCTTCTTCGGCGAGTTTAAGATATTCTTTAACTTGGTCTAACGAAGTTATTTGATAAAGCGTTCCGTTAATATAAAAGGCTTTTAATATATCCCCCTTTTTCAGTCCTATTCTGTCCGCAGGGGAATTTAATATAACTTTGTTAATAGTGGTTTCGCCCGTGATAAACGTCAGCCCTATTCCGTCGTATTCTCCGTCATCGCTCTTTTTAACCGCTTCGTATTCTTCTTTCGTGTAGTATTTGCTGTATTCGTCAAGATAATCGTCTATAACGGAATTTGCGATATCGCTTGCGGTAACGTCTATTTTTTCAAGGCTGTCGCTATCGTAAAAAAGCCCGCGCTTATAGATAAGTTCTATAACGTCTCTTACCTTTGCGGATTCGCCGTTACCGAAAATATCTTTTATAAAGTATCCGAAAACAAATGAAAAAGCGAATAATAGTGCCAAGCATAACGCTATTATCGTTCTTTTTGTTTTAGGGTTCATTGTCTTTTTGCTTTTAATGCGGTTGTCTTCCATTTTCTTTCCTTTATTTGACTAATTTTGAAAGCATGGTTATAAGCCTGAAAGTAACCGCGTCCGAAAACTTGCGGATATTTAGCCCCGTAGCCCTTTCTATTTTATCCAGTCGATACATCAAAGTGTTTCTGTGTAGATAAAGTTTTCTCGAAGTTTCGCTTATATTTAAGTTGCTGTTCAAAAACTCTTCCGCGGTATCCGTCATTTCCTTATCCGAAAAAATTTCTTTCGCCGCGTTATCCATAAGCACAGACATATATTCGTTCTGTTTGTATTTAGGTAGATCTTCTAATATGGTTATCAATATGTAATCTTTATAAGAGTGAACGCCCGAATTAACGTTAAGCCCCTTTGCCATACGGTATGCAGCAGTCGCCTGAGAATACGAAGAGTTAAGATCGTATGCCGATTCGACCGTGCCGCCGATAAACACTGCTACGTTTACGCCTATCTCTTCAAAAACCGTCTGCGATAAAAATTCGGCATATTCGGCTGACGACTGATACTCGACCGATTCTTCGTCCGAAAATTTAATGAAGGCGAACTGCGTTTCGTCTATCGGAAGAACAAAGTCGTTTTTCTCCCCGCCGTAACTTAAAAACAGTTCGTTTATTTCGGCGGCGTGTTCTTTATCGAAGGCGATAATCATTGCAAAGCAAGGCGCGTCTTCAATGCGGAATTTATGCATATACCTTCTATACTGAGAATAACTTATCTCTCCGAAAAGCACGCTCTTATAAAACTCCGAACGCTTTAACTCGTTATCTTTGAAAAAGTAGTTATCGCCCAAGGCGGAGATAAGTTTCGCGTAAGTCCTTTCAACATCCCCCGCCCCGACTATTTCCGCCGCGTATTTTTTAGTTTTGGTGTTTACCGAAAATAAAGTTCTGGAATTTTCCGTATCCGAAATTATACCTTCGGGATCCCGTTCGGAAAACGCCGCAGGATCGATCGCGGACGAATTTTCGTCCGCATAGATCTTAACGTCTATACCCGTTTTTTCTTTAACTCTTTCGATAAAAATTTTTAATTCGGTATCCATACTTAATTATTATAACCCATTTGACTTTAAATTTCAAGCCCGAACGGAAATCAAAGCATAGCAAGGTATCCGAGCGTTATTCCCGAAAGTAATAAAAGCGCCACTATAAGAAGGCTTTTCTTTATATTTTTGCCGTTTCTTAAAATTATTAAAAGCCCCACGCCCGAATTTACGGCAAGCCCCGTAAGCAATCCCGAAAACCCTATTATCCCGCCGACGTATGCCTGAGATAAGAAGATAGAAGAAGCGCAATTCGGGATAATTCCCACAACCGCGGTGATAAGGGGCTGAACGTAATAATTCGCGTTCATAAATGCAAAAATCTTATCTTCGCCGATAAGGTATATAACGGTGTTAAGCACGAAGTTTACGACAAGCAAATAGCAAAAAGTTTTCGCCGTGTGATATAGAGGGTGAATTATAAACTTATCCGCGAACTTTTCGTGCCGTTCGCCGCACTCTATGCAGTCGTCTTTTTCGGGGCAACTGTGTAGGTTGGAAAACTTTTTGAATAAAATATTGAAAATCACTCCGAACAATACGGCGAATATGATTTTCCAAAGTATCAAAAGCCCCGCCGTGCCCGCGTATTCCGTTCCGGAAGACATCAAAACGATAAGCCCTTCGTCGCTGGTGGCGATAAATGCGGCGATAAGCGTGCCTATACCTATAAGTCCTTTATCGAAAAGTTTTGCGCACATAACGGAAAATCCGCACTCGGGAACTATTCCCGTAAGCGCGGCGAAAAACGGCGCGTAATTTCCCGAAAGCGCCTTTTCTATCTTTTCCTTTTTAGTAGAACTCTCGATCGCTTCCATAAGCGCGTAAACCAAAAAAAGGAACGGCGCTACGATCAGCGAATCTTTAAGTGCGTCAAGCAAAACTTCCAACATACCTATATTTTAACATAAATATGAAAAAAGCCAAGTTAAAAACTCGGCTTTTTTTATTTATTTTGTTATTTTGAACTGATTTTCCCTTTTTTCGCCCTATTACCGCCTTTTTCGGCTATATTTATTAGAGCGTTAAGTGAAATTATTCTTTGATCGGTTTTATCGTTTCGGGCGCTTCGGTAACGGGAAGTTGCGAAGGCGCTGCTATCGATAAATCACGGTTTAATATCGTCATTTCGGTTTCTTTATCGAAAAGATGGCAATGAATAACGTCCAGCGCGACTTCGATTGTATCCCCCGTTTTTGTATAAGAGCGGGAATCTACCTTCGCAACGAGGTTCGAAACGTCGTCTACAATACTGTCGATAGATTCTGCGTCGTGTGCGGCAGCCATGGTCTTGCAGTATAGCAAGGTTTCAGATCCAAGCGCTTCAATAACGTCAACCTTAACGGTGAGTTTCGGGTTTTTGGATTTAAGCCAAGCGGGTTCGTCGTGAATATCTTCGGGGCGGATACCGAAAGTAACTTCCTTATCCGTGTTAAGATATGCGTCAAGGTCTTTTATAGCCGCAACCTTTTTCGCGGGAAGAAGAACTTTATCCGTTCCGAATTCAACGTAAACCTTATCGGGCGTTCCGGTAAGTTTTGCCGTAAAGAAGTTCATTTGCGGAGTGCCGATAAACCCTGCGACGAATTGATTTATAGGATAGTCGTAAAGATTTATAGGCGTGTCCACCTGTTGCATAAATCCGTCTTTCATAACGACGATTCTGGTTCCCATCGTCATCGCTTCGACCTGATCGTGCGTAACGTAAATAAAGGTGGTGGCAAGTCTATTGTGAAGTTTGGTAATTTCGGTTCTCATTTGAGAACGGAGTTTTGCGTCAAGGTTGGAAAGCGGTTCGTCGAGAAGGAAAACCTTAGGTTCGCGAACGAGCGCACGGCCGAGTGAAACACGCTGTCTCTGACCGCCGGAAAGCGCTTTCGGTTTTCTGGAAAGATATTGTTCGATACCTAAAATTCTTGCCGCTTCTTTGACCTTTTGGTCGATTATATCTTTCGGCACTTTACGAAGTTTTAAGCCGAACGCCATATTATCGTATAAGGTCATGTGCGGATAGAGCGCGTAGTTTTGGAAAACCATCGCGATGTTCCTGTCTTTGGGCGCGCGGTTATTGACAAGTTCGCCGTCTATCCAAAGTTCCCCCGCGGAAATTTCTTCGAGCCCCGCTATCATACGGAGCGTGGTGGATTTACCGCAACCCGACGGACCGACGAAAACGATAAATTCTTTATCTTCGATATCCAAATTAAAGTCGGTAACCGCGGTTACGCCGGACGGGTAAACCTTATATACATTTTTTAGTTGTAAACTTGCCATATTTTCCTCCTGCAAATCTTTCTGTGTGTTTTATATATTTTACATTATTCAAGCGTGCTTTTCAATAGGCAATATTTATAAATATCCCTACCGTTATTGTATAATTTGCACAAAAAATCAATCAAGTTCGTCAAGCGTCAAAAAGTAAGCGGGCGCAAACTCTTTAAGATAATAATCAAGGCACTTTAAGTCGCTTTTTTTAAGTTCCTTTTCTATCGTAAGCCTTGCCTTTTTGAATTCGGAATTTCCCGCTTTTTCTTCTTCCACGCATTTTAGATACGCGGCAAGCCTATCCGCCGCCTTCACGATCTTATGCTCCAAACTGTTTGGATCGGGCAAAACGTATTCAACATATTCTTCCTTTAACTCTTCGGGCAGCATATTAAGTATTCTTTCGCAAGCCTTCTTTTCAAGGTCTTTATAAGCCGTCTGAATTTCGGGATTGAAATACTTTATGGGGGTAGGAAGGTCGCCGGTTATAACTTCGCCCACTTCGTGATACTGGGCAAGCAAAACGGTCTTCGTAATATCCGCGTTCCCGCCGTAAATTTTATTGTTGATAAGTGCAAGCGCGTGAGACAGCACAGCCACCTGTTGGCTGTGTTCCATGATGTTTTCTTCTCTTATCGAGCGCATAAGCGACCAGCGCTTTATATATTTCATTCTGTTAAGATATGCAAAAAACTTAAACATAATATAATAATCCTTCTTCGGTGAAGTTTTTTTATTTTATCATACTTTTTCCCTTGACGCAAGGCTTTTTCGGTATTATAATTTAACCGATAAATAAATATTCGCCATGGGTGCCGCAAGGCTGAGATTACACCATTGAATCCGCAAGGTAATTCTTGAAGGAGATCGCGTAACCAAGCGCAAGCGCCCTATGGGGCGCTGTTTTTATGCCCGAAGCGAAAAGGAGAAATTTATGTTAAATTTACTTGCAAGCGAGGCAACTTGGTATCCCGTTTTATTCGATACCCCTCACAATATCTTGCGCTCGGTAGCGATCTGGCTGACGCTACTTCTCGTTATCTGTATAACCGCGTCTTTTATCGCGCTCAGGAAAAAACCGTCTTTCCCGCTTTTTAAAAAGTTCGCGTTTATTATCTCTATAAGTTACGCGGCTATTTTGGGGCTTACGTTTTTGATATTCAATTTCGTTGAAGAAGGTATCGTTCCGATTCTTTTTATACCGCTTACTATATTGATATTCGTAGTGGCGGCTGGTATGATTTTAATCGTTTTGAAAAAAAATAAAACGACCGTTATTATCGCCGTATCTATTATGGGCGCGGCGGTTATAGCCACCCTTATATGTATGGCGATCCATTTTTCGAGCGGCGCCGCCGCGACTTGGTATCCCGTTTTGTTCGATACCCCTCACAATATCTTGCGTTCGGTGGCGATCTGGCTGACGCTGCTGCTCGTTATCGGTATAACTGCGTGTTTTATAGCGTTCAGAAAAAAACCGTTTTTTTCGCTTTTTAAAAAGTTCGCGTTTATTCTCTCTATAAGTTACGCGGCGGTTTTGGGACTTACGTTTTTGATTTTCAACTTCGTTGAAGAAGGTATCGTTCCGATTTTATTTATCCCGCTTGCGATATTGATCTTCGTAGTGGCGGCGGGTATGATTTTAATTGTTTTAAAAAAGAATAAAACGACCGTTATTATTGCCGTGTCTATTATGGGCGCTGCGGTTATAGCCACGCTTATATGTATGGCGATCCATTTTTCGAGCGGCGCCGCCGCGGAGGCTAACTGGCTTGAAAATAAAGACGTAAATTCCGTTGCGTTATACGTTTTCGGCGTGATAGCCATTGTCGCCGTGATCTTGGTCGCGATATTTTTCGATAAGAAAAACAAGTTTGAATTCGACACTAAATCAATAGCGCACGCGGCAGTCGCTATCGCTATGAGTTTTGCGCTTTCTTACCTTAGAATAGTTAAAATGCCGCAAGGCGGTTCTATCACTATCGCGTCTTTACTTCCGCTTATGATCTATTCTTATGCGTTCGGGCTTAAAAAGGGCGTGTTCGCAGGGCTTATCTTCGGTCTGTTGCAATCGGTGCAAGACACCTATATTTTACACCCCGCACAATTCGTTTTGGATTACCCCGCCGCCTTTGCATGCATAGGGCTTGCGGGAATATTCGCCAACTTAACTAAACTCGATAAATATCCGCAAATTCAATTCGCGTTAGGCGCTATCTTTGCGGGTGTTTGCAGATTTATAATGCACTTCCTTTCGGGAATATTCGCGTTCGGAACTTTCGCTCCCGAAGGCACGCCCGTCGCAATATACAGCCTTGGCTATCAAGCGGCATACGTATTCCCCGATCTTCTTATCTGCATATTCGTCGGCGTTATTCTATTTTCTTCTAAAACTGTTGTCGGCGAACTTAAAAAACTTAACCCCAAGGCGTTTAATCAGGCAGAAGAGCCCGTAGATAACGAAGATCGATAAATTATAAAATCGCCCTGCCGAAATCCGGCAGGGCGATTTTTTATTGCTTTTTCTTTTAATAAATAATAAGCGCTTCGCCGCTTTTTATCTCTACGGAAAAATTTTCGCTTAAAGCGACGTTGCTTATCCCCAAAGTGTCGGCGGCAGTAAGTTTTATACCTTCAAGCGGATAATAAAGCCCGAAGCTAAACATAAATTCACACTCCCCGCCGTATGGGATAAAAGATACTTTCTTGTCTTTTTCGGTCTTAAACTCGTATCTTCCTTCCCCTAAAAGTTCAACAGTAGAACTACCTTCAAAAATCTTTGCGGGAAGACAAATATTTTTCGCAATTTTAAGCAGCGCTATATTTCCTAAAACGTGTTCGGTCTTGCCACCCGTAGCGCCGTAAATCGTTATGCTCTCCGCTCCTATCTCCTTTGCGTATCTGACGGCTTTTTCTCCGTCCGTAAAGTCCTTTATCCTGTCAAGTTTAACTATATTCACGCCTTTCGGAATTTTTTCAAGCGTATCGAAATCGCCGACGAGCGCAAGTGTGTTTTTGCCCTTTAAATATTTTCTGTTTTTATATCCGCCGTCGGTATATATAACGTCGTTTTCCACTACCTTTTTTATAGGGTTCGGCGAATTAAGAACTATTGCGACTTTCATTTATATTCCTTTATTATTGCGTCGGTTATATCCGCCGCAATGGCGCATATATCCGCGCACGGGCGCTTTTTATAATATTCGTTAGTTCTGGGCTCGGGATTAGGCGAAGTATCCGCCTTTACGTTTCCCGCCAAAAGTTCCCCGCATATTATAGAACCCAGTTCGGCTTTGAATCTTTCGCAAGCAAGTTGAATTATCGCGTAAATTCTGCCCTTGTCGTCTCCGTCAGATAGCACTCCGCCGATAACGAACGCCATACCGGATACCGCCCCGCAAATAAGCCTTTGGCGGGCAAATCCGCCGCCGAAACCGATAACTAATTTTTCAATTTCTTCTTCGCTTAAATTAAGTTCTTCTAAAAAAGCAAGCGCAACAGACTGCGAGCAGTTCTTACCAGATAAAAAATATTTCTTTGCAATTTCGCCTTTGCTCATAAAATCACCTACCGATATTATATAAAAAGGATACCATAAATATATCCGAAAATCAATCACCTAACTAACCCTAAAAAAAATAGCCCCTTTAAAATTCAAAAAGCAATAAACTATGGTTTACTGCTTTTTATGTTATTTTTTAATTATACACTTCTCGCTTTTTTTACAAGTGCATTCATTTGTTCTTTACGACGAGCGTTGTCTTCATTTATTCTGTTCTTTTGTTTTAACTTATAAGTTATGTACATTACACCGGGAATAATAAATAATAATAACAAAAGTCCGACAATTTCTATTTCCATCTCTTCATAAAATTCCATTTGTTCCTTAATTTTTTCATATTGATTTTCCAGCAATGTGAGCGTTTGATAATTTATCATATTAGTATCCCTTGCCAAAATTTGATAATAATAGTGGCTACGTCCGGAGCTTTCAGAAATAACCTCCGTCGCCTGCCAACCGAACGCTTGCAAATCGTTGATATAGTCTTTGTTGCCATATTCTAACACTTTTTTTGTCTCTAACATAATATTTATCCTCCTTTTTTCATTATAATGATTGAAACGATTAAAGTCAATATACGATCTCCTTTAAAAATTCAAAAAGCAATAAACTACAGTTTACTGCGAACTGCACGACTTTGCAAAACCTTCTTGACGGGCTAGTGCTCCGTAGCGCCAGCGGAGGAGAAGGAAGCAGACTCGCTAACGCTGAACTTCAAAACGAGCGAAAAGTTCCTTTAAAATTCAAAAAGCAATAAACTACAGTTTACTGCTTCCTGAATAATATATGATAAGGGGGAAAATGATGAGCATCTATACGTCTACTCGGGTTTTCCCTTTCGACAATGATAATATACAACTTTATAAAATATTTGTAAAGCGATTTTAACGGTGTTTTTAAATTTTTTTGAAAAATTTTCACACTAATTTCCAAATATTTCTATAAATATGTTACAAATTTTCATAGTTTGTTTGACTGCAACAAACTTCTACGTAAAGCCAAAAAACGCCGCGGCAAGGTTTTTGCCGCGGCGTTTTTAATCTTATTCGCCCTTGAAGGGAAGAAGATCTACAAGTCTCGCTCTTTTAATAGCGCTTGCCAAAACTCTTTGGTGTTTGGCGCAAACGCCGGTCATACGTCTGGGCAGAATTTTTCCGCCTTCGGTAATATACTTTTTAAGAGTGTTAACGTCCTTGTAGTCTATTCCGTCGGCTTTTGCCTGACAGAACGCGCATACTTTTTTACGGGGCGCTCTTTTAACGAATTTCTTCCCGTCTTTTGCGGGAGCAGCCGCGCCTGCGTCTACGGGAGCGGCGGTCGTTTCTTTTATTTCTTCCATTTTAATTCTCCTGATATAATTGACAGCGGACGACTACTCTAAAACGGGAGTTGATTGTCGTCTATCGCTTCTAATTGCGGACGTTCTCTTTTTGCGGAAACAACGGGTTCGCCGTCGTCTTCATATTCGCTTTGCGCGCTTTTCGGCGTTAAGAACTCCACTTCGTTCGCAATAACGTCGGTAACATTTCTCTTTATACCGTCTTTATCTTCATAAGAACGGTTTTGTAAACTTCCGACGATTGCAACCTTGTTACCTTTCTTTAAATATTTACCGCAGTTTTCCGCTCTTCCGCGCCAAACCGTAATATTGAAAAAATCGGTTTCGCGAGTGCCGTTTGCGTTCGCATAATCACGCGAAACGGCAATAGAGAATCTACATACCGCAACCCCGCTCGGAGTTTCGGAAAGTTCAGGATCACGCGTTAAATTTCCAACAAGGATAACTTTGTTCATAATCTTTCTCCTAACTTATCTTTTGGTAATCAATCTTCTGATTACGCCGTCAGTAATGCCGGCTATACGTTTAAGTTCAACGACGATAGTCTTTTCGGCTTCAAACGTCATTAAAACGTAGTAACCTTCTGACTTATAGTTGATGGGATAGCTTAATTTCTTAACGCCCCAACGGTCGATGTTTTCAACTACGCCGTTGTCCCCTTTAACTATGTCTTCGAACTTTTTTACGATACTTTCTTTCTGTTCGTCGGAAAGAGCGGTATCGAGTATATAAAGCATCTCGTACTTAGTCATTATTTTTACCTCCCGGACTTATTCGGCTTGCCATTCCGCAAGCAAGGCTTTTGCAAATGTTTTGCAAGTTTAATAATAATAACAAAAATATTTCACTTTGTCAATTATTTTTTTAATTATATTTATATAATAGATTTTAACTGCCCGACAAGATTGAATTTATGGATTTATTATATACGGGAGCGGCATACCCGCCGTCAAGAACGCCCGCGTCTACAAGTTGACGGACTGTCGCTTCTTGGATAGTGGCGTTCATAGTCTCTCTCATTTCGCTCTTCATCGATCCGAAAGTGATGCCGGATAGTTCGTATTTTACCGCTCTTCCATCAGAGTTGACCAAAGCGGGATCGTAAGTATAAACTACGAACAGCCAAATGCTCGCTTCGTTGCTTATATAGTATTCGCCGTCGTCCGCAAGGGTATAACTTCCGTCGGACTCGTTGAATTTATATTTATACGTCCAAGTATTTTCCTGACGTTTGCTTACGTCTTTCGTAAAGCACTCTACGTTATAAATTTCGGCAATGGTCAGATTGTCGATTTCGGTGGCCATATTGCCCAACGTGATATTTTTACCCATAAGGGCGCTTAAAATCGCGTTGTCGGTTACAGAAACGCCCGTTAAAACGGTGTCGATCGTAACGTTTTGGATATCAAAATTTTCAATGTCTCCCAAGGTAAATTCTTCCGCCGTTTTTGTGCCGCCTATACCCTCTATCAAAATATTATAAGTTTGGTCGTTTTCTGCGACCGGCAAAAAGATGGAAAGTTTGATCCTTGTGTTATCGAAAGAGTCAAGATCGCCTATCGTTATATCTTCGGCGGTTTTCGTTCCGCCGATACCGTCAACCAAAATGTCGTAAGTTTCTTGGTTGGAAGAAACGGGCAAAATAGTCGAAAGTTTGATATTCGCTTCGTCGAATCCGCTTATATCGCTTATCGTAATTTCTTCCGCGGTTTTAGTTCCGCCGAGCCCGTCTACCAGCATATCGTAAGTATCCTGATTTTCGGAAACTGGTAACACAGTGGAAAGCCTTATATTGTTGTAAACGAAGTTATTAAGGTCGCTTATCGTAAGTTCCGCGGCGGTTTTGGTTCCGCCCGTGCCGTCAACCAAAATATCGTAAATTCTTTGGGTTGAAGAATCGATCTCTAAAAACGAAGAAATTTTGATATTATCGATATCAACGTCAAAACAAGCGGCGATTTCCGCTCCGATATTTACAAGCCTTACCATAGCGAGTTTTTCTTCGTCAAGCGTAACGTATTTTCTGATCAGATCGTCGTTGGCAAAATCGGTAAACATCTTCTCTAATATCGGAATATCGCTTAAAGTATAGTCGTTTATCTTTAAAATCGCGTCTATCGCGCTGCTGTTATAAATCTTGCTGCTTATCTTCGTATCGTCTTCGCCGACGAAGGTTTTAAGCGGAACGATTTTTCCGAACGCCCCCGCAACACCTACGAAAGCTATAATGGCGCATAAAAATCCGGTCAAAAACAACAGGAAATTTTTAAGCCTTCTTCCGTGGTAAGATTTTAAAGCCCTTCTCGTTCTTCTTTTAACTATCCACTCTTTCTTTTCGGCACGCTCGCGTTCTTTAATCTCTTCTTTAGAAAGCCCTTCGTATTCGGGCGGAAGAGAGTTTTTTTTCTTTTTATCTTTCTTTCCGCTATCGGGTTGAACTTCGGCGTTATATTTTGCCGCGTCGTTTCCGGAAGATTTTGCGTCGATTGTGGGTTTTTCTTTCTTATTTTCTGCCATAACCGTTGTTCCTTTTTTTAAGATATTTTCATTATACAATACGACTTTAATTAAAGTCAATATAATTATAAAATTGCCTTATTTTTCTATTTTTTTATTTGGCTAAAAATGCAAGTTTTACCAGTTTTTCTTTTACGTTGTCTTTCGGATTGATAACACAATGCAAAAAAAGTTTAGAAAGCGTTTCGCCGACGGCTTTTCCGTTTATCCCAAGCGCTAACAGATCGTTTCCGGAAATAGCAAGATCTGACAGCGTTCGCGGTGCGCCTTCAAAGTTCATTTTTTTGATTATTCCACGCCACTTTTCGACCACAGGAGAAGTGCTTAAATCGTCTTTGCACGCCGAAAAGTCCGCTTGCATGACCGATAGCAAATCATCTATATACTCTAAATGCTTAACAATAAAGATCCTAACCTTGTTTTCCCGAACGTTTCCGCTTAGATCGAACATGTGGTATTTTGCGATAAACTTACTTTCCTTTATCGTTTTAACGTCCGCCCTTAACCTTTTAAGCACGGTTTCGGCAAGAATATAGCCTTCGTCCGCATGGTAGTGGTATCTGCCGTATTTTTGCATAGAAGCGGGCTTACCCACGTCGTGCAAAAGGGCAAAAAGGCGCACTTTTTCTTTTGCGTAGCGCACACACCTTAAACTGTGTTCTAAAACGTCGTGATCGTGATAATCGGCACGTTGCACCATGCCCCGCCCCGCCGTAAGTTCGGGAATAAAATAGTCTAAAATGCGCGCGTCGTCTAAAATTTTTAGCCCCGTATAATGCCCGTCTTTATCCGAAAAGGGATACTTTTTATCCGCTTTAAGAATAAGTTTCAACTCGGAAAATATCCGTTCGGGCGAAACGTCACGAACGTTTGCCGCAAACTTTTTCGCCGCGGCAAGCACTTCGCTTTTCGGCTTAAAGTTAAGTTCCGCAGAAAATCTTGCAAGCCGCATGAGCCGTAGACCGTCATGGCAAAAAACTTTTTCCGGCGAAGTTACCGTGTCTATAACCCTGTTTTTAATATCTTCGGCACCGCCTAGGGGATCGACTGTATTTCCGTTTTTAATATCGTAGTAAACGGCGTTGCACTTAAAGTCGCGCCGAAGGGCGTCTTTAAGTATATCGTCCGTAAAAACCACCTTTTCGGGAGTGTGCGCGCCGCCGGTATAACCAACGTCTTTTCTAAAAGAAGTGAACTCATATTTTCTTTCCCCGTCCGAAAAAACGACCGTGCCCGTGCGCTTGTAATCGGCGACTACTTTAAGCCCTGCCTTATCTAATGCGGACATAAGAGTATCCGCACCGATAGGCGCGGCAAGATCGATATCTTCCGAAAAGCTTCCGTCGATAAGAAAATTTCTGACGTATCCGCCGACGGCGTAAAGTTTGCCGCCTAAAATTTCCGCAAGATTTATTATTTTATCCGAAAAATAGAGTTCCATCTAAAATATTTTAACATAAACCGTTGTTTTTTTGCAATAAAAGTAGTAAACTATTTTCCGTTGGTAACAAAGGATACGGCTATGTTGGATTTAATCGTAAACCCGATAGCGGGCGGGAAAAAAGGCAAAAAAATGGCTAAAAATCTCGCTCTTATCGAAAAAAGACTTAAAGAGAGAAATGCGGAATATAAGATCCACTATACCGAAAGGGTAGGCCACGCCAAAGAACTTACAAAAGAACTTATAAACGGCGGGGCTACGTGTATCGTAGCCGTCGGCGGAGACGGAACTCTGCACGAAATAGTGAACGGGTTTCACTCTTTCGATAAATGCGCGTTAGGGATAATCCCCTGCGGCACGGGTAACGACTTTGCAAGCGCCATCGGGCTTGGCGGAACTATAGAAGAAACCGTCGATCTGATCCTTGACGGAACGCCTAAGTTTACGGACTTTATACAGCTTCCTACGGTAAGGAGCATAAATATAGTAGGCATGGGAATAGACGTGGAAGTGCTTAAAAAATACGCCGCGTTAAAGAAAAAAACCAAGTTCGGCTATACCAAATGTCTGCTTAAAACCCTGTTTAAGTTCGACTGCGTGAATTTTTCTGCGGAGATAGACGGAGAAAAAACCGAATATAACGCGTTTATGGCGTGCGTTGCGAACGGAAGCGCGTATGGCGGCGGGATACGTATCTGCCCTATCGCCGATCCCGCGGATAAATCGCTTGATTTCGTCGCCGTGGATAAACTCGGCAAATTCAAGCTTTTAGGCGCGCTTATTAAGCTTAAAGGCGGAAAAATCTTATCTATCCCCCAAGCGACGCATAAAAAGATAACTAAAATAAAAATCGAAGCATCGTTGCCATACGTTGTGCAAGCGGACGGCGAACTTTACGAAAATATCCCGTTCGAAGCGGAGATTGTTTCGGATAAACTAAGGATATACAGATAAAAAACACAAAAGGTGATTTTATGGATAAATTTTTGGAAATCGATATAAAAGGCGTTAAAGCAAAACTTCCCATTATGCCGCTACCCAGCGGAATAAATATAGCGTTTTTTAACCTTCACGGAAATCAGGCGCTGACCGAACATTGCGGCAAAGAACTCTCCAAACTTTTGGGCGACGCCGAAGTTATTATCACGGCGGAATCGAAGGGGCTTCAACTTGCGCACGTCGTCGCAAGGGAGTGCGGTATGGAGTATTACGCCGTTGCAAGAAAGTCTAAAAAACTGTATATGCAAGACGGTATAAGCGTTGCTTACGGCGCTTCTATAACCACCGGAAAGGCGCAGGAACTCTTTCTATCAAAGCACGACGTAGATTTAATAAAAGGCAAAAAGGTCGCTATTGTTGACGACGTTATCTCCACCGGCGAAAGCCTTTTGGGGCTTGAAAGCCTAGTCCAAAAGGCGGGCGGCATTATCTATAAGCGCGCGTTTGTTTTAGCCGAAGGCGACTCTAAAAATAGAGACGATATAGTTTATCTAGCAGCAATCCCGCTACTTTAATTTAAGCATAGCAAAAGCCCGCTACAAGGCGGGCTTTTCTAATTCTTTTTTGATTTTTTCCAAAACGTCTTTATCTGCGGGGCAGAACTCGAAATTATCTATTTCGGATTTTTCTATCCACTTTATATCGGCGTGCTCGATCATCTTGGGCTCGCCGCTTTTTATTATTGCAATATATACCGATAGTTCTATTTCAATATCGGGATATTTATGGGTTACAGTAATAAACTTTTCCTTTGGCTCTATAATAACGCCGAGTTCTTCGCGGCACTCTCTTATAAGCGCTAATTCTTCGGTTTCCCCTTTTTCAACCTTTCCGCCGGGGAATTCCCACAAAAGCGCGCGGGATTTACCCCTCGGTCTTTGGCAGATCATAAATTTATTTCCGCTCTTTATTATTGCGGCGACTACTTTTATCATATTTTTATTATACGATATTTTTTTATTTTAGTAAAACTTTTAAATAAAATAAACGTTTAAAAACGTGCGCCCCGAAAGAAAATTCTTTCGGGGCGCACGCTATTTACGAAGGTGCTATTTGGCATTTTTATTATCTTTTTTTGCGGATGGAGAGCAGCAGTTATGCGGGCAACTCGAACAGCCGCAGTCACAAGACGATTTGCCTTGTTTTTTCCTGATTATGGAAGTAACGATAACGCTTATAACTATCGCCGCGCAGGCTATTATTATCAATATTTCCCAAATACCCATATTTTAGTTCCTTTTCGCCGCCTTTTTATTGCGCATAACTATTAAGGTTATAATTCCGGCAATCACCACAGCCCAGATGAACAAGGTCCACCACCAAGAGCCTATGGTATAAACTGCTGCCGCAACTACGTAAGACACCGCAATCCAGAAAAGAAGGGTGAATTTGTAGCGCTTTTTATCCTGCAATTCCGCTTTTGCGGTAGCAACCGCGGCAAAGCAAGGAATAGTGGTCATATTGAACGCTATAAACGAGATGAGCGCAGGGATCGTTATTCCGGTTGCCTGTATCATCGCCTGAACCGCGTCGATACCTTCTTCGGCTTCGATGTCAAGCCCCGCTCCGGAAATAGCGCCGCCGGCTATTAAGCAAGCCGCAAGCGTTGCAAAGGTTGCGATAACGTTTTCTTTTGCGATAAGTCCCGCAACGGCAGCAACAACGAATACCCAACCGTATTGACCGAGTTGGCTACCGAAGCCAAGCGGTGTGAATATCGGCTGAACGAACATACTAATGCTTGCTAAGATACTTTCGTTTATCTGTTCGTCTTCTAAGAATCTCCAATCGAAGGAGAAGTGAGTTAAAAGCCAGATGATTATAGTAGACGCAATGATGATAGTGAAGGCCTTTTTAACGAAGTGTTTGGTCTTTTCCCAAAGGTGCGCCATCAAATTTTTGAACTGGGGCAAATGGTATGCCGGAAGTTCCATTATAAACGGCGGAGTTTCGCCTTTAAGAGTGGTGCTTCTCATTAAAAGCACCGAAATGATCGCAGCAACGATACCGAGCAGATACATACCGTAAGTGATAAGATCCGCGTTACCTACGTTAAAGTATGCGACTATCGCGCCCGCAACCGCGGTAAGGATAGGAAGCTTTGCCCCGCAGGAGAAGAAAGGAATTACCCTTATCGTCGCCGTTCTTTCTTTTTCGTCCGCCAAAGTCCTTGTGTTGATCATTGCGGGAACGGAACAACCGAAGCCCATGATCATCGGAAGGAAAGCCCTTCCCGAAAGACCGAAACGGCGGAACATTCTGTCCAGTATAAACGCGATTCGAGCCATATATCCGGAGTCTTCTAAGATCGAGAAGAATAAGAAGAGCACGAGTATCGGCGGCAAGAAAGAGAGAACCGCGCTTATACCGTCAAATATACCGTTATTGATAAGTCCTATCGCCCAAGGAGCCATCGAAGAACCTTCGACAAGTCCGCCGAGCCAACCGAACAGTTCGCCAACAAGCATATCGTTCCAAATGTTATTTATAATTACACCCGGTGAGAACACCGCCCCGTCGTATAAGCAGGCAAGCCAGCGGACGCCGTAACTTATGGGTTCGCCGTCGATAATCAAGCCCATTTCTTCGAGCGACGGAAGTGCAAATATCTTACTTAGATAGAACAAGTCTTCGCTGAACGTTAAGTGGAATACCAAGAAAAGAATTACCAAGAAGATCGGGATACCCCAGATCTTATGCGTTAAAACTTTATCCGCTTTATCGGACTTGGTCATTCTGAATTTGTCTTTATCCTTTTTGGAAACGACGGGCGCGAATTTCTTGGATATGTATTTATATCTTCCGTCCGCGACAAGCGCTTCGAAGTCGTCGCCGAAAACGTCGTCTTTAAAAGTCTTTTTGAATTCGTCGATCATTTCGACGGTGGACTTATGCATTTCCACTTCGATACTATCGTTTTCAACGAGCTTTATCGCATGGAATAAAGGATTTTCAACGCCTTGACCTTTAAGGGCGATACGAACGTCTCCGATAAGGTGAGCAAGCGGAGTATCTTCTAAAACGGTAGTTCCGTTGCGCGGCTTATCGCTTTCGCTATACGCCTTTTCCATAAGTTCTTTAAGTCCCGTTTCTTTTAAAGCGGAAATCTTAACGACCGGAACGCCAAGCCTTTTTTCAAGTTCTTTTTCGTCGATCTTATCCCCCGCTTTATCTACCGCGTCCATCATGTTGAGCGCGATAACCACGGGAACGTCGATCTCTAAAATCTGCGTGGAAAGGTATAAGTTACGCTCTAAATTCGTAGCGTCGACTATATTTATAACGCAGTCCGGCTTTTCGTCTAATATATAGTTTCTTGCGATAACTTCTTCGGGGGTATACGGCGAAAGCGAGTAAATACCCGGAAGGTCGACTATCGCGACGGGTTTCGGCGTCTTTTTATAAACGCCGTCTTTTTTGTCTACCGTAACGCCCGGCCAGTTGCCGACGTGGGCGGTAGAACCGGTAAGACTGTTAAAAAGCGTGGTTTTTCCGCAGTTGGGGTTACCTGCCAAAGCAAATCTTTTCATTAATCGTTAACCTCCATCTTTACGCACGCCGCTTCGGTCTTACGAAGGGTAAGTTCGTATCCTCTGACGTTAATTTCGATAGGATCGCCGAGCGGCGCTTTCTTCCTCATACAGATATCGGCGCCGGGGGTTATCCCCATATCGAATAAACGTCTTTTGATTTTACCTTCGCCGAGAACGGCTTTTACCCTTCCGCTCTCACCGACGGTAAAAACGTCCAAAGTTTTTTCCATCTATGTATCTCCTTTAATTTATAACAAAAATTATGCCACGAAGATCTTTTTGGATAGGTCGGTATCTAATGCGACCCTACCTTCTTTTATCTTACAAACGACCGTGCCGCCCGAAGAACTTAATACCATTATCGTTCCGTTGATGGTAATACCTAAATTTTCCAAGTGTTTTTTCGTTTTTTCGTCCGCAACGATCTTAACTATTTTAAGATCTTGATTCGTGGGTGCCAAAACTATCGGCATTTTTTCTCCTTCGCCTTAACGCTTTATGTCAAATTATACGCTAAAAACAAAAAGAATATGAATAATCTTTCATATTCGCGTTATTATATTATCACCCCAAAAAAACGTTGTCAAGCAAAAATATGAATTTTTTGTCATATTTTTTTAATTTTTTTTAGACGGCAAAAATAAGGCGCTTATTCCAGACGAAACTTCCCGCCGTTTATTGAAATATTTATTATATTATGTTAAGATAAATAAAAAACTTCGGAGATAAGTATGAAATACGTTTTGGTGACGGGGGCTTTCGGCGGCATGGGATATGAAACGGTTAAAAACCTATCGGACGCGGGATATACCGTTTTTGCGCTCGATAAAAATGTTTCAAAAGCGCCCGACAGCGTTATTCCGATCCCCGTCGACGTTACGGACATTGGCAGCATAAATAATGCGTTTGAAAAAATAAAGGGCGTTACGGACGAACTTTACGCAATTATTCATTTGGCGGGAATATATTCTCTCGATTCGCTTTTAGAGATGAGCGAAGAAAGGTTTACACGGATTTTCGATATAAACGTTTTTGGGGTTTACAGAATAAATAAAATTTTTGCGCCGCTTCTTAAAAAGGGAAGTAAAATCATCATAACGTCAAGCGAACTTGCGCCCCTTTACCCCCTGCCGTTTACGGGTATTTACGGAATAACCAAAACCACGGTTGAGCGCTATGCATACTCTCTCCGTATGGAAGTTCAACTTTTGGATATATCCGTTTCGGTTATCCGCCCCGGCGCGGTGAAAACTTCGCTTCTTTCCGACTCCACGAGAGAGTTAGACGAGTTTTGCCGCAATACGAAGTTATACGATTGCAACGCGCAAAAATTCAAAAAAATAGTCGATAAGGTGGAAGCGAAAAACGTTCCGCCCCAAAAGATCGCTGAAAAAATATTAAAGGCGCTTAATAAAAAGCACCCTAAATACGTCTATAAAATCAACCGCAATCCTTTGCTTTTGTTGTTGAATATATTGCCGAAGAGATGGCAAACGAAGATAATCGGAAAGATTTTGAAGTGAATATAATTTATTAAAGTAGCGGCGTGCCGAAAGCACGCCGCTACTTCTTTTTTTGACTTTTTTCAATTTAAATTTTTATTACCTTTATCACGATATTTTACAGCAGAAATCAAGTATCTTTTGCCTTGCGGCGGTTTTTGAAATATCGTTTAGATATTCGTGGCGCGCGCCGTCAAACAGCACCATATCTACCGACTTAACTCCGACTTCTTCTTTATAAAAATCACGCAAGCGTTCTACCGACTTTCCGTATTCGCCTACGGGGTCTGCTTTTCCGCTTATTAAAAGTATGGGCTTATCAACGTCTATCTTCGATGCGTTTTTCTTGTCGTATAATCCCTTAAAGGCGGAAAACATCGACTTATAGAACCCGTTTGAAAGCACGAACCCGCAATGCGGATTGCTATCGTATTTTTCACACTCTTCTTTTATAGAAGAAACAAACGTCGTTTTATCGTTATACTTTTTGTTATAAGCGCCGAAAGAAAGGTTTGCGATAAGTTTTGCCTTTTTATTTCTCTTTCCGAAAAGACAGTTCATTCCGGAAACCAACTTCCCCGCAATAACTTGCGCGCCTTTCATATACGCGCTGCCGCCGACGACAAACCCGTCTGCAAGAGCGCCGTATCGCTCTATATACGCCTGCGTTAAAAACGAGCCGTAACTGTGCCCGAACAAAATCAGTTTTAAATCGGGGTATGCCTTTTTATACTTTGCCGAAATTTCGGCTATATCCGAAAGAGTTAAGTTAAAAATATCCCCGTCGGAATATCCGCTGCAATTATCCGTTTCGCCGTGCGCCCTATGATCGTCGGCAAAAACCAAAAAACCGTTTTGCGCCATAAACTCGGCAAACTCTTCGTATCTGACCGTGCTTTCCGCCATGCCGTGCGAAATTTGAAGCAACGCCTTCGGATTTTCTGCCGCCCACTCTTTATATACTATAACTTTTCCGTCTTTTGCAATAAAACTTTTCTTTTCCATACTTAACTATGAAGGCACTTTTCTATCGCGCTTTTCCACTCCTTATAATATTCCGTATATTTACCGCCCGTTTCCGGCAAAAATATCCTTTGAGTTTTTCTGTATTCGGCAATGTCTTTTAAGTTCATAACGCCCGTTCCTATTCCGCATAGATATACAGCGCCGAGAGCCGTGCTTTCCTTTTCTTCCGGACGGTTGACGGTGATCCCCAAAACGTTCGCCTGATATTGCAATAAAAAGTTATTTACGCTAGCACCCCCGTCGCACCGTATTTCTTCGAGTTTAACCCCGCTTTCCGCCGCCATAATAAACGCAAGGTCTTTTGTAGAATACGCCATCGCCTCTAACACGGCGCGCGTTATATGCGCAAAATTACTTCCGCGCGTCAGCCCGCATATTACACCTTTTGCGTCGCTGTTCCAGTATGGCGCGCCAAGCCCCGTAAACGCCGGAACGAAATATACCCCGCCGTTATCGTTTACCGAAAAGGCTATCTTTTCGCTTTCGGCAACGTCTTCAAAAAGTTTCAGATTATCTTTTAGCCATTGAACGGCGCTACCCGCGTTGAAAACGCTTCCTTCAAAGGCGTATGCGACTTTATCGCCGATTTTATAGCCCACCGTGGTAATAAGTCCGTTGTCTGAAATTACGGGTTTATCGGCTATATTATATAGCATAAACAGCCCCGTGCCGTAAGTTACCTTGCCCGTTCCCGCGGTAAAACAACCTTGCCCAACGAGTGCCGCCTGCTGATCGCCCGCTATTCCGCATAGCGGAATATCCACTCCGTTATAGTTAAAACAGCCTACCTTTACGTCTGAATTTACTATCTTGGGGAGCGCGCTCTTAGGTATGCCGAAAAAGGATAGAAGTTCGTCGTCGTAATCGAGCGAATTTAAATTCATAAGCATCGTTCTTGACGCGTTAGTAACGTCGGTTACGAACGCCTTTCCGCCCGTAAGTTTATACACCAAAAAACTGTCTACCGTGCCGAAACACACTTCGCCCCTTGCCGTCTTTTCCCTTATCTCCGAAACGTTATCGATAAGCCAACGTATCTTGCTTGCCGAAAAATATGCGTCCATAACGAGCCCCGTTTTCGCCCTTATCGTTCTGCCGTATTCTGCGGAAAGTTTGTTCATATACTCCGCCGTTCTTCTGCATTGCCAGACTATGGCGTTATAAAGGGGCTTCCCCGTGATCTTATCCCACGCGATAACCGTTTCTCGCTGATTCGTTATCCCTATTCCCGCAATATCTTTAACGTTATTCACACTCTCTAAAATTTCTATCAAAGAAGATAAAGTGTGCGCGTATATCTCGTTTGCGTCTTCTTCCACAAATGATGGTGCAGGATAAATCTGACTTATTCTCGTGGACTTCTGCTTTATAATTTTCCTTTCTTCTAAATCGTATAGAACCGCTCTCGTGCTCGTGGTCCCTTCGTCGATTGCAACTATGTATTTCATCGTTCCCCCGATTAAACGTTTGATTTGTCGTAAACTGTTTTTATCTATATCATTATAGCAAAAAAGCCCTTGTATTTCAAGGGCTTTAAAAATTTAAGCGTTTATAATAAAAAGGTTTATTTTTATGAACAATATTCAAATTAAATATAAAAAATTATTAAGGCTGTTCTTCTGGTCTTTTTCTCTTTATTAAAGAAATTATTTTGTCTCTTAAAAGGCAGAAAAATTTGCCTGAATATTTTAAATAAATTTTAATTAAAGGATGCAGAACTATACTTACGGCAATTACGCTTGCAAGCACCGCCAGACAATATAGCCATTTATTTCCTATAACTGCTATTTCCCGATAAAAATATATGCAAAAGTATTGGAATGAATACAGTTCAAGCGAAATTTTACCAAGAAACCTTGTAATAGGATTGTTTAATGGAATTTTCTGCGATAAAAGCAATAAAATTACAGGGAACAAGCATGCCAAAAATTGTTTTAAGAATACTGTTCCGTCTAAAAAATACTCAAAGACAAATAGTCCTGCAAACAAAACAACTGCAAATATAAGCGTAATCCAATAATTAACGTTCTTTTTTAAGAATTCGTCAATATCTTCTTTTGCGTAAAACCATGCGTAGCCTAACAAAAACGCAAAACAAGAACAATATTTCCAAGTTGCATACGGGAAAAGCGACGCGTCGATCGCACAATACAATAAAACACCCGCACAAGTTAAAATAAATTTGAGTTTATCTCCGATTTTAAGTTTATGTATTATAAAAAACAACAAATAGAAAATCAATATACAAGTGAAATACCAAAGATACCCATAATCACCGAATTTATACAGAATTTTTACAAACTGCACCAAGTTGAATTCCTTTGTTAACAAGTAGTATCCAGCCGCAAGAATAATGCACAAAATATATAATGGTAAAACTTTTTTGGGAATAATATCGTTTAAGTATTTCTCGCCTTTTCGTTTATAAGACGAAATAAGACCGTATCCGGATATAAGAAAAAAAGCGCCAACGCATAAAAAACCTAAATTACTAAAAATCTTGTCTAATATTTTTAAATTTTTAAAAGCTCCCGACACTAAATTAAGGTGATGCAATATAATAAAAATTGCTAAAATCCCTTTTAAAGCCGTCGTGCTTTTTAATGACAGATAATCTTCTTTTTGCCTTAACTCACGACTAGTGTTACTCATATATTTACCTTTATCTTATTCTTCGCCTATCGCAGCGACGGGGCAGCCCGCAGCCGCGTCTTGCGCGGAAGAAAAAGTATTCTCATTAGGCTCTTCATAGGCTACCGCCTTTTCGTCTTCACCGACTTTAAAAACTTCTGGGCAAACGGACGCACAAAATCCGCACCCGATACAACTTTCTTTATCTACCTTAAATTTCATATCTTTATCTCCGTTTTTTTTCATTATATCATTTAAATACTTTTTTTCAAGCGATTATTTATACGCAGTAAATAAAAAGATATATCCCTACCCATTGAACGACCGCGCCCGCCAGCACGAAAAAGTGCCACAAAAAGTGCGAAACTTTTTTATCTATCGCAAACGGAATAATTCCCAAAGTGTAAATAACGCCGCCGCCAAGTATCCAGAAAAAGAACGCTAAATTATCCGTTATCATTTTCGGCACGAATATAAGCGCGCTCCACCCCAAAATAAAATATAAAGGAAAGTGCAACCATTTAAGCCTACTTGGCCCAAAAACGCCTATAAAGGTAACGCCCGCGGCGATCACCGCCCATTGCACGCTTGTGAACGCAATTCCGTATGCCCCGCCCATATAGCAAAGCAATATGGGCGTAAACGTCGCCCCTATCAAAAGGTAAATGGAAGAATAGTCGAACCGACGGAAAAGCCGCTTTACCTTGCTGCCGTATGGAAAAGAGTGGTAAAGGCAACTCATGGTGAACATAAAAAACAGTCCTGTAAAGTATACCGCCGCGCCTATATATTCGGAGATAGAGTTTGCGCGCAAAAGCATTAAAATAAGCGCAACGATCGCAAAAACCGAACCGACGCCGTGCGTTACCGCATTGCCTATCTCTTCTAAAATCGTTCTTCTCGGCGGGTTAGCCGCGTTTTTATACTCGTTTGACGAATAAAATTCGTCAAGCCTTTTTTCGTATTGCGCTTTAAGAACTTTCTTCTCCGCCCTAAAATCCGATTTTAACTTTTTAAGATTATCTTTGTATTCGCTTTTTATTTCTTTTTTAGTCATAATTTCCCTGAACAATTATATTTTACCACTTTATAAATAAAAAAACAAACCGAAATTATATTACCGCTTTTTATTATTGCAAACGGCGTATTATAATTGTATAATAAAAAAAAGGAAAAAATATTATGAAATACTTCCGCTTAACACAAATAGATAAGCCGATATCGAAAATTATTTTAGGGTGCGCGTCAAAGGGTTTTTGGCATGGCAAAAATCAAGACGAACTGTTAAATACAGCGTTGTCGCTTGGCATAACGTCTTTCGATACCGCGCGGGGCTACGGCGATAGCGAAAATATTTTAGGGGATTTTATTAAAAAGAACGGAATTAAAAACAAGGTTTTTGTCCAGACAAAAGGCGGCCTGCACGGACTTTTGGGCAATTCACGGATAAATAAAAAATGTCTTATCTGTGATCTCGAAAAATCTCTTACCGCTCTTAACACCGATTGTATCGATACTTATATTTTGCACCGCGATAACGAAAAGATCCCCGCGGAAGAAATTACGGAGTGGCTTAACTCTTTTATTAAGGAAGGGAAAATTAAAACGTGGGGCGTTTCAAACTGGAAACATACCCGCATAGATAAAGCAAACGGTTATGCCGCCCAAAACGGACTTTCTCCCATAGTCCTTTCCCAGCCGCAATTTTCGCTTGCCGTTAATAAAAAATGGGCTTGGCTAGGTTGCGTCAGCATCACGGGTAAAGATAATATTGCCGCAAGAAAATGGTATCGGGGTTCTCAGTTGCCGGTAACCGCGTTTTCACCGCTCGCAAACGGTTTTCTGTCCGGTAAAGTTAAAAGCGAAAATATTAAGGAAACGGCAAAATCGCTTGGTTATGCGGCAAAAGTTTCTTACCTTAATGAAGATAATATAATAAGACTTCGCCGTGCCGAAGAACTCGCAAAAGAAAAGGGGCTCTCCGTCCCGCAAATAGCGCTTGCCTATATTCTTTCCGATACAATGAATACCTTTGCGATAGTCGGAAATTCCCGAAAAGAAAGCTTATCCGAAAGCGTAGCCGCCGCCGATATAATTCTCACCCCAAAAGAGCGCTCCTATCTTAATTTGGAGACGTAAATAAACGCCGTTTTAGGTAAATTTTTTCTATTGAAAATTTTAGTAGAGTTCTTCCTTTTTTGAAATAGAGTTGTTGTATTCATCGATAATTACATACTGCAATTCTGAAAAAGGAAACGAAGCTTATGCCGAATGGCAAAAACAACAATTTAATAATAAAAATTTTAATAAAAATATGCCCGTTAAATCCATAGGGCAACCGCGATAAAGACTGTAAGCGGAGGTTTGTCGTGAGCCGATAAAACGATAAATCGGGGAGCGAAATAATGTATTTCGCTCCCCGATTTTATATAAAAAATTTATTTTTTAAATGTCTTCGATAAATCCCATCCGCAGTTCGGGCACTCTCTATCTGTAGATTTAATTTTATAAAAACAGCAAGGGCATTCATCTTCTTGCGGTTCATTAGTATCGTCAATATTATCAATATTCGTTTCGATTTCTTCCATAGTCGATGTAACAACGTCGTTTAATATTTCTTTGGCTTTCATTTTGTTTTTATCGTCGCTATTCATTACTTTTGCAACGGACAATCTTTTTTGGTCAGTTAAATCGTTTGATATGTCATTAAGTTTTTCTATAATTTCTCCAAATCCATAAGCAAAAAAAGAACCTATCCAGGAAACAAGACAACCACAAATTATAATTATTAAGCCCCGCCACCAAACGACGTTAATCATAACTATAATTCCGCTTACGATTGAAGCAATTACACCTAAAACAGTAATGATAATTGCAAGATTTTTTATTTTAGTTCCTATTTTATCAAACATAACTTTACCCATAAATATTTATTTTTTGATGTAGAAGATAAAGGCGAATCCGTCTCCTAATGGAAACGGGTTCGCCTTTATCTTGTTTGGTGAAACTTCCGTTAATAATCCGAACACTTTCTACTTTATTAAAGGTTGTTTCGGTTTTATAATTAGGTTATAAAAAAAGAGGCAGAGAGGGAAAACCCCTGTCTGCCTCTACCGTTTTTCGGTTTACGATAAACCGCCGCTTATGTATTTATTTGCGGAATCCCGTTGGTTTCATCGGGATTAAAATTCATTTGTTTTTTAATATTAAGTTGTGATGCCATATTATTTGTTCTCCGTTAAATCAATAAATCTTATCGGCTTTTTCTTTTGCCAATCCATTATTTTACAATAAATGCCCGAATGCTTTTTGTTATCGCCCTTTTCACAACCGGGGCAAGGCTCCGTTTCATCCTTTGTTCCGTCTATCATATCGAAAAAAGATTGTTGCATTTTTGGAACGGGTTTACAGGAATTCGGGATAACAAACTTTAAGCCGTCCATCTGAAATATGTTCCAAGATATTATTTTTGCCATATCTTGCAACAATTCGTTTGTCGGCATTTCGTCGAACTTCCCCTGATAATAGTCGATGAACGTAAACAGAAGATTTTCTCTTGCTATTAAAAGGCTGTCGCCTTGCCATTCAAAGCCGTATGTTGCCTTGTATGCTTCCTGTACCCAAATCAGCCAGTCTTCTTTTGTTTCGGTGTTCTCGTTTATTACCCGTATCTTTCTGTCTAAAATGCCTATCCTGTCGTTTAGTTCTATCCACTCACCCGAAACGGTATCATATCTTGAACAGAGATAAGGGGCTTCCCCGCAGGATATTTCCATCCTGTTTGCCTTAACGTAATCTTGCCACGATTTACCTTGCGGAAAGACTATCCTTTCTGTGTTTGTCGTCCAAGATTTTTCTGTTTCGGTATTAAAAACATTATCTCGTCCAAACCAAGCGTTGTCTACAAGGTTGTTTTGCGAGTTGCAGATCCAAGATGGGGTAAAGACTTCAGCCTTGTCTTTTACTCGGTGCAACTGCTCTTTCTTCGATTTTCCAACACGCGGCTTTATAACATTGCCGTGCCGCCCTGTTATGGCTTTTATTGTTATAGGCTCATAACTCGCATAGTCGAAACCTTTTTGAGCATAGTTATCGGTAGCCCAGATGATATTACTACCCGAACTATGGTCTTTAAGCAAAATCGACAACAGAGAATCGTCTAACTTCTTTATGTAGTTTTCCTTAATATCGACTCTTATATCTTGTTCCATTTTCGTTTTATCTCTATTCTACCACTCTAACTATGACAGTTTTAGTCATATTTATTAAAAATTTAACGCTGTTTCGGGCGAAGTTAAAAAGTCTTGCAATGAAAGCATTAAAATTCCTTGCTCGTTATATCCGCTTAAAATAGGCTGATTTACAATTATTATCTTCCTGAAAGCGTCGTTTATCGAAAGCAAAGACGCTTGTTCTTGTTTCATTTTTTCTTCCGACGAGATATTGTAAGCAGATTGAATATAATATCTGCGGTTGCCGATATTTACGACAAAATCAACTTCGAACTTTTTTCTTACCGACTCGCCGTTTTCTTTTCCTATGCTTTCAATAACGCCGACGTCAACCGAATATCCAAGCCGACGTAATTCATTATAAATTACGTTTTCCATAATGTGAGTATATTCTTGCTGACGGAAAGAGATCCGAGCATTACGTAAGCCCATATCCACAAAATAGTATTTTGCAGGAGTATTTATATATTTTTTACCTTTAATATCATAGCGGACTGCTTTTTCAACTAAAAAAGCGTCTTCCAAATAATTTAGGTAATTTATTACGGTATTAACGGATAGTTTTACGTTTTTTACGCTACCGAACGTATTTGATAATTTTAACGGATTTGTAAGAGATCCGATAGAAGAAGCCAAAATATCCGTCAACTCATTTATTTCGGCATTGCCACGAAGATTATTTCTGTTGATAATATCGGAAAGATAGGTTGCTCCGAATAGATTAGTGAGATACTTCGCCTTTTCTTCCTGTGTTTCCATAGACAAGCAAAGCGGCATACCGCCATAGTTAAAATACATAACGAGTGCTTTGTCAAATTCGCCGCCATAAACAGAATAAAACTCCGAAAAACATAACGGATAAACCTTGATTTCATCTCCACGCCCGCGAAATTCCGTGATAATATCGCTTGATAAAAACTTGGAATTACTACCAGTAACGTAAATGTCGGCGTTTTCAATATGCAAAAAACCGTTTATAACGCTTTCAAAATCGGATACCAACTGTATCTCGTCAAGCAAAATAAAATAATCTTTCGCGTCGGTTATTTTGCTTTTTACATATTTATACAATGCATCGGGACTTTGCAAAGACTTGTTTTCAAAGTCGTCAAAGGCGATAGTTATAATATGGTCTGGCGCAACACCGCTTTCCATCAAGTGATTGCGAAACAACTTAAATAATAGATATGATTTTCCGCAGCGGCGAACACCCGTAATGACTTTTACCATACCGTTTTTCTTGTGTTTGATTAACTTGTTTAAGTAAAAATCGCGTCTTATTTCCATATCTCACTCCATAAAAATAATCATACTTATTATACCCGAAAAGACAAATAAAGTCAATTATCTATTGAAAATTTTTGTAGAAAACTATAATTTTTTTGAATTTGCGCCAAAATCTCTGTTTTTTGGTAAAATATCAATCTCGTATTAATATTATCATAAAATTACATTGACTTATGTTTTGAAAAATGATATAATGTTACAAAATGAATGGGGATAGTTTATGTTAAACGATATTGTTTCAAAAAGAATACGAGAATTACGCAACGGAATTAAACTCTCACAGGCAAAATTAGCCGAAAAGTTGGAAACAAAACAGCCGCTTTTAGCCAGATATGAAACAGGCGAACATTTGCCGACTTTGGAATTACTTATACGATACGCCGATTATTTCGATGTTTCTTTGGATTTTATCGTCGGAAGAACAGATTCTCCGCAAGGTAAACTCTATAAATACGAACCGAAAATATATAGCGACGACAAAATGAAAGAATTTATCGAAATGTGTTTCGAGCCAAATTCGCCCGCAAATGCAAAATTAAAAGAAGCATTATTCAGATTGTTGGAGGAGAAAAATCAATGAACGCGGTAATATATGCGAGATATTCAAGCGACGCACAACGTGAAGAAAGTATTGAAGGACAGATTCGCGATTGTATGGAATACGCGAAATATAACGATATAACCGTCGTAAGCACTTATATCGACAGGGCGTTGTCTGCGAAAACAGATAATCGCCCGAACTTCCAAAAAATGATAAAAGATAGCGGAAAGCACATTTTTGATTTGATTATCGTGTGGAAGTTAGACCGTTTCGCCCGTAATCGTTATGATAGCGCATATTATAAAAACGCTTTGAAAAAGAACGGCGTTAAAGTTGTTTCTGCAAAAGAAAGTATTTCCGAAGGTGCGGAAGGCATTATTTTGGAGTCCGTTCTGGAAGGTTATGCCGAATATTATTCCGTAGAACTTGCCGAAAAAGTCAATCGCGGCATGAAAGATAACGCCTTAAAGTGTATGAATAACGGCACGGTTACGCCTATGGGTTATTACGTTGACGAAGATCAGCATTTACAAATCGACGAGAAGAAAGCGCCGTTTGTAAAAGAGATATTCGAGAGATTTGCGCAAGGCGAAAAGATGAAAACTATTATAGATGATTTCAAAGCGCGCGGAATTGGCGTTACTATTCGCGGGAAACGAGGTAAAACCAAATCTCACGAAAATCCGCTTAATTATAATATAATTCGCCGTATGCTCACTAACCGCAAATACATAGGCGAATATAAATTCAAAGATATAGTCGTTGAAAACGGCGTTCCCGCGATAATCGATAAGGATTTATTCGAGAAAGTCCAAAAGCGAATAGTGATAAATCAAAAAGCTCCTGCGATACATAAAGCGGAAGACGATTATCTTTTAACGACTAAACTCTTTTGCGGAAAGTGCGGCGCGATGATGCTCGGCGAGTGCGGAACGAGTAAGAATGGCAAAACTTATCATTACTATAAATGCGCCCAAGCGAAGAAAACCCATAAGTGTGATAAAACCGCCGTCAAAAAAGAAAAAATCGAGAACGCCGTTATTAAAGCGATACTCGATAAAATAATGGACGACAAACTTATGGAGCAGTTGTCGTATCGATTATATGAGTTGCAATTACAGGAAAACCAAATCGTTCCCGCATTAAAACAAAAACTTGCCGACGTGGAAGAAAAGATTGAGAACATACTCACGGCGATAGAAAGCGGAGTTGTCCTTAAAACAACGAAAAGCCGTCTTGAAAAACTTGAGAAGGAACAGGAAACGCTTACGATAGAACTTGCCGAAGCGGAAATCAAAAGCCCGCTTTTAACGCAGGAACAGATTTTGTTCGGACTTACGAAATTCCGCAAACTCGATCTTGACACAAAGATAGGCAAGCAGGCTTTGATAGACGGTTTCGTCAATAAAATTTTCCTTTATGACGATTACGCCTTAATAACCTGTAATTATAAGGACGGAACGGAGAAAATTACGCTTGAAGATATTGAAAATTCCGATATTTCAAGCGGTTTTAAGGCACAAAAAAACAAACCCGAACAAAAGTGTTCGGATTTGTTTCAGTCTGGTGACCCCTACGGGACTCGAAGCCGTATTTGACACCCTTAAAAGAGTTAAAACGATAGAAAAAATCTAATAAAATAGAGCAATCGAAAACGCCTTAATCGTTGACACTTTTTACACAAGTTAAATTTTCCCTATTTTTGCGGGAAAATCGTTTTACGGCTACGCCGAAGACTCTACCGAGCGGACGTTTTACAACGTCCACACGGAATAAAATTCCTTTTACACAAAAAAACCCGACAAAAATTTACTAACGCCAAGCAACCGGCGACGGTAAAGCCCGGATAAATCCGGGCGCACCCCCGTTCGCCGGAATGCTTTTCGTCTTAACGTAAATTTTTTTGTCGGATTTTTTTTAGTTTCTTTTATTTTACAATAAAAGGAACTTACGCGCCTGCCCGCCTTTGCCTTTGTGAAAAAGATACACTTTTTCAGCACGGAACAAAAAAGACTTGCGCCCGTTTGACTTGGCGCCGTTTTCGTGCTTTTTTGGCGCAATTTTGCCGATTTTAAGTATAAAATTAAACCGCTTTTTCTCGCGCGTATGCGCGCGTATACCTGCGCGTCGCGCGCGTGTGTTCTTGTTTTCTTTTTAATTGTTCTTTTTATATATAATGATTGTAAGGTATATTTTTGCAATATACCCCAATATATGGGAAAAATATACCTTGTTTTTCCAAAGGTATATTTTTACAATATACCTTTTAATTAAAAAGTATATTTTTGCAATATACTTTTTTAATGTAAAAGTATATTTTTACAATATACTTTTTTATGATTTTTTATATAAAAAGGTATATCATTTTGATATACCTTTTTAGCATAAGAAAAAGCCCCGGACTTTATGCCGGGGCTTTAAATTGTTCACGGTCTCGAAGTCTTCCGAATAGTGGAAAATCTACCACCGCAAACGTGATTTCCCGGACGTCGCCGGGAATATGCAAAAATTTATCGACGGTTGGAAAGCAATTGGGCGTTCCGTCGAAAAATTTGTTGCCGTTATGAAATATCTATTTTTAACTGAACCGCCTTTAAACTGCGGTAAACGGTTATTATCTTTCCTTTGTCGTTCGGCTCTTTCGTTTTCTCGATTAAGCCTTTTTCAGTTAAGTTTTTAAGGCTACTTTGTACGCAAAATTTTGAAACGTTGCAGAGTGCTTGCAAGGTCGTTTCATTGTCCGTAAAAGCCTTGTTTTTTAAGTTCCGGGTTGCGTTGTCTATGTAGGCGTAAATCATACACTCGGCGGGTGTTAAATCGTGCCATACGGCAAGCGTAAACGGAATTTTAATAAACCCGTCTATCTTTATCAATTTTTTATAGTTCTTTGAAAAGTATAAATCGCCTTTATTTTTTATCATTTTAGCCCACCAAAAAGGTATATCGCAAAATATACCAAATAACGCCCAAAATCGCCCATAGATCGGGCGAAAGTATTTTTACTATTGCTTGTCCGATTTTTTCTTAAAAAAGCGGGAAAACCCGTTTTTCGGCTCGTCTGGCTCTTTCTGTTCTACTCCGCCCATATTACAATTACGATAAAGATAATTAAAGCGTGCCGGCGTTAAATTGATAAGTTTGCCGTAAAAATCAAATACGTAGTATTTTCCCTTTTGCCCTATATAAATATATGGGTGCGTTTTTCCTTTGGAATAAAAATAATAAGTTTCGCAAAGTTTCGGTGTAATTTCTTTCATTTTTTATAACTCCGTTTTCCCGTAAATATTAGCGTGGTTTTGTTTATTGTTTTTGTTTGTAATAAACTGCGTTGTCGCCGTCTGTTTCGTCTAAAAGTTTAAAAGTATATACGTATGCAATTTCGTCGTTTGTTAAGTCTTTAAGCGCATATATGGCGGTTTTTTCTTCGTTGTCGTTTATGTCGTCAAGTATGTCGTCGTAAAAGACAAGGCAACCCCGTTGCGTGTATTCTTCTATAAAATCGCTTTCGGAGATCTCCGCACGGGCAACCGTCTTTCGTGTTACATCAACGGCGGTTTCGATTTTGCCCTTTACACGCTCGCAAATAACTAATCCGTCCGTGCCGGTGCTGTCAATCGCCTTGTTTAAGTTCTCTAAATCTAAATAGCCTTTATAAAATAATTTTTCTTTGATTGTGATTGTTTCTTTCATTGTTTTTTTGTTACTCCTTTTATATGTTTTTCACGCTAATATTTACGGTAATATCGACGACTTTGATTTATTAAATCAAGCAGAATAAAAAACCACTCTTTTGCGTAGAATCGCATAAACTCCGCTTTTAGGCGTTTTGTCTTCAATTCCGGATTTATAGTTTCTTTTTCCTTTCGATTTATTAAAGTTTCTTCTTTCTCCATTTCTCCCGGAGAAGTTTCAAATGCAATTCTTTTCAAGTCTGTAAGCGCTTTTTCGCGATCTCCCGCTTGTTTTTTCAATTCGTAGTTTGCAAAGTCGACAATGTCTTTAAAAGCGTTTATTTGATATAAAGCCCTTTCCGCCTGCAAGTCGTTTTCTAAAAATCGTGCGGTTTCTTCTTGGCGCGTTTTTTCTTCCTTTCTCTTTTCCCGCTTTTGACGGTTTAGTTCTTTTTGCTCTTCCGATAGCACATTGCGGAGATTTTTTGCCTTATCGCTTACGGTTTGCGCCATTTGCTCGAACTTTTCAACGTCTACGCCGTGCGCTTTTAAAATTGCTAAAAGCCCTGGGGCGTTCTCTTTAATTTTTTCACTTAAATACTTATCAATCATTTTCGCACCTTAAATAATCAAAAAATTTTTGACGTTGCGACTTCGGCAACGCTTCCGCTAAACTTTTATACATTTCTTCTTTGTATTGTTGTTCGTTTTTTTCTTCGTTTTTGATATACAATGTTTCCGGATTATATATTTCGTCAGGGGCGCTTAAATAATCTAAAAGGCTTGTCCCGGAATCCATTTTGCTATTATGAAATAAAATAATAGTATCGATTGAGCACTTCGCTTTTTTGTCGGTGTGCTTTTCTTTGACGTGTAATATTCCCCCATTTATAACCGTCCTGCAAGTTGTATAAATATCTTTTATAAGTATTTTTTCGGTAGAAAAATCATAATATCGGCAATCAATGTAAACTTGTTGCACCATATCTCTTACATAGTTTTTTAATAGAGCACCGCCCGCACGTCGTGTGCAACTATAAGCCATATTGTAAAATTGTCTTGTGTTGGCAAAATAAAACTCGTCTATTGCCTGTCGATTATGCAAATTTATTGCAATCGCCTGTTCTTTCTTTACTTTAAACCTTGGCAAAAAATCAAAAGTATAATATTCTTCAAGCGCTTGTTTAAAAGATAACTTGCTATTTTTTATACCGTTTTCAATTTGCCCTTTCATTTCTGCCGAAGATGCGATTTTATCAAAAATGCTATATTCCATATTAAAACGCCATTTCGCCTTTAAGAAGTTTTTCCCGCCTTTCCTGTGGTAAAAAGAGATAAAAACAATCTAATTGAAAATCGCAGAGTATTTTATAATATTTTTTAAACTCGCTATCGTCAAAGTTTAATACGTCCGGATTCTCTCTTGCTTTTACAAATAATTCGGATATTTTTGCAAGTTCAACTATTGTTAGATTTATCGCTTCTTGTTTGCTGATTTTTTCAAAATAATGTTCCATAAATACCCCACCCCCCGTTTATTTTTCTATTTTATCGATTGCGAGTGATTTTTCGCTTGTCGATAGTCTATATTTCTTTTTTAATCGCCTTAAAGCACTCTATTATTTCACTTTCGCTTACGTTTAGAGCGTTAGCCAAAAGGGGAATTTTGTTTAATGGGGGTTGAGACTTTCCACACTCCCACATTGAATAAGTAGAACGTTTTGTTTTAATCTCTTTTGAAAGTTCTTGTTGTGTTTTTTGACAATTAGTCCGAAATTGTTTTAAACTCATTTGTTTTTTCTCCATTTTGCCAAGTATCAAGGCAATTATAAACCCGTAAATACCGTTTGTCAAGTATTTTGGCAAAAATAATTTATTAAAACTTGTATTCCGTCAAGCATTTTGGCACAATGTAAATGGGTGGTATTATGAACAGAATAAAAGAGTTGAGAAAAAAACAAAAAATTACGCAAGAAAAAATGTCAAAAAAAATAGGTGTTGCGCGTTCTACTTTATCAATGTATGAAATAGAAAAATCCGAGCCGGACAACGCAACGCTTTTAAAACTTGCTGATTTTTTCGGCGTTTCCGTTGATTATCTTTTAGGGCGTGAAACGTCGGAAGAAGATAAAAAAATACAATCAATCGGCGGTTTTGACGTTCCGGACAAGTATTTGATTCCGGTTGTCGGTAAAGTTGTTGCCGGAAAGCCTATTGAAAGCCCGGAATATATCGAAGGGTATGTTTACATAGAAAAACACCCGGCGGACAATTATTTCGCCTTGCGTGTTTCCGGCGACAGTATGATAAACGCCGGAATTGTTCCCGGCGCACTTTTAATCGTTCATAAACAAAACTACGCCGACAACGGCGATATTATAGTCGCAAGTATAGACGGCGAAAGCACGGTAAAAAGATATAAAGAAAGTTCGGGCGCGGTTTTTCTTATGCCCGAAAATTCGGCATATAGCCCCATTTTAATAACAGATAAAAACGAGTTTTATATTTTCGGAAAGGTTGTTGAAATAAGAATAAATATATAAAATTGTCCGTCTTTTTCCAGTTATCTGGAAAAATTCCGACGTAAACATAAAGGGGAATTATGCCGGGGAAAATACCTATATACGACGAAAAAGATTTAAACTTAATATTAAAAGAAACGTTAAACAATAAAGGCGTTTTGGTTGCTCCAAAGGAGTTATACCAAATGATTATAAATTTGCCGGGGATCTCTATTTCTAAAAAGCCCCGGAAAGATGGGCGCTTTCAAGGTTATATGACCGAAAACGGCGTAAAGCACTACGTTTACGGTAGCACCCGGGAAGAAGTCGCACGGCGTATTTTGCTTTACTTAAAACACGGAGCGCCAAAAATAAAAAAGCGACGACCGCAAACAACGAACGCTTACGGCGTGCCCGAAACGTTTAACGCTTTCGCAACATATTACTTTGAAAATTTCCGCAAAAAGCGGGTATCTGAAAAGACGTTTTATAGCGATATGGGGCGATATAATAAATACCTTAAACCCTACTTTAAAGAAACGCCGATAAAGAAAATATCGCCGAAAGCCTGCCAAAGTCTTATTGAAGATATTTCAGCGCAAGGGAAAGGCAAAACCGCCGACGAAATTTTTTCGCTTTTATCCGTTATATTAAAAATGGCGATACGGCACGATATTATAAAAAATAACCCGCTCGATATTGTCTATCACGTCCAGCACGAACGCAAACACGGTAAAGCGCTAACGAAAGAAGAAGAAAACACGCTTAAAAACGCCTTAAACGGCTCTATTTTGCTCGCTTCGTATATGATACTACTTTATACCGGGTTACGTCCTAACGAATTAAAAACGGCTAAAATCGCCGGCGCTTTCGTTGTCGCCGTAAACTCGAAGAGAAAGAACGGCAAAACAGAGTATAAAAAGATACCTATTTGCAAAATGCTTGCGCCTTATGTTCAGAACGTTGAGACGGTTTATCTCGGCAGCGAAGACCACTTGCGCCGAAAATTTCGGGATATACTGCCCGGACATATTCTTTACGATTTGCGGACAACTTTTTACTCTCGGCTTAAAGAGTGCAACGTTGCGGAATCGGCAATAAATGAATTTATGGGGCACTCGCTCGGCGCTCTCGGAAACGCTTACACCGACCTTTCAGACGATTTTTTAATTAAAGAAATGCAAAAATTTGAATATTGACAAGCGTTTTTATTTGTTATCGCCTGAAAATTCCTAACGCTCTGCCCGAAATTTGACACTTAAAAAGCGACGATTTGACACTTATTTTTGACACTTTTCGGGCAAACAACGTATAAAAAAAGCACTTTTAAGCCGTTTTTTTCGCTTAAAAATGCTTGTTTTTGGTGACCCCTACGGGACTCGAACCCATGATACCACCGTGAAAGGGTGGTGTCTTAACCGCTTGACCAAGGGGCCTTATGACCGACGCGGAGCGTTGGTATTTGGTAGCGACGGGTGGATTCGAACCGCCGACCTGCCGGGTATGAACCGGCCGCTCTAACCAGCTAAGCTACGTCGCCGTGAAACATCAACTTTTCGTTAAATGCTTTTGTATTATATCGAAAATCTTACCTATTGTCAATTATATTTTGCAAGTTTGATAAAATTTTTTTATCGACTTAAATTCACCGTTTCTTTTTTAAGCGAAAACGCGCCTATAAAGTTGCGTTAAAATTTTATATACTGTATAATTTTGGTATGAAACCGTTATCGAAAGAGAAAAAATTATCGCTTATCGGGCAAGTATTACTACTTCTTGCGACCATCGTTTGGGGCTCTTCTTTTACTATACTTAAAGATACCATAAGCGCCGTGCCCGCTTTTTACGTGCTTGCGATAAGGTTTTTATCTTCGGGGCTGATAATATTTTTAATTTTTTTCAAAAAGATAATTAAAATAAATCGCAAAACGCTATTTCACGGAATAATTTTGGGGCTTACAGTTGCGGGTGCGTATATCACGCAGACGATCGGGCTTATTTACACAACGCCCAGCATCAACGCCTTTTTGACGGCGGCATACGTTATTATAACTCCGTTTTTAATTTGGCTTTTTATGAAAAAAAGGCCGTCTGCCTTTAACTTTATTGCGGCGGTTTTATGTATGGTGGGAATAGGATTTATCGCCTTTGCGGGTGGAGTCGGAACAAGCAGCAACGCTCTTTTAGGCGAAGGGCTAACTCTCGTTTCGGCAATATTTTACGCTTTTCAGATACTGTTTTTATGCAAGTTCCAAGAAGACCGATCTGCAACCGTCCCGATAATCGCAATAGAACTTTTAACCACGGGCATAGTATTCGTTGTGCTTACCCTTATTTTCGATTTGCCGAGCAAAGGGATAACGGCGTTTTCGCTAAACACCGAACAGATACTTAAAATTTTATACTTAACGCTTGCCTGCACCCTGTTTGCCCAAGCGGCGCAAATAATCGGGCAAAAATATACGCCGCCGACTACCGCGTCGGTTATACTTTGTTTAGAATCGGTATTCGGAGCGGTTTTCTCGGTTATTCTCGGCTCGGAACAACTTTCAGCCCTGCTTATCGTCGGATTCGTAATCGTCTTTATTGCGATTTTGCTTTCCGAGTTAAATCCCGATTTTAACAAAATATTAAAACGGAAAGATAAAGAAAACAATCGAAAAAAAGACCTGTGAATCAGGTCTTTTTTTATGCCATTTAACTTGGGTTATCTTAAAACAGCCCAACGATTTTGCCTTCGGGGGTGACGTCAATATTTTCGGCGGCGGGAACTTTGGGAAGCCCCGGCATCGTCATTATATCGCCCGTAAGGCAGACGATAAATCCCGCGCCGGCGGAAACCTTGACGTTTTTAACCGTCACGGTAAACCCTTCGGGCGCGCCGAGTTTTGTAGGATCATCCGAAAAACTGTATTGTGTTTTTGCCATACACACGGGAAGATCGGAAAAGCCGAGTTTTTCGAGCGTAGCGATCTGTTTTTCTGCGTTCGCGGTAAAGAAGACTCCGTCTCCGCCGTATACTTTTTTAACGATTGCGTCAATTTTTTCTTTTATGCTTTCAGATAACGAATACGCAAAGGTGAAATCCCCTTTTTCTTCTTCGCAAAGGCGGACAACTTCTCTTGCAAGATCTTCGCCGCCCTTACCGCCTTCCGCCCAAACGGTGGATAAAACGGTGTTTACCCCGAGGGTGCGGCATTTTTTCATAATAAACTCAATTTCAAAGTCGGTATCCGTCGGAAAACGGTTTATCGCGACCACGCAAGGCAATTTATATACTTCTTTAATATTTTTAACGTGCCTTAATAGGTTTGGTATTCCCTTTTCGAGTGCTTCGATATTTTCGGTTTTAAGTTCGGTTTTAGCAAGTCCGCCGTGCATTTTTAAGGCGCGAACCGTGGCGACGATAACAACTGCGTCCGGCTTTAAGTTCGCCTTACGGCACTTTATATCAAGGAACTTTTCCGCACCGAGATCTGCGCCGAATCCGGCTTCCGTCACCGTATATTCGCCGAGCTTTAATGCGGTTTTGGTCGCTATTACCGAGTTGCAACCGTGTGCGATATTTGCAAACGGCCCGCCATGAACAAGCGCGGGCGTGCCCTCTAACGTTTGAACTAAATTCGGCTTTAACGCGTCTTTAAGAAGCGCCGTCATTGCGCCCGCCGCCTTCAAATCGCCCGCGGTTACGGGCTTATCGTCATACGTATATCCTATTATTATTCTAGACAGTCTTTCTTTCAAATCGGATATAGAAGTCGCTAGGCAAAAAACCGCCATAACTTCGGACGCAACGGTAATATCGAACCCGTCTTCACGCGGGGTGCCGTTGGGCTTTCCGCCAAGCCCGTCTACAACAAATCTTAACTGTCTGTCGTTCATGTCGACGCAGCGTTTCCAAGTGATTTTTCTGGGATCTATGCCGAGCGTGTTGCCTTGCTGAATATGATTGTCTATCATTGCGGCAAGTAGGTTGTTCGCAGCCCCTATTGCGTGGAAATCGCCTGTAAAATGCAAGTTGATATCTTCCATCGGAACGACTTGCGCGTATCCGCCGCCGGCAGCGCCGCCCTTTATTCCGAACACGGGTCCTAACGACGGTTCGCGAAGCGCAACGGTAACCGTTTTACCTATTCTTTTAAGCCCGTCCGCAAGCCCTATCGTAGTGGTGGTTTTGCCTTCGCCCGCAGGGGTCGGGGTGATAGCCGTAACGAGAACCAACTTGCCGTCAGGGTTTTTGTTTTCCGCAAGAAATTCTCTGTCGATTTTCGCCTTATGGCGACCGTATCTGGTAAGGTAATTTTCTTCAATACCGGCGGAGGCGGCAATCTCGCCTATATCCTTCATTTTGCATTCCCAAGCGATTTCAATATCGGTTTTCATTTTTTCTCCTAAAAGCGGTTTTTACTATAATACCATTTTTCGGATTTTTTATCAACGTTTTGAAATAAAAATCCACGCCATTATTCAAACGGCGGTATCCCGCTATATATAGATTTTTAAAATATGGGGGTTGGCAAATAGCCTTTTAGTTTATATAATTATATAATAACTTATAAGCATAAATTAACATTTTATATGCGTAAGTTATTTTTTTGTGGATATCTTTAAGGAGTGACATGATGAAAAATAAACTTTTTAACAAAAATGGATTTATAACCCTATTATCCGTTTTGACCTGTTTGTTTGCTTTGATAGGTTTTGTCCTCATCAAAACAAACGACAGCCACTTAATTGCGGAAGCCGCCGCAAGCACTTACGTTGCCGACGCGGACTGGGCTTCTTCTCCAACTAGCGCAGGAGTCACTCTCAAACAGTCGTCTAATATCGGCAACACGATGACGATAACTTCTGTCGGAGACTTTAAGAAAGTTTCCGGCATGAACGCTTGGGGAGATAAGGTTTATACTTCCGCATTTAAGCTTGATAACGCTACTATCAATTTCTATAACGAAAATTGCACAACAAGCGGAGAAGTTACGCCTTTCGGTTTTTCGCTCGGCAGTTCGGATAGCCTTTACCCCGGTGCATATTCCGAATTTTCAGCTACGGTTTGGCCGGGGCTTTACAGCCAAACGAGACTTGTTATCGCAACTAACCATGCCCACGCTGATGCCGGCAATACACCTATCGCCTACACGACGGCTGACGGAAACAGCAAAAATATAGGTGCCGGCGGCGCGGTTACTGAAATTGTAATGAACACGGCGACGAAAATCGGGTTTTCGATGACCTTTCATTATCTATCTTCTTACAGTCGCTGGAAAGTTACAACCGAAGTTTTATACGGCAACGTTGGATCTTGGGTCAACAGTTGGGTTTTCTACGTTCCGGATTCTTTTATTAACGCCGTGTCCGGCACGGGCGCAAATAAGACCGTAAAACTTGCGGCTTTCTCTTTTGCAAACAACGGATCTGCGCCTGCTAATCCCTGCTACCGTATAGACACTCTTAAAGGAGCGGGCGTTTCTAAGAACTCTTCAAATATAACCACCGTTGCGGGATTTAACGCATACGGACAGAGAGCAAACTATTCCGAAATGGTCTATCTTGACGGACTTACCGTAGAAATGTATGGTCAAAACTTTACTTATGCTAACACATATATCGGCGACTTAGTCGGTTTCGGGCTTTCTTCTTCGGCTAACGGTTATGCTCCGAGCGAAGGGCATTTTTGCGCTTCTATTTGGAACTCTCTCGGCAGTTCTCTTTCCGGTATATTTGTCGGTGCTACTCATGACTATTCTTCCGGCTCTATCCTATATAAAAACAACACCCTCAAAACAAAAGCGACTTATATAACTTATACGCCGGCTGCTAAAATCGGCGCAAGCTTCACTTTTGCACACGTAGGGACCGTGGGGTCTAACGACGTATGGAGCGTAACTATCGCGAATCTTTACGGAACCAGAAAAGGCGGAGACACCTTTACTACTTTCTATTTTAACGGCAATATTTTATCTGACGTTTTAGACGACGGCGGAAACTGCTGGGTGGTAGGCTACGGTTTCACGGGAGAAAAATCTACCGCACTCGGAACAGAAGTTTGTTATAGAATTTCTTCAACATACAATCCTAACTTCCACGAATATAACGACAAACAACTGGTAACTTCGTCTTCAATAGTTCTCGACGGCGCGTCGGTTACGATGACCGTTAAAAACTTCAACGGAACGAGCGGCGGTCAATGTCTCGGGTTCGGTATTACTAAAACCAACTCTCAGTATCCGCCGGCACTCAATACTTACCTTAACATTACTTACTGGTCGGGCATCGAATCTGCTACCACACAGAACAGAGTATTCTTCGGAAAGAATCATGACTATAACACTACTTCTATCGCGTATACGGACAGCGCGCTGCTTAACAATTCGTTAAAATTCTCGACCAAACTTATATTTAACAAAACGGCGGCTATGTCGATTAAGTTCACCTTCCATAATCTTTCTTCGCAAAATGTTTGGAGAATAGATTATACCGTGCTTGAAGGCTCAATATGGGAAGGTCAGGCAGACTCGATATTTATCAGCAACTCTTATATAAGCGGAGCGCTTTCGAGCGGAAAATGCTATATCGTGGCATACGGCTTTGCAAACAACTCCTCTGTTCCTAACCCATACGGCACGGTAACCGCTCAAGCGGGATACACGGTAACGGAAACTTCTTCTTCCACAAAGACCACAAAAGTTGCGTCCGGTGAAAAATACTTCCTACCCGCAATGGATAACGATACGGCAAACAACAAAGTATTCGTAGGCTGGCTTTGCAGTAACGACAGTAAACTTTACTCGGGCAATACCGAATACACCGTTACTTCAAACGTAACCTTTACAGCAAAATACGTTACTTTTTCTCAGACCAACGGTGCGTCTATATTTAAGGCAAACACGATCCAAGGTTCGGGTATCAGATATCAAGCAAGTTTGGATCAAACGAGTTATAACTCTTTATCAAGTTATATAAAGGCAGTCGGAATAATCATTATGCCGAGCAACCTTATAAAAGATAAAGATTTCACGATGGAAAATTATCCGTCCACGTCCGGTGGCGGCGTCGCTTATGAACAGATTGCAAAGAGCGATTTTGATTTTGTTGACGGCGCATTCTTATTTAAATTAAGCGTTACTAACCTTTATGCGCAAAACTATAACCGTGAATTCGCCGGCAGAGCGTATTTAGTAGTTACGGCAAACGATAAAGATACTTACGTTTACGTAGACTTTGACTATGCAAACAATTCAAGGGCGATAACCGCCGTTGCCGCCGCCGCCATTAAAAACGGCGAAACCGATCCGGAGGGGGTTATGGAAAATATTATCGACCGTTCACTCAACCTTACTTATTCCGGCGGAATATCCGGCACCTTTGCAATTGCCGATAAGTTAGACAGGGCTTCTTCCGATCGTATTACAAAGAGTGTTTTGAGCGGGACGGGTATTACTTACAGCACCAACGCCGACGGAACGGTTAGTAGCGTTACGACTACGCTTAAAATTAAAGTAGACTCCACCAGATTCGTAAACGAACTCGGCGGTAAGTTCAGTAACGTTACGATCAACGGAAAGAATATCTCCGGCGGTTCGCAATCGCGCTCCGGCAGCACGGTTACGATAACTTTCTCCACCGACTGCACCCCGCTTTACGAAAGAGACGGGGATGCGTATTCGGCTCCTTACTTTGCCGTTAAAGGCTTTGATTATTTGGATAATTATAACCGCAACGGCAGTGGGGCTCTCACCGAAAGACCGAAAGCGGACAACGAACTATTATACGACCTTAACTTCTCAACCGGATTTATAACCACGGTTTTCAATCTAGATACCGGAGACGGTGTAACCGATGTTGACGGAGTAGAATACGGCGGAGCTAACGTTCTTGACATCAATTCGTATTGGGACCAAATAGGCATCCCATACGGACATCAATGGCTTATCGGACAATGGGGTTGCAGACATCAATTCGGTATAAACGTCGGTAGTGACGCCACATTCACAAGAAACGGTAGCATAATGCGTCAAGACGACGGCGGAAAATACATTGAGTTAGATACTTCTAAAATAGGCTGTATAACCCTTGGTATTAAGGGCAGCGCAGAATATTCGTCTTCGACCTATGCAAGGAAGTCCGGTGAGTCCTGGCCGCATATGCTTGTTCAATCGGCTATCGAGCGGAACGTAGATACAAGTTACGATCATTTATATATGGAAATGGACTACGAAGTAACGAAGTGCGACCTTAACCAGACTAAAGCAAGTTACGACCCAACTTTACACACCGCGCAGTTCCAGTGGTATATCGCATTGTTCGCTCCGGAGTCTGCAGGCTCTTCAACTTATGCTCAGATGGCTTGGGTCGGAATCCAATTCTTTGATGCAAACTATCAAGGGGCAAACATCCCCGAATACCGCGGATGGGACGGCGGAAAATCCGATCACACGGATATGTACATCTATAAACCTTCGCTTAAAGATTGCGCCAAAGATTCCGACAACACGGTTCAACACGTAAATTCTTCGATAGTAGGTCTACGCAACTACGTTAAGGTAGACGTGATTCCGTATATTCAGGAAGCGCTTAACATCTTGCACTCGCAAGGCAACTTTACTTGGGTAACCAATCTTTCGCAGATTCTAATTCCGAACCACAACTTCGGTTGGGAAATTCAAGGCAACTACGACGTTGAAACGCAAATCAATTACCTCAATCTGTATTACGAATAAAATTAAAAAGGTAGGCACTTGCCTACCTTTTTGATTTCTTTATTGAAGCACAACTTAAAAGAGCGGAAAAAACTCCGCTCTTTTTTTATTATTTATTTCGTTAGCCTAAAATAATCAGTCTTTTTTACTCGTAGCGAGTTTAACGCACTCATACGCACCGTTATAATATCCGATAGATTTTAGATGGTCTATCTCGTCGCAAATATGCGGGATAAGTTCTTTATCTTCTATCAATCTGTCGAGCATACGGTTTATACTTTCCTTATCGGGGCATTCGTCTGTGGAGTCGCCGAACTCTCTGCCGTGAATTGCACCGTAAACTTCGTGCCCGCCGATATGGCGCATAAAAACCTTTGGAATAGGATAATACGCGAGTTCGCTTGGTTTAGTGACTAAAAGGTCGGTTACGGGCATTAAAAGGTTGGTTGAATATACCGCCTTAAAAATATCTTCGTTACAGATAGCATAAATTCCTTCCGCGTCGCCTTCTTTAATTTCGGCAGCGAGTTTTTTAAGATCTTCGTATTCGTTAAAGAACTTTTTGCACTCGAAGTCGGGAAGTTTTTTGAGCATCTTTTCATATACGGTAAGGTGATCGCCAAAGTTGATAAAAAGCGCCACATTATTTTCCTTTACGAGCGGCAAAAGGTGTTTTACCATACCCAAATACATATCGAATCCCGCACCTGCGCCCCCGACCGTCATTAAAATACGCAAGGGCTTACCGCTTTCGATACGCGCTTTTCTGCGCTTATTATCCCCTTCTAAATCCGCCAAAAGTTCGTGGTCTACAAAGCACCCCACGCATTTAAGAGCCTTTTCGGGAATACCTTTAAGCGGATATTTAGCAAAACCGTTAAGCGTTTTATATCCCAAATAGGCAAACGGAGTTTGAACGGCGTGAATAGCGCCTTCCGATAAGTGTAAGCCCATAGGCCAGTTATCGGGGATCGCGTTGACAACGTTTTTCATTCCGGCGTGGATAGCCGCTTGTGACGGCCAAACGTGAGTTGCTATATACGGCACGTTTTTATCGATATTTTTAAATATGGGAACTAAAAGTTCGCTGTTTTTCTGATCGACCGCGTTATAAGTGATTTTTTTAAATCCTTCGCTGTTTAACGGTTCCCAAACGAGTTTATTGAAGAGTTTGGATTTTTGCGATATTCTTGACGCCAAAGAATACATATCGTTTTGTTTGCGTATCATTTTGGAACCGGTTGCCGAAAAAGACGCAAGGTCAAGCCAGTATGGCTTATATCCAAGCGCTCTTGCGCAAGACGCCATGGCTATGCTTATGCGGTAGTGTCCGAAGCCCATCCTTATATTGCCTACGATAAGCGCTTCTTTTTCAAACTTTTGATTACTTTCTCCGAAAACTATATTCTGTAATTGAAAGATCCTCATGTAACTTTTGATAATATACCGTGCACGTCATTAAAGTTTTCTCGGTAATTGGAGCATTGCCGGTTATTTCAAGACCTAATAGGCTCGCCTGTTTATCTCTTTTAACGGAAACAACTAAACCATCTTTATTCTTTTCTACGCTAACGTCTTCGCCGATTGTCTCGTTATTAATCGCTATATCAGGACCGTCGTCTCTTTTAACAGCCCAAAAAAAAGTATTATTGAACAAATCGAAAATTTCTTCATAATCAAAATACAAAAAGACTGTATCGCTACTTTCAACTACTCTGTTGGGATAAACGTCAATGTGAAGATTATTGTTTATATAAGCCGCTCCTTTACCGTCAAAGTCGGTAGGTTCCCCGGAATTAGAAAACCTTATAACGAAATCTTTATATAGGAAAGGCGAATAAATAATGTAACCATTAATTTCGTTTGGTATTTTTTCTCCAAATGAATAAGCGTAATAATAGTCCGTCGCCTGGCGAATAATTCTTCCAGATCCAAATGTTTTATAATCCCCTATACTACATTTTTATATACCGGCATATAAAACTCCCCATTCCCACTGGGAAATTTATGCCATGTAGCTTCATAAATCGCGTCCATAAGATCTCGGCGTCCATATGCAATTACAAGATTGTTTAAAGAATACGTGATGTCACTGTATTGTTTGACGTCAAGTTTGAACGAATAGGTCCTTTTAACGACCGCAGAAGAATTTTCTATATCGGTTATAAAGGGCTGCCGTTCAGTTCTTTGAACATTAAATTGATAATCATTTCCTTCAGCTTTCCTTTGCCAATACATTCCGCCGGAATCATTGCTTGTAATACATAAATCGGCTTCGCTTGCCGCCTCGGCAGAAAAATGATTTAAATTAAAAAACAAAAAGAACGCTGAAAAAACCGTTAAGATTATTAAAACGGTAATCAGCGTTCTTTTTAATGTTTTAGTCATAATCTCTCCTTCGGCCCCGGAGAGAAGATGTTTAATTTTGTTATAATGTTTTTATTTAAAGGAGAATCTCCGGGGCCTATTTTTGATTAAGATCTTTTCTTTTTAACGATAATCGGAATAGCGATTGCTGCCGCGATTATCAGAACAACGCCAACGCCGATTAACACGGTGTATAAAACGTTGTTAGAGATCCATTCGCCTACTGCTTCAAAAAAGCCCTTTTCTGCAGCCTTTTCTTCTTCCTGCCCGGTAAGTTTAACAGTCAGCGTTTCAAGCTCCTGCGCTTGAAGTGCAAGCTGAGAAGTGTATTTTGCATTCTCAGCATTTACAACCGATAGCTGTTTTTCAAGCGCGATCTTCTCTGCCCGAAGAGCGACTATCTCGTCTATATTCGCCTGATAATCGGATTGAAGCGCCGCTATTCTCGTTTCTAACGTATTGATTGATTCAGTCAGCTGAAGTTCTCTGTCTCTTAATGTCGCCGTCGTTGCCTGAAGCGCCGTTATCAGTGAGTTTTTCTCGTCGATCTCGCGACGGAGTTCAGCAACTTCTTCTTTTAACGACGAATAATCCGGTCCATCGTTACCATTAAAAAAACGTAAAGTTAAATTTCCAATTTGATTTTCAGTATTTGAAGTATAGAATTGAACAAATGCATTTGTTGTCTGATGGGCAGCAGAGTTCACAGCATTTCTTAATAATTCTCCCGGAACGAAGAATTCCTCAGGTCTTTCGCCCCCTTCGTCATATTCAAACTCTTTGTAAACATAATTGCCGCTTGAAAAGTATTTTGTCGGGTATTTAGTATTTACAACGACTTTCGTATCTTCAAACCCATAGTAAAGTCGAATGCTGATTTGTTCCATAAGAGTGTCATTTCCCTTAGGTTTGGACGCATCTATTCTTATTGCGTCATAATCTACACCGGCTACCGTGCCGCCGATATTATAATTTTTTTCTCCATTTTCATCGTAGAAATAAGCAGCTCGATTGTTAATGGATGATAAATTACTACCTTTTTGAAAGTAAATTGACAAAACATCATTCTCTTTCTTAAAAATTATATTTAAGCGTTGGTCGGAGAAAAGGTCGTTTGGAGCCCCTACAAAGGAAATACCAAATTTTGCTCCATTAAGTAAGGGGTTATCTATGTATAATAATATTTCATAATATTCCTCCGACAAAAGAAAAACATTATCGATATTCGTCAGTCTATTCATTTCATTTTCGCTCAAATTATTAATAGCATAATAAATGTCCCCTCCAGTATTGTGGTTTGTCATTCTTGCTTCTGTAGAACTAAGCCACCCGTTGCTGTATGTTAGCGTATTGTCAGCTGCGGAAGCGGAGCGGGTGTGCTGCGCAAAGGCAATTCCGAAAACCGAAAATACCATAAGCGCGGCTGTAAAAATTAACAGTAGTTTTTTAAGTAGACTTTCATCAGTCTGCCGTATTTGCCGGAATCGAACGGGGTTTCGTTGCTTGCCGCCTCGATCTCGTCCGCAAGTTCCGAAGGATCCTTTCCGATGATCGCTTTCACAAGATCCGGACTTTTTGCCGAGCGCAGCCCTTGTATCATTCCTGCGTAATACTCGTCAACTTCTTTATCGGTCAGGCTTTCGTCAATAACCTTGATAGGTTCTACCGGCTTTTGCTCCGACGCTTTATCGTCAACGATTATCGACTTTAATTTCCTGTCTATCCAAAAGCGGAAGAAAGACGGCGTCATATCTGTCATAAAGTCCGTTTCAACGTTGTATAGAGAGTATCTGCCGGAAGGCGTTTCGCCTTCGAAACGATACTTCTTTTCAATTCCGCCGACGATAAAAACGAACGTGCAGTCTTTCGGCGGCGATTCTTTTATTTTCCTTTTTTCGTTAATATCCGGGAATATCTCTTTCATATTTCACCTTATAGCCCGTTCAGGGCCTTAAATTCCTTTACCGTCATTTTCGGCAACGCCGCCGGTAAGATCTCAAACTTCACCGTATCTTTATACCGCCAGCCGAGTTTGCATTTTTCGCAGTAGTAAACGTTATATCCGACTTCTGCGTCCCCTTGCGGCTTCTCTATTACAGTCTCAATCTTTGCCCCCGGGAACGGTCTTATCCGCACCGTGCGGGGCTCCGCTTCTCCGAATTTATGATTTGACGGCTTAAACCGCCTTTGTTTTTTAAGTTTAGCCCTACATATCGGGCAAAGAATATATTGCATAACTTCAAAAACTTCAAAAACGGCACGAAAGGGTTTTGATTTTCTGGAAACGGACCCGATTTGACGGGCAAAATTGAAAACTTTTTTCTTTCGTGCCGATTTTTGCTTTGGTATTTATTTTTTTCTCCGTTTCCTTTGAAAAAGCAAGAATTTCTTGCGTTTTTTTAATAGAATATCAAAGAATTTCTTGCTTGTCAAGATTTTTGCAAGAATTTCTTGCTAAAATTTTCAAAAAGGTGAAAATTATGAGAATTAAAGAATTACGAATTGAAAATGATAAAACTCAAACTGAAATTGCAAATATTTTAGGAATAAGCCGTCAAGTTTTTGCAAATTATGAAAAAGAAATAAATTTTCCCGATCCTAAAATGTTAATTAAGCTTGCCGATTATTTTGACGTTTCAATCGATTATCTTGTCGGAAGAGAAGACGACTTCGGTGTTTCCGTTCGCCAAAATTCAGTTCCGGCGCTAACTGTTACGGAATCGGATTTATTAAGAAATTTTAGAAAACTTGATATGATCAATCAAAATAAAGTTATAGGCTATGTTTACGCCTTAGCAAATTAAGGAGATCTTTATTTATGAAATGTAAAGCATGCGGTTCGCAAAATTACGAAGTTGTTAGTCAAACTTTGCAAACAAAAAAATCCGGAAAGGGATTTGTTATGTTTTTTATTATTCTTGCCTGTCTTGGAATAATTCTATCTTTAACTTTTATACTCGCCCCCGCTTTATCTTCAAAAAGATCTGAAATAGAGACTGCTATAATAGCATTTTTGGGAACATTTACTTTTTTTGATTTGTTAAAAACTTCTATTACGTTGCTTGTTTTTTCCGAATTGATTTTATGCGTTTTGCCGTATAAAACGAAAAGCGTTATAACCTGCGTATGCAAAGACTGCGGTAAAGTATGGGATATTTCCGAAAGAAAAAAGTAATCTTTTTATAAAAATATATCGCATAGTTTGTTTTTATTTTAAACAAATTTTTGCGATATATTTTTAAAATGCCTATTAAGTTGTTTTTCAAAAAAAACGCTATACTTTAGCTATGAATTTCGAAGATTTGAAGAATGACTTAAAGATAATTTTACAGATGTTTGCAAGAGTTGTAGGCGCTATGGACGCTATGTCCGAAGATAGCGCTCGCAACTTTTACTCTTCTTCGGCAGCGCCGCCGGATAATGAAGTTTTACAACTGAATAAAGGAGAAACTCGGAAAGACGAAATTTTTACAAAAAAGGAGATTTCATCTATGCCGAAATTAAAAGAACTATCATACCGTTACCGTAAAGACGGTTGCCATGAATTCAGATACCGCAGAAACGGATTCGATAAAAGTTTCACGAGCACCGATTTTAAGATTGCGAAGAAAAAGGCAAAAGCCTTTATAGAAGAACTTAACGCTCAGGAAGCGGCGTTCGGAAATAAAGCCTTCGTGCGCTTCGAAACGTTTGCAAATCATTATCTATTTAGCGTAAAAAAAGTGAACGTTACCGAACGAACTTTTTACAAGATCATGAACAGATATCAGAACTACGTTCTGCCGGCGTTCCGGGGCAAGACTATATCAGATATAAAAGCCCCGGCGATACAGAACTTTTTGAACGGTATTGTCGAAAAGGGATACCAGCGAACCGCCGAAGAGTGCTTTTACATTTTGAAAACGATTTTTCAATACGCCGTGGACAACGATATTATCACTAAAAATCCAGTCGGCGCCGTTAAAATCCGCAAGCACCAGCGAACGATCGGCCAAGCGATCAGTCCGGACGTTGAAAAGACTTTTATCGAAAAGGTATCGAACACAATTTACAAGGCGCGCGCCCTGGTTATGCTTTATACTGGGTGTCGTCCATGCGAACTTGAAACGGCAAGCATTGTAAAGGACGGCTTTATAACCTTTCAGAATAAAAAACAGCACAATGGAAAAGTCGTTTATAAAGACGTTCCTATAACACCTATGCTTATGCCGTATATCGAAGAGATAAAGGCGGACCTACCGTTTACATATACCGACCGTATGAAAAAAACGCTTGCCGAGTTCTTAAAGCCCTTTCGGGTATATGATCTCCGTCATACGTTTGCGACGCGCTGCCAAGAGTGCGGCGTTCCACAAGAAGTTGTCGGAGTATGGCTTGGCCATAAAGGGCTCGGAATGACCGGGAGCGTTTATACGCATTTCTCCCCAAAATTTATGCTCGAACAAGCCGAAAAGGTAGTATATTCCTTATAATTTACTTCCCAATTTCTCCCCAAAAAGTGAAAAATTTGGGAAGTTCGGTGGTCAAAGTATGGTAAAAAGCCGCTCTTTCTCGCCTAAAAACAAGAAAAACAGCCGTTTTTTGGCTGTTTTTCCGTTTTTGGTTGCGGGAGTGGGATTTGAACCTCACGACCTTCGGGTTATGAGCCCGACGAGCTACCAAGCTGCTCCATCCCGCGATATGATGCTTATTTATAATATACCCTATTTTTTGTTTTGTCAACGATTTATTTCAATTATTTTTATTATTAACCTTTTACTTGAAATTTTTACTATGCTTTGGTAAAATGATATTATGAACGTCGAATTAAGCAAAATTATCAAAAAAGGCGAAACGATAGCGGTTGCCGTTTCGGGCGGTAGCGATTCTATGGCGCTATTATATTATATGCACTCTATCGCCGAAAAATACGGCGTTAAAGTGATCGCGCTTAACGTTGAACACGGTATAAGAAAAGAAACGAGCAAAGCGGACAGCGAATTCGTCCGATCGTTTTGCCGTGCGAACGGTATCGAACTTTTAAGCTATTCCATAGACAGCATAAAAAAAGCCAAGTCCGAAAAACTTTCCGTTGAACAGGCGGCAAGAATTTTAAGATACGAGTGCTTTTTTTCTGCCATAAACGAAAAGAAGTGCGATAAGGTTGCGACCGCGCATCATCAGCGCGACAACGTGGAATCCGTTTTGATAAACCTATTCCGCGGGACGGGGCTTAAAGGCGTTTCCGGAATAAACACTAACTATGAAGACAAGATAATCCGCCCGTTTCTTTCGGTAACCAAAGAAGAGATAATGGACTACGTTGCGGAAAATTCTATACCATACGTTACGGACGAAACAAACTTTTCGGACGACTATACGAGAAATTACGTTCGGCTTAAAGTTTTGCCCGTTATAAAAGAGATATTCCCAAAGTTTGAAGAATCTATTTCGCGATTTTCGGAAATAGCCAAAGCCGAAGACGAATATTTGGATATTATAGCCAAAGAGAAAGTGAAAGTATTTGACGGCGGCGTTAAAATAGCGCTACCCTGCCACCCCGTAATTTTTGCAAGGGCGGCGATTTTTGCGCTTAAATATATAGGGCTTGAAAAGGACTGGGAGAAAAAGCACGTTGACGGGCTATATAAACTGACGGAAAATAAAAATTCGGCTTCGTTTTCCCTTCCCAAAAAGATACTTGCCGTTAAAGAATATGACAAAATTGTAATTTTTAAAGAGCCCGCCGTAGAAAAACGTGAGATCCCGTTTTCCGTAGGCAAAACGGAGTTCGGTGAAGATACTATCGAGATAGAGCAAGTTTCTTTGCCAAAAAACTTTAAAGACGGGTTTTATGCCGACCTTGACAAAATCCCCGACGGGGCTATTATAAGAACAAAAAGAGACGGCGACGTTTTTACCAAATTCGGGAGCGGCAGCAAAAAACTTAACGACTATTTTACAGATATTAAAATTCCGATAAGAAAAAGAAACTCTATTCCCGTTATCGCAAAGGGAAATACCGTATATTTTATTTGCGGAATTGCCATTTCTGAACTTGTTAGGGTTGACAAAAATACCAAAAATATAATACAATTAAAATATCAACCACGGGGATAAACTATGAAGAATTTTAAGATTGTGCTAACCGAAGAACAAATACAAAAAAGAGTCGTTGAACTCGGAAAAGAAATCAGCCGTGACTACGCGGGCAAAAAGCCGATAGTCGTGTGCATGCTTAAAGGCGCGATAGTATTTTTTGCAGATATCGTTCGAAACCTTGACCTTCCGATATATATGGAATTTGCAAGGCTTTCGTCTTATAGGAACGGAACTACGAGCGGCGATCTGGAAGTTATTGTCGATATTTCACCGGATATCGAAGGGAAAGACATTATAATAATAGAAGACGTTGTCGATAGCGGCAAAACCCTTTCTTACTTTATACAACTTTTGAAAAAGAAAAATCCCGCGTCCGTTAAGATCTGCGCGTTTTTGGATAAACCCGAACGCCGCACGGTGGATATAGACGTGGATTACGTAGGGTTTAAAATAAACTGCGGTTTCGTTATAGGCTACGGGCTGGACTACGCAGAGCGTTATAGAGAACTCCCCTACCTTGCCGAAGTTACTTCTATTGACGAACTGAACGAAGAGTAAATATAAATCAACTTTAAACCCCTCCTGCACAATAAGGCAGGAGGGGTTTATTTGCATTTTATTTTTTTCTAAATATTTTCTTTTTAATTCTTTTGATAACTTCTCCTATCAAAAATTTGGAAGAGGTCTGACTTAAATCTACCGAGTTCTCCAAATAGCTATTTATAGCCCCGCCCCAAAGAACGTGCGGACGGCGACAAGCTTGTTTCGGTGATTGGGAAAATATTTTTATAATATATTCTTCAAGTCGTTTACGTTGTAATTCGGGAAAATTACGATTTACAAAAATGGGTTGCCTCATCATTTCCATATATTTATCATCGTCATTATCTAATTCGATTATCTTATCGATAACAGCGTCAAAATTTGGAAATGACGTGCAATTTATGAATGCTTTTTCGTTAAAAACGGTATTTACGGTAGAACTACCATAATATATGGGAATGGTATCGGCATAAAACGCATCGACGATTTTTTCAGTAATAAATCCCTCACTTTTAGTTGATTCGAAACAAAGGGCAAATTTACCCTTCCTTTGATAGTCAGTTTTACTGTTGTTAAACCATGTCGTCTTTATATTAGGTCTATTGCAAAGATATGTTCCGACAGAATCAACCTCTTTATATTTACAAAGTTTTTTGAAAAAATCTCCTCGGATGTTATTTTCGGATTCGTGTGCCGAAATAAACGTTGCAAATACAGTTTTTCCTTTCAAAAAGGAATCCGAATAGTTTCGATCTTTTTTAACCAAATCGTCCATGTGTGTTTGTTTGCGTAAATACGCTTCAACCCCACCCACAATCGCGCAGTTGCGATCTAAAAAATCAATCGGATACGGTGTAATCGCATAATCAACTATATTAAAGTCAGGTGTAATATTTTCTCCCTCTAGCAAAATTCTAACTTGCGGATATTTACAATATTCAAAATTGTTCCACACGTTACATATTATAAAATCGGGATCTTCACAAATTTCTACATCAAAATTTTTATTAAGGATATCCCATATAATACAGTTTTTAGGATTAAAGCCATCCCAAAAACCTACAAATTTCACCTTTTTCTTCTCTTTCATTTTTCCCATAAAAAAATTATGACTTTAATATGATCTATACCACTGATTTACATCATTATAACTAATTTGAGTTAATTTGTCAACGGTTTTGAGTTATGTTTTAACTCAATATAGTTATATAATTATTTCAAAAGGGGAAACAATAATCTTATGACCGTTTTGGAGCGTATAGAACAATTAAGAAAAGAGCGAGGGTGGACAATAAATTATTTAGCGTTGGAATCCGAACTTACGCAATCCACTCTGAATAATCTTTATTGTCGCAAAACCGAACCGAAACTATCAACCCTGCGAGCAATTTGCGGAGCGTTCGGCATAACACTTGCCGATTTTTTTGCGGAAGAAGATTATGACGACGAATTAAGCATAAGAATAAAGGGGCTTTCGCAAGAAAATAAGCAAGCAATTATGCAGATTGTTAAAAATTTAAAGTGATTTTTCAATAAAAACCCGTCCTTGTCGAGTGCGCCAAGGACGGGTTATTTTTATTGTATTACTTATATTTTATGTATTATTTCTAAAATGCTTTGGACGGTTTTACCTTTGCCTTTATTGTTTTTTACTGCGACGTCTTTATATTTATTATAGAGTGCTTCGCGTTTTTTGAACATATCCTCAACTGTATCCGAAGAAACGAGCGGCCTGCCTTTAAGCGTAAGTTTTTTAAGTTCCCTTTCAAGGTAGATAAACGCGCCGTTTTCTTTTAAGATTTTAACGTTTTCTTCGCGAAGGATCGTGCCTCCGCCAACCGCGATCACCTTACCCTTAATATTTTCAAGGTCTTTTACGATTTCGGCTTCTATCTCTCTGAACTTTTCTTCGCCGTTATCTATAATAAACTTTTGGATCGGTTCACCGATCTTGCTTTCTATAAGGGCGTCCGTATCGATAAACTCTCGGTTCAATTTTTTTGCAAGCAATTTGCCGATAGAAGATTTACCCGAGCCCGGCATACCGATAAGCACGAAGTTTCTGTTTTCAAACAGCAATTCGCCGTAAATATCGTTTAGCGCCCAGTTAAACCTACCGTCTTCTTTAAACTCTTTCGTACCGTAAATTTTAGCCGCCATTACCGCCTGCGCCACGAGCATATACAGTCCGCCGAAGGCTTTAACGCCCTGCATATTCGCGCGGGCTGCCGTTTCGGTTAAAAGAGGCGCGTAATTCAGATCGTAAAACGCTTCGAGCTTTATGAACTTATCTATATCGATAACGCTTTTCGTTTCGAAATTTTCTCTGCCGACGGGCGTTGCGTTGATAATTATATCCGCACGGTCTTTATAAAGCCAGTAGATATTGTTATAGTTATCTTTACCGTTTCGGCTTATAGTAACTACCTTTTTTGCCCCGAGCGAATTTGAAACGTAAACTGCGGTTTTTGCCGCGCCGCCGCTACCCAAAACCAAAACGGTTTTATCTTTAAAATCCACTTCGGACTTTTTAATTAAAGCGGTCAGACCGAAAACGTCCGTATTATACCCGTAAAGCACGCCCTTTTTATTTACTATCGTATTGACCGCGCCGACGGCTTTTGCGGTTTCGTCTATCTCGTTAAGATATTTTATAACGTCTTTTTTATACGGAATAGTTACGTTGATACCCTTAAAATCTTTTGCTTCCATAAAGGCGGCAAGTTCGTCTTTATTTAAGTCTTTGATCTTATAATCGTAGTCCATTTCCTTGTAAATTCTTGGAGATAAACTGTAACTTATGTTTTTTCCGATCAGAAAATATTTGTCTTTTTTCATTTTTTACCCTCTTATTCTAAAATATTTATTTTTCCGCCGAGCGACGAAAAATCCGACAGGAATTTTTTAGCCGCATCGCTTTCGGGGAAGTTATCTATAACCACGGGATATATCGTGCAGGTTGCGGCAAGAACTATCGCCATAGCGGTTTTAAAATCCGAGTTTGCGTTTACTTTGCCGCCGCCGGATAAATCGTATTTACCCTTTATTAAAATCCTTTCTCCGTCAAAATTCAGTTCGCCGCCTATATCGTTAAAAGCCGAAACGCAGCCACGGATCAGCGAAAGATTTTCCGATGTTTTATCAAAACCGAATATTTCGGTATCGGAGTTTGCAAAAGACGCGACGGCGCATAAAATCGGGATAAGTTCAGGAAAAGCCGCGGCGTCTATCTTTGTCCCCCTTGCGGAAAAGGCTACCAAAATATCTTTGATACTCTTTCTTTTATTCTTAATATCTTGTTCGGCAAACTTTTCAGTTCCTATAACCCTGACTCTGTTCCCGAAGGTGTTTGCCGCAACGAAGTATTCGCCGACGAGTTTACTTTCCGGCTCGAAAATCCCGTCAAGCCTGCCGCTCTTAATTTCAATCTTCATACTTTTTGACCTTTCCGTTTTCTATTATAAGTCTTCTGTAATTTTTATTCTTAAAAACCGTTCTGTCTATCCCCGTGGCGGTGAAAATCGTCTGCATATTTTCGACCGCGGCGACGAGTTTTCTCTGCCGCTTTTTATCGAGTTCGGATAAAACGTCGTCTAAAATGACGATCGGATATTCGCCGAATTTTTTATAAAAGATTTCCGCTTCCGCAAGTTTAAGAGAGAGCGCCACCGTGCGTTGCTGACCTTGCGAGCCGAACACGCGAACGTCGTCTCCGTTTAATACAAACTTAATATCGTCCCTATGGGGACCGATACTTGTATATCCCAGACGAATATCCCGTTCGAGTGCGGTTTTAAGGTCTTCATATAGAGCGGTGGCAATGTCTTCTTCCGAGCCGTAATACCCGCTTTCGGTCTTCATTTTAAGGCTTTCTTTTCCGTCGGAAATAATTGCGTGTTTTTCTTCGGCGATGGGAGCAATGTCTTCTAAAAAGGCGTTTCTTGACGCGATTATTTTTGCCGCTTCTTTTACTAAACTCTGATCCCAAACGGGAAGGGTATCGAAAATAACGTCTCTATCCGGATCTTTTAAAAGGTTGTTCCTTTGCGCCAAGATCTTGTTGTATCTTGAAAGTGCGTAAAAATACGCCTTGCTCATTTGCGAGAGAGAAACGTTCAAAAATCTGCGCCTATCTTCGGGGCTTTCCTGCACGAGTTTAAGTTCGGACGGATTGAAAAAAACGCTGTGCATATTGCCTAAAAGTTCGCCGATTTTTAAAACCTGCATACCGTTTACGTAAACGTTTTTCTTGTCGTTCTTATTGAAAATTATTCTAACGGAAACGTCGCCGTATTTTGAGCCGGCAAGCCCCTTTATTTCGGCGGTTTCCGTGCCGTTTTTTATAACAAGCCTATCTCTGTTCGCCCTTGGCGAATAACCCGTGCAAAGGAAAAAAATCGCTTCGGCGGCGTTGGTTTTGCCCTGAGCGTTAGCGCCGGTCAAAATATTTATTCCGTCCGAAAAGGTGATTTCTTCACTTTCGTAATTACGGAAATTTTTAAGCGACAAAGTTTTTATATGCATAGTAAACGGAAAAAGTTTAAAAAATTTTCGTCATTTGACTTTATTTATTTTCAATTTTATTATATAATTATAAAACTATCGAAAATATATAATATTATAACTTGTTTTTATACTAATTGCAAGAATATAAAGGAAAAGAAAAGATGGAAAGTTACGAGATACTTTGGAAAACCACTCTTCCCGAACTTGAAAAAACCGTTACGTCGATTTCATACGAAACTTTTATTGCGCCGCTTATCCCCGTGGATATAGCGGGCGGCAAACTTGTTTTAATTGCGCAAAATAAAATCCTTGCGGACGCCGTAAGCGGCGAACAGCTTGCGGGAAAGATCAAAGACGCGCTAACTAAAAGCAATTCCGAAATTTCCGACTTTGCTATTTACCCCGCCAAATCGCGCGAAGAATATATTTCGGCTTTTGCCGAAGCCGTTCCGGAAGAGAATTTAATGCAAGGCTCGCCGATAAATCCGAAATTCACTTTCGATTCTTTCGTGGTGGGGCCATCCAACGAATACATATGCGCCGCGGCGAAAGCCGTTGCCGCAAACCCAGGGGACGCGTATAACCCCCTGTTCATCTACGGCGACACGGGTCTCGGAAAAACGCATATACTTATGGCGATAGCGAACTATCTTAAAATCCATAGCCCGCGAACCAACGTTTTATACGCTACTTGCGAACAGTTTACAAACCAACTTATAGAGAGCATATCGAAAGGCAAAGGCACGCCGGCGGATTTTAGGAAAAAGTATCGAAACGTTGACGTTCTTTTGATAGACGACGTTCAGTTCCTTGCAAAAAAACAAGGTATTCAGACCGAATTTTTCCATACCTTTAACGAACTTGTTTTGCAAAACAAGCAGATCGTTTTAACTTCCGATCGCCCGCCGAAAGAGATCGAAGTATTAGAAGACAGGTTAAGAACGCGCTTCGAAGGCGGACTTCTTGCCGACGTTCAACCGCCGGATTTAGAGACGAGAGTCGCAATTCTTAGGAAAAAGAGCGAAGAACAAAAGTGCCTTGTGGACATAAAGGTTTTAACCTATATTGCCGAAAAGACCGAAGGCGATATAAGAACGCTTATCGGTAAACTTACCAAGGTTATTTTCGCAAGCAAACTTCACGAAAGGCAGATTACCATCGACCTTGTGAACGAAGCCTTAAAAGAATCCGCGGGCGAAATACAAGAAGAACTTAAAGCCGACGATATAATAAATTGCGTATGCAATTTTTATAAGATAAATAAGACGGACATACTCGGCAAAAAGAAGAATAAAGAATTCGTTGAACCGAGACAGATCTGTATGTATTTAATAACCGATATGATGAGTTTGCCGCTCGTTACCGTCGGCGAAAAACTCGGCGGAAGAGACCACGCCACGGTTATCTACGCAAGAGATAAGATAGCCGAACAGATGAAGACGGATAAAAAACTTGCTACGGATATCAACGATATTAAAAACTTATTGCTTAAACAGTAACAGAGAATATGAATAATTTTACCGAAGGACAATTTGATGCGGTAGTTATAGGCGCGGGGCACGCAGGAGTGGAAGCCGCGCTTTCTCTTGCCCGCACGGGATTTAAAACGGTTATGCTGACACTTAATTTAGACAGCATAGCCTTTATGGCGTGCAATCCGTCTATCGGCGGAACGGCGAAAGGACAGATCGTGCGCGAGATCGACGCTTTGGGCGGCGAAATGGGCGTTGCGGCGGATAACGCGCTGCTGCAAATAAGAACGCTTAATAAAGGCAAGGGCGCGGCGGTGCAATCGCTCCGCGGGCAGGAAGATAAAAACCTTTATCATACCCTTATGAAAAAGACGCTCGAGAACACGCCTAACCTTAAAATCGTTCAGGGCGAAGCGACGGAGATACTTACAGACGGAAAAAAAGTTTTGGGCGTTAAAACGGCGGTCGGCGGAATATTCTATTGCAAAACGGTAGTTATAGCAACGGGAGTGTATCTTAACGGCAGCGTTATTGCGGGCGAGTGGAAACGCTCTTCGGGGCCGAACGGCTTTGCCCCCGCAAACGAACTTACCGCAAGCCTTATTTCGCTTGGGTTTAACGTGAGAAGGTTTAAGACGGGAACGCCCGCAAGAATAGATAAGCGGACGATAGATTTTTCCGTTTTGGAAGTTCAGGACGGCGAAACCGACTTATTCCCCTTTTCATATCTGCACGACGGTGTTCCCGAAAAACAAACGCCGTGCTATTTGACCTATACCAACGAAAAGACGCACGAAATAATTCGCGAAAATCTCCACCGTTCCCCCTTATATTCGGGCATGATAAAAGGGACTGGACCAAGATACTGCCCGTCTATCGAAGATAAAGTAGTAAGATTTGCCGATAAAGACCGCCACCAACTCTTTTTAGAACCCGAAGGAGCGGACACCAACGAAATTTACGTTCAGGGTATGAGCACGTCTTTACCGCACGACGTTCAAAAGGCTATGTATCGCACGGTAAAGGGGTTAGAAAACTGCGAGATAATGCGTTATGCTTACGCTATCGAATACGACTGTATCGATTCGCTTGACCTTTACCCTTCGCTCGAATTTAAAAAGATTGAAGGGATATTCACCGCGGGGCAGATAAACGGCACGAGCGGATACGAAGAAGCGGCGGCGCAAGGGCTTATCGCTGGGCTTAACGCTTCGCTTAAAATGAGAAATATGCCGCCCTTAGTTATCCCGCGCGATAAAGGCTATATCGGCGTGCTTATAGACGACCTTGTTACCAAGGGCACGAACGAGCCATACCGTATGATGACCAGCCGCGCGGAACACAGAATAGTTTTGCGGCAAGACGACGCGGATTTTAGGCTTACCGAGATAGGAAGAGCGGCGGGGCTTGTTTCAGACGAAAGATACGAAAGGCTTTTAAGAAGAAAAGAAGAATACGAACTTGCTACAAAAGAACTTCAAACGGCAATAAAACCGTCGGAGTCCGAAGGGATTTTATCCGAGTTCGGCTTTAATAGGGCGCAAGGCGGCGTTGCCTTTGCCGATTTGATACGGCGCGGTATTCCGCTTAAAGTTATTAAAGAAAGATTTAATATCTTAAAAGGCGTTTCTGACAGAACGCTTGAAACGGTGGAACTTGACGCAAAATATTCGGGATATTTAGAAAAAGAAAAAGAACAGATAGAACGCGCCAAAAAGTTAGAAGAAAAACTTATCCCCGAAGATTTCGACTATCTATCGATAAAAGGGCTTCGGATAGAAGCGCGGCAAAAACTCGATAAGATCCGCCCCAAAAACTTAGGTCAGGCGGGCAGGATCTCCGGCGTTTCACCCGCGGATATAGCCGTTTTAATGGTCTGCCTTAAAAAGTAAAAAAGTTACACCCCTTGCCGATTTTGGCAAGGGGTGTTTTTATTAACGTTTTAAAACTTTTCGTTTTCTTTAATCGGTGCGCCGCAGGCAAGTTCGCTTTTTTCGTCAAAAACGTTTATCACTTTTTTGCCGTTGCGCTTTGCGTAATTCATAGCGGTCATCGCCGCGGTTCTGCCTTCGTTTTTATTGACGTAGCAAATCAAAGTGTCGCACCGTCTTATCATTTTTCGATTTCTATCACACAACCTTCTTTTTATATCTACCCTGTCTCCGAAAAATAATTTGTCTAACTGTTCAAGCGTGCTATCATAGTCTTTTTGTTTCCTTTTTTTCGGTTTATATTCGGGAATTTCGACGACTTCGATTTCTATATCGTTACGTGTTTTTTGAAACTCACGGCAGATAGAAAGCACGATATTTTCAAACTGACCGTTAGTTCCGACAATGATTTTTTTGCAGCCGTCAAGAATTGTTTTTTCTATTTCTTCTTTCGCCCGTATTTGCACTGCGGCGCACCCTAAAACAAATCTATGCCCTATAAATGCAGTTACCTTTTCCATACAATACCCGAAGTTAAATAAAAATGCCGCCCCAAACGGGAACGGCATATAGAACATATCCACCCGTTTGAGCGCCAACCCCGTTCACAAAAAAGATAAAATAATTATAGTATAATTACCCACATATTTGTAAACACGGGCGGAAATAGTCCTACCTATGTTTAATATGCGTAAAAATACTATTATTTTATCTTTTTCTTTTTTTGAACTTACTCAAAAGAGAGTTTTGTTCGGGATTGGCTTATTTATTATACGACACTTTAACTATATTGTCAATTTTAACTTAAAATAAAAACACCGCGATGCGGTGTTTTTGATTTTTTATTCCGATTTATCGGTATCTTTACTTTCTGTTTCTTTTTCAGGCGGGGATTTACCGCCCGCAAGTTCCATAAAGACAAGTGCGGAAACGACTACTAAAATTCCGATTATTCCCAAAACGCCGAGCGCTTCGCCATAGGCTATCCAGCCGACTATCGCGGCGACTACGGGTTCTGCGATCGCGATAATGCCCGCCTTACCCGCGGGGATAAGGGTTAATCCCAAGGTATAGAAGATATACGGCAAAACGGTTGCGAAAACCGTAACCCCCGCAAAATACGCAAGGCTTATGGTATTATTTCCGATAAGCGACGGTATTTCCCAAACCCTACAAACGGGAATAGCGAAAATCGCCGCGAAAAGAAATGTATAAAAGGTAGTAGTTTCGGGCTTATAATATTTTGCGGCAAGTTTTCCGAAGACCGAATAAAGGGCGTATCCGAGCCCAGAGCCTATGCCGAACAGCACGCCGAGCCCCGTTATTTTAAGCGTGCCCGAAAAAGAAAGCATTACCGCGCCGCCAAGTGCGACGACGAGTGCTATTATCTTATAAACGGTTACTTTTTCTTTAAATATAATTGCGGAAAAAACGGTTACCCACACGGGCGAAGTATAAAGCAATATCGCCGCGACGGACACGGAGTTTTGTTCGATAGAAGACATATAGCAATAGTTAAAGAACAAAAAACTTATTACGCCCGAACCTAAAAATATGGGGATATGTTTTAATTTGACTTTAAATAGCGATCTATCTTTTATAAGCAAAAACACGCCGATAATAAGCGTTGCCAAAACCGCCCTAACGCAGGTTATTTGAAGTGAAGAAAACCCGAGCGCGTTCAGCGGCCTTACCATAAGGCTTATAGAGCCCCAAAGCGCCGCCGCCAGCAGCACGAAAAGTTCGCCCATTAAGTTTTTCTTTTTTGTGTTTTCCATAGTTTACCAAAGTTTCGCCGACGAAGGGACTACCTTCGTCGGCGCGTATGAATTAAGACGGTCGATAAGCCGAGTTCTGTCTTGTGCGATCATTTATCTACGAACGCAGTCTCCTGCGTCCCCCAGCGATGTTTTATAAACCGCTTCGGTGAAACTCCCTATTGAAACGGTTTGTCAATCTTGCTTCGGGTGGGGTTTACATTTGCCCCCTTCGTTACCGAAGGGGCGGTAGGCTCTTACCCTGCCTTTCCATCCTTACCTATAAAAGGCGGTTTATTTCTGTTGCACTTTCCTTAAGGTCGCCCTCACCGGTGTTGCTCCGGCACCCTGTTTCTAAAAAGCCCGGACTTTCCTCATGAACGGTTTCTCTCCGTCCCCGCGATCGCATAACCGTCTTAACCGTGAAATAATTTTATATCACTTTTATCTTTTTGTCAATTTTTTATAAAAGAAAAGGGCGACAATACTTTGCCGCTCTTTCCTTTAAGGTTGTTTACAAAATAAAATTTTGTTTACAAGTCGTCTGCGTCTTGCACGGGTTTATCGTATTTATCGTATAAGTCAACTCCCGTATAAGATCCTTGCGTATCGAATTTGCTCTTATTATTTGCAATCTTTAACGCTTTTCTTCTTAGACTGACTTTTAACGTTCTTAGTATCTTTCATAACTTCCCCCTTGATAGTATTATGGGAAGTTTTCTTTATAATATACAAAACCCGACGAAAAATTTTTCGTCGGGTTTATAGCAATTATTATTTTACAAAAATTCTCGTTGCGGGGGCTTCGCCCGATAAAATGCTCTTTATCGAATACTTTGCCGAAGCGATTATAACTTTCGTGCCGATTTTTGCCGCGTCTTTAATATATTCGAGTTTCGCCCTTGCGCCGTTCGCACCCACTCTCGACGCGCCTTTGCAGTATTCTTCGCACTCGTTGATATTATCCAAAAGTTCGTAAACGTCTTTTCCGCAAATTTCTTCTATAAGCGTTTCTTCCCTTCCAGCCTCTCGGTAAATCCCCTTGGCGCTGGTTAAAATAAGCAAGGTCTTTGCTTTTAACAGGCAGGCTATCTGCGCGGCAGTTTCGTCGTTATCCACGCACTCCACAGCCTTCCCCGATTTTTCGATTATAGACTGAATTTCAAACCTTCTCGATTCTTCGGCGCTTACCGCGTCGTTATAGTTTATTATCGGTATCGCGTTTTGCTTGGGGCAACGGAGAAGCATTTCTTTTAAGTGTTCCCTTTTTTGCGGATCGTTAAAGTGCTGGTGTTCTACCAAAACTTGGCGAAGCGAATATTTAGAGTCCACGTATTGACGATAAGTTGCCATAAGGATAGACTGACCTTGCGCCGAATAGTCGGTTTTAACTTCTTCGAGCGTGCCGTCAAGCTCAAAGCCGTTTCGCTTTATATAGTCAAGCCTTCCCGTTTCCGCCGCGCCCGAAGTTACCCAAACGTAGCCCGGTTTAAGTTCGGAAGAAAGCCTTGCAATAAGCGTATAATCCAAAATATTGTTTTCTTTATTTATTAGCGCCATCGACCCTATTTTGCCGACCAGTTCTATATCGTATGCCATACTTTTTTCTCCGTTGCAACCATTATATAGTAATTTATCTTTTTTTTCAACTTTTTTGTATCTTATTATTTTTTTTGGGAAAAATCTTATCAAAAGATTTAAGGAGATTATTATGGATTTTGAAAATTCCAAAACCAAACAGAATTTAATGACCGCTTATTTAAGAGAGTCCGGCGCGTATAACGAATATACTTATTACGCAGAACAGGCAAAAACCGAAGGGTTCGAAGAAATTTACAATACCTTTAACACCTTTGCACACAACGAACAGGCGCACGCCAAAATTTGGTTTAAATTATGGCACGGGATCTCTTGCACCAAAGACAACCTAAAAGACGCTGCGGATTTAGAAAACTTCGAGCGCACCGTTATGTATTCGGACTTTGCCAAAATCGCGCGGGAAGAGGGCTATGAAGATATTGCAAAACTTTTCGACGGCGTTGCCGCGGTAGAGCGCGCCCACGAAGAAAGATATAAAACCTTTTTCGATAAGATAAATAATAACGCGGTGTTCTCTTCCCCCGAAGAAACGGTGTGGATATGTTTAAACTGCGGGCACGTTCATAAGGGCAAAACCCCGCCCGAAACCTGCCCCGTATGCTCTTACCCACAAGCCTACTTTATGATCCAAAAAACCGAAAACTGATTTATTTTTAAACTTAAAAGGCGCGATCGTTCGCGCCTTTTTTGGTTATTCTATTAATTTTTTTATCTCTCTAAGTTCTAAGTCAATATTATGTATAATTTGATTTTTTAGATAAACGTGTTTTTCTATTTTGTCTAAACTTCTTAATGCTTCATAAATAAAGTTAAATTCATCAAAATCAAAATATCCGCTTGTCATAATATCGCAATTTTCTATAGACTTAATAATATTACATAAAATTTCAATTGTTGCATTAGCTACATCAATAAACTCATTTATATTAAATTTATTCATCGCAATATTAAGAATATCTAATTGTGTAATCGAAACATCTTGATGTGCTATCATTTTATCTCTTATAACAAATAGATTATAAATAAAGCTTTCGCGAGTGTTTAACCAATTTTCGATGTCTTTTTTAAACAAGATAAAGGATTTATGTGTAGTTTTGTTATTAATATTTTGTTCGATACGATTTAACACTTTTTGTAAACTTATTTCGCTATTTTTTCGAGCATCTAAAAGTTTAGTTAATTCCAAAACAGCTGAATTTAAGAAAGTAAAAAATAATCTTTGAGGAACATTTGGGAATGTTTTTTGGAAAAACATATAAAAGTTAAAATCAACAGCCAAACAATCCATTGTGTGTAAACAATAATCAACCCAAGTTGTATCTATATTGCAATTATCAAGATTTGGTAATTTGTTTGTTGTTATTTTACTAATTATATGTGTATCTCTGGCGGTTAAACCTGTTTGAATATAATACTTCATAATTTTATTTTTTTGATTTAAATTTTTATTTTTAATAAAAAATTATAATTTATTTTCTAAACACAAATAAATACTCGTGAGCGAGCAACAGGAAATTAAACTTGATACTGTTTGTTTTCCAATAACCTGTTGCCTTGCAGTTGTGTTGCTCTTTGATTATTATTTCTTTTGTTTTGAAGCCTGCCATTTCGAATATACGCATTGTTTCAAATGCAAGCGGTTGAACCATTCCTTTTTTGCGTGTATCTCCCATAAGAATAGCGCAAAACTTATCTTTTTTTAGAACTCGATAGCATTCTTCAGCCACTTTGCCAATCTCAAACAAATATTCTTTCATCGGCATAAGAGATAAGTCGCCGTCAATATTTTCGCTGTAGTGAATAATATCGGCATAAGGCGGGTGCGTGCATATTAAGTCAATTGAGCCATCGGCTATTGTCGAAAGACTACGAGCGTCGCCCTGCATAATGTCAATTGACGTATTAAATTCACACTCAAAATCCAACTTGCTTTTTGTAATTTTAAGTGCATCCGGATTTATGTCAATCCCGATAAAGTTTCGATTTGTGAGTTTCGCTTCAACGGCAGTAGTGCCGCCGCCGACAAATTGATCTAAAACTGTGTCGCCCTCAACAGAATAACGCAATATTACGTTGCGAGGAATATACGGAGACCAATTCCCACGATATTTAGCATCGTGAGTTGCCCATTTGCCACGATTAGGGAATGCCCAAACGGTATTAGTTTCGAGCTCAAAATCTTCGGGTTGTAAAGGAATCTTTTTTGCCATACTATTTGAAAAGTTCTTTGACTAACCCGTTTTCCAAGTCATTAATACAATACATATTGTCCAACACATCGAATGTTTCTTCTAAATTATGGCGAGCAGATCTCCATGCTGTACCATCAGTTATCCAAACAAAAACAAAACCTTCAATTTCTTTCGATTCTAAAGCAAGGGTTTTATAACTTCTTGCTGTTTCGTTAAGCTTAGAGCCTCCTCCATTACCACCGTAAAAATTAGTTTCAATCGCATAAACCGCATTGTTTCCCTTTACAACAAAATCAAATCTTTTTTTAGTTTTACCATTATTTGATAGAGAAGACAAATCGAGTCCAAATTTAGTTTCAATATCGGAAAGATACATTTCCTTAAAGTAATCAATATTTTTTTGAAGCCCGGCTTTAACAAGATATGATTCAACTAAATCTTCCATTAAATGTCCGCCACGGTTTTTGCGCCCATTACTGTCAAGACCAACTTCAACACCTGTTACATAATCAACAAGGTTATTTATTAAGTGTTCAGAAATAAGTGAAAACAACCCTGTTTTATTCATAAACTTTATATATTCGTCAACAGAGTAATTTGGCTTTACAAAATTAAACAAAAATTCCTCATCGCCATCCTTGGCATAAATTTCACGTCCACGAACTGCAAGCAAGATAGGAATACATTTTAGAATTTTTGGGTAGTCATTAACGAGTAATTTGAACTTGTTTTCAATATCTTTTGAGCCAATGAGAGAATTTAAAATGTTTAATTCAATCCTTATGCTATCGATATTTCCGTAAACTTTTTCAAAATCTACGTAGTATTTGTAATCGCATATACTGTATTTAAATTTTTTAAGCCATTCTTTAAAATCTCTTTTCATATGTTTCTCCTTTAAAGTTTAACATTATGTGTGGCAAAATAAGAATAAATAGTGTCGAATAATTCTTTTTCACTCATAGGCAAATCAATTATTTGCTTTAAGTCTTGCTTCGTTTGATATCCATAGTTGGGGGCAATGTCCACACTTTGTTTTAAAAGTGACTTTATTGCTTTTTCTTTTACGTTTTTCTCTATATTTGGGTCCTGTATAAGTTTAATAATATCGATTAAAACATTAATATAGTCTTTTTCCATAGTTTCACCTCAGTTGCAGATGAGCAATTCATTTATTTTTCCGCGCTTATCACCTTTGCTATTGATTGCACGGCTTGCTTCGACACGGTTGATTTTATAATTTCTATACAAATCATCAAAGAAATTATCTTCTTCGTTTACATTTTTCGGATCGGAATTGCTTAAAACAATCTTTGCACCCAACTTGTTGATTTCATCAATAAACTGTGCAAGTCTTATCTGCTCGTTATCATCAAAAGATTCCGAATTATATGAAGTAAATGCAGATGTTTCGGAAATAGGACGATAAGGGGGATCAAGATATACGAAAGTATCTTTATCTATGAATGATTTTGAAAGCGAATAATCTCCGCAAACAATCGTGACGTTTTGCAACGCTTCGTGAATGTTGCGTAAATTTTCATCATCGCAAATAGACGGGTTCTTATATGCGCCCATTGGAACGTTAAATTGACCTTTTCTGTTTACGCGATATAAGCCGTTAAAACAAGTTTTATTCAAGAAAATAAACTGTGCGGCTTTTTCGGTTGACGTTTCTTCAGATAATACAGTAGAGTTAAACTTTTCGCGAACGTTATAATAGAAATACTTTCTGCCGTTTTCGTCCATAGGCAAAAAGGTCATTTGCATTTCATTAAGTTTTATAATCAAGTTATCTACATCATTTTTAACGGATTGATATGCATTTATAAGTTCGGCGTTAATATCGCTTATGTATAGTTCTTCAAAATCATACTTTGAAAGGATGTTAAAAAATAATGCGCCACCGCCAACCATGGGTTCGGCATATTTTGTCAAAACCGTTTTCCCGTCCGATGGCAACATTTTTTCTATCTGTTCAACAAGTTGGCTTTTACCCCCTACCCATTTTACAAACGGTTTAAGGGTAACCTTTTTTGTTTTTTCATAACGAACAGTTCTTTTGTCGATGGGTTTTTCGGCAGAGCTTGGAATAATCCACATATTCCCCACCATCATTGCTCCATCAATTCGCTTTTCAGAACACAGAATAGCCACTCTTCTTTGAGAAATTTCCCATTTTTCAGCGGCCTCTTTGGCAGAAATAAAACTTAACATATACTATCTCCAATTATTATTACACTCATTATATTCTAAATCTCGAATAATAGCAAGTATTTTTTAAACTTAAAAGGCGCGGAAATTTTCCGCGCCTTTTTTAATTTTTTTATTTTGCTAAGTCGAAAATGGCTTTTTTATAAATATCGTATGTTTTTTCTATCTCTTCTATGCTTGCTCGTTCGTTAGGTTCGTGTATGGTTGAAGGCTTATCGGGAAATTCGGGGCCGAACGCCACGCCTTTTTCGAACACTCTTGCAAAGGTGCTGCCGCTTTGCGCTATCGGTTTTGCACTTTCGCCCGTTACTGCGTTATACGCGTTTATCAGCGTATCGACCAAAAACCCGTCTTTTTCCACGAACTGTGTGCCGTGCTTTAACGAATAGGTATATTTTAATCCGGACGCTTCTAACTTTTTAAGCACTTCTTCAAGCGTGATGGGTGCGGGAAATCTTAAATCGCAAGTGATTTTAATGCCCGTTTCGTCTTCGCATATAATATCGGGCGAAAAGGTTACGTCGCCCTGTTCGTTTATCATTTTAGAAAATGAAAATCCGTCGCCGAACAGATATTCGTATTCTTTTTCCAAATTCTCGCCACAATCTATAAAGTAGGCGAAAAGTTTTTTTATCGCGTTTATCCCGAGTTCGGGGCGAGAGCCGTGCGCGGACTTTCCTACGCTTTCTATCTTCCCGTCTTTACTAACCGTAAGCCCGTGTTTTAATAAAAGCCCTTCGTCGATTATTCCTTGTGCGGTGGCATAACCGCAAACGGCGTTAACCACCGTGCCACCTTTAACTTTTGAAAAGTTTTTAAGTTTAGGCAGATAAAAGTTCACTATGCACATGCCCTTTTCGGCGTAACTTACGGGGAAGTTCCCGTCGGGCGAAAAGCCGTATTTAGGAAGCGTGGTTTTGGTCTTTAAATATTCCACGTCTTCCCAGCCGCTCTCTTCGTTCGTTCCGAAAAACATACGGAATTTTTTATTGACCTTTATTCCGCTTTCTTTCAATTCTTTAAGACAGTATAAGCAAGACAGCATGGGCGACTTATCGTCAAGTATTCCCCTGCCGAAATATACTCCGTCCTTTTCGGTTAAAGTATAAGGTTCGCTTTCCCAACCGTCGCCCGCGGGAACTACGTCAAGATGCCCCATTATGCCTATCTCTTCGCCTTCGCCGAAGTCTACTTCTAAGCAATATCCGTCATAATCTATCGTGGTAAAGCCGAACTTTTCCGCAAGCGATTTAATAAAGTTTATCGCATATCTGCACTCTTTACCAAAAGGTGCGGCTGGTTCTTTTTTCCCTTTTTCACTCTTAAAAGAAATCAAGGTTTTAAGGTCATTTAAATAATTTTTGATATTATCCATACCGTCTCCGTTTTTTATCTATAATCATTATACAATATAAACGCCGCATTTGTTATAAAATTAATTTTTTTATTTTGTTTTTTTATTTTTTTATGTTACAATTACAATATGAACGAAAGCGAAAATTTCCACGGCGGACACCGAGAAAGAATGATAGAAAAAGTTTGCTCCGATGCGCAAGCGCTCGAAGATCACGAACTTTTGGAAATTCTGCCTTTTTACTCGATCCCAAGGAAAGATACAAATCTTATCGCGCACAGGCTTTTAAGATTTTTCGGCTCGATCGAAAACGTGTTTTCGGCAAAAGCCGAAGACCTTGTTTTAGTTGACGGCATAGGTAAAAAGACTGCCGCTATGCTTAAAACTTGCGGCATGATTTTATATCGGATCAAAAGTGCAAAAAAGCCGACGGATAAAACTGCGTTTTCGTTCGCAAGCTACAAACCCGAACTTATCGATTATTTTAAAGGCGAATACAACGAAAAGATTTTAATTATTCTTCTCGATAAAAGCCATAAACCTATCACTAGATTAGGGTATTCAAGTAATTGCAGGAATTTTGTTGCGGCGAACACGCCCGAACTCGTTCATGCGTTTGCCATAAATAAGCCTGCCGGCATGATACTTGCGCACAACCACCCGAGCGGGATTTCTTCGCCGAGTGCGGACGACGATTTTACTACGGCGAAAATAAATATGCTATGCTCTATGCACGGCGTTGCTCTCGTCGATCACATTATCGTTGCCGGAGAGGACGTTTACAGTTATTACCACAAAAACAAGCTGGACGAGATTAAAAACAGTTACTCGATAGAAAATTTACTTAGAACCATAAAGGAGTAGAAAATGGGAACAGTCAGAACACGTTTTGCCCCAAGTCCCACGGGATATTTACATATCGGCGGACTCAGAACCGCACTTTACGGATACCTTTTCGCCAAAAAGAACGGCGGCAAATTCGTTTTAAGAATAGAAGATACGGATACCGCAAGATACGTTGAAGGTTCAGTTCAGATCATTTACGACACAATGCGCGATTCGGGCGTTATGTATGACGAAGGTCCGGACGTCGGCGGAAATTACGGCCCTTATATTCAAAGCGAACGCAAAGATATTTACACCGAATACGCAAAAAAACTCGTTGAAAAAGGCGGGGCGTATTACTGCTTCTGCACGCCTGAAAGGATTGCCACCCTTAAAGACGAAGAAGGAAACGTCCGTTACGACAAGCATTGTCTTCATTTAAGCAAAGAAGAGATCGAAGAAAAGATCAAAAGCGGCGTGCCTTACGTTATCCGTCAGAATATCCCCGAAAAGGGCGTAGGGAGTTATCACGACTTGGTTTACGGGGACATCAGCGTAGACTATAAGGATATAGAAGACGGAATTTTAATCAAAAGCGACGGTATGCCGACCTATAACTTCGCAAACGTAATTGACGATCACCTTATGGGCATAACCCACGTTATAAGGGGCACGGAATACCTTTCTTCTACCCCGAAGTATAACTTAATGTATGACGCTTTCGGTTGGGAAAGACCCGTTTATATCCACCTTCCCCCCATTATGAAAGACGCGCAGCATAAACTTTCCAAAAGAAACGGCGACGCAAGTTATGAAGACTTTGTTAAAAAGGGCTACGTTAAAGAGGCGATAATAAACTATATCGCGCTTTTAGGGTGGAGTCCAAAATCCAACGTTGAAAAGATGAGTTTATCTGACCTTATCGAAAACTTTTCGCTAGAAGGCATTAGCAAGTCTCCGTCTATCTTCGACGAAACCAAAATGAAATGGCTTTCAGGCGAATACATAAAGGAAATGGATTACGATACCTTTAAGTCGCACGCACTTCCGTTTTTGAAGCAAAGCGAAGTTTTCGGCAAGTTCGATACGGATAAACTTTTAAATCTCGTTAAAACCCGCGTTCAGATTTTCAGCGAGATCCCCGAGAAGTTAGACTATCTTAAATCCCTTTCGGAATACGACGTTAACCTTTTTGTAAACGAAAAACAAAAAGCGTCCGTTTCGCTTGCGAAAGAGATATTGCCCAAAATTTCCGAAAAACTTTCTGCTCTTTCGGACTTTACCAACTCCGCTCTTTTTGAAAGTTTGGTAAGTCTATCGGCAGATCTCGGGATCAAAAAGCAAGCGCTTTTATGGATAACCAGAATTGCCATAACCGGCAAAGAATCCACAGCCGGCGGCGCGACGGAGATCGCCGAAATTTTAGGCAAAGAAGAAACGCTTGAAAGAATTGCCTTTTCGCTAAATCTTTTGAATAAATAAAACCTGAATTTATAACTTAAAAGACTGCTCGCGGCAGTCTTTTTTTGTTACATTAAAAGCAATCCTTCGGTTGATTCTATCACCTTAAACATTTGAACCTGTTTTCCGTTTGCGGCGTCTATATAGATATAATAGGTGTTGCCGTCCATTATACCCGAAAACTCGTAACAGAGTATTTCGCTTTCGTTACCCACGGGAACGAGCGATAACCTTGCCGTTTCTAATTCAATACTCTTTGAAACGTAACTTTCGGCACTCTCCGTAGATATTGCCGGCGAGCCTATATTTCTTTCGGTATGATTGATATAGTATGCGGACGCTTCGAAGCCTATCACCATACCCGTTTCGGCGCACACTCTTATCTTTATCATATCCGGATAAATTACTATATCGTTTATAGTATACGCGTAGTTTATAGTATAAACGTTTCCGGAAAGGTTTATCCACACGGCTTGCATATTATTTAGACCTAACTTAGTTAAAAACTTATCAGCGTTATCGATTGCTTCTGCGGAATCTAAACTATCGTTTCTGCAACTTCCGCTGTAATCGAACATAATAAGTTTTCCGTCTCTTTCTGAAATCTGCGCGTAAAGTTCTTTTCCCTTAACCTTTGCCGTAAAATTAAAACAGGTTATAATCGCGTTGGTTTTGCCGACGTATTTAATGCTCTTTATCCCCATATCCGAGAAAGCGTCCGTAAACGATTTTTTTGCCGTTTCTTCGTCAACTTTGCTGTCAGTTAACCCCTTTATAACCTTGTTGTCTAATCCGTCAGAGAACGGTCCGTCGTAGATAAGTTCGGGGTATTCGACCGAAAGATTTTGAAGTTCGTTAAAGTTATCTATAACAATATTCCCCGTTTGTGCATTTGATAGCGATAAAAAGTTAAAGTCTTCCGGCATATCGGAAAGCATTTTTTCAAACGAATTTTTTAGCGAAAGATTTGCGGAATATAACTGTTTAAGCCCATTTATGTCTTCTGCAGAAAAGTTCTTTCCGTCTATCAGCTTTTTATTTAGATATTTTGAAAAGTCGCCTATTTGGTTAATAAGTTTTGTCGTATAAAATTTGCTTTCGTCGGATAGGGGAAGTTGTTGCAAGTCGTTTTCGGCAAGCTCGCTGTTTATTGCCGTGTTGACAAGATAATATTGCCTGCTTCCCGAATCTTCGGTGGCTAAAATTTTAGATAGGTTTAAGTCGATATTTTTTACTTGATCTACCGTTTCCCTAAAAGACTTTTGATAGCCCGCTTCTAACGTCTTTTCGTTTTCGTTCGGCAATAAATGAACGCACGTGAGCGATACCGCAAGCGCGACCGCTATAACCGATAGCCCCACTATCGCCGCGATAAGCCCTTTATTTTTGCCTTTTGAATTTTTTTTCTTTTTAATTTTTTCTTCTTCCTTTTCTTCTTTTATTCTTTCTTTTTCTTTTTGTTGTTCTGCTTTCTCTTTTTCCTTGCGGCTATTTTCTTCCGCCGCCTTTATCGCTTGGTCTTCACGGAAGGCTTTTTTATTTTCGTCCGTCAAAAAGTCTTCTCCGTGCTTTTTTCTTATAATGTTTTCCACCTTTTCGACGGCGTTGTTTTTATTCTTTTCCATATTCTCTCCTATTTAGCAAAAACGTGATTGCCTATCGTGATGGTAGTTTGGCGTGAAAATATCCACGAACTAGTTGCGGTTTTGGGATTATAATAGTAAATCGCGCCGTAAGTCGGATCCCAACCGTTCATTGCGTCTTTTGCGGCTTTTTTAGCCGTTTCGTTCGGGGTTAAATTTATCTGCCCGTCGGCAACCGCCGTGAACGCGTAACTTTGATATATCACGCCGGACATCGTGTTCGGGAAAGACGAACTTTTTATTCTGTTCATAACGACCGCCCCGACCGCTACTTGCCCAACGTAACTTTCGCCCCTTGCCTCGCCGTAGATAAGTTTTGCTAAAAGATACTCGTCCGAACTCGAAGATCCGGAAGACGAGCCCACGGAAGAAAGTTTCATACCGAGCGCCGCAAGCGTTTTCGCGCCCACTATTCCGTCGGCTTTAAGATTGTTCTTTTTCTGAAAAGAGATTACCGCTTGCTTGGTCTTCGCTCCGAAAACGCCGTCTACCGCGCCCGTGTAATATCCCCAGTTTTTAAGTTTCTGTTGCAAAGTTTTAACGTCTGCGCCTTTGCTGCCCTGTTGCAAAACGGCGGCGTATGCCACTTCTATATTAGTTGTAGCGATAGCGCCTGAAAATCCCGCGCCCGCTCCGCATACGCAAAATAGCAACGCCATAATCAGCCAAATTTTTTTCATGTTCTCTCCTTTACCGATTTTTTAGTAAATTCGTCGATAATATCTAAGATTTTACTACGGTATATGTAATTTGCACCTTCGGTAAAGCATAATGGCGGATATACCACGCACCACCAGTTATCCCCTTCGCCGTCGCCAAGATAGACGATAAGCGCGTCGTAATACCCTTCTGAAAGGGTAAGTTCTTTATATACCCTTGTCGGGAACTTCTCGTTAAGAAGGCGCGCTGTCGAAGTATATTTATATCCGTTGTTTTTCAAAACTTTATCGGCAACACCCTCGATACTTTCAAGATTTTGCTTGATAAAAGTTTCTGCGGCGCTTTTGGTTTTGCACTCCGAAAGCGCGGGCGTTAAATAGTCCACGATTTTATCTCTTACTTTAAGTTTAACGCTTTGGTCGTATTCCGAATTAGAGTTCGCGCGGATATGTATACGTAAATATTCTTGATGCTCTCCGCCGCCGTTTAATAGGCAGAAAGCCGTCAGTCCTATAATTATAACGGATAAAATGCAAATCGCTGTCTTTTTCATATTTTTAATTCCTTGATTTCTTTTGCCTTTTTTATTGACGGATTTTTTTCTTTTTATACCGAAGAATTTAAAAATACAAAGTTAAATAGCCCCTGTAAAATGAATTTGACATTTGTTTCAAATAATAGTAGAATGTAAATGGCAAACTCAAACAACTTAATAAACTTAGTTGTTCACAACATACTCTTTTTAAAAACTTATCATTTGTTTTAATTTTTTGCACAAAACATAGGTAGGATTGTATTTTCTATCGTGTTTACAAATGTGCAAAAAATAGGTATCGTATGATACTTTGAGCTGTTGTGAACGAGTTTGCCGACTTTTACGATGAAGGTACGTTCTATATTTGCCGTCTTCGTATGAAGGCGGCATCTTATTTTATTTGAACCGATATAATTAAAAGCCGCTAAAATCAAGTTTGATTTTAGCGGCTTTTCCGTAGTTAAAATAATGAAAGAGAAAACTTGTTGTTTTACAGGACATAGGGATATACAAAAACAAGATTATACCGTTCTTAAAAAAAGAACGAAAGACGCAATCGTTTCTTTGATAAATAAAGGGGTTGTATATTTCGGCGCGGGCGGGGCGATAGGTTTCGATACCCTTGCCGCAGAAACGGTTTTGGAACTTAAAAAAATTTATCCGCAAATTAAGTTGATATTAGTTTTACCCTGCTACGAACAAGCGCGCGGTTGGAAAACGGCGGACGTTGAAAAATATAATAATATAAAAGAGCAATCCGATAAAATCGTTTATACGTCGAATAACTACTATCAAGGTTGCATGCATATTCGCAATCGGCATTTGGTTGATAACAGCGGTTATTGTATTTGCTATCTTAAAAAGTCTTTCGGCGGAACGGCATATACCGTAAAATACGCCAAACAAAAAGGACTAACTATTTTAAATCTATTTGATATTTAAAATTAAAAAAGCGTGAAAACACGCTTTTTCTTTTTACACTATCGTGTTGGCTTTGATAAGTTTTTTGCCGTATTCTTTTTTCAGTTTTTTATAAGCCTTATCGCGCTTATTTTTATTTTCGAATACCGCAAAAGAGCAAGACCCGCTACCCGTCATCAGCGCCGCTTTTGCAAAAGTTGATTTTAGCCTATCTATGTTTTTGCCGATATTCGGCAAAATTTTTACGGCGGGAGAAGTTAAGTCGTTTTTTATAAGCGAGCAAAATTCTTCAAAGTCGCCCTGTTCTAACTTTTTGGCGGCAAGTGTTGATGACGGCGGGAAAGTTTTTCCGAGTTCGTCAAACGTTTTATAGCAAGCGCCCGAATTGACCTGCCCTTCTTCTTTGATTATAAGAAGATAGAATTTATCGGAAAAGTTGACTTTTTCTTCAATATCGCCTTTGCCGCGAAGTATTGCGTAGCCGCCGTTTAGCATATATCCCGAATCGCTGCCGAGTTCGTCTGCAAGCGGTTTAATATCCCTATTTCCCCCGAAAAGAATATTAAGCCCTTTAAGTACGCCTGCGATATCCGCAGAAGAACCGCCCAGCCCACCGCCGACGGGGATATTCTTTTCAAGGATTATATCCGCGCCCGTTTCGCCGAAAGTTTCAATATACCTTTTCGCCGCTTTATAGGCGTTGTTTTTTTCTAACGGACAGCCGCTTTTTATCCCGCGCTCGGTAAGGGTTATTTTACCGTCTGTTCTTTTTTTAACCACTATTTCGTCAAAGATATTCACGCTTGCAACCAACGTTTCAAGCATATGAAATCCGTCTTTTACCCCGACCACGTCGAGCGCAAGATTTATTTTAGCGGGAATTTTAACTTTTGTTTTTTTCATACTATCCTTTAATTTTGACGTTGACGGTAAACGACTATTCTTTCTTCGCCCGAAAGGGGGAATTGCAAGTCTTTATTCGCCCTTAAAAGTTCTTCGGGAGAAACGTTAAGCCGTTTTGCAAGCGACCACATCTCTTCGCCTTCGGTCGGAATATAAACGCTTACAGCCGAAGTTTCTGGCGTTTTTTCGCCGCTTACGGAAACTTCTTTTATGTATTTTAATTTTTTACTTTTATTTGTGTAAACCGAAAGAAGAATTTCGGCGCCGACTTCCGCTTCTTCTAAAGAGAGAAGTTTTGCGTTAGGGTTTGCCACGACGAACCTAACGGTAAATCCGCAATCTTCGGGAATAACGCAAGCCGCTTCGGTGGTAAAAGGCGTTTCGATTCTCTTTACCGTGTTTTTGCCTTCGGCGTCTTTTAGGTATAGATCCAGCCTTAAAGTTCCTTCAATTTTAAGTCCGCCGTCCGTCGGTTTCACTTCGAGAAGTTCCGCTCTTTCGCCGCCTACCGCGGTAAGTATCGTGCCTTCCGCTATATCGGTTAGCGGCACTTTTTCCAAAACTTCCGCAGAGCAACCTATAACCGCGCAAGGCGCGTCGTATAATACCGTTTCGGCGGTAACTTCAAGTTCTTCCGCCGTTGAAAATACGTCTTCCGCCAAGGTAACTTCTTCTATTGCCGTCGCTTCGCTTTCAAACTGCATAAATACGGACGCGGTAACTATACTTTTGCCGCCGCCCTCTTCTACCGTTACGTCCGATTTAAAAGACTTTTCAAAAACGGTTGCCGAGCATTGCATAGACGGCATTGCTTCTTCATAATCGAGTTCCATCCTAAACGGCAAAGTTTTTGTTTCCCTTATTATATCGCTGTTTTCGGAATTTTGCAACAGAAGTGCCGACAATACGACTTCGCCGTCTACGATTATTGTCCCTACCCCGCATTGAGCGGCGGTTATTCTCGGCTCTGCTTTATGCGATAAAACTTCTTTTATCTCGAACGGGATCTCGAATTCTTCTTCTATAGAATACGTGCCGGTTTTGACCCCGTAACTTTTTATGATTTCCGTCTCTTTATTTAATGTTATAAGGTTTTCGCCGCCCGTCAGCGCAGAGACCGTTTCGTTTATAAACAGTTCGCCCGTAACCATTAAAATGGCGGAAAGCGTTAGTTTAGTGCCCGTAATATCCGCTTCGGTTTTTTCAACCTTAACTTCAAGTTTTGAAATGGTTCTTTCGGTGATTTTATCGTCCGTGATTACGCCCGCGTATTCGCAAGACGCCTCGCACTTTTTTATTTCACCGTCCTCGGTTTCGTAAAATACTTGATACACGATCTTTCCGCCGCACTTGATTTTTCCGACTTCCGTTTCTTTATCGGTAATGTTTGCGGCGGCGCTTATTCCTATTACTCTTTTTATGCCTTCGGTCGCCGTTTCGGTTTTGCACTCCGCCTTAACGGTGGTTTTTACTTTTCCGACGCTTTTTAAAATATTCAAACTTTCAAAGATAGGTTGAGTTGCCATAGTTTTCCGCTCTCCTAAATAATTTATCGATATATTATATCGTGCGAAAAACCGTTTTATGACAAAAAAATAAAAGCGGGTTCGCCGCTTTTACCTTTTTAATTTGCTTTTTCTTTACTTTCGTTTAGGCGGACTTTGCCGCACATATATTCCGAATAGGAATACGAAGTTTTTCCGATAAACCCATCTTCTAACGGTTTAACGGTAAAAAGTGCGGGATATACCCCCGAGAGTTTTGCCATAAACTTTTTGAACTTGTTTCGCCCCAAGTTTAAGGTTACTTCTATCTGCTTTTCTTTTAAACTTTCGATATTCTGTTTTACTTCTTCAATCGATCCCGAACTCTTTATCATACGGGGATTATTGCCGAATTAAAGAAAAATATACCCTGAATTAAAAATCTTCGTCGTCGTCTTCCTCTTCTTCCTCTTCGTCTTCGTCGTCTTCGGCAAAGTCGGATTCGTCGACTTCGGGGATTTCAAAATCGTCCGGCTCGGGGTCTGCTTCTTCGATCTCTTCTTCTTCCTCTTCGTCTTCGTCTTCAAAAATATTTGAGCCTTCTTCTTCCGCAAGTTTGTTGAGTGAGATCATTTCTTCGGACTCTTCTTCCTCTTCTTCGTCCGAATTGTCGTCAAGATAGTTTTTCCACTCTTCGTCTTTATCCGGATCGACCTGCCCGTTCTTAAAGTCTATTTCGGCAGCGCACTTATCGCACATCTGCTCTTCGGGTTTTATATAATTGTGGTGACATATCGGGCAAAGAATCTGGGTTTCGGGTTCTTCGTCCTCGTCAACCGCGAAAATAAGTTTGGGCCCTTTGTTTAGCTCTGCCTTGCAAACGTCGCAATATTCTTCGCCCTCTAACATATAGTTTAGATCGCATCTCGGGCATTTAACGTATTTTGCCGCCATAAATTTTCTCCGCTATCTTTTTATTCATATATATTATTGTTTTAAGCCGAAAGTTAATACCTTTTGACTTTGCTATATTATATCCGCAACTTATGGCTTTGTAAACTGTTTTTTTATATTTTTTTAAAATTTTAAGATTTTTTTTAATTCCGAATTATTTTATTCGGTTTTATCTTATTAAACTCAGATAGGTTTTCGATAATAAAATAAAGCCGTTTTCGGATTTCCCCGAAAGCGGCTTTCGTATTTAATTTTTACGCCATTTCCAAAAGCATTTTGTCGGCAACAAGGGCGATAAACTCGCCGTTTGTGGGCTTTTCCGCACCGACGTATGCCCGAACGCCCAAAATTCCGTTTATACTTTCTATCCTGCCCCTGTTCCAAGCGACTTCGATCGCGTGGCGAATAGCCCGCTCTACCTTGCTTGCCGTGGTATTGTATTTTTGACCTATCATAGGATAAAGTTCTTTGGTTATATTGTTTATTATCCCCGGGTTTGCCACCGCCATTTTAACCCCTTCACGCAAGAACGAATACCCTTTTATATGCGGCGGTATCCCTACGTTTATAAATATTCTGCTTATCTTTTCATCAAGCGAAGAATCGCGCTTTTGCCCAAAACGAAACTCTTCTTTTCTGTTTTCAGTCCTTTCCGAATCCACGTCTGCCATCCTTGACCGCAAAACCGAAAAGTCAAACGGCTTCGCCATAAAATACTTTGCACCCGCGTCTATCGCTTTACTTATTATCTCTTCCCTGCAAAGCGCCGAAAGAACTATCGCTTTGACCGGAAGATTCATTTCCTTTATTTTTTGCATTACGCAAATTCCGTCATACCCCGAAAGAACGATTTCCAAAATAACGAAGTCCGGCTTTTTTTCGGAGATAAGAGCAAGTCCGGATATACCGTCTTGTGCCGAACCGATAACTTCAAAAAGTTCATCGCCCGAAAAACGCTTTATTAGTTCGTCGTTCGTTTCTTTCGTATCCTGCAATAAAACAACAGTCTTTTTCTGCATATTCCTTTCTCCTTGCTTTTCTACTTATATATTACAACAAATTTCATAATTCGCAAAGTATTTTTGTTCATTAATAAAAAATATTTTTGAACAATTTATCTATTTTTGTAAAATATTGAATATATTTGTCGAAAATACATTGTTTTTAAGAAGTTTTTGCGTTTTTAGTTTTGAAACGGGTTTTAAAATAAACGCGCCCCGTTGGGTTTTCCAACGGGGCGTGCGTTATTTGTTTTTAATTAATCGGCAAAGTATTCCGCCGCTTCTTGGTAATAATACGCCATGTTGTCGGCAAGAATATTTCTTATGGTCGCTCTTTCCGCTATCGCGATTTTAGTAAATGCGGCGTCTGCGGTTTCAAAAGCCGTTTTGTAAGTGTCTTTCTGCGCGACATTTAACGAACTGTCAAATCCCAAAAGTGCAAAATATTTTTTGGAAAGATCGTATGCGGTAAGATAGTTTTTATAATCGGTCTTTGTTTGCTCGTTAACGAGTTTCAATTCTTTTTCGGCAAGATTAGAATAAGCGGAAATTGCTTTGTCCATTTCTTCCGAATAAGGAAGCCCGTCTACCAAAATATAACTGCCCTTTTCACCTTCTTCGTCCGCCTGCTCTCTGGTTTCGAAAACTATCTTTCCGCTCGAAGTAACGTCGGAGAATAGTTGTTCGAATATCGCAGCCTCGTCCGCCGCAGTTTTAACCGCGGTGAATTCGTTTCCGGTAAGATAGGTTAATGTAGGCTCTTCGTTTTCGTTATAATCTGTTTTGATATTTTCTATCGAGTTTATGTTAACTCTCTTTACGTAAGACGCGCCGTAAACTGAACTATCCGCATAGTAGACGAAGTCTCCGACAAATTCGGGATTATACCAGTCCGAAGAAACGGAACTTTCGGAAATTCTTTCTTCGAGCTCGTCTATTCCGAGTTCTTTTCTGCAAAGCGCGCCCGCTTCGCTGATATAGTAAATATAATTTCCCGCGTCGTTGTCTATAACGCAAAGAAGTTTGTTTGCCGCGCCCGATAAAACAGCGACTGTTTCTTCGTTTTCTTTACCCGCAATAAGGTTGACCTGACGGATCTTCGTAGCGTTTGAAGAATCTGCGATATACGCCGTTCCAAGATCTTCGATTATCGCGCTGTCGCTTACGTATGAAGTGTTTTTAAGTTCGGTTGCGGGACTTTTCGCATAGATTTCCGAAACGGTTGCCGCATAAGTTTTGGAACTTATAACGGAATCGCTTAACGCGGATTTTTCGGTATAGAATACGTAACCGCTTTTAACAAAACTTACTTCGTAGTTAAGATTATCGGTGCTGCCGTCAAGAACCAAAACCGAAGTTCCTTCGCCCGCTTTATACGCATATACTTTATTGTATTTATGCGAACTTCTGCTATAAGAGGAAGACTTTGCGTCTTCTTCGTCATACGGTTGACTGTAAACGGTTACCGAATACAAAACGGTGAGTTCACCCGAATTTTTGTTTTCAGTGAAAGTATATTTATCAAGCGACTCACTTTCTGCTTTAACGTCGGTTACGGCAATAGTCGTTTTATCTTTCGTAGACGCATTGAAATCTATAAGCGAAGTCTTTTGCGAATCGTAATAAACGACGTGGACAACGCCGTTAACGTCGACTATTCTATACTGAGTGTCAAGCCCGCTTACCATGAACAGTTCTTCGGTGGAAGATCCGTCAAGTTTGGTTTTGCAGAATTTAAGTTCGGTGTTTGCGATAGAGCCTGACGCCGCCTTATCGGTAGAAGGCGTTGCATAGTAAACGAAATCGCCTTTTAAGAATAATCCCGAATTATAATCTTTCGCGACGAAAAGTTTGGGAACGACGACGCAAGTTTTAGAAACATCAGTCTTTTTAATTGCGATAAGCGCACCCTTTACCGGAGTGCCGAACGCATTGTCTTCCGCACTATCCCCAACGCCGTTGATAAGATAGTAATAATTTTCGGTTTCGGCAACAAAACCGCCGTTAGACGCTTTGACTACCGCGCCCCAGTCTTTGAAAACGGATTTTCCGTCCCAGCCGCCTTCGCTACAAGCGACAAGTCCAAGCGCACAAACAACGCTTAATATAAGAGCGATAAGTATGGTCGTAATTTTTTTCATGTTTACCCCGCTTGGGAAAGGCTTAAAACCCTTTCCTTCCCCAATGCATATTTATAGTTATAAGTATCATATATTATATACTATATTGATTTCTTTGGCAATTATTTTTTAAATTTTTCCGTCTTTTTTTAGGTAGGAGGATTGACAAATTATGGATAAATCGGGAATTTTTAAACTTTTAAACTCGTTTTACGATTATTATAAAAAAAATGCCGCAAATAAAGACGACGAAAAGCCATTAAACGGGCAAAATTCGGAAGGCGGAAAGGGCGGATTCGGCGGGCTTTCTTTTTTGCAAAACCTTTTGCCGAAAGGCGGTCAGCCCGAAAAAGAAAAAATCGAAAGCCCCGCCCCACAAAAACAGCCGCCCTTGCAGAGCAAAATGCTCGGCACTATGGAAAATCACGACAGAATTTTAAAATCCGTATTAAAAGACAATGCAAAATTAAAGTAAAATATACAATTTGAAGTAAACTATACTATTTTTAAAAATTTCTACTCGATAATTGACTACTTTTTCATATGATGTTAAACTATAAGGGAAACAAAAGGAGAACATATATGATCAAAGTAGCAGTCGACGCATTCGGCGGAGACAACAGCCCTTATGCAACCGTAAAAGGCGCGGTGGAAGCGCTTAAAGAACTTTCGGATCTGGAAGTAATTTTGGTCGGTGACGAAAAGACGATAAATAAAGAACTTGAAAACCTTTCTTTCGATAAATCAAGGCTTTCTATATTGCACGCTTCGGAAGTTATCGATTGCAACGAAAAGCCGACTGACGCCATAAGAACCAAAAAAGACAGTTCTTTGATGAAGGCGGTCGAACTGCTAAAATCTTCGGACGATATCAACGCAATGGTAAGCACGGGCTCTACCGGCGCTATCCTTGCCGCAGCCGTTTTGAAAATAGGCAGAATAAAGGGGGTTAAACGCCCCGGACTTTGCCCCATACTTCCGACGACAAGCGGCGGAATCATAGGTGTTTGCGACTGCGGGGCTAACACCGATTGCGACGCTTTGCAACTTTCACAATTTGCGGTTATGGGCAGCCTTTATCTTCACGCCGCTTTCGGGATAGAAAATCCGAGAGTCGCTCTTTCCAACATAGGAACGGAAGAAGAGAAAGGCGACGCTTTAAGAAAAGAGACATACGCTATCTTAAAGGAAATGAAAAATATTAACTTTACCGGAAATATCGAAGCAAGGGAACTATTAAAGGGCAATGCCGATCTAGTCGTTACGGACGGATTTTCGGGCAACATATTGATAAAAGCGACCGAAGGGGCGGCACTCGAAACGATGAAACTCGTAAAAAAGGCGCTAGTTAAAAACCTTAAAACCAAGATAGGTGCGTTGTTTATCAAAAAAGACCTGTATAAGGTCAAAGACCTGATGGATTATAATAACTACGGCGGCGCGGTATTGCTCGGCACGGCAAAAACCGTCGTTAAAGGGCACGGCAGCAGCAACGAAACCGCCGTTAAAAACTGCGTTTTGCAAGCTTACAAAATGGAAAAGAACAATTTAAGACAAGCCATCGCAACCGCAATGCAAAACGTTTAATAATTAAACTGAAAAGGCGTTACGAAAGTAACGCCTTTTTTTAATCCTTTTTTTCTTTGATTTTTCTTCTTATTCTATTTAAGTGCCTTTCAAAATATCCGCCGTCGATATATTCCGCCAAAACGTATTGATCGAACGCGGGAACGGTGCACGAGTAAAAGCCGAGTTTTTCTTTATATTCTTTAACGAGAGAATCGGGAAGTATCATATATCCCATTCTCATTGACGGCGCAAGACTTTTAGAAAAAGTGTTAAGGTAAATCACGTTTTCGCCGTTCGCTAAGAAAAAAACCGTGTCTACGGGCTTTGTGCCGACGGCAAATTCGGAGTCTATATCGTCTTCAACGATAAATCCGTTTTTCTTTTTTGCCCAAGTTACGTATTCCTTCCTTTTAGTGTGGTTCGCGGTAACGCCCGTAGGGTAACTGTTAAAGGGCGTAACGTGCAGAACGGTTGCCGAAGTTTTTTCAAGTTCTTCTGTCAGTATCCCGTTTTCACCCATTTTAAGGCCTTCTGTCTTTCCGCCGCTTGCGTTTATCGCAAGTTTAATTTTTTCGTAAGACGGGCTTTCTATTCCGTAAGTTCTTTCTCTGCCTAAAAGCGCCACTATCATGCCGTAAAAATACTCTGAACCAGAACCGATTATGATATTTTCAAAGTTTACGTCCATTTTTCGGTATCTGTATAAATAGCCGGCTATCGCCTTTCTAAGCCTCGTCACTCCGAAGGCGGGGGGCTTTACTAAAAGCGCTCTGTCATATTCGGTTATGACCTTTCTCATTATTTTTGAAAACGCCGAAAATTTAAAATCGACGCTTTCGGCAAAATCTTCGATTTTTTCGCCGTCGCCGTATTTATAATTTGCCTTTTTATCCGAGCCCGAGCCCACGAAATATCCGCTACGCTCTTTTGCATAAACGTATCCTTCGTCGATCAAAAGCCCGTATGCGCCGCTTGCCGTGATAACGCTTACCCCGTTTAAGTCCGCAAACGCCCTTTTAGACGGCAGTTTATCCCCTTCTTTTATTTTTCCGGAGATTATTCCGTCTTTGATCGTCTCATATAATTTTTCGTATAACGGCTTATCTTTTTTGTTTTTCATAATAAAATCTGGTTATATAAAATTTTCCATTTTTGGATATTGAATAATATCAAAAATTATTATATTATAAAGCGGTAAATTAGTCAAGGAGTTTAATTTTGAGTTTTTCCGTCCGTCAAATAACTTTTGCCGCAATAATAATGGCGATAAATATATTGTTCAGTTCTTTCGGCGTGCCGGTCGGGTTTGCCACTTTATACCTTACCGATATTGCGGTTTGCCTTGCGGGAATTTTGTTAAACCCCGTTTTAGCAGTAGTCGCGGGCGGAGTCGGCGCATTTTTGGGAGATTTATTTTTCTACCCAGCAGCAATGATCACGACTATTATCGTCCGAACGGTGCAAGTGATTATTATTTCCGTCTTTTCACATTATATAATGAAAAATAAGCCGCTGATCTCTTCTATTATCGGTTGCGCGATAGGAATAATCATAATGGCATTAGGATACACGTTTTTAGGCGCTGTTTTTTATAAAACGTTAGAGGCGTCTATCGCAAAACTTCCGTTAGAGGCGTTGCAGGCGGCAGTCGGCGTAATAGTCGCAATCCCGATTTGTTTTAAGTTTAGACTTCGCAAAATCGTGGACGAATACATTAAAAAAGATATTTAACTATTTAAAATAAAACTCGCCCCGCGCGGAGATCTCCGCGCGGGGCGATTTTTATCTGTTTATTTTGTTTCGGCAACAAGGCTTATATCGGAAACTCTTACGCCTACCTGCCCTTCAAAGAAAGGCATTTCCCAACCGATATTAAAGTTTAATATTCTGAAATTTTCGGGATCGACGTTAAAGTTCGGATACTTGCCGCGTAGCGCTTTTATCGCAACACCGAAAAGTTCTTTTATGTCGAAAGAAACGGTATATTCTTTTCCGACTTCGGTCTGGTATGCAAGCACGTCGCTATAATAACTTCTCGCTACCTTTACGGTTGCGTCTTTGGTGTTTTGCTCCCAAGAAAGTTTCATTTCGGTCTCTTCCCTAGTTACCCTTTCTTTATCCCAACGACTATCGAACAGAGTAAACCCAAGCCAGCAATCGTTTGTGCCGTCGTCTTCGTCGTAATCCCTATCCGTAACAAAGAACCACCAAGTAACCTGAACTGCCGTTCCGTAATCTTTATGATAGTTTTCCACGCAGAAATTCATGCTTGCCTGCATAGATTCAAGTTCGGAAAATCTCGGCGAATAGGAAAATTCTTTTTCCATAAGCGCGTGCGGCCACTCGATATTTAAGATGTATTGACTGTCTATTTTTGTCGCGTCAAGCCCAAGATAAACTTCATTTTCAGACTTGTTTATTCTTATCGTTTTGCAATCGTTTTCATAATAGATATAGTCACCGTCTTCGCGATACGTTCCGTTAAGGCTTCCGTCTTCAAGGTTTATTATGGAAGGAGTTGCATACCATTGCGCGTATGTCCACGGATCGATATTCGAATTGTCTTCCGCAGTACCTTCGTAGTCAAGCCTTCCCATAACCGTTCTGCCCGTTTCACTCGGATAAAGCCCTAAAACGTTTATGCCGGTGGAAAAGTCTTTGTCGGAAATAAGTTCTATCTTGTTTTCGCCTACAACGTCGTAAATCTTGCCTTCGTGGGTGAATTTGGTCAACTCGTCTTTCCAGTAAACCATTTTAAGAACTCTGCCACCGTCTCCGTCGATGTTACCCGTTCTTTCGCTCTCTAACGGCATAAACGTATACCCGTCGTAATCGGAAATTTCTATCTCCGCGAGAGTATCGGTGGTGCCGACAAAGTTTTCTTCTTTTTCAAGGCTTAGCGTATTTTCGTCTTCTTTGAAATAATATTCCGCCTTATATGGCGTATCAGTTCTCGCCGTCCATACTGCGGACACGGTAATGTCGCTCGTTATCCCCTTTGAAAAATCGTAATCCCAAGCAAAGTCGTAACCCGCGCGGGTTAAGGTTTTAGGCTCTTCGGCACAAGAATCTTCTTCAACGGTTTGGCTTTCTATAACTTCATTTATACCCGTTTCAAACGATACCGTAAATATCTGCCTTCTATGAATATTGAGTGAATATACGTTGACGTTTTTTCCGTCGCCCGATTTAACGGTCAAATAAAAGGCGTTATCGCCGACGTTTAGTAAAACTTTTTCGCCTTCAACTTTGTCTTCCCCTTCTTCGTCATACGAAAGAGTAAACTCCGCATATTCGCTTACTTTAATATTTTCGTTAAACAAAAATTCTTCCGTGGCGTTCGATACGGAAATTCGCGCGGTAGTGCCGTCGATCGTTATTCCGTCCGACAAAAGAAGTTCGGCTTTCGATTTATCGACACAGGCAAAAAGCCCCGTCAATAGTAAAACCGAAAAACATATTATCGCTAAAATTTTAATTAAACTTTTTTTCATATTTATTACTCTTATTTTTATAAACACATTTTATCAAAAAATACGTTTACTGTCAACAACGGGGCTATATTATCCGTTTGCAAAAAGAAAAGACCCTTTCGGGCCTTTTCCTTTTAGTTTTTTATTTGTAGGTTGCAAGAACGCTGATATCGGAAATGGCAATTCCCGCAGCAGTTTTAATGTTAGGCATTTCCCAGCCCCAGTTAAAGCTGCCTATGTGCAAGTCGTTTCTCGATACGTTGTATTGCGAATACTTGTTTTTAAGCAAATTCAAGCCTGCGTCGAGCATTGCAAATACGTCGATACTTACCGTATATTCCGTTCCGACGGAAACTCTGTTGCTGTTGCCGAAGTTTGCCCAACGGTCTCTGCCCATCTTGACGACTGCGTTACCTACGTTCTGCTCCCAACTTACGCTGTCTTGCTTTTCGGCTTGGTTCTTTCCGTAATAGTCCCATCTGTTGTCGTAACAGTTGAACCCGAAGAACATCGTTTGAGAATGATCGCTGTTAGTAAGGTAGAAATACCAAGAGCATTGAGCCGCCTGACCGCCGTTATATCCCACGTTGTCAAATCTTTCTACCTTAAACTTGAAGCTTAACCTTAACGCGCTAAGTTCGCTGAACTTGGGCGAATAACTGAATTCTTTTTCGATAAGGTGGTGCGGGTGATCGGACGTTGTAGATCCGCCGGACGCCTGAACTTTCCTCGTATCGATTTCAAGATAGATTTCTTTCTTATCCTGATTTACCCTTATTACCTTTGCGTCGTTAGAATAGGTGTGCGTGTTGCCACTTACGGTATATGTGCCGTTTACCGCACCGGTAGACGTATTTACGATAGACGGTGCCGCGTGCCATTGAGAAAGTTTCCAGTAGTCGTAATACTTAGAATAGGTATCCTTGCCGTTGTAGTCAAGTCTTCCGTAGATTGAGGCGTCGTTCATAGTCGTCGATCCTACCGAAAGTCCGGTTTTGAACTCCGGATCTTGGATAAGTTGTATTGTCTTATCGGAAGGCTTGATATAGATCTTTCCGTTCTTTACGGCATAGGTGGTGTTAATGTCGAGCGTGCCTTCGTCACAAATAACGTTGGTAATTCCGGAACCAGTGTTCCAGCCCGAAGTTTTGGTCATCGTTTGCCAGTGTTCTATCGAACCGCTTACGGTTATCGCTTTAAGCGCGCTGGTGTTTTTAAGCGAATTTGCCTTAAATGTTACGTTACCGGTCATGCTTGCGATATATTCCACCTTGACGAACATGTTCTGATTGCCGCTGCCCATACCCCAAACGGATAGCATTGCGTTATCCGGAACATATTCACTCGGAACGTATACGGTGTAACTGTTGGCAGCAACAAGTCCTATCACGTTTGCAATTGTCACTTTATACGCTTTGTTTCCGATTCTTTCGAAGGTCAACTTAAAGCCCATGCTTGAATCTCTTGTAAAGCCATAGCATCTTAATCCGCCGGTGCCGTAATCCGTGCCGCTGAAATTAGTTCCGTCAAAGTTCCTATATCCTATGTTAGTGCCGTTATTGTCGTGGCTGTTGGCGTAGAACAATGCGTAATAATCGTTGCCATACGGAATTATAATCGCGCTGAACAGTCCCGATTGCGGGCCGTAGCCATCAGCTTTTGAAACAAAGCTGAAACCTATTCTCGGGCTACCGGAAGATAAGCTGTTTGCCTTGAAGTATACGCTCAATCCGTCGGTCAGAACGGAATTCGTGTAGTTCGTCATAGCGTTCCACTCGGTAAGTCCGGTAATCTTCGTATAATCTTCGCTTGCGGAAGTTATCGTCGGAACGGACGGAGCGCCTCCTTTGATTGCCATCCAGTTAGTTGTTCCGGAAGATTTTCCGGTTGTTTTGCTCTTGGCAAATCCGTCTAAATTAAACGCCGTGAGTGCCGAGCAGTTTAAGAAGGCGTTTTCACCGATGGTGGTTATCGAATCTTCGATATTTACGGTAGTAAGCTTGGTCTGATATGCGAACGCATAGTCTTTTATCTCGGTTATTCCGGTTATGGTTATCGTCGTTACGGCAGCGTCGCTTAAATAAAGTATTCTACCACTTGCCATAATATTTGAAAGCCCGCTTATGCTTGCCCATTTACTTGCCGTGCCTGCGTATTTGATGCGGGCAAGTTTGGTGCAGCCCGTAAACGCTCCGGTAGCAATACTTGTTACACTTGTCGGAATATTTATTTCAACCAAAGCCGAGCAGCCGTTAAACATGTTAGCGCTGATAGTCTTTATAGTGGACGGCAGCGAAACGTTCGTAAGTTTGGTGCAGCCCGTGAAAGCATATGTTCCGATACTTGTTATTCCGTTTGCAAGAGTGATACTTGTAAGCGACGTGCAACCCTTGAACGCATAATTTCCGATACTCGTTACGCTTGCCGGTATAGAAACGCTAGAGAGCGAAGCGCAACCATCGAATGCGTTTGCGGGGATTGCCGTTCCGCTTGTTACGGTTACGTTTTTAACCGTAGAGTTCGCGATATAACTTATATAGTCTGCGGGAACTTCCGCATTTTCTATAGCACTGCCCGCAAACGCGTTAGCATTGATTCCGGAAGCGCCTGACTCGATCGTTACGGTTTTAAGCGAAGAGCAATTTCCGAACGCGTAAGCCGCAACGCCCGTTATCGAAGAAGTTATCGTAACGCTCGTGATTCCGGTATTTGCGAACGCATATGTTCCGACCGTCTTTAAGCCCGACGGTAAGGTTACCGCCGTAACTTTGCCAAGATCTTTAAACGCATATGCGGGGATATTAGTTACCGCACTTGCGATATTTAATTTGTTTACGTTCGTGCTGCCGTTAAATATGGGCGCTGCCGACGTTCCTGCGGTGGATATGTTCGTTGCGTTCCAGTTAATGGTGGTAAGCGCCGTTATCGCTCCGAACGCATTTTCTCCTATACTCGTTACGGAAGCGGGAACGGTTATTGCGGTAAGTCCCGTATTTGCGAACGCGCTTTCGCCTATCGTAGTGATCGTGGCAGGTATCGTTACGGAAGTTAATTTGCTAAGTCCCTTGAACGCAAACGCGGGGATATTAGTTATAGACGTGCCGAACGTGACTTTATTTATGTTTGTGCTGCCGTTAAATATAGGCGCGTCTGACGTTCCTGCGGCGGTGCAGTTAGTGGCGTTCCAAGTAACGGTGGTAAGAGCGGTAATGCCCTTGAACGCATTAGTTCCTATCGTCTTAACGGACGCAGGTATGGTTACTTGGGTGAGCGCGGTGTTTTCAAACGCACTTTCGCCTATCGACGTTATTGCCGAAGGTAACAAAACGGTAGTGAGTGCCGTGCAGCCCTTGAACGCGTTTGCCCCTATAGTTGTTACGGTAGCGGGGATATTGACTTGCGTTAAAGCGGTTGCTCCGCTAAGGGCGTTTGCGGGAATTTCCGTTCCGCTGCTTATAGTAAGAGTTACAAGCGAAGTTCCTTTAACGTATCCGATAAGTTCTGCGGGAACGGTAGCCGTTTCAATCGCACAGCCTATAAATGCATGTTCGCCGAT